>NZ_CADFEM010000005.1:0-561870 GCF_902833245.1 Burkholderia sp. BCC0398
CCCCGGATCATGACTGCGACTGGGGGCGAGAATCATGCCGGGCCTGGCTGGCCAAAGCCCCGATTATCGGGACGTGAAGATAGTAACGGGGCTGCGATGTCGGCTCACAGTAATCCGCGTTCTTCCGAGGTGCGCGTGGTCGTGTCGATGCCTAGTTCCCGCAGCGTCTCGAGTACGGCCGTGGTGGCGGACGCGACGGCCGGGAAGCCCGCATACGGCAGCGCCTGAATAAGCACACCTTCCAGTTCGCGTGCACTCAGGCCGTTGCGCACCGCGATGCGGACGTGATTCTTGAGTTCGAGCGTCTGCCGGCTGGCAATGAGGATGCCGAGCGTCACGAGACTGCGCTGCTTGCGCTCGAGCTTGTCGTCGCCCCATACGTCCGCGAACGCGTAATTGACGGCAAGGCGTGAGATATCGGCGCCGAATCCGGCCGACTCGCTTGCGGCGCGCAAGCCGGCGGCCTTGTCTTCACCCATGATTTCGCCGAATACCTTCAAACCATAGGCGTGCTTGTCTTCCAGGCTTTTCATTTGCGTCTCCTGTTTTGCCGCGATGGCGCGGCTTTTGATGGCGGCTAGTGGCTACGCCGTTCTTTCCGGTGGCAATGATGGCGATGATGCGTGCTAAGATCGCCGCGAAAGAGGATCGAATTCTGCATATAAGGGGATCGAAATTCGCAA
The DNA here is from genome assembly GCF_902833245.1 of Burkholderia sp. BCC0398. NCBI lineage: Bacteria > Pseudomonadati > Pseudomonadota > Betaproteobacteria > Burkholderiales > Burkholderiaceae > Burkholderia > Burkholderia sp. BCC0398. The sequence continues at coordinate 684 of NZ_CADFEM010000005.1, forward strand.
ACCTGCCGTTCCGCGTGAGCCGGTGAAGGACGTTGCTGCGCTCGTACTGCCTGGCAGCTACCTGTCGAGCGTGAGCGCGCTGGTAGACGGATTTGCGCTGATTGCGCGACACGTGTTTACGCAATTCGCGCCGCCGTACCGGCACAAGATGAAGACGCAGGTGCGACTGTTGAGTGCGACTGCGGGCGGCCTGGAATTCGCAGGCGGGCGAAAGATGGATTGCGACGGCGACTTGCTGGACGGCGCCGAGTACAGCATCGTTTTTATCCCGGCCTTTGCAGTGGCCAGCGAAGAGTCGCTCGCCACGCTGCTCGATCACGCGCAGCCGGTAACGGAGTGGCTGCGTTGGCAACGTGCCAGGGGCGCGGTATTGGCGGCCAGTGGCACTGGGGTATTGCTCCTCGCGCAGGCAGGCGTTCTCGACGGCGGGCCTGCTGCTGTCCCGAACGTGCTCAGGGGCTTTCTGCGGTCACGTTATCCGAAGGTGCGCGTGGCTGCGGGCGCCACGATTGCCGAGCACGACGGCGTATATACCTGTGCCGTACCGGCAAGCGAATGGCAACTCGTCGCGCGCCTCGTTGATCGTGCGATTTCACCGCATACCGCTCAATGGCTCGCATCGATGACAGGAACGGATGGCGCGCGCGACGAAGGCCGCGTGTCGAGCAATGATCCACTCGTAAGCAGCGCGCAGTTCTGGCTCGCACAGCGTTTCGCTCGTGACTTCAAGATCAGCGAACTGGCGGACGTTCTGGCAGTCAGTCACGCCACGTTGCTACGGCGCTTTACGCGAAGCCTCGACATGACGCCGCGGGACTATGCATGTTCATTGCGTATCGAAGCAGCGAAGCGAATGCTACGCAATACGCAGGTCTCCATCGAGCGGATCGCTGTCATGGTGGGCTACTCGGATGTGCGCGCGTTTCGCAACACCTTTCACAAACACGTTTCGATGAGTCCGTCTGCCTATCGTCGGCACGGCGCGGGCAACGAATAAGCGGGCAGGCATGCAGACCGAAAGTGTGCCGTGCGAGAAGGCGCACCTCGGCCGCCACGCCGGCCAATCCGCTTTCCCACGCTAGCGCGCCACCCTTGCAGGCGAAGGTAACGAGACCGCTCCATGGCTTGCCCTGCTTGACGGGGCTCGCACGGCCCGACCGGCCGGGGCATGCGTTCGAAAATGTGAGCAGGGTTCGCACCTAGTGCACCGCTATGGGACAAAGGCGGTATTCTGGCGGCATCCGATATCGAAGTCATATCACGTCATGGAATTGCGGCATCTCAGACACTTCGTGGCAGTTGCGGAGACCCAGCACTTCGGGCGTGCGGCCGCACGTCTCGGTATGGCGCAACCGCCGCTCAGCCAGTCGATCATGCGGCTGGAAGAACAGCTGGGCATCCAGCTGCTCGAACGCACGCCGCGCGGCGTTTCCCTCACTCCCGCCGGGGCCGCGCTGCTCGCGGAAGCCAAGCCGCTCATCGCGCAAGCGGAATTGGCCGAGCGGCGCGTGCGCCAGGCCGCCGACGAATTGGCTAGCCTGAGCGTGGCTTTCGTGCCGATGTGCGCGCTACGCATCATGCCGCTCGCCATTCAGGCGCTGCGCAGGCAATGGCCGGGTGTCGATGTCCGATTGATCGAGCGAGGCAGTGCGCTGACTGTCGCGAGCGTGAAAAACGGTAGCATCGACCTCGGCGTGGTGGTCACCAGCGCGGCGGACGTGTCGGGCCTGGAGAGCGTGGTCATCGAGCGTCTGCGCATCGTGGCCGCGGTTCCCGCGAAGTGGCCCGTCGCGGCGCAGCGGTCGATTCGCATTGCGGATCTTGCCCGATATCCGCTGATCATATTTCCACAACAGATGTCGCAACCGCTGTTCGCTGCATTCGAAGCCGCTCGACGCGAGGAGGGTCTGTCGCCGCGCGTGACTCAGCAAGCCCGCCACCCCTATACGATGCTCAACCTTGTCGCGCACGAACTCGGCGTCGGATTGATGCTGGACTCCGCGCGATACCTGCCGGTAGAAGGTGTCGCCTACGTGGACATTGAAGACGTTCCGGCCTCCAGCGAAATGGAAGTCTCGCTTGTGTGGGCGGATCGGCCGCAAAAGTCCTGGCACCGCTCGATGCTCGACATCATGCGCGAAATCGCACTGCCGACCGGGGTGTGATGCAAACCGTTGCACCGTCGTACTGACTGCGTTCTCGTTGCTCCTGACGTCGTTCGTTTTCGCGTTAACTTGACACCCGAAAAGCGGGTGTTTACGTTTACGAATGTCGTTCGAAAATAAACCGCTCGCTCGGCGAGCCAAAGGAGGCGCAGTGAGTACGAATGTGGCGAGTCTATTCAGTCTTGATCAGAAGGTTGCCGTGGTGACAGGGGCAGGTTCGGGCATCGGCCGAGAAACGGCGTTGCTGCTCGCATCCGCAGGCGCGGCTGTGGTGGCGGCGGATCTGAACGAGGAGGCGGCGCAGGAGACGGTCAAGCAGATCGAACTTTCCTCCGGTAAGGCGATCGCGGTCAAGGTGGACATCGGCAATGAATCATCAATTCTTGCGATGTACGAAACCGTACAGGCAAAGCTTGGGCGCCTTGATGTTCTCGTCAACAATGCAGGCATCTACCCCAAGACGCATTTCGTCGAAACGTCGGCGGAGAAGTGGGACAAGGTTCTCGGCGTGAACCTGCGCGGCACCTTTCTTTGCATGCGCGAAGCGATCAAGCGGATGCAAGCCACGGGGAACGGCGGTTCCATTGTCAATATTTCGTCGGTGGCTTCGCAGCAGCCCGTGATTTTCGATAACGGCGATTACGGTGCATCGAAGGCGGGCGTCAACAATCTCACCAAGGTCGCCGCTCTCGAATTCGCAGGAGACCGAATTCGCGTGAATGCAGTGCTGCCCGGCGGCGTGGCGACCGAGGGCGCGGCTGAATCGACCAAGGCGCATCAGGCAACTGGGCCGATTACACAGCCCGGCCGTATGCCGCTTGGGCGCATTGGCCTGCCCTCCGATATCGCGCGTGCCGTGCTGTTCTTCGCATCGCCGGCGTCGGACTATGTCACCGGCCAGCTGCTGGCCGTCGACGGCGGCTTCCAGGTTTCCTGACCGCCCATTTGCCGCCCGTTGTTTGCGCCGCGACACCGCGTCGGCGCAACTGCTTCGGGCGGCTCATCGCTTCCCCCGTTTGACGATAGGCCGGTTGCGCGCACGTAGCCGTATGCACAGCGCACGTCCGTTCGCGTTCTTGATGCCAGCCTTCGCGGGTGAAATGGCTCGCGGCCTCGACCACGATCGCTTTTTCGGATTTAAGTTGCGGGCCCTACCTGAGGGCAACGCAGCAGTACATCTCGACGGTGGATCGTTCCGATATCCGCGGGTTGAACATCGCATTACAACTGTTCGCCGAAGGCGCACGACGCTACCTGGTGCCGCAATAGCCGCAGGCGATGCCCCGTGGCCGATGCTGACATGCGAGCCTTTGACTGCAGGCGAGTCTAGTGAAAACACCGAGGCAGTTAATTGAACGAGTTGTTGCATAACGGTTTGGTGTCACCTACGATGTCCACATAGAGGCGCTGTACAAAAAGCCCGAAGAACTTGAGTCTGATCGGAGACATGCGATGTACCTTCTCGACAGCGATTTGCGTGGTCCTATCGCGGACTACACGTTCCACTATCGTCGTCAGTTTGCCGGCAAGAATGCTCCCCCGTTGGACAATCCGGATCGCGCGAAGCAATCGGACCGGGGAACGTGTGAGCCGGGCGCGATAGTGCCCCGCATCTTCGGCAAGACGCGCAGGGAGGGACAGGCACGATGAGAACGCTACCTCGCGAGAGCAACCGGGAAGCGCGCAGGGTATGGCTGCCGCTCGTGCTTCTGTCGATCCTGGCCGGTGCAGTCTGGATGCTACAGCGCGATCTGCAGATGGAAGAGCTGGGCCGTTCCGCGCTATTCGACATCGTAATGACGTTTGCCGTGCTCGGTGTGACGGGATTCGCGGGCATCGCTGGATGTGCGATCGCGAATCGCGTGCGGGGCCGCGAAAACGACTCGTCGACAGGCGAGGGTTATTGCTTCGTCGGTGCGGTGATCGGCACCGTGGCGTTTTTTGTCGCCATGATCTACTAACGATAGAAGCCATGAACGATGAGTTGAGAGCACGTGTGGAAGCGCTGTTGGACAAACAGGCCATACTTGAATGTGTGCACCGGTATTGCCGCGGGATCGATCGCATGGATCGTGAGTTGACGCTGTCGGCCTACCACCCCGACGCAGTCGACGACCACGGTGCATTCGTTGGCAATCCAGAGGAATTCGTCGACTGGGCCTTTGCTTACCATAGTGAGCATCAGCTATCGCACCACCACATGGTATTCAATCACTGTATCGAGTTGAGGGGCGAAGAGGCATACGGGGAAACGTACTGGCTGTTCTTCGGGGAGAACCGCGTCAAGCCGGACACAATTGCGGTGGGGCGCTATATCGACCGCTTCGAAAAGCGTAATGGTGTCTGGGCGATTGCCGATCGCGTTTGCGTTTCGGAGGCGATCAATGAACTTACACCAGCTGAAGTGCCTGCTGCCTGGCGCGAAGTTCTGATGAGCAATGCAGTCAGTTCACGAAATGGTGAAGACGTCTCTTACGCGCGGCCTCTCACGACGCGCCAGCCTAGCGAAGTCCAGGGATTCGCATAAGTGTCATAAGGCGCTTGCGGAAAATCGATCGGGAAGGTCTGAAAGCCAGTGTCGGCGAGGAGCCGACACTGGCTTTCAGCTATTCGGCAACGGCATGATCGTGCTGTGGCCCACGATCGACAGAAATTCGCGGCGCGTGGCGGGATCGTCACGAAACGCACCCAGCATTCGGCTGGTCACCAGCGACGCGCCGGGCTTATGCACGCCCCGTGTGCTCATGCACTGATGCGCGGCTTCGAGAATGACGGCGACCCCCTTTGGCTTCAGCACGGTGTTCAACGCATCGGCGATTTGAACGGTCATCTTCTCCTGAATCTGCAGGCGCTTTGCATAGACATCGACGAGGCGCGCGAGTTTGGAGATGCCCACCACATGGTGATCCGGCAGGTAGGCGACATGTGCGCGCCCGATGATCGGCACCATATGGTGCTCGCAATAGCTTTCGAAGCGGATGTCCTTCAGCACGACCATTTCGTCGTAGCCGTCCACTTCGGAAAACGTCGTCGCGAGAATCTGAATCGGGTCGGTTTCGTAGCCTGCGAAGAATTCGCGATACGCGCGCGCGACGCGCGCCGGTGTTTGAACGAGACCTTCTCTTCCGGGGTCGTCACCCGCCCATCGAATGAGTGTTCGAACTGCTTCTTCCGCCTCATCCAGAGTCGGGCGGGCCGGCGCTTGGGCAGCGTCGATCTCGGTGTCACGTTTGTTCATAAACTCTCCTGATCCTCCATGCATCGCGCAATCCGTCGCGTCACACATATGTGTCGCGCTCTTGTTGGGCAACGTGAATGAAGTGTATATAATTGCACGTAGTTCGTAAATGTAAACGGGCGGCGCGTGCTCGACAAGCGACGTGCTGGAAAGGCAGGTTGCCCTTACCTCGGAGGATCATGACGTGAAGACGCGGATTACAGAGCTGCTCGGGATTCGATATCCCATCGTTCAGGGAGGCATGATGTGGGTCGGCCGCGCGGAACTCGCCGCTGCCGTCTCCAACGCCGGGGCGCTGGGCACCATTACCGCACTGACGCAACCTACGCCCGAGGCACTGCGCAACGAGATTGGCCGTGTTCGATCGATGACGGATCAGCCTTTCGCCGTGAACCTCACCATACTGCCGACGATCAAACCGGTTCCGTACGATGAATACGTGCACGCGATCGTGGAGAACGGCGTGAAGATCGTCGAGACGGCGGGGCGCAATCCCAAGGCGTACATGCCCGCGTTCAAGGCAGCGGGAATCAAGGTGATCCACAAATGCACTTCCGTGCGTCATGCGCTGAAAGCGGAGGCGCTGGGATGTGACGCAGTGAGCGTGGACGGCTTCGAATGTGCCGGCCATCCCGGCGAAGACGACGTCCCCAACCTCATTCTGTTGCCGGCTGCAGCCGCGAAACTGCGTATTCCGATGATTGCATCGGGCGGCATTGCCGACGCACGCGGCATGGTCGCGGCACTCGCGCTCGGCGCGGATGGGATCAACATGGGCACGCGATTCATGGCCACGCAGGAGGCGCCGATTCATGAGAACGTCAAGCGCAGACTGGTCGAGAACGACGAACGCAACACCGCATTGATTTTCCGCACGCTGAAGAACACCTCGCGCATTTTCAGGAATTCGGTCGCGGAGAAAGTGCTCGAACTCGAGCACAAGGAAGGTGCGACGTTCGCGGATCTCAAACCGCTCGTGAGCGGCGAGCGCGGCAAACGCATGTACGAGACCGGGGATACGGAAGACGGCACGTTCCCGGCCGGTCTCGCGATCGGGCTCATCGACGATATTCCCACCTGCGAGCAACTCGTGAGCCGGATGGTCGCCGAGGCGCGCGCGCTCATTCACGGTCGCCTGGCCGCGTTCGCGGAAGAACGCTGAGCGTCGTCGGCGTGTTTGGAATACGCCTGCATGTACGCGGAGATCCGACACGCGCTTGCAGGCGGCTTGTATTGAACGGCCGTGAACTCAGTCGAAATGGCGACGGTGCTGATCGCCTGGCCGCTCGACGTGAGGGGGCAGCGGCCGGGCCACGTCATGATGCGTCTGCGGCAGCGCATGCATCGGCGAAACCCGTTGCTTTGCCGGCAAGGACGATGGAGTCAGTGCGAAACTCACGTGCGTCGAACGTCGTGCCGGCAGCACTTCAATGGCGAAGCCGTCCTTCGTGCTGCGCGTCATGCAGCACGAAGGACGCTTCCCGCAGCTCGCGCGCGGTGTCAAATGCGTTCGAAGATCGCAGCGATGCCCTGACCCCCGCCGATGCACATCGTCACGAGCGCATAGCGGCCACCGCAACGGTGCAATTCGTGAATCGCTTTCACGGCAATGACGGCGCCGGTTGCGCCTATCGGATGGCCGAGCGAGATACCCGACCCGTTCGGATTGACCTTGGCGCTGTCGAATTCCAGTTCCTTCGCAACGGCGCAAGCCTGTGCTGCGAAGGCTTCGTTCGCTTCGATGACGTCGAGATCGGCCACCGTCAGGCCAGCGCGCTGCAACGCCTTGCGAGTCGCAGGCACCGGGCCAATGCCCATGTACTGGGGATCGACGCCCGCATGTGCCCAGGAAACGAGTCGCGCAAGCGGGCGAAGACCCCGTTGTTCGGCGGTGCGACGCGCCATCAGCAGCACTGCCGCGGCGCCATCGTTGAGGCCGGACGCGTTACCGGCTGTCACCGTGCCGTCCTTCTCGAATGCCGGGTGCAATTTGGCGAGATCCGCGACGCTCGTGCCGGGCCGCACGTGCTCGTCGGTATCGAAAACGCTCTCGCCCTTTTTCGTTCGGAGCGCCACGGGCACGATTTGCTCGCGGAAGTGGCCATCATGGATGGCTCGGGCGGCGCGCCGGTGCGACTCGACGGCGAGCTGATCCTGATCGTCCCGCGAAACACCATACTTTTTCGCGACGTTCTCGGCAGTCACACCCATATGGCAAGCGCTGAACGGGTCGGTCAGCGCACCGACCATCATATCGATCAGACGGATATCGCCCATGCGCGAGCCCCAACGCGCGCTAGTCGCAACGTACGCTGCCCGCGTCATGCTCTCGGCACCTGCGCCGATGGCAATTTCAGTATCGCCGAGCGCGATAGCCTGTGCGGCGGAAATAATGGCCTGGAGGCCAGAGCCGCACAGCCTGTTGAGTGTCAACGCCGGAGCGTCCGCGCTGACGCCGCCCTCGAGCGCGGCGACGCGCGCCAGGTACATGTCGCGCGGATCGGTATGGATCACATTGCCGAATACCACGTGACCAACATCCGCGCCGGGCAGACTTGTGCGATCGAGCAACGCGCGCACGACGGTCGCGCCTAGCTGCGTGGGAGGAATACTCGCGAGCGCACCGCCGAAATCCCCTATGGCGGTACGAACGGCCGCGGTGACGACAACCTCGTCAGACATGATGGCTCCTTGATTCGGCGATCGACAATGATCAGTGTATGATGTTTAGAAATATGAATACCGTTCATAAAGTAGCGTATTTTTGGTCTGGTGTCCACGTGATTGTGCGGTGCGCAATGGGGTGACCGTGTCACGTATTTCGTTGGACATGCGCGCCGGAACCCGTGGTCGGCATCAGGCAATCTCGGTGGGTGAAAACGGATGGACGCGAGTTCGATTTCGCGCTATGTTTGTTCAAAATTACGATTGACGTTCAATTATTGGCGATTCGTGGCCCGCAGGATTTCCGTCGGATGGAAGCGGATTCGAGCGCTTGCGGGACGTGGCTTGCCAGATGACAACAGGACGATCTAGATGGATGCAGGTAAGGCTTCGCACGATGCCCTGATGGATGTACCGCTTCGCCCGATACGCCTTGGCAGCATGGATGCCAACGTCGAGCGAAGGCCCGATGGGAGCGTGGTGTATGAACTGAAGGAGGCGCTCGAGCCTTATCCGCTCCGCTTGACCGAGCGGCTCGAACATTGGGCGCGCGTTACACCAGAGCGCGCGTTGCTTGCACGGCGCACGCCGGACGGCAAGTCATGGGAGTCCCTCACCTATAAGGAGGCGCTCGACGGTGCACGCGCACTGGGGCAGGCGCTGCTCGATCGAGGTTTGTCTCCGTCTCGTCCGTTGATGATTCTTTCGGATAGAAGTTTCGAGCACGCGCTCTTCGCGCTCGCCGCGTTACACGTCGGGGTTCCTTATATTCCGGTGACGCCTGCGTATTCGCTTTTATCGCAGGACTTTGCGAAGCTCAAGCAACTCGCGACCGTGTGCACGCCTGGCCTCGTCTTCGCGGATGACGGCGCTCTGTATGGGCGCGCATTGCGCGAGGTGTTCGGCGACGTTGAATGTGTCGTCGCCGGTCCGTTGCCGGAGGGACGAGCGGGTTCGCGCATCGCGGAATGGCTGACGACGCCTGTCACGGCCGAAGTCGACAAGGCATTCGAGGCGGTCGGCCCGGATACCGTGGGCAAGATCATGTTCACGTCGGGAACGACGGGCACGCCGAAGGGAGTCATTTACCCGCAGCGGATGTTGTGCAGCAATCGACAGCAGGTCGCGCAAGTGTTCGCATTCCTTCAGGACGGGCCGCCGGATCTCGTTGATTGGCTTCCATGGCACCACACCTTCGGCGGGACGCACAACTTCGGCATGGTGCTGTACGGTGGGGGGACTTACTACCTCGACCCTGGCAAGCCGACGCCGGAGGAAATTGGCCCGACGGTGCAGGCATTGCGGGAGATCGCGCCGGTGGTCTACCTCAACACGCCGCAGGGGTTGGCCGCACTCATTCCGCATCTTCAAGCCGACAAGGCCCTGCGCGAAAAATTCTTCAGCAAGCTCGCGCTGATCTACTACGGCGGCGCAAGTCTGCCGGAGTACATCTGGGCCGAGCTCGACGAACTCGCCGTGCGCACGATAGGCCAGCGCGTGCTCATCATGTCGGGCATTGGCAGCACGGAGGCGGGCCCCACGCCGTTGTCGGCAGCCTGGGATCCGCGGCGCGAGGCGATTGCGGGATTGCCTGTGCCGGGTGTGAAGGTGAAGGTGGCGCCGGTCGGAGCCAAGCTGGAAATCCGCTTCCTTGGCGACTGCGTTACGCCGGGGTATTGGAAAGATCCCGAGCGCACCGCTGCGGCGTTCGACGAGGAGGGCTATTTCCGTTCCGGCGACGCCGCAACGTTCATCGACCCCGACCGCCTCGAACTCGGCCTGCGCTTCGACGGCCGCATTGCCGAGAATTTCAAACTGTCCACGGGCACATGGGTCAACGTTGCCGAGTTGCGTCTGCATGCGCTGAAAATTTTCGCACCGTACGCGCGCGACGTCGTTATTGCGGGGCACGACCGTGACTACGTGACCGCACTCGTATTCCCCGACGTGGAAGCGTGCCGCGGGCTTTGCGACGACCTTCACGATCCGGCGCCTGGTGCCGATCAGATCGTCAACAGTCGCGGCGTGCTGGCCCACTTCCAGACGTGCGTCGACATGCTTGCGTCGCGTGCTGGGGGCAGTTCCGCCCGAATCGCACGCATCGTGCTCGAGAGCGAGCAGCCCACGCTCGACAACGGTGAACTGAGCGCGAAAAGTGCGATCAGCCAACGCAATGTGCTCGAGCGGCGTCGTGGCGTCGTGGAAGAGCTATATCGCATGCCGCCGACGCCACGTACGCTCGTCGGCAACGTAGCGGCAGCCGACGCAAATCGAGTTCAACGTACCGAAAACGCTGGAAGCTAAACACTATGGATTTTCGCGTAGACCCTGCGGACATTGCGTTCCGTGAAGAAGTCCGGGCATTCCTCAAAGATCACCTGCCGGCTGACATGGCATTCCGTGGGCAGCAGGGCTTTCTCGCAGGCGACGACGATTCTCAGCGCTGGACCCGTATTCTGCATGAAACACGCGGTTGGTCGGTGCCGCATTGGCCCGTTGCCGACGGCGGCACGGGCTGGACCGCGATGCAGCGCTACATCTTCGAGGAAGAATGTTATCTGGCCGGTGCTCCCACGCAGAATCAGGCGGGTGTATCGCTCGTCGGCCCGGTGATTTGCGAGTTCGGCAACGAAGAGCAGAAGCGGCGATTTCTTCCGCCTATTCAGCGCGGCGAGGTGTTCTGGGTACAGGGTTTTTCGGAGCCGGGCTCGGGTTCCGATCTCGCGTCGCTGCGTACGACGGCGGTTCGCGATGGAGACCACTACATCGTCAACGGACAAAAGATCTGGACGAGCCTCGGCGCCTATGGCCAATGGAACTTCGTACTGGTGCGCACGGATAGCGAAGCGAAGCCACAAAAGGGCATATCGTTCCTGCTGCTCGACATGGCATCGCCGGGCGTTACGGTGCGGCCCATCGGGTCGCTCGACGGCTGCCATCACCTGGCCGAAGTGTTCTACGACAACGTGCGCGTGCCTGCTGAAAACCTGATCGGCGAAGTGAACAAGGGCTGGGGATATACGAAGTTCCTGCTGTTCAACGAGCGCGCGTTCCTCGGCGCCGAAGCGCCGGCGCTCAAGCGCTATCTGCGCAAGATCCGGCACTACGCGTCGCGTGAGCGCATGGCGGGCAAGCCATTGATCGAGGATCCGACGTTTGCGATGCGCCTCGCGCAGCATGAACTCGAGGTTCGCGCAATCGATATGGCAGTGCAGAAGATTCTGCATCAGGGGATAGACGAGCGCAGCGGTGGCATGGCAATCGGCTCCATGCTGAAGGTGCGAGGCTCGGAGCTTCATCAGAAGCTCACGGAGATGCTGCTGGAAGTGATTGGTGACTACGGTGCCGTGTTCTATCCGGATCCGAATGAAGACCATGCACTGCGCGACATGTCGTTTATCGGACCCGACTATGCGCCCGGCCTCGCTGCCGAGGTTTTCTATCGGCGCGCTTGCACGATCTATGGCGGGACGGCCGAAATTCAGCGCAACATCATCGCGAAGGCGATGTTCGACCTGTGACGCCGCGTCGAGTCACGACTATCCGTCGATCCCCATTGCGGGCGATCGTATCAATTGCCGGTACAAAGAGGGTGCAGCATGGACTTTGAGTTGAGCGACGAACAGCGGATGTTGCAAGAAAGCGCGCAACGCTTCGTGCAAAAGAGCTATACGTTCGAACATCGCCGTCATCTGGCTACGCAAGGCGGCGGCTTTTCGCGCAAGACGTGGCACACGCTCGCGGAAATGGGCTGGTTTGGCATCGCGGTGCCGGAGGAGATGGGCGGGCTCGGTTTCTCGCCGGTGGAAAGCGCCATCGTGGCCGAGCAGATCGGGCGCGCACTGGTGTTGGAACCCTACGTGATGTGCGGTGTGCTTCCGGCGTCGATCGTGATGCGATGTGGCCGCGAAGGGCAGCGCGAAACGATTCTCGGTGAGATCGCCTCCGGAGAGGCCGTCTACGCGGTCGCGCATAGCGAACGTGACGCGCGCGGCCAGCTGCATTACGTAACGGCCACGGCGAACCAGACGTCAGACGGCGCCTGGCGTCTCGACGGTTACAAGACGCTCGTGGTCGGCGCGCCGGTCGCCGATCGCCTGCTCGTCGTCGCTCGCACCGGGGGGGCGGTCAGTGACACGGGCGGCATCGGCGTGTTTCTCGTCGATCCAGAACAATCCGGCGTGACGCTCAAGACGTATGAGCTGCTCGATGGCACACCGTCGGCCGACCTGCTGCTCGAAGGCGTGATGGTCGCGCAGTCCGATGTCGTCGGCGACGCTGGTCGTGCATTCGAAGGATTGCAGGGCGCGGTTGACGAAGCGATCGTCGCGCTCTGCGCCGAGCTCGTGGGCGATATGGAAGACGCCATCGAACTCGCTTCCGAATACCTGAAGACGCGCAAGCAGTTCGGCGTTGCAATCGGCACCTTCCAGGCACTGCAACACCGGATGGCCGACATGGCGATCGAGGCAATGCAGGCGCGAGCAACCCTGCATCGTGCATTGGCCGCGCTCAGCGAGGACAGTGAAAAGCGAAGCGTTGAAATTTCGGGCTGCAAGGCGCAGACCACTCGCAGCGCGAAGTTCGTCACGCAGCAAGGCATCCAACTGCACGGCGGCTACGGCATCACCAACGAATACAAGGTGGGCCATCATTATCGCCGCCACCTCGTGCTCGACACGTTGTTCGGCAACATGGACTATCACCTGAATCGCTATGCCCGGCAGATCCAGCGCGAGGCCTTGGCTGCAGCTGCGTGAACCCCTATCGAGGCACTGACATGGACGCAAAGCGAGCCGATTTGCTGGACCTGACGCAAGAGGGCGTGGTTCTCACGCTGACACTGAATCGGCCCGACGCCCGCAACGCGTTGAACCTTGCGTTGACTGAAGCGCTCGTCGACGCAATCCACCGGTTCGAAGCCGACGAAAGCCTGCGTGTGCTCATCGTCACGGGCGCCGATCCGGCCTTTTGCGCGGGACTCGATCTGAATGACTTCTCCGCCCCCGATGCGCCGCGTGCGCGAGTCGCGGAAATGATCGATATGTGGGCGCGCATTAGCAAGCCCGTCATCGCGGCTGTGAACGGCGCCGCCGTCACCGGCGGGCTCGAGCTTGCGATGGGGTGCGATTTCATCATCGCGTCGGAGCGCGCACGCTTTGCCGACACGCACACGAAAATTGGCGCACTTGCCGGTGGTGGAATGACTGCGCGGTTGCCGCATATCGTGGGCTCAAGGTGGGCCAAGCAGTTCAGCTTCACGAGCGAGCCGATCGACGCGGCCACGGCATTGCGCATCGGCCTCGTCAACGAGGTGCTTGCGCACGATCAGTTGATGGAGCGTGCCGCGGCGGTAGCGAATACGATTGCGAGCCGCGATCCCGATCTCGTCGCAACAGTCAAGCGCGTGATCGATCAGGGTGCACTGGCAACGCTCGAAGAAGCATTGCGTATCGAGAAAGAGGCTTTGGCGGAACGAAGGCAACGCGGCGGCATGGCGTGGCAGGTGCAGAAGTAGCCGACCTTCCAGACAAACCGCATAACGCGGGCGCAGGCTCGCCCGCTCATCCAGCGACTTCGCCCCAAGTTGGCTACCAACATGACAAATCTCTACGGCCTTCCAGACGATATTCAGGTGAAAGCCGACGGCGGCTTGCGCATCATCACGCTCAACCGGCCGGCCGATCTGAACGCATCGACATCGGAGATGCTTTTCAGCTATCCGAAGCTATTCGCCGCGCTCGCTGAAGATGCCGATGCACGCGTGGCCATTTTCACCGGCGCGGGGCGGGCATTCAGCGCGGGCGGAGACATGAACCACTTCGTCAAGACGCTCGACGACGCTGATTTTGCCCGGCGCGTTCAAGAGAACGCGCGCCAGACCATACACGGTTTCATCGACGTACCGATCCCGATCATCGCGGCAGTCAACGGCCCCGCGGTGGGTTGGGGCGCGACGATGGCTACGCTGTGCGACATCGTGCTGATGTCCGAGAAGGCGTTTCTGGCCGAGCCGCATATCAACATCGGTCTCGTCGTCGGCGATGGAATTTCCGTGGCGTGGCCGCTCTACACGAGCCTTCTGCGGGCGAAGGAGCTGATCTTCACCGGCGATCGCATCACTGCGCACCAGGCGGTTGAATACGGCCTCGCCAATCGCGTCGTGGAGCCCGGAAAGCTGATGGACGAGGCGTTGGCGCTGGCCGAAAAACTGCTCAAACAACCGCGTCAAGCGCTGCGCGAAACCAAGAAACTGATGAATCTTCACCTTCATCGCAGCGCGGCGCAGATGCTCGATACGCCGCTTGCGCGGCAACTTGCTGCGACGCTCAGCAACGAGCATCACGAGATCGCATCGGCTTTCATCGCCCAGCAGAAACGCAACAAGGACTGATTCTGCCCGGCGATCCTTTTTCATCGGCACACCGCCAATTTTGTGTGGAGTACACATGCGCTCTTCGCTTTTCGACTTGACTGACAAGGTCGCCATCGTCACCGGATCGAGTCGTGGCATCGGGTACGCCAGCGCGCTCGGCATGGCCGAGCATGGTGCGAAAGTCGTTATTTCGGGCCGCAATGGCGACGTCTGCGAAACTGCCGCGCAAGCGATCAACGAAAGGATCGGCAGCCGCGCGGCCATGCCGTTTGCCTGCAACATCGGGCGGAAGGCAGAGCTGCAAAATCTCGTGGATGCAGCGAACGGCGAGTGGGGCAGAGTCGATATCGTGATGGCCAATGCAGCAATTCATCCGTGGGTCGGGTCCGTCCTCGACCTGCAGGACGAGACGTTCAACAAGTTCATGCAGGTCAACGTGCAGAGCAATATCTGGCTCGCTCAGATGACCATGCCCGGCATGATCGAGCGCGGCTATGGCCGCTTCATTTCTGTAGCCTCGGTGGTCGGCCTGTTCGGCGACCCCGTGACGGGAACGTATGGGCTCACCAAGGCCGCGGACATGCAACTGGTGCGAAATCTCGCGACTGAATTCGCCGCGAAGGGCATCACGGCCAACTGCATCGCGCCCGGAACCTTCAAGACCGAAATGGCGCGTTCGCAATGGGAGGATGACGCGATGGTCGAGTGGTACCGTGGCCGCAATCCTTCGCAACGCTTCGGCGAGGTTGAGGAGATCGCCGGGCTTGCCGTCCTGCTGGCTTCACCGTCGGGTGGCTATATCAACGGTCAGACGATCGCGGTGGACGGCGGCCACACGATCTCGTTTCGCTAACCTGAACCAGGAGTCGGCAACGTGCGCCCCCAGATGCTCAAGACGCGAATTACCGATCTGCTCGGCATTCGTCACCCCATTCTTTGCGGCGGTCTCGGGCCGCGGGTGTCAGACGCCCGATATGTTGCCGCCGTCGTCAACGCGGGCGGAATGGGGTTCATTGTCGGTGCCGGCTTTCCCGATGCTGACGAATTTCGCGACGAGTTGCGCACCTGTCGAGAACTCAGCGGCGCGAAGCGATTTGGCGTCAATCTCTACATATCGCGGCAAGCGGGCGGCATGGAGCGTGTCAAGCAACAGATCCGCATTCTGATCGAAGAGGGCGTCGTTTGCGTCGAGACGGCCGGCGCGAGCCCGGAAGCGATCGTACCGCTACTGAAGGAAGCGGGCGTCAAGGTTCTGCACAAGGTGCCCGCCGTGCGCTACGCGCATACGGCGATGCGCATGGGTGTCGACGGTGTGATCGTCGTCGGTAACGAATGCGGCGGCCATCCCGGCATCTATCAGATCGGCAGCATCGTTCAGGCCGCGCAGGCGCCGCGGGAAATTGACTTGCCCGTGGTGATAGGCGGCGGCATCGGTACCGGGCGGCAACTCGCGGGTGTTCTGGCGATGGGGGGCGATGCTGTCATCATGGGCACGCGCATGCTGGTTGCCGAGGAGCTGTGGATTCATCCGGATGTCAAGGCGAAGGTCGTTGAGGGCGACGGCAGCGAGAGCGTCGTGGTCAAGTCGGCGATTCGTGATCACCACCGCGTGCTGCGCAACGAGAGCGCCGAGGCGGTTCTGGAACTCGATCGCGCGCAGGTGACCGAGTTTGAGCGCTTCCGTCCCCACGTGATGGGCGCGCTTGCACACGAGGCGTACGTGACCGGCGACACCCGCAAGGGCATGATCGACTACGGCCATGCGGCGGTCTTTGCCGATGCGGTCAGGAGCGTCGAGGCAATCTTCGACGAGATGATCGACGACGCGGTGGCATCTGCGAATCGGCTCAACAAGCTCATGACATAGACGGCGTCATGGCGAAGATCGAGCGCCGCGGAATCGGGATCATTGGACAGTCCCTGATTTCATCGCCGTGAGCGCGACCCCTACCATTAGGCCGCGAGGGTTGCGACGCTGGTGAGGATAAGACGGACGAGATCCGCCTGTCGTCGGGCGCCTGTCTTGGCGAAGATCTGCTTGGAGTAGGTCCGGACGGTTTGCTCGGTCAGGCCAAGGGCCTGGGCGGCCTCGACCAGCGTACGTCCATGGCAAAGCTGCACGGCCAACTCCGCCTCCGTGCGCGAAAGCCCGAGCAGGGCCATCAGCTGGCGTTCGGGCGCCGTCCGTTCCATACGCGAGTCGCTGATGTGAACGGCGAGCGCAGGCGCGCTGTTGCTGATGCAACGTAATGGCCCGTCGACGCTGCGTACCAGCAACCCCAAATGCGGATGCCGCGGAAGCCGCATCGCGCGGCAGAACGTGCGGGCCCCGGCAGCCAGGCCCGACTGGATCAGTGCCTCGAACTCCTTGTTGGCCTCGCCCGAGGCAATTTGCAGCTGCTCACCGCGGATGGTGAGAACCGGATTTTCCGCCATGACGCGGGTGGCAACGTCATCGACATCGATCACCTTGGTGAGGCGGTCGAGGATGATGGTACCGATCGCAAAGTGGTTGACGGCATCCCGGTAGACGCTGCGCTCGATCTCCTTTCTCGTCAGCGTCGCGAACAGTTTGAGGGCGCTGGTCAAATGCGGAGCGATTGCGCGAATCAGTGCGCTTTCTTCATCGGCGAACGGCGGCGCGGGCTCCTTGCGAGCCACGCTCAACCATGCACGCATTCCGCCCGGCTCGGCCACGTACAGGATGATCATGCGGTCCATACCGGCGGGCTGCAGAAATTCTCGATAGAACCGGTCACCCGCTGCGCCAGCGCTGGCCAGCAGATCCTCGAGCAGATAGTGCTCACCGGGCTGCATCGCGAGGTAGGGAAGTGGGTCGAGCTTTGCGTAGGCATCCTGATAGCGCCGCCCGTGAGGCGAGCAATCCCAGTCGGCGTCCTCGATACCGATGATTTCCGCCGGCGCGGGCGCCACACCGTGGAAGGCCAGATTTGCATAGCCGCATTGCAGGCGCCGTCTGATCTCGCGCAGAAATATGCGCCATGGTTCGGGTTCCAGCGGGCCTTCATATATCAGGCGCAGCAATGCGTCGTAGTCTGCGCTCGGCTGCGCAGGATCGTGGATCGGGTCCATAGCTTTCCTTCGAGCGCGTACACATTGCCTCCCATATGGGAATGTCAACCGCGCGCCGGTTAGGCCAATATCGGAAGCATCAACACGGGTATCAATAACAGAAAGACGGCACGTGCACCGATCAGTTGCCGCGCAACCAGGACCGGATGGACATTCGGACCGCCGGCGGCGCGGAATAGGGCGCGCCGCGGTCTCCCCGCGTGATCTGCCCGTGCGTCGGGATCGCTGCACGAGCACAAGGTTTGAAATGCGTTGGGATGGCGACGGGTTACCCACCTGTCGCCATGTTGTTGCCTTATCTTATTTCACGTACTTGCGGAACTCCGGCTTGCGCTTTTCGCGGAACGCATTGCCGCCTTCCTTCGACTCGTCCGTGTCGTAATACATCGCGAGCGCCTGCATCGCGAACGCGCCGATGCCGCGAATATTCTCGGTGTCGATATTGAACGAGCGTTTTGCCAGCGCAATGGCGGTGGGGCTCATCTGCAGAATCTCGTCGCACCACTTCTTCGTTTCCGCATCGAGTTGCTCGGGCGGCACGGCCGCATTGATGAGGCCCCAGTCGAGCGCTTCCTTGGCACTGTATTTCCGGCACAGATACCAGATTTCGCGCGCGCGCTTCTCGCCGATGATGCGTGCGAGGTACGCGGTGCCGAAACCCGGATCGACCGAGCCGACCTTCGGGCCGACCTGACCGAAGATCGCGGTTTCCGACGCAATGGCGAGGTCGCAGATCGTCACGAGGACGTTGCCGCCGCCGATCGCGTAGCCATTGACACGTGCGATGACCGGCTTCGGAATGTCGCGGATGATGCTTTGCAGTTCCTCGATCGGCAGACCCACGGTGCCGCGCCCGTTGTAGCCGTCGCCGGACTGGTCACCACCCGTGCAGAACGCCTTTTCGCCCGCACCCGTGAGCACCACGACGCCGATATCCTTGTTCCATCCGGCGAGACCGAAGGCCTTGATGAGTTCTTCGCAGGTATTGGCGTTGAATGCGTTGTAGACGCTGGGGCGATTGATGGTGATCGTCGCGACACCATCCGCCTCCTTGTAGATAATGTCCTTGAATTCCATGTCGTATTCCGATGTGGGTTGTTGAAGAGGTCCGACGCGATGATTAGCCGGCCATCGTCAGACCGCCGGAGACGCTGATGACTTGGCCGCTGATGAAAGCGGCGTCGTCGCTTGCGAGGAAGGCCACCGCGCCGGGGATGTCGCCAGGCTCGCCCATCCGGCCGAACGGTACGGCCTTGACGAGCGCGGCCTTGATGCGCTCGCCTTTCTCGCCTTGCGCGAGATTGTCGAGCAGCGGGGTGGCGGTGGGGCCGGGGCAGACGACGTTGACGGGAATCTGCTGGCGGGCCATCTCGCGCGCCATCGTCTTCGTGAATGCGATCAGGCCGCCTTTGCAGAACGAGTACACCGCTTCCATCGAAGAGCCCACGCGCCCGGCATCCGACGAAATGTTGACGACGCGGCCACGACCGCGTTCGGCCATGCGCCGCAGCACGGCATGGTGCATGTTCAGCGGACCGTACAGATTGATCGCAACGACTTTGTCCCAGAACGGTTTCTCGGTTTGCAGGAAGAAAGCCCCCATGTCCCAGCCGGCGTTGTTGACGAGAACGTCGATCGGACCAAGTTCCTCCTCGACTTTTGCTACTGCGGCATGCACGCCTTCGTGATCCGTGATGTCGACGCGGTACGCACGCGCCTTGCCCCCTGCCGCCTCGATTTCCGCCGCGACACGCGCAGCGCCTTCTTCGTTCAGGTCGAACAGCGCGACCGTCGAGCCTTCCTCGCCGAATCGTTTGCTGATCGCGGTTCCGATCCCGCCCGCGGCGCCGGTGACGACGACGACCTTCTCCTTGAGCCCCTTCATTGATTCCCTCCGTGATGTGCGACGCGCATGCGCGCCAGTTAGTCTTTGCTCAACGCTTCGGTGGCGGTTTCGCTTTTTCCCGTGGCACGGGCAACGAGTGCGCTGGCTTCGCTTGCGCTATAGCCGGCCTCGATGAGCACTTCGATGCTGTGCTCGCCGAGATTCGGCGGCAGATAGCGAACGTTGCCGGGCGACTCGGAGAAGTGCACCGGGATCGACGTCATGACCATTTCACCCTCGGTCGGGTGGTCGACACGCTGAAAGAAGCCGGTCTCCTTGAGGTATGCATCGTGCATCAGGTCTTTGAGGTCGCGTACGGGGCCGTGCGGCACGTCCGCCGATGCGAAAATTGCATTCCATTCCGCCGTGGTCTTGTTGCGGATGGCATCGCCGACGATGCGGTACAGCTCGTTGATGTTGCGCATGCGCTCGGTCATGTGGCAGAAGCGCGGATCGTCGAGCAGGTGCGCCGCATCGATCGCGCATAGCACGCGGCGCCACTGATCGTTGTTTACCGCGAGCAAGCAGATGTGGCCGTCTTTCGTCGCATAGGGCCTGCGATACGGCGAAAACATGCGGGGATAGCCAAGACCCGTACCATCATTGGAGCCGAGCGCGCCTTCCCAAAGATGCTCGAAGAGATTGAACTGCAGCATCGTCTCGAACATCGGCACGTGGACGAGTTGACCGACGCCGGTGCGCTCACGATGGAAAAGCGCCATGCTGATCGACGACGCCAGCACGTAACCGCAGAACTTGTCGACGATCACCGTAGGGAAATAGCGCGGTGAGCCGTCGATGTCGCGGTTCATCGCGGCAATGCCGCTTTCGCCCTGGATCACGTCATCGAACGCGGGGCGATCCTTGTAGGGGCCATCGATGCGGTAACCCGCGCCCGACGCGTACACGATGCGTGGATTTCGCGCGCGCACGGCTTCGTAGCCGATGCCGAGGCGCTCGGCCGCGCTCGGTCGCATGCTGTGCACGATGACATCGGCCGTCTCGACAAGCTTGAGCAGCGCTTCGCGGCACTCGGCCTGCTTCAGGTTCAGCACGATACTGCGCTTGTTGCGGTTCATGATCGTGTAGAACACGGCCATGTCAGGGTTATGGCCGGGGCCGTTCTTGCGGTTCTGATCGCCGTCGGGCGGTTCGATCTTGATGACATCCGCGCCCATGTCGCCGAGCAATTGCGTGGCGACCGGACCGAGCACGTTGATGGTCAGGTCGATCACGCGAACACCGGCTAACGGGCCCGTGGCCCGTTCAAGGGGTTGTTGTGGATTTTCCATGCTCAGGCCTTGTACTCTTTTCCCTTCACGAGCCTGAGCGGCGTGTACACCATCACTTCTTCGCCGTCCTGCTTGATCACGCGGTTACGCGTGCGTACGAGGCCAAGTCCGGGGCGCCCTTTGCTGGGTCGGCATTCGATGACTTCGCATTCGACATGAATCGTATCGCCGACATAGGTTGGACCCTTGATATCCAGCTCCATGTTCAGGAACGCGAAGCCGACGCCCTGCATGGTGGCCTGTGTGAGCAGCCCTTCCATGAGCGTAAACACGAGCGCGCCCGGCGCGACGCGACCCTTGATGGCGGACTGCTCCTTCAGGAACTCGGTGTTGGTGAACAGCACTTCCAGCATGCCGGTCACGGAAACGAAGTTCACGACGTCCGTTTCGGTAACGGTCCGGCCCACCGTCTTGAATTTGCGTCCGACGGGCAGATCCTCCCAGTGGATACCCAAACCAACCGTTTCAATTTCTTCCATTGCCTGTTCCTCGGTGATTGTCGCTCGCTCGTCAGCCTGGCTGTCGCTCTTGGTTCTTCCTGATACGGCCCAGCACGTTGTCCGCGACGATATTGCGCTGGATCTGGTTGGTGCCTTCGATGATCTGCACCACTTTCGCGTCGCGGAAATAACGGTTGATCGGATACTCGTTGGAGATGCCTGCCGCGCCGAACAACTGCACGGCGTCGGTCGCGACTTTCATCGCGACATCGGATGCGAACATCTTCGCCATCGCAGCCATTGGAGCGAGTTCACGTCCGCTCACACCCGCGTCGACCAGTGACGCGGTGCGATAGACGAGCTGGCGCGCGGCTTCGGTCTGCGTCACCATGTCGGCGATCATCCAGCGCACGCCCTGGAAGTCGCTGATGGCCTGGCCAAACGCGACGCGGTCCTGAATGAATTTGACGGCGTGATCGATCGCACCCTGTGCGATGCCGACCGCACGTGCCGCGACAATGGGGCGGCTGGTGTTGAGTGCTTCCATCGCCACCTTGAATCCCTGGCTGCCTTCCGGCCCGAGACGATCATCCGCACGGATGAAGGCGTCGTCGAAATAGAGCGGGCACGACGGCACGCCTCGCGCGCCCATCTTGTCTTCTTCGTTGCCGATGGTGAGGCCCGGTGTGTGGCGATCGACGATGAAGAGATTGATGCCCAGCGGCTGACCTTGCTCATCGAGCGTCTTCGCGGCGACGAGAATGAAGTCGGCAATATGCGAATTCGTGCACCAGATCTTCGAACCGTTCAGTACATAGCCGCCGTTCTTGCGACGCGCCGTGGTGCGGATGCCGGAGACGTCGGAGCCGCTTTGGGCTTCGGTAATGGAGAGTGCGCCACGCAAGTCGCCGCAAGCGAGACCAGGCAAAAGGCGTGCCTTCTGCTCTTCCGTGCCGCCTTCGAGAATGGCGCCAAAGGGCGTCCATTGCACGACCAGCAAATAGCCGGTGTTGTAGCAAACCCGCCCGAATTCCTCGACGGCGATACAGGCGGACATCACGCTGCCGGCCCCGCCATAGGCTTCCGGAAAGGGCAACGTGAAGAGGCCGAGCTCCTTCAGCAGTGCGAATATGTCGTGCGGATATTCGGCGGTGCGATCGATCTCGTCGGCGCGCGGCGCCACGCGCTCTCTCGCGACGCGACGGATGAGATCACGGATCTGTATCTGGTCGTCTGTCAGTTCGTATGTCACTTGGAGCTCTCTTGCTGGCGGTTTTCCGGGCCGGCCCCGGATTCGTCTTATGGCACGGGCAACCGTCGCCCTCGCCGTTCACAGCCGAATCATCCGGCGCCTTCATAATATCGAACAATGTTCGGTAAAGTAAACGACGTGGTTGGCAGCCGTCAAGCGCTGAAACCGCTCGGCGCGGGTTTGTACGAGGTGTGTACGGAATTTCGCTGCGATGTAGTGTCAGCCTTATGGGGCGGGGCGCGGCATGCGTTTGTAGCCGTTGACAGGGCGCCCATGGTGCGTTTAGTATTTAGAACAGTGTTCGGGTATATGTTCAATTTGGTCTGGCGAGGCGGCTCGATTCGACGGAGCCCGGCAAAACGATTGGAGGAGCGGGGAATGGAGTCTCTTTGTCCTGAAGTCGACTATCAGAAATTTCTGGCCGAGGGCCGCTTGATGATTCAGCGCAGCCAGAGCAGCGGCCGCTATGTGTTCTATCCGCGCGTTGCCGAGCCGGTGACCGGCGCGCGGGATCTCGAGTGGGTCGAAGCCTGCGGAAAGGGCACGGTTTATTCCACCACGGTCGTGCGCCAGAAGCCGCCCACGCCGAGCTACAACGTCGCCGTGATCGACCTGGAAGAAGGTGTGCGCATGCTGAGTTGCGTGGAGGGCATCGAGCCGGAGGCGGTGTGCATCGGCATGCCCGTGCAGGCGAAGATCGTCTACCGGGGGGATGCGGCGCTGCTCGTGTTCGAACCGGCCTGACGCCCGCTAACCTGCAACCGGCTATCAAGCGCCGGTCGCTTCTGATGAAAGGTAGATCGAATGGAATTCAACTTGCGCGGGCGTACTGCATTGGTGGCGGGCGCCACCTATGGGATCGGGGAAGCACCCGGCCTGTCGTCGATGGACCTTGCCGCGCGTGCGAGCGTCGATGCGCTGGCCCAGGTCGGACTCACGCCGGGCGATGTCGACGGGCTGTTCGTGTGCACGCCGGACGACATGCTCTCCGGCCTGACGTTTGCCGAATACCTCGGTATTAACCCGAAGTTCACCGACAACAACCGAAGCGGCGGCTCGGCCTTTGAAATATACGTGCACACGGCCGCCATGGCGCTGTGTACGGGCCAGATCGACGTCGCGTTGATCGCCTATGGGAGCAACCAGCGCAGCGCGGCGGGCAAACTCGTGCAGTCGTCGCGGCCTTCGCCGTGGGAGACCCCGTACAAACCGATGAATCCGGTGTCGTCGTATGCGCTTGCGGCGGCGCGACACATGCACCAGTTCGGCACGAAGCGCGAGCATCTGGCCGAGGTGGCGGTGGCGGCGCGCAAGTGGGCGCAACTCAATCCGGACGCATACATGCGCACGCCCTTGTCGATCGACGACGTGTTGGGTGCGCGTCTCGTATCCGACCCGCTTTCCGTACGCGATTGCTGCCTGGTGACGGATGGCGCGGCAGCTGTCGTCATGGTGCGTGCCGACCGCGCGCGCGACCTGACCGGCAAGCCGGTGTATCTGCTCGGCGCGGCCTCGGCCACCTCGCATCGCGAGATCGCGAGCATGCCGGATCTCACGGTGACCGCCGCGGCGCAATCGGGCCGGCGCGCCTATGAAATGGCGGGCGTGAACGCAAGCGATATCGACATTGCGATGCTTTACGACGCATTCACGATCAACACCATTCTGTTCCTTGAAGACTTGGGGTTTTGCCCCAAGGGGGAAGGTGGCCGCTTCGTGGCCGACGGCGCCATTGCGCCGGGCGGCCGGCTCGCGGTGAACACCAATGGCGGCGGCTTGTCCTGCGTTCATCCCGGCATGTATGGGCTGTTCCTGATCGAAGAGTCGATGCGGCAACTGACGGGCCGCGCCGGCGAGCGGCAGGTCTCCGGCGCGAAGCTGGCCATCGCGCACGGCAATGGCGGCGTACTCTCGAGCCAGGCCACGGTGATTCTCGGCACCGAGGAAACGCTTTAAGACAGGCTGCCCGTCAGGGCCGTTGCCAATAGCAGTGCATGAGATCGGAGCAAGCGCCAAAGCGCCAACTCCGATCGACAGGAGACAGACAGATGAGCGAAGAGACCGGCAGCGATGCGGCTGAGATCGTCCAGATCCGGCAGGACGGCGCAATTGCAATCGTCACACTGAACTATCCCCAGCGGCGCAACGCGTTTTCTCTGAAGATGCGCGAAGCGTTGTACGCGCAACTTTATCGCCTGATGCATCACGAAGAAAGCTGCCGTGCAATCGTATTGACCGGCGCAGGCAATACATTTTGCGCGGGCGGGGATATCTCGGAGATGCAGGCGCGCAAGGTGCTCGAATACCGACAGCGCAACGAGTTGCCACTCGATATCTTCAGACTGATGGTCGAAGGCCCGAAAGCGGTTGTCGCGGCTGTCGAAGGTTTCGCATTTGGTGCCGGACTCTCTCTCGCCGCGGCTTGCGACTACGTCGTTACATCGTCTGCTGCGCGATATGCGAGCGCGTTCGTCAAGGTCGGGTTGCTGCCCGATACCGGCCTTTACTGGTCGCTGTCGCAACGCGTGGGTGGAGGCCTCGCACGTGAGCTCATGCTGAGTGCACGGGAGTTCGACGGTGCCGAAGCCGGCGAGACAGGCTTTGCCAATCGGGTCGTCGAGCCCGGCGAGGCGTTGAACGCGGCATTGAAGGTGGCGCAGCAGTACGCGGAATTACCCTCGGTGGCCACCGCGTACCTGAAGGCCGCGCTCGCAACCGGCATCCGCACGCTCGACGAAGCCATCGAAGCCGAAGTCAACATGCAGCCCATCCTGCGCCGTAGCCGCGAACACCAGGAGGCCGTGAGCGCCTTCATGGAAAAGCGCAAGCCGGTCTTCGTGGCCGACTGAAGGGAACCAACATGAGCGAAAGACAAGCGGTAGAGACCGAACCGGCATCGCTGATCGAGGTGACCCGCGAGGGGCCGGTCGCGATCGTGACATTGAACAATCCGCGTCGCCGCAATGCGATGGGCCGCCATATGCGCCAGTTGCTGCGCGACACGATCCACCGCCTGATGATTGATGACCCTGAATCGCGTGCGATCGTCCTCACGGGTGCGGGCGAGCATTTTTGCGCGGGTGCGGACATCTCCGAGATGACGAAGCGCACGATCCTGCAAAGTCGCGAGATTCTGGCGGAATCGTGCGCGGTTGTGCGCGACATGCTGGCGGGGCCGAAGCCCGTCGTGGCGGCGGTGGAAGGCGTGGCCTTCGGCGCCGGACTGTCGCTCGCGGTAGCGACCGATTATGTGGTCGCGGCGTCGACCGCGCGCTTTTGCGCCGCGTTTCTGCGCGTCGGCCTGATTCCGGATACCGGCATTCTGTGGACCCTTCCGAAGCGCATCGGCATGGCCCGCGCGCGCGAGATGCTGTCGCTTGCCACGGAGATCGATGGCAATCAGGCCGCCGCGATCGATCTGGCAAACGAAGTGGTCGAGTCGGGCGCGACGCGCGCCAGGGCAATCGAAGTTGCACTGGGCCTCGCGGCATTGCCGCCGCTCGGCGTGGCGCTGCTCAAGGAATCGCTCACGAACGCAGCGACCACGATGGAAGGCGCGCTGCGAGCCGAGATCGACTATCAGCCGATTCTGCGTCGGTCGAAAGACCATCAGGCGGCCTGCAAGGCATTTATGGAAAAGACTCAGCCGGTCTTCACCGGTGAGTGAGCGCGGAGATCCAGCCGATGAGTAACGAGCAGAAGGAAACGGCCGCGGGTGCGGACGAGATCGTTCAGGTCCACCGTGAAGGGGACGTGACCGTCGTCACGATGAACTATCCCGAGCGACGCAATGCGTTCTCCATGAGGATGCGGCTGGCGCTGACCGATGTCTTTCAGCGGCTGATGAACGACGACCCGGACACGCGCGCCATCGTGCTGACGGGTGCCGGCGGTCATTTTTGCGCGGGAGGCGACCTGTCCGAAATGCATGGGAGCACGCCCCCGTTGCTGGCATTGCGGGAGCGCATCGCGGTGGGCGTGCGGCTCTTCAAGCTGATTTATACGGGCACGAAGCCCGTCGTCGCGGCAGTCGAAGGCTCCTGCTATGGAGCGGGCGTCTCGCTGGCGGCGGCATGCGACGTCGTGGTCAGCGCCGACACGGCGAAATACTCATGTGCGTTCGGCAAGGTCGGCCTGCTGCCAGATACCGGAATTCTGTGGACGCTGCCGCAAAAGGTAGGCGGCGGCAAGGCGCGTGAATTGATGCTCAAGGGCGACGTCATCGATGCAACCACGGCGCGGCGGATCGGCCTCGTCAGCGAGCTGAGCGCGAGCGGACACGCGCGCGATGCAGCGATCGCGGCCGCGGCCCGCTTTGCGAGCTATCCGCCGGTGACGCTGGCGCTCCTGAAGGCGAGCCTCGTCAATGCGGGCAACTCGATCGAGGACGCCTGCCGTCTGGAGACCGATCTCAACCCGCTGACGCGTCAAACCAGCGATCACGTCGAAGCCGTGAAGGCCTTCATGGAAAAACGCAAGCCGGTTTTCACGGGCGAGTGAAACCGCCGTTCCTTTTGCCTCTACTGGAAGTTCAATGCGAATGTTTACGTCTGACCTGCTGAAGAACAAACGGATCCTGATCACGGGCGGCGGCACGGGACTCGGCAAGAGCATCGGCCGACGCTATCTCGAACTGGGCGCCGATCTCGTCATCTGCGGTCGCCGCGAGGAAGTGCTCAAGTCGACGGCCGACGAATTTCGCGGCCACGTGCCAGGCGCACGCGTGACGACCGTCCAAGCGGACGTGCGCAACGCCGAATCCGTCGAGGCAATGATGGATACGATCTGGCGAGACGGTCCGCTCGACGTGCTGCTGAACAATGCGGCGGCCAATTTCATCGCACGCACGGAGAGTCTCTCGCCGCGCGCGGTGGATGCCGTGCTCGACATCGTGCTGCACGGCAGCTTCTATTGCACGATCGCGGCGGGCAAGCGCTGGATCGACGCAGGCCACGCGGGCAACGTGATCAGCACGGTGTCGACTCCCACGATGACGGGCTCGGCCTTTACCGTGCCCTCCGCCGCGGCGAAGGCGGGTGTCCTGGCGATGACCCGAAGCCTCGCGGTCGAGTGGGGCCCGAAGGGGATTCGACTGAATGCAGTGGCACCCGGGCTGTTCCCGACGCCCGGCGCGTGGGAGCAGCTGTATCCGCCCGGCTCGCAGGTCGAACCGCAGGAGCGCTCCGTTCCGCTGCGGCGCTTCGGCGATCACTCGGAACTCGCCGATCTATACGCCTATCTGGCGTCGGACGGCTCCGGCTACATCACCGGCGACATGATCGTGATCGACGGTGGCCGCTGGATGCAGGGCGTTGGCGGGCCGACCTTCCGTGCCATGCAGGATTGGACCGAAGAACAATGGGACGCCATGCGCGCCCATGCTCGCAAGGGCTGAACGATGGGTCCTCTACACGGAATTCGAATTGTCGAGCTGGCCGGCATCGGGCCGGGCCCCATGGCGGCGATGCTGCTCGCCGATCTGGGCGCGACCGTGTTGCGCATCGAGCGTCGCCAACCGGTCAAGCTCGGCATCGAGCGCCCGTTGCGCTTCAACCTGCTGCTGCGTAACCGCAAGACGATCGCGCTCGACCTGAAGGACCCGGAGGCCGTGGAACTCGTGCTCTCCCTCGTGGAGCGGGCGGATGCCTTGATCGAAGGCTTCCGCCCGGGCGTGACGGAACGCTTGGGGCTCGGTCCGCAGATTTGCCTCGAACGCAATCCGAAGCTGGCCTATGGGCGTATCACGGGATGGGGTCAGGACGGCCCGCTTGCGCAGTACGCGGGGCATGACCTGAACTACATCGCGATTACCGGCGTGCTCAACGCCATCGGTCGCCGCGATCAGCCGCCGTCGATTCCGCTTAACCTGATCGGCGACTATGCGGGCGGTTCGCTGTATCTCGCGATGGGGCTCCTCTCGGCGATTATTCACGCGCGTAACGGCGGCACGGGTCAGGTCGTGGATGCCGCGATCGTCGATGGCACGGCCAATCTCGCCACCACTTTCTTCGGCATGCAGGCCGCCGGAATCTGGCGCGACGGGCGAGGGACCAACATCACGGACTCCGGATCCCACTTCTACGATGCATACGAATGCGCGGACGGCAAGTGGATCACGGTCGGCCCCATCGAGGACAAGTTCTATCTCGAACTGTTGCGCCTGCTCGATATCGACCCGCGAACACTAGGTGTGCAACTCGATGAAAAAAATTGGGCAGCCGCGCGTGCGTTGTTTGCGCTGAAGTTCAAGAGCCGCACGCGCGACCAATGGACGACGCTGCTGGAGCATTCGGACGCGTGCTTTGCGCCCGTGCTGTCGTGGACGGAGGCGCCCGAGCACGCGCATCTGAAGGCGCGCGGCACGTTCATCGAAGTCGACGGCATCGTGCAGCCGGCTCCGGCGCCGCGCTTTTCCGCCACCGTGCCGGCGAAGCCGACGGCGCCCGAAGCGCCCGGCGCCGCAACGGTCGACGCCGCGCTCGCCGCGTGGCTCGAACCGGATCTGATTGGCAAGCTGAAGGAAGCGGGAACGCTGGCCTGAACGGCACACGGCAGGCATGCCGGACAAAGACGAGACGAGACACTCATGGATCTGCGATATACCGACGAAGAGCTGGCGTTCCGCAACGAGGTGAGAGCGTTCTTCAAGGAAGCGCTGCCGGGCGACATTCGACGCAAGGCCAGCTTGGGGCAGCGCTACTCGTCGGCCGACCTGCGCCGCTGGCAGCGCATTCTCCACGAGCGCGGCTGGGCGACGCCGGCGTGGGACAAGGCGTGGGGCGGGACGGGCTGGAGTGCCGTGCAGCAATACATCTTCAAGGAAGAGTTGCACATGGCGCCAGCGCCCGAGACGCTGTCGTTCAACGTGAACATGATCGGTCCGGTACTGATCGCGTTCGGCAGCGACGAGCAGAAGCGCCACTTCCTGCCACGCATCGCGAGCCTCGAATACTGGTTCTGCCAAGGTTTTTCGGAACCCGGCGCGGGTTCGGACCTGGCGGCGCTGCGCACCCAGGCGGTTCGCGACGGCGACCACTATGTCATCAACGGGCAGAAGCTCTGGACCTCGACGGCGCATCACGCCGACTGGATGTTCTGTCTCGTGCGCACGGATTCGAGCGGAAAGAAGCAACAGGGCATCACCTACCTGTTGATCGACATGAAGACGCCCGGCCTCACGGTGCGCCCGATCGTCACGATAGACGGCCACCACGAGACCAACGAGGTGTTCTTCGACAACGTGCGTGTGCCGGTCGCCAATCGCATTGGCGAGGAAAACAAGGGCTGGGACTACGCGAAGTACCTCCTCGGCAACGAGCGCAGCGGGATTGCGCGCGTGGGCGTTTCCAAGATGCGCGTGCGCCTCGCAAAGGACCTCGCGAAGCGCGTGCCGTGCGGCGACGGCGTGCTGTGGGACGACCCGCGCCTTCGTGAGCGGATCGCGGCGGTGGAAGTCGAGTTGAAAGCGCTCGAAATGACGCAGATGCGCGTGATTGCCGAAAGCAGTGCGCGAGACGACCACGTGCCGGACCCGAAGACGTCGATCCTCAAGATCAAGGGTTCGGAGCTCCAGCAGCTTTCCGCCGAACTGCTGCTCGAAGTCGCGGGCCCGGATGCGCTGCCGCTCGACGTCGATTTCCTGCGCGGTCTTGGCGACGCGGTTCGCGAGCCCGAATGGGCACTCACGATCGCGCCGAACCATTACTTTGCGCGTCACGTTTCGATTGTGGGCGGCTCCAACGAGATTCAGAAGAACATTCTCGCCAAGTCGGTATTGGGACTTTGAGCGACGGTCGAACAGCGGAGAAGCATGGGCTATGGACTTTGATTTCACCAATGAGCAACGCATGCTCAAGGACAGCGTCGAGCGCCTCGTCAAGGACGGGTACGGCTTCGAGCAGCGCGCGAAGTACCTGGCGGAGGCCGACGGCTTCAGTCGTGCGCAATGGGCGCGCTATGCGGAAATGGGGCTGCTGGGCCTTTCATTCGACGAGGCGTACGGCGGCAGCAACTGCGGCCCCGTTGAAACGATGATCGTGATGGAGGCGTTGGGCCGCGGTCTCGCGGTCGAGCCGTACCTGGCCACGGTCGTACTGGGCGGCGGCTTGGTGCGCATTGGCGGCAACGCTGCGCAACGCGAGGCGATTCTGCCGAAGATCGCGCAGGGCGAGCTGCTGATGGCCTTCGCGCATGGCGAAGCGCAGGCGCGGTACGACCTGGCGGACGTGGCGACCACCGCGCGGCGCGAAGGCGACGCATGGATCATCGACGGCGCGAAGCGCATCGTGCTGCACGGCGACAGCGCTGATCTTCTCGTGGTGTCGGCGCGCGTGTCGGGCAGCAGGCGCGAGCGTGACGGCATCGGACTGTTCGTGGTCAGGGGCGACGCGGCGGGCGTGACCCGCCGCGGATATCCGACGCAAGACCGGCTGCGCGCGGCCGACATCGAATTGTCGGGCGTGCGCGTTCCGGATAGCGACGTACTGGGCGTCGCGGGTGCCGCATTGCCGCTGATCGAAACGGTCGTCGCGCACGCGATTGCCGCGGTGAGCGCGGAAGCCGTCGGCGCGATGGCCGCCGCGCACGAAGAGACCGTCGAGTATCTGAAGGTCCGCAAGCAGTTTGGCCAGCCGATCGGTTCCTTCCAGGCCCTCCAGCATCGCGCCGTCGACATGCTGGTCGCGGTCGAGCAGGCACGCAGCATGGCGCTCTTCGCAACCATGATGGCCGACGAGCCGGATGCGGCGGAACGCGACCGCAGCATGGCCGCGTCGAAAGTGCAGATCGGGCGCTCGGGCCGCTTCGTCGGCCAGCAAGGCGTGCAATTGCACGGCGGCATCGGGATGACCGAGGAGTGCAAGGTCGGCCATTACCTGCGACGCCTCAGTGTCATCGATATCCAGTTCGGCTCGACCGAGCATCATCTCGCCCAGCTCGCCGATGCCGGCGGGCTGATCGACGCAGCAGCGTGAGCCGCGCCAGCCAAGTAAACGGAAACCACTCATGAGCCGAATTTCCACTCCCGACCCGTATCAGGAACTGCGCGACGCGCTGCGTGATCTCTCGAAAGAATATCCCGATGAGTACTGGCGCCGCATCGATCACGAACGGGTCTACCCGGAGGCGTTTGTCGACGCGTTGACCAAGGCGGGCTGGATGGCCGCGCTGATTCCTCAGGAGTATGGTGGTTCCGGGCTCGGACTGACCGAGGCGTCCGTGATCATGGAGGAGATCAACCGCAACGGCGGCAACTCCGGGTTCTGTCACGGCCAGATGTACAACATGAACACGCTGCTGCGTAACGGCTCCGAAGTGCAGAAACGCAAGTACCTGCCGAAGATCGCGAGCGGGGAACTGCGCCTGCAGTCGATGGCCGTGACCGAGCCGACCACGGGCACGGACACCACGAAGCTGAAGACCACCGCCGTGAAAAAGGACGGCCGTTACGTGGTCAATGGTCAGAAGGTGTGGATATCGCGTGTCCAGCATTCGGACATGATGATCTTGCTCGCGCGCACCACGCCGTTGTCGGACGTGAAGAAGAAGTCGGATGGACTGTCTTGCTTCCTCGTGGATCTGCACCACGCCATCGGCAATGGCCTGACCGTGCGGCCGATTCCGAACATGGTCAACCACGAGACGAACGAGCTGTTCTTCGACAATCTGGAAATCCCGGAAGAGAACCTGATTGGCGAGGAAGGCAAAGGCTTCAAGTACATCCTCGATGGTCTGAACGCCGAGCGCGCGCTGATCGCGGCCGAGTGCATCGGCGACGGCTACTGGTTCGTCGATCGCGCGTCCAAGTACGCGAGCGAACGTATCGTGTTCGACCGCCCGATCGGCATGAACCAGGGTATCCAGTTCCCGATCGCGGAGGCGTATGTCGACGTGCGCGCGGCCGATCTCATGCGCTACAAAGCCTGCGAGCTGTTCGACAACCACCAGGCTTGCGGCGCCGAAGCGAACATGGCGAAGCATCTCGCGGCCACGGCTTCGTGGAAGGCGGCGAATGCCTGCTTGCAGACGCATGGCGGCTTCGGCTTCGCGTGTGAATACGATGTCGAGCGCAAGTTCCGCGAAACGCGACTTTATCAGGTCGCGCCGATCTCGACGAACCTGATTCTGTCGTACGTCGCCGAGCATGTGCTCGATCTGCCGCGTTCCTTCTGAACACCGAGGTCAATCCATGAACTTCGAGACCATTCTGTACGACGTCAAGGATCGGATCGCGACGATCACGCTGAACCGCCCGGAACACATGAACACCTGGAACGACCAGGTGGCGACGGAAGTTTACGAGGCGATGCAGGCGGCGGGCGCGGATCGCGGCGTGCGGGTCATCGTTTTCACCGGCGCCGGGAAGGCGTTTTGCGCGGGCGGCGATATCCACAGCTTCGGTGGCGACCCCGCGGCGCTCATGACCAAGCTGCCGCACCCGTTCGACATGCGAAAGCGTGCTGACTGGCAGACGCGTTGCTCCTACTATCCGGCGATTCCTAAACCGGTCATCGCGATGCTCAACGGCGCGACCGTCGGCATTGGCCTCATTCACGCACTCTTTTGCGATATCCGGTTCGCGGCGGAAGACGCGACCATTACGACGGCGTTCGCGCGCCGCGGCCTGACCGCGGAATACGGGATGGCATGGATCCTCGCGCGCCACGTAGGCCAGGCGCACGCACTCGATCTGCTACTGTCGGGCCGCAAGATCAAGGGGCGGGAAGCCGAACGTATGGGGCTCGTCAATCGGGCCATCCCCGCCGAGAAGCTGGTCGAAGAGACTTACGCCTACGCGCGGGACATGGCCGAGTACTGTTCGCCGCGCTCGATGCGCATCATGAAGGAGCAAGTCTGGGAAGTGCCGTTCCAGACGCCGCACGAGGCCGTGATGTCCGCCGGGCTCGACATGCCGATCGCGAACCAGTGCGATGACTACAAGGAAGGCATGGCGAGCTTTCTCGAGAAGCGCAAACCGAACTTCACGGACTACTGAGTACATACAGGAAACCCTCATGCTGAACTACGAAGTCGTCAAGAACTGGCCTATCGAAGATGTGACGCAGACGTACGACGAGCGCGACATCATGCTGTACTCGCTGGGCCTCGGCCTGGGCGGAGACCCGATGGACGCCGATCAATTGCGCTACGTGTATGAGAAGAACCTGCAGGCGATGCCGACTTGCGCGGCCGCGTTTGCATGGCCGAAGTCATGGATGCGCGATCCGCGTACGGGCATCGACTATCTGAAGCTCGTGCATGGCGAGCAGGACGTCCGTTTCGTGCGGCCGATGCCGGTGGCCGGCACCATCGTCAGCAAGACGCGTGTGAGCCGCATCTCGGACAAGGGCGCCGGCAAGGGTGCGATCGTCGAGCTCATGCGCGACATCATCGACGCTTCGACGGGCGAGCAGCTCGCTGAAGTGCGGCAAGTGTCGTTTTTGCGCGGCGACGGCGGGTTCAGTACGGAGTCGGGCGTCAGCGATGCGCCGCCGGAAGCACTCCCGCCGGTGCCGGAACGTGCGCCGGATGCCGAGTACGTATTGTCGACCGGCGCCAATGCCGCGTTGATCTACCGTCTTTCGGGCGATGCCAATCCGTTGCACGCGGATCCCGAGGTGGCGGCCAAAGCGGGATTCAGTCGCCCCATCCTGCACGGGCTCGCGACTTACGGTATGGCGGGCTACGCTGCAATTCGCCTGTTGGCCGGCAACGACGCAACGCGCTTGAAGCGCCTGGCGTTGCGCCTGACTTCGCCGGTTTACCCGGGCGAAGAAGTGCGCTTCCAGTTCTGGCGCGATAGCGATACACGCCAGCACGTGCGCGCGCGCGTGGATGCGCGCGACGTGGTGGTGTTGAACAACGGAATCGTGGAAATTGCCTGATACCGCGCCCGGCAGTGTCGACGCGACTTGCCGGGCGGCGACTGGAGCCTGACGATGGACCTGAAAGAGAGTCCCGCCGAGAAGGAATTTCGCGCCACGGTGCGCGAATTCGTGCGCACGCATCTGCCTGACGAGATTCGCGAACGCGTGTTGAACTTCCGCCATGTGCCACGTGAAGACTATGTGCGTTGGCAGAGAATTCTGGCGGAGAAGGGTTGGGGGGCGCCCGCATGGCCCGCGCATTTCGGCGGAGCCGCGTGGACTGCCGCCCAGCGCAACATCTTCGACGAGGAATGCTTCACCGCCGGCGCGCCGCGCCAGATGCCGTTCGGCCTTTCGATGGTCGGACCGGTGATCCAGAAATTCGGCACCGACGCGCAGCGCGAACGCTTCCTGCCGCGCATCGTCTCGATGGAGGACTGGTGGTGCCAAGGCTATTCCGAGCCGGGTGCCGGTTCCGATCTTGCCTCGCTCAAGACCCGTGCGGATCGCATCGAACGTGATGGTCAGTCCTTCTACGTCGTCAACGGCCAGAAGATCTGGACCTCGTTCGCGCAGTGGGCGAACTGGATTTTTTGTCTCGTCCGTACGGACAGCAGCGGCCGACCGCAGGAAGGCATCTCGTTCGTGCTGATCGACATGTCGACGCCCGGCATCACGGTCAGGCCGATCCGTACGCTGGACGGCGGCCACGACGTCAACGAGGTGTTCTTCGACAATGTGGAAGTGCCGGTGAGCAACCTGGTCGGTGACGAGCATCGCGGCTGGTCGATCGCGAAGTATCTGCTCGGACACGAGCGCACCAATATTGCAGGCCTTGGCAACTGCAAGCGTTTCATGCGGCGTCTCAAGGAGATTGCGAGCGCCGAGCGCAAGCATGGCAAGCCGCTGATCGAAGACGTGCGTTTTCGCGATCGCATCGCCAGCGTGGAAATCGATCTGATTGCTCACGAATGGTCGCTTCTGCGCGTGGTGTCTGCCGAAACCGCGGGGCGTCCGATCGGACCGGAAGCGTCGGTGCTGAAGATCCGCGGTTCGGAGATTCAGCAGCAGCTGACGGAACTGATCATGGAATGTGCGGGGCCCTATGCGGTGCCTTTCGTGAGCGAGGCGCTGGAGGCGGACTGGCAGGGTGAAACCGCCAATGGCGAACTGCTCAACGCACTCGCAGCGCACTACCTGGACTGGCGCAAGATTTCGATCTACGGTGGTTCGACCGAAGTGCAGAAGAACATCATCGCCAAGCAGGCGCTCGGCATCTGAGGACACGCCATGGACTTCACGCTGGTTGAAGAGGAACAGATGCTGGCCGATGTGGTCGGCCGCTTCGTCGAAAAGGAATACGAGTTCGACGCGCGGCGCCGTCTCGCCGCCACGCCGCAAGGCTGGTCGGATGCGCATTGGTCCACGCTCGCCGAGATGGGCGTGCTCGCGCTGAACGTGCCGCAGGACCATGGCGGACTGGGCGCCGGCCCGGTCGAGACGATGCTCGTGATGGAAGCATTCGGCCGTGGGCTCGTGCTCGAGCCTTTCGTTTCGTCGGCCGTGCTGGGCGCCAGGCTCATTGCGCGCGCGGGGCACGAGGCGCGCAAGGCGGAACTGCTGGCCGGTATCGCGGACGGCAGCCTGAAGACCGCGCTGGCGACGCTCGAACCCGGCGCGCGTTTCGATTTGTGGAACGTTGCGACGACGGCGGAGCCGACGCGTGACGGGTTCATCCTGAATGGACGAAAGGGCGTCGTGCTGCACGGTGATAGCGCGGACCTCCTGTTGGTTTCGGCACGCACCGCGGGCGAGCAGACGGACATGCACGGGATCACGCTCTTCGCTGTCGATGCGCGGCTGCCAGGCGTGAGCGTCAAGGGATTTCCGGCGCTGGACGGGCAGCGCGTTGCCGAGATCGTGCTCGATGGCGTTCGCATCGATGCACAGGGCGTTGTCGGCACCATCGATCAGGGTTACCCGCTGCTCGAATGGACCGTTGATCAAGGCATGTTCGCGTTGTGCGCCGAAGCCGTGGGTGCCATGTCGCGGCTGAGCGATCTGACCTTTGAGTATCTGCGCACTCGAAAGCAGTTCGGTTCGCCGATCGGAAAATTCCAGGCGCTCCAGCATCGCGCCGCCGATATCTTGACCGCGGTGGAGCAGGCGAAATCGATCGTCTACTTTGCCGCGGCGAAGCTTGGCGAAGACGACGTCGTCGCCGCCCACCGGGCGGTGACGGCCGCAAAGGCGCTCGTTGGCCGCAGCGCCCGTTTCGTCGCGCAACAGGCTGTACAGCTTCACGGCGGGATGGGCATGACGGACGAACTGGCGGTGGGCTGGTACGTGAAGCGCCTTACATGTATCGACATGACCTGGGGAAATACCGAGCACCACATCGAGCTATACGGCGCGTTTTTGTAACCGTCGCGCGGCACACCAAGGAAGGCCGATTCGACCGCGCGTTCCGATCCATCCGAAGAAAGGAGACAATCTTATGTCAGCAGTTGGCCATGGCGCGACTCCGGAGCAGGCGCCGGTACCTTCGCACGTTTCGCCTGAACGGGTATTCGACATCGATATCTACCACCCGCCGGGCGCCGAAGGCGACTACCATCTGTCGCTCAAGAAACTGCACGCGGAAGGTATTCCGGACATTTTCTGGACGCCCCGCAACGGCGGGCACTGGGTCGCAACGCGCGGCGACGACATTTATAACATCCTGAAGGACTACGAGAACTTTTCGTCGAAGCAGCTCACCGTGCCGCTGGTCGAGCATCAGCCGTTGCCGCCGATCTTCTTCGATCCGCCACAGCACACGGCCTATCGAGCGCTGATCGCGCCTGCGTTCATGCCGCAGGCCATCGGCAAACTGGAAGAGAAGGCGCGGGAACTGGCGATCGAACTGATTGAAGACTTCTACCCCGCGGGCGAGGTGGAATTCGTCTCGCGGTTCGCGCAGCATCTGCCGATCGCCATTTTCATGAACATGGTGGCGCTTCCCGCCGAGGATCGCGAGTACCTGCTCGGCCTTGCCGACAAGATGGTGCGCCCTGTGGACGCTAACGAGAAGCTTGCCGCGCTGGGTGCGATCTTCCAGTATCTGGGGGCGAAGATCGCCGAACGGCGCGCGAATCCCGGCGACGATCTGATCAGCAAGATCGTGAATTCGACGATCGACGGGCGTGCGTTGACCGATGATGAGGTTCGCGGCCTGTGCGGGCTCGTGCTGATCGGCGGCCTCGATACGGTTGCGTCCGCAATGGGATTCATCGCGAACTTTCTGGCTGGCAGCCCCGCACATCGCAAGCAGCTCATCGACAATCCCGCACTCACTCAAAAGGCTGTTGACGAACTGTTGCGCCGCTTCCCAGTGGTTAACCAAGGGCGGCGGATCACTCACGATTTCGAGTACAAAGGCGTGCAACTGAAGGCGGGCGACATGATCATCTTGCCGACCACGCTGCACGGCCTCGACGAGAGAAAGTTCGAAGACCCGCTCACCGTCGATTTCAGCCGCACGCCGCCGATTCATTCGACGTTCGGCAATGGCCCGCATCGTTGTCCTGGCTCCTTCCTCGCGCGCGTGGAACTCAAGGTTTTTCTTCAGGAATGGCTCAAGCGTATTCCGGATTTCCAAGTCAAGCCGGGTGCGAAAGCCGGGGTTCACGGTGGTGTGAACGGCACGTTGTACTACTTGCCGTTAGTGTGGAAAGTAACCCGCTGACGGGTGGTTGCAGGCGGGGAGCCGCACCGCGTTTATCAGTCGAAGGCGGTGGGGTGCATGGGAAGCGGCTAGCTGTGAAGCGTCAAGAGGTTGTTTCTCGACGCAGGAAGTCTCGCCATCGGCGCAATGCCGCCGATGGCGCTATGAGCTCGATGCCAGTTGTAGTGATGCTGCCAACTCGCCAAGGCTTCGATGCGATGAGCCGAGCTTTGGTACGTCCATGCATAGGCCCACTCACGTAAAGCCGATTGGATGAAGCGTTCAGCTTTACCGTTGGTCTGCGGACGATACGCCCGCGTAAATTTGTGTCGGATACCCAGTTCCTGGCAGGCCCGAGCAAATTCGTGCGAACGGAACGCCGAACCGTTGTCCGTCAGTAACCGGCGCACACGCACGCCGAACCCGGCGTACCACGCAACGGCGTCACGCAGGAACTGCACAGCACTACGTTTTGTCTCGTCGGGATGCATCGCCGTGAAGGCAACCCGGGCGTGGTCATCCACGGCGACAAAGAGGTACTCCCAACCCACGCCGTCCACCGTATCGCGCCGATTACCGGTGACACGATGGCCAGGACGCGCGATTCGACCGAGCTTCTTGATGTCGATGTGCAGCAAATCGCCTGGCGCCTCGTGTTCGTAGCGCTGAACGGGTTCGCGCGGTTGCAGGTCGCTCAACCGGGATAGCCCAGCACGCGCCAGTACGCGGCTGACGGTCGAAGCAGACACGCCTGCCTGTCGGGTGATCTGGCGCTGCAGCAAGCGCTGCTGGCGCAATTCCACGATCAGCAAGGCCGTTGCCGGGGCGATTGAACGCGGGGAGCGGGCCGGGCGCGACGAGGCATCAGCCAGCGCTGGTGCACCACCGACCAAATAGCGGCCCAGCCATTTACGCACGGTCGGCGCTGTCACGCCATGATCGGCTGCGGCCTGCTGCACACTCGAACCGAATTCAGTGATCTCCTGAACCATCTCAAGTCGACGCGCGAAAGTGAGTCGGGCATTCTTATGGGTGTTCATCCGGCTGGGTTCCTGGAAGGTTGGGTGTTTGGCGACTTCCAGTCTCCCAGACTCAGTCCGGATGAACCATCGATACAACCTATTGAAGCTTCACAGCTAGCGCGCGATCCCGGCCCGGCCATGGCGCGGTGGGCTGCTGACCAGGTTTACGGGGATGCCTTGCTCAATGCGCGCCAGACCACCTTCATGGCGTGGCGGAACGAATCAAGATCAGGTGTGTTTGCGTCGCATCGTCGAATAAAGACCACGAGCCCTTGCAGATGTGAAAGCAGCAGGGCGCCGCGCAGCGTACATTCCGCCGATGCGAGGTCTGGATTGATCTGCGAGACCAGGTTTGCCAGGAGATCCTGGAAATCGGCAGTGGTTTTCGCCATCAACGCGTGCAGGGAGGGCTCATGCTCGGCCAGGCTCCACGACTCCAGAACAAAGGCGCAAACGCGATTGCCGCCGGGCGACGTCAGCACGGAGAATGCTTCGTCGACGATGGTGTCAAGTCGGGCCTCTGGTGGCCGTGCCTTGTCCTGGGCGATCGTCTGATAGTGCTGGAAGTAGCGATTCGTGAATGCCTCGACCGTGGCGCGCAACAGCTCTTCGCGGGTGCTGAAATAGTGCTGCAAGGTTCTCAGCAGGATCCCCGCATCGCTTGCTATGCGGCGTTGGGTGAAACCAGCGTTACCTTCCGACGCAAACACTTCGATTGCCACCTCGATGATGGCGGGCACGCGCGTGGATCTGTTGCCTCGTCGCTTGGGCGTTTCTGCTCCCTTGTTGCCGAGATCTGCCGAAGAAATGGTCAGGTCTTTCATTTGCACTGCCCCCATTGGCGTTTGCTCTCCATCGCGCGCGGTGTCGCTTCACGATGGGTAAGCCCAGGCAAGCCCCACCTTGATCAGTGCACCGGTCGACTCCGGAGCAGCGCCGGCATTGATCGGATGATGCTGGTCAGGTGATGAATAAATAATACGTCCGTCGACCAATTAATGCGAGACAAACCCGCACCCGCGCGCAGCGTATGCTACCCAAACGGGGCGAGATCTTGTCAATATCAGCATTTCTCCCTAGTACGGGCAGTCTTGATAATGGGTCGAGCGACTACTAATATTTAGTCAACCGACACATTTTCAACATGTGGTATCGGATCACCAGCCAGCCGGGTTCGAGGCTGGCGCATGCGAAGCGCAAGTGTCGGAGCCACGCGCTCAAGGTTTCCCTATTGCGTGGGTGATGTGATTGCTCGAGGCGCGCACTGGGCCGTTGAAGGAGCAGGGCATGAAGCTTCAGGAAAGTTCTTTGCGTTCGCTGATCGAGAAGTGGCTTGCGCCTTCCGCGAGCGCCCCGGTGCACATCACCCGATTGACCTTCGCCAATTCGCGCATCAGGTGTGTGCTCGCGCGGAGATCCACCTCTCCGACATCCCTTTCCATTTTCTTCTTTCGGCACGCCGACGGAGTCTGGCGTGTGTTCCCGCCTGCTCCGCGAAAACCGGAGATGCGCTTCCGTACGGAAACGGGATAGCGGGTCGCGCCGCCAGAGTACGTGGCGTTTGAATATGAAAGGACTGCTGAGGAAATCGTTCCCATCATGTGTGCATGTCGTTCTTCGCCGTGCGTAGTCCGGTTGCTCTCGGGTTCGGTGCCGAGGCGCCGTTGCATCCATCACGCGGAACGCTACCGTGCCAGGGCGAAATCTTCCTATTGTGCGGAACGTATATCGACGTGCGCCGCGGACTGGCGAAGGGAGCGGAGATCGCCCAACGTCCGTATTGCCGGTGCTCATTCGATGCGTGCCGCTCGCAGATGCGTGCTTCGGAGAGATTCGCAGAGCAGCGCATCGCGCACACCGTAGACGCTCGTGCGTACCGCTTGTGCAACACCGTTTGACGTCCATCCAGATTACGCGTCCGCGTTTACCCAAACATGTGAACGACGTTCAAAAAAAGTATCGCCTAGGGGTGAGCGAGCGTTGACAGTCGTGTTTCGAGTGTTTATCTTTGCGAACAGCATTCGTATTGTGGTGATGGCGTGAAAGGTGTTCAGGACGCGATGCTGACGAGGTAGGCAAGCCGGCTTCGTTTCATTGCCAGATGTCTGTGGCGGCCCTACGGCGAGAGCCGCTTCTGCGGCACGTCGACAAAGACAAGAGGAGACACATGAAAATGACGAGTCTGAAGCCAAGTGCGATCAGCCTTGGCGTACACGCGACCTGCATCGCCGCGGCGTGCGGGTTGTGGAGTTCAAACGCCAACGCCTTCCGCTTCGATGTGCCGAATCCGGACATCGAAATGAACTGGGACAATACGGTGCGCGCCGACTATGACATCCGGCTGCAGAACCCGAGCCACTTCTACACGAACAGTCCGACCTACGACGAAGGCGACCTGTCGACGCCGAAGTTCAGCACGATTCAGTCGATGCTGAACCTCTACAGCGAATTCGATTTCAAGTACAAGGAGACGGCCGGCTTTCGCGTGAGCATGGACGCGTGGTACGACCCGACGTTCAAGAATCACAATTCGAGCAATCCTGCGTTTGCGCCGAACTATCCCAACAATCAATATACGGGCTATATCAAAAAGTATTACGGGGGGCCGAGCGCGGAGCTGCGTGATGCGTTCGTGTTCAACACGTTCGATCTCGGCGGTCACTCCGTGAACGTCAAGCTTGGCCGGACGGCGGTCACCTGGGGGCAGTCCGCGTTTGCCACGCTCGGTGGTGCCAACTCTGTCGCGATCGGGCAGCAGCCGCTCGACCTGATGAAGTTGACGCAGAGCCCGAGCGCATCGCTCAAGGAAATCGTCCTGCCGACGGCGCAGGCCGACGTGACGGCGAACATTACCGATACGATCAGCCTCGGCGCGCAGTACACCTTCGAGTGGAACCACGACAGAGTGCCTGAAGGCGGCACGTATTTCGGCGGCGCGGACGCGATCCTGTACGGTCCTCCGGTGGCCAGCTATGCGACGATTCCCGGCCTGGGTACGTTGGCGATCCCGCGCGTGGCGGCCACCAAAGGCCAGATCGGCGATTTTGGCCTCGACGGCAAGTGGCGGGTCGACTCGCTCGCAACGACCTTTGAGTTCACGTACCGTCACTTCGCGATGAAGATGCCATGGGCGGCGGTGCAGGTGCCCGGCGCGGGGCCGGCGCTCTTTCCCGGGGTCAATCTGCCCGGCGTGACGGCGAAGTACGGCAATAACGTCAACCTGATCGGCGCGGGCTTCAACGGCGCTGTCGGCAGCGCCGCAGTAGCCGGCGAACTGTCCTACCGCTGGAACATGCCCCTCAACGCCGTCAACGCGACGACGGTCAACGACGCACCGACCGGCCGCACGCTGCACGGGCTGCTGAACGTGACGCAGTCGCTGGGCAAGACCTTCTTGTGGGACAACCTGTTCCTGCAGGCGGAATTCGCGTTCAACCGGTTGTTGAGCGTGCAATCCCATCCAGGGAATGTCGCCAACTCGAGCTACGACACGACCGGCCAATGTTCGGCGAGCGGCAACAATCCGTATAACAACTGCTCTACGCGGTTCTGGGCGGGCTTCGGCATCGGTGCAACGCCACAGTGGTATCAAGTTTTCCCGGGCGTCGATCTGACGATGCCGCTCTTCGTCAACCTCAACCTGAAAGGCTATTCGCCGGTTATCGGCCCTGCGGCGGAATCCCAAGGCCAGAACACGTTCGTGGTCGGGCTCGATTTCAACATCTACAACAAGCACGAGATCGATATCACCTACACGTATTACATGAACAAGAGGGGCTACTCGAGCGCAGGTGCCGCGACGGCGCTCGGTGCGCCCTACAGCGACAAATCCTGGCTCGGTATCACGTATCAGACAACGTTTTGATAAAGATGGAGGCAGCTGTGAAGAGATTCCCAAAGCTTCTTAAAGTGCTTGCAGTACTTGCGGCAATCTGGGCTTCGCCATATACGCTCGGCGCCGATAGCAAAGTTACGCCTTTTGGTGCCGAGGTGGCCGGAAACAAGGACGGGTCAATTCCCGCCTACACCGGCGGAGTCACACAAGCTCCGCCGGGTTTCAAGCCGGACTCGGGGAAGTGGGTCGATCCGTTTTCCGGTGAAAAGCCCGTTCTGCAGATCACCGCGCAAAACTACGAGCAATACGCGGATAAGTTGAGTGCGTCTTCACTTGAATTATTCAAGCGCTATCCGACCTACCGGATGGACGTTTACCCGACACACCGCAGCGCTTCCTATCCCGACTGGTATCTCGAGAACTCCACCAAGAACGCTCAAACCGCGAAGCTCGAGAAGAACGGCCTTTATCTGACCGGGGCGTTCGGCGGGAAGCCCTTTCCGGTGCCGAAGAACGGGCAGGAAGCGTTGTGGGACTGGGAGTTGCGATACGTCGGTACGGCGCAACGCAACAACGTGAAGACATGGCTGGTGGACTCGCGCGGCACGCCGATCCTTGCCGCGCAATTCAAGAGTTCCCTGTATTACCCGTACTTCGATACCAAGAAGGAGGAGGAATTCCGGAAGAAGGGCGGCCTCGCAAACTGGTATTACGTGGCCAACGACTACGCGGCGCCGGCCCGATTGATCGGGGATACGACGCTGTTCTGGTACTTCATGGATACGGCGGATCACGATCAGCAGTCGTGGGAATACAATCCGGGGCAGCGCCGGGTGCGGGTGGCGCCGGATCTTGCATACGATACGCCGAACCCCGGTTATTCGGGGGCAATCACGATGGATGATATCCAGCTGTTCTATGGGCGCATCGATCGTTGGGACGCCAAGCTTGTGGGCAAGAAGGAGATGTACATCCCGTACAACGACTACAAGCAGCAATATGAAACGCCGGCGAGCAAGATCCTCACGCCGCACTTCATCAACCCGGATCACGTGCGCTGGGAACTTCACCGCGTATGGGTTGTTGACATGAAACTGAAGGCAGGCGCGCGCCATGTGTATAGCCGTAAGACGCTTTATTTCGACGAAGACGGTGGCGGCGGGATGATGGACGCGTACGACCAGTCGGGCAAGCTGTATCGCGGCGGATTCGAGACGACGGTCCCCGCCTACGACTACAAGATTCCGTACTCGCTCGGAAACTGGTTTTACGACTTCAACAGCGGTGTCTACATCTTCGGCAGCCACCCTGCGGAGACGTCGGGGATCATGTTCAATGTGAGCTTCCCGTCCGGGTACTTCACCCCGGAGCGCTTGCAGTCTTCCGGCGTGCGCTAGTTGTCCGCCGATGTCAGGTTGAAACAACCGGCGGCATCCTGCCTGTCTTGCCAGGCAGGATGCTTCGGCCGCGGGTGCGGGCCGCATTGCGCCGAAGCACATGTGGTCGACCGGTATTCGATAGTTGGCGTAATGCCGTAAGCGCACCGAGTATGCCGCGCCGGCTCGACCCGGCACGGCGTGAAAAAAACATAAAGTCCAGGACTGTTCGTGTAGTTGGTCGGCAGTAACTGTGAA
The DNA here is from genome assembly GCF_902833245.1 of Burkholderia sp. BCC0398. Taxonomy (NCBI): domain Bacteria; kingdom Pseudomonadati; phylum Pseudomonadota; class Betaproteobacteria; order Burkholderiales; family Burkholderiaceae; genus Burkholderia; species Burkholderia sp. BCC0398. The sequence continues at coordinate 45,150 of NZ_CADFEM010000005.1, forward strand.
GGAGACGTAATGCGCCATACCATGTTTCGTTGTCTCGCGTTGGCGGCGGCAGCAAGCCTCGCGAGCAGTACGGTTTACGCCGGGTTCGCCGACCCGATGCACTCGCCGGCAGTCGTCAATCCGCGCGCCGCGCACGAACCCATGATTGCCGTTGCCCGGGCCGGGCAACGACTTGTTGCAGTGGGGCCGCGCGGTGTCATCCTCTTCTCGGACGATGATGCTGCGAACTGGCGCCAGGCGAGTGTGCCGGTGAGCTCGGATCTCGTTGCGGTGACCTTCAAGTCCGCAACGCAGGGCTGGGCCGTCGGCCACGACGGCGAAGTGCTCCATACGGCCGATGGTGGCAGCACCTGGGTGCGTCAGCTCGATGGCGAACAGGCCGCGAAGCTGATGACCGACTATTACGCGCAGCAGCAAGGCGATTCGGCCGCACTCAAGGCGTCGCGAGAGGAGGCTCAGCGCTTCGTGGCCGATGGGGGCGGACGTCCGTTCCTCGATGTGTGGTTCGACGACGAGCACTCGGGCTGGGTCGTCGGGTCATTCAACATCATTTTCCATACCGAGGATGGCGGCCGCAGCTGGGTTCCATGGTTCGACCGCGTCGACAATCCGGAAGCCCTGAACCTGCATGCGATGCGCCGAATTGGCGGGACGCTCTATATCGTGGGTGAGCAGGGCCTTCTCCTGAAACTCGATCCCGACAGGAAGCGCTTCGTCGCGGTCTCGTCGCCGTCGAAGGGCAGCCTCTTCGGACTCGCTTCGGCTGGCAACGCAATGATCGCGTACGGGTTGCTCGGCAATGCCTACCGTTCCACCGATGGCGGCGCCACCTGGACCAAGATCACGTTGCCGACGAGCGCAAGCATTCTCGCTTCGGCAGAACGCCCGAATGGTCATGTGCTGCTCGCCACGGAGGCCGGCGAGCTGCTCGAAAGCAGCGATCAAGGCGCAACGTTTCACGCACTGGCCGTGCGCCAGCCGGGCGGTATCTTTGCGATGTCGCTGCGCGACGACACGGCGGTGCTGGCCGGCGCAGCCGGCTTGTCGCGAATCGGATTGGCGAAGTCGAAATAACGGAGAGCAGACATGGCTGGCGGCAATAATGCCCAATTCGACAAGATGCCTGTTGTGACGGATCTTGCCCAGTTCGATTTGCGCTCGGGCAATGCGCTCGAGCGCCTGATTTTCAACCGGCGTCCCTGGCTCATCGTCATCTGCGCGATCATCACCGCGGTGCTCGGGTTTCAGGCGATGCGGCTCGACGTGAATGCGAGCTTCGAGAAGATGATTCCGCTCTCGCATCCGTATATCAAGAACTATCTCGCGAACAAGGTGGACCTGAAGGGGCTCGGCAACTCGCTGCGTATCGTCGTCGAGAATCCTTCGGGCGACATCTACGATCCCAAGTACCTGGCGGCGTTGCGCCGCATCAATGACGCACTGTTCCTGATTCCGGGCGTCGATCGACCCGGCGTGAAATCGCTGTGGATGCCGATCGTGCGCTGGAACGTGGTCACCGAGAGGGGTTTCGCGGGCGGCGCGGTCATGCCGGACGGTTTCGACGGTTCGGCGCAGTCAATTGCTCAGCTCCGCACGAACGTTGCGCGCGCAAACATCGTCGGCAGCCTCGTCTCCAACGACCTGCATTCGAGCATGATCCAGCTGCCGCTGCTCGACCATTACGCCGACACCGGAAAGTCGCTCGACTATGCGAAGCTCTCGCATCAGATCGACGAAGTGATCAAGACCGAAGGCCATGGAGAAGTGAAGGTGCACGTGGTGGGCTTCGCCCGGCTGATCGGCGATCTCATCGAGGGCCTGAAGCAGGTCGCGATGTACTTCGGTGTTGCCGCGGCGATCGCGCTCGGGGTGATCTTTCTCTACACGCGTTGCTATCGCAGCACGCTGCTGGTGGTGGCTTGCTCGCTCATTGCGGTGGTCTGGCAGCTCGGCATCATCCGCACGCTCGGCTACGTGCTCGATCCGTATTCGGTGCTGGTCCCGTTTCTCGTGTTCGCCATCGGCGTCTCGCATGGCGCGCAGAAGATGAACGGGATCACGCAGGACATCGGGCGAGGCACGCACCGCTACGTGGCGGCGCGCTACACGTTCCGGCGGCTTTTCCTCGCCGGTCTCACGGCATTGCTCGCGGATGTGGTCGGCTTCGCCGTGCTGATGGTCATCGACATTCCAGTGATCAAGGACCTGGCGTTTACGGCGAGCGTGGGCGTGGGCGTGCTCGTCTTCACGAACCTGCTGCTGCTGCCGGTGCTGCTCTCGTACATCGGAGTGAGCCCGTCCGCCGCGCGGCGCAGCGTGCGCGGCGAGCAGAGCGATGCCTCCGGAGCTTCCTCGGCCGGCGCGCTGTGGAATCTGCTGGACCGCTTCACGGAGCGGCGCTGGGCCGTGGGCGCGATCGTGTGCGCGGCTCTGCTTACGGCGGTGGGCTGGTCGATCAGCCAGCATTTGCAGATCGGCGACCTCGATTCCGGCGCGCCGGAACTCAGGCCCAATTCACGCTACAACCGCGATAATGCCTATACGAATGCGCATTTCGGGTTGTCGAGCGATCTGTTCGTGGTGATCGGCAAATCGTCGCACGGCACCTGCGACGCGAATAATTTCCCGCTCGCACTGGAAGCGGACCGACTCGAAACCACACTGCGCGGCGTGCCGGGTGTGCAGACGACGACGTCGGTCGGCGGCCTCGTGCGCTGGATGACATCGGGCTTTTACGAGGGCTATCCGAAGTGGTACACGATCGACCGCGTGCCCTCGATCATCAACAAGACGGTCTGGCAGATTCTGTTGGATCATCCGGACCTGATCAGCCAGACATGCGGTACCGCGCCGGTAATCGCGTATCTGACGGACCACAAGGCGGCAACGCTTTCCCGCGTGATGAGCGTGGCGGAGGAGTTCGCGAAGACGCACAGCGATGCAGACCACCAGTTCCTGATGGTGGCCGGCTCAGCGGGTATCGACGCGGTGACGAACGTGGTGGTCGCGGAAGCGAACCGCACGATGCTCTTCATGGTGTACGCGGCGGTGATCCTGCTGTGCTTCATCACATTCCGCAGCTGGCGCGCGGTGGTGGTGGCTGTCGTGCCGCTGGGCATCACGTCGGTGCTGTGCGAAGCGCTGATGGTCAAGCTCGGTATCGGCGTGAAGGTCGCGACGCTGCCCGTGATCGCGCTGGGCGTGGGGATCGGGGTCGACTATGCGCTGTATTTGCTGAGCGTGCAGCTCGCGTATCAGCGCACCGGACAGCCGCTGCGCGTGGCCTACCGCCATGCCGTGCAGTTCACCGGCAAGGTCGTGGCGTTGGTTGGCGTGACGCTGGCGGCGGGTGTGGTGACATGGACGTTCTCGCCGATCAAGTTCCAGGCCGATATGGGCATTCTGCTCACGTTCATGTTCCTGTGGAACATGATCGGTGCGCTGATCCTCATTCCGGCACTGTCACATTTCCTTCTGCAAGGGATTTCGCGCAAGGCAGGGGCGAAGAACGCGTCCGCCGATTCGGCAAACGCCGAAGCCTGCAGCGGCGAGGCGACCCTGCGGTCGTGATCGTGTAGCGTGTGCCGCCTTGCGCGGCGCCACGTTCCGCGCGAATGAATCGGCCCGCCATCCGTGACGATGGCGGGCCGATTGGTTTGGAAGTCAGGCGTAGCCCGCGCGCGAAGGAGGCCGAATCTACACGACGGACATGGAAAAACTCAAGATCTCGGAGACGCCGCCGTCGACCATCAGCATCTGGCCGTTCATGTAGGAGCTCGCCTCGGAGGCGAGAAACACGGCTACACCTCCCAGTTCCTCGGGGTTTCCCCAGCGTCCGACCGAAATATGCGAGCGCACGATCTCCTTCATCTGCGGATTCGACGCGACGGGCTCGGCCATATCGGTGAGGAAATAGCCGGGGCAAATGCCATTGCAGCGAATGCCGTGCCGGCCGAGTTCCGCGCCGAGCGATTTCGTGAGCCCGGCGACCGCGTGCTTGCTGGCCACGTACGCTTGAAGTTTCTCGCGGCCGAGCACCGAAACATAAGAGCCCACGTTGATGATGCGTCCGTGCCCATGCTCGATCATGGGGCGTGCGACTTCCTGCGCGAGAAGGTACGCTGCCGTGACGTTCGTATCCATGGTCCTTTGCCACATCTCGACGCTCGACTGCAGAAAATCGCTCCACTCGCACATGCCGGCATTGTTGAGCAGGATGTCGATGCGTCCGTGACGCGCGAGAACGTTACGCACGCCGTTTCTGATCGCGTCCTGATCGGTGAGATCGAACGGTTCGATATCGACGCTTCCTCCGCTTCCACGAATGGATTCGGCGGCGGTTTCGAGGCTTGCGCGGGATCGCGCACACAGAATGACGGTTGCACCCGCCGACGCCAGCGCGCCTGCCATGGCGAAGCCAAGACCGCGCGACGCGCCCGTGACGAGTGCGATTTGTCCTTCCAGTGAAAACAGTTTCATGGTCCGACTCCTATCGATCATGCGGTGGCTGCCTGCGGGTGGCGAATGACGATCTTGCCGAAATGCCGCTGGCTTTCGAGGTGCCGCAGCGCATCCGGCACCTGCGCGAATTCATGGATCGAGTCGATGACCGGCCGAAGCTTGTGCAGGTCGATCGCGCGATTCATCGCTTCGAAATCCTGCCGGGAGCCAACGCGAATCGGCGCGATCGACAGCCCGCGCGTGAAGAACCCGTCGCCTGGAGAAGGGGCGCCCGTCAGCAGTCCCACGACACTGATCCGGCCGCCATCCCGCGTGGCGGCGACGGACTTGCCGAACGTTTGCGCGCCTCCGACCTCGACGACGAGATCGACGCCCAGTCCATCGGTGAGTTGCAGCACGGCAGCGTCCCATTGCGGCACTTCGCGGTAGTTGATCGTGGCGTCGGCGCCCAGTTCTGCGAGGCGTTCGAGCTTCGCGTCGCTCGACGATGTGGCAATGACCCGCGCGCCGAACAGGCGCGCAAGCTGCAACGCGAAAATCGATACGCCACCCGTTCCTTGCACGAGGACGGTTTGACCCGGCAGAAGCGGTGCGTGCTGGCATAACGCATTCCAGGCGGTGACGGCAGCACAGGGCAGTGTTGCTGCCTCTTCGTCGGAGAGATGAGCCGGAACGCCGACCCATTCTTCCTCGCTCAATACGACCTTGTCGCACAGCATGCCTTCGACGATCGCGCCGCGGCCGAGAACGTCAGCGTGTTGCGGGCGCGCGCCGCCGTGCCAGTTTTCCGCGAAGTTCGCCATGACCCGGTCACCGGGCTTGAAGCGCCGAACGCTGGGGCCTACCGCGAGCACGACGCCCGCGCCGTCCGAGACGGGAATGAAGTTGGGTGCCATCCAGTCGCGAAACGCACCGTTCATCAGCAACAGCTCGCGAAAATTCAGCGAACTTGCATTGACCTGCACCAGGACCTCGTGAACGCCTGGTGGCGACGGATCCGGTTCCTCGCGTAACGCCAGACCTGAAATTCCTTCAAACCGTTCGCATCGATAGAGCTTCATTCGTCGTCTCCATGGTGGTGAACGAGGCTGCCATATTTACTGTCGCAACACGCGTTGTTCATTCTTCTCGTTGACAGCCGTAAAAAGATGAGTTCAGAATATCGAACATTGTTCATCAAAGCGTTCGGAGCGTCAAATTGAAGATACTGGTCGCGGTAAAGCGCGTGATCGACTACAACGTCAAACCGCGGGTGAAGGCCGACGGTTCGGGTGTCGACCTGGCCAACGTGAAGATGGCCATGAACCCGTTCGACGAGATCGCGGTGGAGGAGGCGGTGCGCCTCAAGGAAGCGGGTATCGCGAGTGAGGTCGTCGTGGTATCGGCGGGAACCGCGCAATCGCAAGACGTGCTGCGCACGGCGCTGGCCATGGGGGCGGATCGCGCGGTGCTCGTCGAAAGCGAAGCCGAGTTGCAGCCGCTCGCGGTCGCAAAACTGCTGTGCGCCGTGGCCGCGCGGGAAAACCCGCAGTTGGTGCTGCTCGGCAAGCAGGCCATCGACAACGATGCCGGCCAGACCGGCCAAAAGCTCGCCGCATTGCTCGATTGGCCGCAGGCGACATTCGCGTTCAAGACGGAAGTCGACGGCCAGCAGTTGCTCGTCACGCGCGAGATCGACGGCGGCCTGGAACGCGTTGCGCTCGATCTGCCGGCGGTCGTCACAACCGATCTGCGCCTGAATAGTCCGCGCTATGTGACGTTGCCCAACATCATGAAGGCAAAGAAGAAGCCGCTGGAGACGCTGAGCCCCGAAGCGCTGAACGTTGATGTCGCACCGCGTTTGAAGGTTCTCGAGGTGACCGAGCCGCCGGCGCGCAAGGGCGGCGTAATGGTTCCGGATGTCGCGGCGCTGATTGACAAGCTTCGGAATGAAGCGAAGGTGATCTGATCATGACTATTCTCGTTATTGCGGAACACGACAACGCAACTCTCAAGCGTGCCACGCTCAACGCCATTTCGGCGGCGGGCGCGGTGGGCGGAGACATTCATGTGCTGGTGGCTGCCCATGGTGCTCCGGCAGTGGTGGAGCAGGCGGCGAACGTTGCCGGTGTCGCCGAGGTGCTGGTGGCGGACTCGCCGGCATACGCGCACGGGTTGCCGGAAAATCTCGCATCGCTCGTTGTCTCGCTGGCCAGCGGATATACGCATGTGATCGCCGCATCGACGGCAGTGGGCAAGAATTTCATGCCCCGCGTCGCGGCGTTGCTCGACAGCGCGCAGATTTCCGATGTCGTCGCCTTCAAGGCGCCCGATATCTTCGTGCGTCCGATCTACGCGGGCAATGCGCTCGCCACGGTGCAATCGTGCGATGCGATCAAGGTCATAACGATTCGCCCGACCGCGTTCGATGCGGCGGTCACGGGATCGAGCGCCGCGCCCACGCGCGCGGTTGCAGCGGCTCCGGCCTCCGACAGTACACGATTTGTCGGACAGGAATTGACGAAATCGAGTCGTCCGGAGCTTTCCGCCGCCAATATCGTCGTTTCGGGCGGCCGCGGGATGCAGAACGGCGACAACTTCAAGCTGCTCGACGCACTCGCGGACAAACTCGGCGCGGCCGTCGGCGCGTCGCGCGCGGCGGTCGACGCCGGCTTCGTGCCGAACGACTATCAGGTGGGCCAGACCGGCAAGATCGTCGCGCCGCAGTTGTATATCGCCGTCGGCATCTCGGGCGCCATTCAGCACCTTGCGGGCATGAAGGACTCGAAAGTCATCGTTGCGATCAACAAGGACAGCGAGGCACCGATTTTTCAGGTGGCCGACTACGGTCTCGCCGCGGATCTTTTCGAAGCGGTACCGGCGCTGACTGCGGGACTCGATTAATAGTCGCCCGGATTGACAGCAATCCAAGCGTAAGCCTAGCATCTGAACGCCGTTCAATTAAATTGAACAGATGGTTGCATATTGGTTGCCGGTCAGAGTGAGAGTCGAGCGGCCGCCAGATAAAAAGCGGGAACCGGCGCCTACGCCGGCCACATCACCAAGGAGATATCAATGGGTAACAGAGGTGCCGATTCGGGCGAATACACGGTCAGGCTCGATTTTGTCCCGAAGGACAGTTACCTGTCGAAGCAGTTTCTCGAGCGGGAGAACGAGCGCCTGTGGCCGCGCGTGTGGCAGGTTGCTTGCCGGCTGGAAGAGATTCCCGGTATCGGCGATTACGTGACCTTCGATGTGGCGGGCGAGTCGATCGTCGTCGTGCGCACGTCGGCCGAACAAATCAAGGCCTATTTCAACGTCTGCCAGCATCGCGGCCGCCGGTTGACCAATGGTTGCGGCAAGGCCGCAAAATTCCATTGCGCGTATCACGGCTGGCAGTGGAATCTGGATGGCAGCGTGGCGCGCGTGCTCGACCGGCAAGACTGGGAAGGCTGTCCGGAGATGGGCGATAGCAATCTCCGTCTCACCGATGTCCTGGTGGACACATGGGGCGGTTTCGTGTTCATCAACATGGATCCGAATGCCGAGCCGCTCGCCAAATTTCTCGATCCGGTGCCGGAAATCACGAACTGTTTCGAGTTCGAGAAGATGCGTTACCGCTGGTACAAGTCGATTCGCCTGCCGTGCAACTGGAAGGTCGCCCTGGAAGCGTTCAACGAGGGTTATCACGTGGCGGCAACGCATCCCCAGTTGCTCGACGTGGCCGGCGACGACGTAACGCGCAGCTTCGCGTATGGCCGCCACGGCATGTTTGGCTACTCGTCGGCCACGCGCATCATCGGTGCGCCCTCGTCGCGTACCGGCAAGCCGATGCCGGAGGACGTGCGCCAGGGCCTCGTGAACTTCTTCCGCGTCATGGAAGAAACGCTCAAGGCGATCAACACCGCTCGCGACTATGAAGCGGCCAAGCGGTTGATGCATGAAATGTCGCCGTCAGGCGACCAGTTCGAAGTGCTGGCGAAGGCGATGGAGTTCCAGCGTGAAGCGGCCATCGCCGAAGGGGCCGGTTGGCCCGAGATCACGTTCGAGCAGCTCGGCCGCGCGGGAGCGGACTGGCACGTGTTTCCGAACCTCGTGTTTCTTCCGTACCCGGACGGTGCGCTGTTCTATCGCGCGCGCCCGGACGGCGACAACCCCGACTCGTGCATTTACGACATCTGGTCGCTTCAGCGCTATGCGCCGGGTGCGGAGCCGCCGCTGAAACGCGAGTTCTATTACGGCGTGGACGACTGGAAAGAGAACGCACAGGAGAATTTCGGCCTGATTCTCTGGCAGGACTTCCAGAACATGACGAACGTGCAGCAGGGCATGAAGTCGCGCGGGTTCAAGGGTTCGCGCACGAATCCGCTGCAGGAAACGTCGGTGTCCAACTTCCATCGCGCGCTCCGCGAATTCATCGCGCAGGAGGAGTGATGTCGGGAACCTGGGACGCAACCTACGATTTCGTGGTGGTCGGAAGCGGTGGCGGGTCAATGTGCGCGGCGCTCGCATGCAAGTCCGCAGGCAAGGAAGCGCTCATCGTCGAAAAGCAGCCGAAGGTGGGCGGCTCGACCGGTTATTCGGGCGGAGTGTGGTGGCTGCCGAACAACCATGTGATGAAGCGCCACGGCGTCAGCGATTCGTATGAGCGCGCACGCCAGTACTTCGACGCCGCGGTGACGTATCAAGGGCCGGGCACATCGGAGGCGCGGCGTGAGGCGTATTTGCGCACCGGCCCGAAGATGGCCGAGTTTCTCGAGCAGCAAGGCATGGAGTTCGTGTACGCCGATGGGTGGTCCGACTACTACGACACGTTGCCCGGCGGCGAGCCGCGTGGCCGTTCGCTGCTGGCAAAGCTGTTCGATGTGAAGGAACTGGGCGAATGGGCGCCGCGCCTGTCGCGCTATAAGGGCCCCTCGATGCCGGCCAATTCGGACGAGTATCCGCAACTCTTTCTGATGAAGCGGACGTGGGGCGGCAAGCGCAAGGCGATGCAGCTCGGCGGCCGCATGCTCTATCAGAAGATCACGGGCAAGGAGCTGGTCTCCAACGGCGCCGCGATTCAGGGCCGCATGTTGCAGATGGCGCTGCGCGCGAATGTGCCGATCTGGACCGAGACACCGGTGCGTGAACTCATTGTCGAGGATGGGCATGTGACGGGCATCGTCGCGGTTCGCAATGGTCGCGAATTGCGCATCCAGGCTCGTGAAGGCGTACTGCTCAATACCGGCGGCTTTTCGCGCAACGCCGAAATGCGCCGCCAGTACCAGCCGCAACCGTCATCGGCGGATTGGACAAACGCCAATCCCGGCGATACCGGTGAAATCCTGCAAGCCGCCATCGCGCTCGGCGGCGCGGTGGACTGCATGGAGGAAGCGTGGTGGGTCGTGACGTCGCTCGGCCCCAATGAAGAATTGCCGGAAGGGGCGCGCGCGCCGGACGGTTCGCCGCTGCCCTTCATGCATCACCTCGATCTCTCGCTGCCATTTTCGATCATGGTCGATCAGGATGGCGAACGCTTCTGCGATGAAGCGGGCGCGTACATGGAAATCGGCCAGCGCATGTACCAGCGTCACAAGGAGACGGGCAAGGCCGTGCCCGCCTGGGTCGTGATGGACAGCCGGCAGCGCAAGTACTACCCGTGGGGCACGGCGATGCCCGGGCAGATTCCGCAGAAATGGCTCGACAGCGGCTACATGATCAAGGCCGACACGCTGGAGGAACTGGCGGTGAAATGCGATATCGACCGCGCGGGGCTGCTCGGAACGGTGAAGCGCTTCAACGGATTCTGCAAGACGGGTGTCGATGAAGACTACGGCCGCGGTTCGCGCGCATTCGATCGCTGTCACGGCGATCCGACCATCAAGCCGAACCCGAATCTCGGGCCGATTGAGGAAGGGCCGTTTTACGCCGTGCGCATGTATCCCGGCGACGTAGGCACCGCGGGCGGACTCGTGACCGACGAATACGCGCGCGTGCTCAAGGAGGACGGGTCGCGAATCCCGGGCCTGTACGCCACCGGCAACTGCACGGCATCCGTCGTCGGTCGTTGCTACCCGGGTGCCGGAAGCAGTATCGGCGCGTCGTTCGTGTTCGGTTATATCGCGGCGCTGCATGCGAGCGGCGCGACGAAAATCTGGTGAGACAGGAGAGAGTCGAATGAATGCCTATCAGCCGCCCAGCAGTGAAGTCCTGGTCGACATATACCGGCGCATGGCACTCATCAAGCAGAACGATGAGCGCTTTCGTGCCGTCATCAAGTCCGGCAAGCTGGTCATGCCTTACTACTCGCCGCGCGGCCAGGAGGTGATCCCGTCCGCGATGTCGGTGTGCCTCACCGACGACGATTACATCTGCACGATCTACCGCGGCGTGCACGACATGATCGCCAAGGGCGTGCCGCTCAACGAACTCTGGGCGGAGCTCGCCGGCCGCGTGACGGGCACCTGCAAGGGCAAGGGCGGCCCGATGCACGTCACCCATCCCGCCTCCGGTGTCATGGTGACCACGGGCATCGTGGGCAGCTCGATGCCGATCGCGAATGGTCTCGCGCTGGCCGCGCAGATTCGTGGCGAGCCGCGGGTCGCGGTGGCCTATTTCGGTGACGGCGCGTCGAATATCGGCGCATTTCACGAATCGCTGAACATGGCGTCCGTCTGGAAACTGCCCGTCATCTTCGTGTGCCAGAACAACGGCTATGCGGAGCACACCAAGTACGCGTATGGCACGTCGGTGGCGAACATCGCGCAGCGCGCGGTCGCGTATCAAATGCCGGGCGTCACCGTCAACGGCAACGATCCGATTGCGATGCACAAGGCGGCACGCGACGCCGTCGATCGTGCGCGAAACGGCGGCGGCCCGACGCTCATCGAAGCGAACACCTTCCGCTTCCACGGGCACGTGTTCGGGGATCCCGACGCGTACATGGACGAGCACGAAAAAGCGGCCTGGGTCGCCAGGGACCCGGTGCCGCTCTTCCGGCAGTGGCTCATCGACGCGAAACATGCGACGGAAGAGACACTGGTCGCGATGGAATCCGACCACGACGCGCGAATCGATGCGGCTGTCGAATTCGCGTTGTCGAGTGCATATCCCGATGTGGCGGAACTGGGGCGCGACATCTTCAAGGACGAGGTGATTGCATGAGCCAGGCACCCACGAACATCAACACCATCCAGGCCGTCAATCTGGCGCTCGACGACGCCATGGGCGCCGATGACAACGTTATCGTGCTGGGTGAGGACGTCGCCGACGGCCAGGAAGGCGGCATCGTCGGCGTGACGAAGGGACTATCTTCGAAATACGGCACGTCGCGCGTGCGTTCGACGCCGATCTCGGAGCAGGCCATCGTCGGCGCGGCGATCGGTGCGTCGATGGTCGGCATGCGTCCCGTTGCCGAAATCATGCTGATGAACTTCACGACGGTGGCGATGGACATGATCGTCAATCACGCCGCGAAGTTGCGCTTCATGTCGGGCGGGCAGACCCACGTGCCGATCGTCATCCGCACGATGACGGGGGCGGGATTCGGTACGGGCGGCCAGCACGCCGATTACCTGGAGGCATGGTTCGCGCACGTTGCCGGCATCAAGGTCGTCGCGCCTTCCAACCCTGCCGATGCCTATGGGCTGATGCTGTCCTGTATCCGGGACGACGACCCGTGCCTTTTCATCGAAAACATGCCGTCCTACTGGAATCCGGGAACTGCGCCGGAGCGCGGCGTGGCGATTCCGCTTGGCAAGGCCAACGTGGTACGCGCAGGCACCGACGTGACCGTGATCAGCTACAGCCGCCGGGTGCAAGACGCCATGGTTGCCGCGGATGCGCTCGCGAAGGACGGCATTTCCTGTGAAGTCATCGATTTGCGCACGGTTTCTCCGCTGGATACCGAAACGATCCTGACGTCGGTGGCGAAGACCCGGCGCGCGGTCGTCGTGCATGAAGCGGTGAAACCGTTCGGCGTGGGCGCGGAAATCGCATCGCGCATTTACGAAGCCCTGTTCCGGGAACTGAAGGCGCCGGTGCAGCGAGTGGGTGCGCGATTCTGCCCCGTGCCGTTCTCGAAGCCGCTCGAAGACGCGTTCGTTCCCAGCGTGACCGACATCGAAGCGGCGGTTCGCGCCACGCTTGACTAGCAGCGGCGCGCCCCTCACCGAATTCTTAACATCAATCGAGCAAGGCCATGACCACACAAGTTCTGCTTCCCAAACTGGGTTTTTCGATGAACGAAGGCACGCTGGCCGAATGGTTGGCCGAAGACGGTGCTACCGTGAATGAAGGACAAGTTATCTACGCGTTGGAGAGCGACAAGTCGATTCAGGAGGTCGAGTCGCCGGCGTCGGGCACGCTGCGTATCGTCGCGCAGGTTGGCGAAGTGTATCCCGTCGGCACGCTGCTGGCGGAAATCGTCTGATTGGCTGCAAGCCGTCCAGTATCCAAAGGCTCTTTGAAGGGGCATCCGCGATGAGTATCGAATCCGCCAACCGGCCGCAGGCCAATGCGAATGCCGGGCCAGTCGAAACCGCGGCGCCCGCGTTCGGTGCGAACCTGCCGCCCTGGCCGCAGGTCGACTTCGCCGAATTCGGTGAGGTCGAGGTCAAGCCGGTTTCCCGTATCCAGAAGCTCACTGGGGCTTTCCTGTCGCGCAACTGGCTGACGATTCCGCATGTGACGCACCACGACGACGTGGATATCACGTCGGTTGAAACCTGGCGCAGCGCGCGCAACGACGCGAACCCGGCCGTGAAGCTCACACCGCTCGTCCTTCTGATCAAGGCCGTGGTTCGAGCGTTGCAGGCTTTTCCTCAATTCAATGCATCGCTCGATGGGGACGGCAAGAACATCGTTCTCAAGAAGTATTTCCACATCGGGGTCGCGGTCGATACCCGCCATGGGCTGCTCGTGCCCGTGCTGCGCGATTGCGACAAGAAAAGCGTCGAGGAACTCGCGGTCGAGCTCGCGGCGATTTCTCAAAAGGCACGCGAAAAAGGCCTTTCGATGGCCGAAATGTCAGGCGGCTGCTTTTCGATCAGCTCGCTCGGCGGCTTCGGGGGTACCGGCTTCACGCCTATCGTCAATGCGCCCGAGGTAGCGATTCTCGGCGTGACCAAAGCGCGGTTGGCGGCGGCGCCGGCAGAGGACGGCGGGATCAGCTGGCGCAAGATGCTTCCGCTCTCGCTGAGCTACGATCATCGCGTCATCAACGGAGCCGATGCGGCACGCTTCACCGCTTTCATCGGGACCGTGCTGGCCGATCCGCAGACGCTCGCAGGCTGAAGATTCGATATGACAAAACAACGGCGGGACTGAGATGAGAACCCTTGGCGAGATGATCGAGCGAAACGCTCGCTTGCATGGCGACCACACGGCGCTCGTGTACGCCGAGCGTCGCTTGACGCACGCTCAGCTGGCAGAGCGCGCGCGCCGCTTGTCAGGCGCGCTGTATGAGCGCGGCCTGCGGCGGCAGGACCGGGTCGCCATCCTCGCGATGAATTGCGCCGAGTACTATGAGACTTACCGGGCATGCGAGTGGGCAGGCTTCATTCTGGCCACCGTCAATTTCCGGCTTGCGCCCGCGGAGATTCTTTATATCCTCCAGGATGCGGCACCCAAGGCGCTCGTCTTCGAGGCGCAGTATGCCACCGTCGTGGATGGGCTGCGAGCCCAATTGCCGGGAATCGAGCAGTACATCTGCATCGGCGACACGCCGGCATGGGCCGTTTCATTCGAGGCGGTCATGGAAGCGGGTTCCGTTGAAGGGCCGCCTATTCGCTCGAATCCTGAAGACTACGCGTATCTGATGTACACGAGCGGCACCACGGGGCGCCCCAAGGGCGTTGTTCGCACGCAGCAGGCGATGTGCGTGACCGCCGAAAGCTGCGCGCTCGTCTCGGAATTTTCAGGCAACACGCGCGTGCTGCAAACCACACCTGCGTTCCATGTCGGAGGCATCGGCTTCGTCAATTCGGTGGCATGGATGGGCGGTACGACGGTCGTACATCGCGGCTTCGAGCCCAAGCAGATGCTCGAGACGATCGCGCAAGAGCGCATCACCTTCACGTTCATGGTGGCTGCCATGCTGCAGGCGGTGCTCGACGTGCCGGAACTGTCGACCTACGACGTATCGAGCATCGAGAACATCGTCACGGCGGCCGCCCCTGTGCCGCCGCCGCTGCTGGCCCGTGGCATTGATGCGTTAGGCCCGGTGTTTTCCGTCCAGTACGGAATGACCGAAAGCAACGCATGCTGGTTGCCCGCTCACGAGGTAAAGCCGCATGGTTCGCCGGAGGAGGTCCGGCGCCTCGCATCGGTCGGACGGCCATGCCCCGGTATCGATCTGCGGATCGTCGACGACCACGGCAACGACTTGCCTCAAGGCCAGACGGGCGAGGTATGGCTGCGCTCGAAAACGCAACTGAGCGGCTACTGGAACAACAGCGTCGCGACGGTGGAAGCGCTGCGCGACGGCTGGTATCGCTCCGGTGACATGGGCTACCAGGACAAGGACGGCTACATTTTCCTCGTCGATCGAAAAAAGGACATGATCATTTCGGGCGGCGAAAACATCTACAGCCGTGAAGTCGAGGATGTACTGGCGCAGCATCCGGCCGTAGTGGATGTGGCCGTGATCGGCGTTCCGCATGCGCAGTGGGGCGAATGCGTGAAGGCAATCGTCGTGCTGCGCCGGGGCGAGCAAGCAAGCGAAGCACAACTGATCGAATTTTGTCGTGCGCTGATCGCGAGCTACAAGTGCCCGAAGTCCATCGCGTTCGTCGACGAACTGCCGAGGTTGCCAACCGGAAAGATAAGCAAGGTGATGCTGCGCAAGCAGTTTGCCTGATGAACCGGGAATCGCGTCAATCACAGAGAATTCACCATGGCCAAATGGCTCAAGAGTACGGAGTGCGTTCAGTTCGACGTCGCCGAGCGCGTTGCGCGCATCACACTGAATCGCCCGGACAAGCGCAACGCCATCAACAATCCGCTTCTGCAGGAACTCAAGGCAGCGTTGCTCGAGGCTGACGACCTGAAATCGGTCAACGTAATCGTGCTTGCGGGCGCGGGCCGCGACTTCTGTGCGGGGTACGACCTCGTGACGACATATACGGACCGGGCAGCGGAAGCCGTCGATCCGGGCGAGTATCGCGGCACGACTCGCAGTTTCGACGATGATTGCTGGTCGATGGAGCGGCAGGCGGAGACGGTCAATCTGATGGCCGATATCCACAAGCCGATCATCGCGCAGGTTCACGGCAACTGCCTTGCAGGCGGAACGGATCTCGCGCTTGCGTGCGACATGGTGATCGCGGCAGACAACGCCAGAATCGGCTTTCCCGCCACGCGCGCCAACGGTTCTCCTCCCGCGCACATGTGGTTCTATCACGTCGGCCCGCAGTGGGCGAAGCGTCTGCTGCTTTCCGGCGATTCGCTCACTGGACGCGATGCGGCGAAGATCGGTCTAGTCATGGATGCGGTGCCCGCGGAGCAGCTCGAGGCGGAGGTGGGCGAACTGGCGCGCCGGCTGTCGTTTGTCGACGCCGATCTGCTTGCGGCCAACAAGCGCATCGTCAACCTGGGGCTCGAGTTGTCCGGTTCGCGCACGCTCCAGCGGCTCGCTGTCGAGAACGACTCCAGGGCCCATCAGAGCCAGGGGCCGCGCCGCGCGCAGTTCAAGGCGGATATGGAGGCCGTGGGTCTCAAGGAAGCCCTCAAGCGACGCGACGAGCCTTTCGGCGATGGAATGATCCGCCTGCACGCACGTGGCGACTGACGAACGGCACTCGAACGAAGATCGGAACATTATGGACGTTGAACTCACATTGAACGGCGCGATTGCGACGCTGAGCCTGAACCGCCCCGAGAAGCTCAATGCGCTGACACCGGAGATGCTGGAGCTGATTCTCGGCTATCTCGACCGCATCGAGCAGGACGCGGAGATTCGCGCCGTCATTTTCACGGGCGCGGGCCGCGCCTTTTGCGCGGGCGCCGACATCAAGGGCAGCGGCGCCGCGCCGCCGCGGATGAGTGTCGCGCATGCGCGTGCGTCGATGGCGGTCTATCAGAAGATCGCGCTAAGGCTGTACAACCTGAACAAGCCGATGGTCGCGGCGGTACGCGGAGTTGCAGTCGGGATCGCATGGAGCTTCGCGCTTTGTGCGGACCAGCTGATCGTCTCCGATTCGGCGCAGTTCATTCCCGCATTCCTGATGCGCGCGACGCTACCCGAGGGCGGCATGGTGCATCTGCTGGCTCGCCATTGCGGCGAATTCCGCGCCAAGGAGATCATGTACCTGAATCGCAGGCTGACTGGCAAGGAGGCGTTCGACATGGGCCTCGCCAGTCACTTCGTCGACGACGGGGATCTCGAAACGGCAGCGGTGAAGCTGGCCGGTGAACTGGCTGCCGGCCCGACCTTTTCGATCGGTCTGACGAAGCAGTTGTTCCGGTTGAATACCGGCAGCATGGAAGAGTTTCTGGCTCAGGAACTGAACGCGGTGGCACTTGCAGTGAATTCGGAAGATGCGGCGGAGGGCCGGCTGGCGGCGAAGGAGAAACGCGCGCCTGCTTTCAAGGGCCGCTAGACGGAGGCAGCGCGCCGCGAGGTGCCGGCGGGGCGGTATATGCGTTCGCAAGAGTTTCAGGAGCAAGTCATGCATTTTGATTACAGTAAGGAAGACGAAGAATTTCGTCGAGAAGTGGGGCAGTTCTTCACGGAGCACGCTCCAGCCGATATTTCACGCAGGTGGCGCGTCGGGGTGCATCCGCCCGCGCGCGACGACATTCGCCGGTGGCAGCGAATTCTGTACGAACGTGGATGGGGTGCACCGCATTGGCCGGTCGAGCATGGCGGCACCGGCTGGAGCGCGCTGCGCAAGCACATATTCATGGAAGAGCTGTACAACGCCGATGCCATGGACTACGGCTGGCAATCCACGCAGATGGTGGCGCCCGTCATCATCGCGTTTGGGTCGGACTGGCAGAGGGAACGCTTTCTCGCCCCCATTCTGCGTGGCGACGAATTCTGGTGTCAGGGCTTTTCGGAACCGAACGCTGGTTCGGACCTGGCCGGTCTCAAGACGACAGCGGTGCTCGATGGCGACGAATACGTCGTCAACGGCCAGAAGATCTGGACCAGCGACGCGACGATCGCCGATTGGGGGTTTTTCCTCGTCAAGACCGATACGACCGTCAAGCCGCAACGCGGCATCTCGTTTCTGCTCGTCAAGATGGACACGCCGGGCATCACGGTGCGGCCGATCGTCTCGATCGAGGGCGGCAAGGGGCTGAACGAGGTATTTCTGGAGAACGTGCGCGTTCCGAAGGCGCACCTCGTGGGCGAAGCCGGCATGGGGTGGACCTATGCGAAGTATCTGCTCGACAAGGAGCGCACGGCAAGCGCCTTTCTGTATTTCAACAAACGGGAGTTGCAACGCGCGAAGGACATTGCCGCGCAGGAGATGGTCGACGGCGTACGGCTGATCGATACGCCCGCGTTTGCGCGCAAGGCCGCGGATATCGAAGCGGATCTCATGGCGCTTGAGTGGTCCGTGCTGCGGATCCTCGCCGAAGAGAAGAGCGAGCGGAACCTCGATGCCGTCGTGTCGGCGCTCAAGATCAGCGGTTCGGAAATGCAGCAGCGTGTGACGCAGCTCCAGATGGATGCGCTCGGCCCCCGCGTGATGCGCTTCGACGACCACGCCGACGAGCATGGCGACCTGGCGATCGATGAAAGCTGGCCAGATTACGTGGGTGGCCGCACGTCGGGCTATCTCATCGCTCGCGCGTCCACCATTTATGGCGGCGCGCGAGAGGTGCAGAAGAACATCATTGCCAAACTGGCATTTGGACTGTAGCCATGGACTTCAACTTCTCCGAAGAACAACTGATGCTGAAGGATGGCGCGGAGCGCTATGTCCAACAGGAGTATGGATTCGAGGCGCGCGCACACATCGCGGCGCAGCAAGAGGGCTTCAGTCGCGACCATTGGCGCGCGTACGCCGAGCTGGGCTGGCTCGGACTGACCCTGCCGGAGGACGTCGGCGGCCTCGGGTGCTCGTTTGTCGAAATGGCGATCCTGATGGAGGCCCTCGGCCGCGGCATGGTGCTCGAGCCGGTCGTGCAAACGGCGCTGCTTTGCGCCACGCTCGTCGAGCGGGGCGATGCAAAGACGCCGCGCGAGACGCTGCTTCCCGCTGTCATCGAAGGCAAGCTGCTGCTTTCGCTTGCGGATAGCGAAGCGGGTAGTCGATACACAGTCGGTTGCCATGCACGAACCCATGCTCGCAAAACGGCCGCGGGTTACCTGATCAGCGGCGCGAAGACGTTGGTGATCGCCGGTGAATCCGCGGATCAACTACTCGTGACCGCACGAATGGAAGGCGCGTCGCAAGGCGCAGGCGTCTTTCTTGTCGACCGCCGCGCCGCGGGCGTCACATGCCGATCGTATCGCCTGCTCGACGGCTCGCGTGCCGCGGATATCGACCTGCACAACGTCGAGGTCGGCGCCGATGCGTTGATCGCCGGATCAGACCGCGCACTGGACGTGCTCACGCACGCAACGGATCTTGCCATTCTCGCAAGCGTGGCCGAGAGCCTCGGCATGATGGAAGCAGTGATGGCAATCACCGCGGAGTACATCAAGGAACGCTCGCAGTTCGGACAGCCCATCGGCAAGTTTCAGGCGCTGCAGCACCGCATGGCCGAGATGTTCGTCGCCACGCAGGAGGCGCGCTCGATGTTGTACTGCGGAATCGCCCATCTCGACCGGCCCGCAGCCGAACGTAGCCGCGCCATCTCGGCGGCCAAGGCGGTTGCCGCGCGCGCCAATCGCTTCGTTTGCGCGCAGGGCATCCAGTTGCACGGAGGAATGGGGCTCACCGAGGAATATCCGGTTGGCCATTACTTCCGCAAGATGACGATGATGGAGAAGATGTTCGGCGATATCGATTTTCATCTCGACCGTGTTGCGGCAAGCAACGGGAAGCCGGTAGAGGCGTGATCCGGGAGGGCAGGCCGTGCAACGCGTGAAGGGAAAGATCGCCATCGTAACGGGCGCCGCATCCGGTATCGGCGCTGCCTGCGCGGCGAGGCTCGCGCACGAAGGCGCATCGGTGGTCGTGGCGGACCTGAATCTGGAAGGCGCGCAAGAGCAGGTTCGCCATATTGCGGATTCGGGTGGCCACGCGGTGGCGGCGCGTGTCGATATCGGCGACGAATGCTCGATCGAAGCGTTGTTCGACCTCACGCTCAAGACGTGGGGCGGGCTCGATATCCTGCACAACAACGCTGCGGCCACGTCGCTGTCCAGTACGGCCGATGCGGCGATCGAGGCAATCGATGTCGCCGTCTGGGACGACACGATGCGCATCAATCTTCGCGGCACCATGCTGGCTTCACGGCGCGCGCTGCCGCTCATGCGCTCACGCGGCGGCGGCTCGATCATCAATACGTCTTCGGGCGCCGCTCAGGCGGGCGCGCTCGGGTACAGCGCGTATGGCGTCTGCAAGGCCGGGATTGAAAATCTGACGCGCTATATCGCCGCGCAGTACGGCAAGGAGGGCATACGCTGCAACGCGATCGCTCCGGGCCTGATCGTCACGCCGGTGACGCGCGCGTACTACGCCGGCGAGCTGGGCGAAATGATGTTGAGCCACCATCTCACGCCCCGCCTCGGGGTGCCCGAGGACATTGCGCATGCCGTCGTGTATCTCGCGTCGGATGAAGCGGCGTTCGTGACCGGGCAAGTGTTCAACGTCGACGGCGGACTGCTTTCACACCAGCCGTACCATGCCGACGAAATTCGCGCGCGTGCTGCCGCCGCGGCTAACGCGGCGAAGGGGATGTCATGACGACGGATTCCAGTCTTCTTGCGCGTATCGAACGTATCGAGGCCCAGCTCGCCATTCAGCAACTGCCGATTCGATACGCGCTTGCGGTTGATTCGCGTGATCTGGACAGCCTTGTGCAATTGTTCGACGAAGACGTCGATTGCGGCCGATGGGGCATGGGTCGCGCGGCGTTGAAGACGTTCTACGATTCCGAGCATATTCTGCGAAGCTTTTATCGCAGCATTCACCAGATCTGCGGCCATGCCGTCGACTTCATCGATGCGGACCACGCGGCGGGAAGCGTCTATTGCCGCGCGGAGCACGAGGACAACGGCTCATGGGTGGTGATGGCGATCTGCTATTTCGACCACTACGTGCGGCGCGACGGGCAATGGTACTTCGAGCGCCGCGAGGAACAGCACTGGTATTCGACGGACTGGCTCACACGCCCCGGCGCGCCGCGCTTCCAGAACTGGCCAGGCAAATATGAAGGCGACCGGTACCAGCCGCGCCTTCCGCAAGGCTTTCCGACGTGGGCGGAGTTCTGGGGCACGAGCGGACAGCAAACCATAGACGCGCTGACGAAGGCGCCGTAGGCGCCTTGTCCGAGCGAGCTGTGTTACAGCGCGGTTTCCCCGCGCAAGAGCACATCGGCGCCGCCGTCGACGAACGGAACCTGGCCCACCATATAGCCGTTGGCCGGGCCAGCGAGAAATGCAAGGAGCGGAACAATCTGCTCGGCGCTTGCATAGTCACGCACGGTGGTGGGGACGCCGGCGGCGAGCGCCTCGCGGCCCTCGGCGCTGGCCAGCAGCGGCGCGACCATCGGGGTCTTCACGACGCCAGGCGCGATCCCGTTCAGCAATACGCCCTGGTCCGCCCAGCCGGACAGCACTGCCGTGCGTCGAATCCATTGCGTCAGCGCGCGTTTGGACGATGCATAGCATAGCGCGCCGATTTTCGCGGCCTGTTGTCGAGCGGCCAATTCGTCGCCATCGAGGCACATCTCGACGAGGCGTGTGTCGACGGGATGGATCGACGCCAGCGAGGAGATCACCACCGCGCGCGGCTGCGTTGCTCGATGCAGGAGCGGCAACAGTCGCGGCAGCAGATCGGCGACGCCGAAATAGTTGACCGATACGAGCGTATCGCCGGCCACCGGCGGAGATACACCCGCGCATGCGACCACCGCGTCCACCGCCGGCGTGATCTGCTCCACTCGCGCGACGAGCGTTGCGCGCTGCGACGGGTCGGCCAGATCGGCGCAAATATCCGCGTTGCTCAAATCCACGCCGATCACCCGTTCGCCGAGTGCCGTCAAATGCCGTGAGAGCGCGGCGCCCATGCCGGAAGCGGCGCCGGTGATTAGGGTCGTGCGGGGTATATTCGTGCTCATGACGCTCAAGCTGTCGCGCCGGGCAGACGCAACACCAGGCCGTCCAGTTCCGGCGTCACGAAGATCTGGCACGTCAGACGACTGTTTTCACGCACGTCCATTGCGCAGGTGAGCATATCGACTTCGTAGGGCTCGGCCGGCGGCATGTGACCAGTCCAGGCTGCGTCGACGTAGGCGTGACAGGTCGCGCAACTGCAACTTCCGCCACAATCGCCAAGAATGCCTGGAATCTGGTTGTTCACGGCCGTTTGCATGACGGAGTCGCCAACGTTGGCGCTTACGCTGGCTTCGCTGCCGTCCGGCTGGATGAATCGAATGAGCGGCATGGCTTCTGGACCTCTGAAAAATTAGTTGGACTGGGGAAGCAGACTCTTCAACGGGATCGAATCGTCTGCGAGATCGGCAGCGCTGACCGGAATTTTCTCGGCAACGAATCGCTTGGCAAGCATGAATTCGGGCGCGCGGTTCACGGTATCGGCCGCCAGCATGACGCCGTCCTTAAGATAAAACGCCGAAAACGAACGCGTTTCCGGACTGCCGCGCAGTACGAACGCGTCGTAACCGTGCGACAGGCCGACCATCTTCAGTTTCAGATCGTATTGATCGGACCAGAACCATGGCACGCTGTCATAGATGCGCTCCTTGCCGCACAACGACGCTGCCGCGGTGCGGGCCTGTTCAAGCGCGTTCGGCACGGACTCGAGACGCAGGCGCCGGCCAAGTGTCGGGTTCGGGTGGTTGGTGCAGTCTCCGACCGCGAAAATATCCGGATCGGAGGTGCGAGTATGTTCGTCGACCAAGATGCCGTTATCGACCATGAGACCTGCTGCCTGCGCGAGCTCGGTGGCCGGCTCCAGCCCAACGCCGACGATGACAAGATCCGCTGCTACGCGCGTACCGTCCGCGCAGCACACGGCGGCGACGGCGTCGCCGGACGCGTCGAGTTCGAATCCGCTCACGATCGCATCCGTGCGGATGTCGACTCCCGCCTCGCGGTGCACGTTCTCGTAGAAGGTGGAAAGCTCGGGCGCGGTCACCCGTGCGAGCACCCGCGGCAGTGCCTCCAGCACGGTGACGTGCAGGCCGCGCTTCACGGCCACGGCAGCCACTTCGAGGCCGACATATCCGCCGCCAATGATCACGAGCCGCGCGCCAGCATGAAACTGGTTCCGAATGTGCACGACATGATCGAGTGTGCGAAGGTAGTGAAAGTTCGGCAACTTCTCGATGGCTTCGATGCCCGGCAACGCGAGACGCCGCGCGCGGCCACCGGTGGCCAGAACGAGTTTCGCGTAGCTGATTTCGCTGCCGTTGGAGAGGGCGACCCGTTTCGCATCACGGTCGATGCGCTCCACACGCGTATTCGGGATGAACTCGACGCGTGCCTTGTCGTAAGTCGAAAGTGGTTTCAGATAGAGCTGCTCGGCGGTCGACTCGCCCGACAGGAACGCCTTGGAGAGGGGGGGGCGCTGGTACGGCAAATGCGATTCTTCGCCCACCATCACGATGCGCCCCGTCCAGCCCTGCTCGCGGATCGCGGTCGCGCATTCTCCCGCAGCGTGACCCGCCCCGACAATCAGCGCGGTGTTTTCAGCGTCTACAGCTGTCATAAGGCGAACTCCGTCTCGCATGGCCGCATTCGCCGCGGCCTCAGTTATTGTGAATGATGTTCTAAAGTGTGAACGATGGTTGGCGCGACTGTCAATGCTCGTCAACCCCGCGCTGCCGGCCTCTGTCCAAGGCCCCGGGTTGGTCTGCCGCCGAGTTGGCCATCGCCTCGATGCCGCCAACCGCGAAGCGGATCAAGTAGGTGCGCATGCGTTCGACATGTTGTGCCGAGAGTGCGCGCGTTCCGGATCGGGCCTCCTTTGCATACAGCTCGTTGAGTACCAGGTGAAACACGGACTCGACGAAATGCTGCACGAGTTCGACGGTCTCCGGTGTGGCGCGAGGGAGCGCCTTCGCGAAGGCGCCGCGGTAACGTGCGGCCGCTGGCGCGTATTGGTCGTAGAACGGCGCCGTGAGATCCGGGCGCTCCAGCAGGCAACCGCTTTGGGTCAGCAGGCGCAGGTAATTTCGCCACCCGGGGTCGCCGCTTTTCAGATGCGCGAAGGCGGGCGCCGAAAGCGCGGTCACGATTGCTTCCACATCCGGCCGCTTGCCTTGCGTTGAAGCGAGCGCCGCCTCCAGCGATTCGATCACTTGCTGGCTGATCATGGCCGCGCGGCGGCCGATTGCCTGCTGGAACAGGGCGTCCTTGCTGCCGAAGTGGTAGCGCGCGAGGCTCAGCTCCATGCCGCAGGTCTGCATGATGTCGCGAATCGACGTACCGAAGTAACCATGCGTCGCAAACAGTCTTTCAGCCGTATCGAGAATGCGCTCGGGCGTTGTGTTGCGAGCCGAAGCGCGGGGCGCCTTGTGATCGGTCGCCGGGGCCGCGGCGGCCTGGTTATTCCTCGATGACATGGTTTCCCTTTCGTTGCGGGTGCAAGCCCGTCAGGGCCGGGGTTCCTTCCACAGAATGATAAAACGTTCTTGCACAATCGTGCAAAAGCGAACATAGTTCAACTATAGGTACTTTCGGCAATGCCGGTACCTGCAATCGAACGACTAATGGAGACAGGAACCATGGCTGGCGCGCTGCGACTCGAAGACTTCGATGATTCGACATTCAACCCCTTTTTCGAGGATTCGCTCGCTTACGGATCCGACATCAACCCGTATCCGCGCATTGCCGAGCTGCGTGAAAAAGGCACGGTCCAGGAAGGGGACTATCGCGTGTTGATGGGCGGTGCGGCGGACCTGACGATGTCCGACGTCGCGCATTACTGCGTATTCGGGTACGACGAGGTATCGCACGTGTTGGGCGATCCCGCCACGTTCTCGAACAAGTCGTACGAGCGTAATCTCGGCATCAGCTTCGGACGCAGCATCTCGACGATGGACGCGCCCGAGCACCCGCGCTACCGCCGCATTTTTCAGAAAGCGTTTCTGCCGCACACCGTGGCGGCGTGGGGCGATACGCTCGTCGCTCCCGTGGTGAGCGAACTGATGTCCAAGTTCGTGGATCGGGGGCACGCGGATCTCGTCAATGAGTTCACGCTTCACTATCCGTTCAATATCATTTACCGCCAGTTGGCCTTGCCGCCGGAAGACGTGAAGATTTTCCACAAGCTGGCGATCGCCCAGACGCTGGTGTCGATCGACGTCGCGCATGGCATGGAAGCGTCGACCAAGCTCGGCGCTTATTTCGCTCAACTGATCGATGATCGTCGGCGCACCCCCGGAGATGATCTCGTCAGCATGCTGGCGACCGCCGAAGTCGAAGGGGAGCGGCTGCCCGACGAAGTCGTGATTTCCTTCCTGCGCCAACTCGTCAATGCCGGTGGCGACACGACCTATCGCGCGACCAGCGTGCTGCTGCTCGCATTGCTGCGCAACCCCGAGCAGCTAGAAGCGGTGCGTAACGATCGCACGCTGGTCGCGCAGGCGATCGAAGAGGCGTTGCGCTGGGACGGCCCCGTGTTGATGCAGTCCCGCATGGCAACGCGCGACGTCACGCTCGGTGGCGTCGAGATTCCCGCGGGCGCATTTCTCGACGTGGTGGCAGGCAGCGCCAATCGCGATCCCAGCCGCTTCCCCGATCCGGACAAGTTCGATATCTATCGCAAACCGGCACACCGGCATTTTGCGTTCGCGTATGGACCTCACGTGTGCATTGGTCAGCACCTCGCACGCGTGGAAATGACGCGCGCGCTCAACGCGATTCTCGATCGCTTGCCCAATCTTCGCCTCGACCCGGGCGCGCCGGCTCCAGAGATCAACGGCATCATGATGCGTGTTCCGCATTCGATTCCCGTCGTCTTCGGCTAACCAGACCCAAGCCGGCCTCGAACGCAGCACACGAGGCCGACCGACAAGACAAGTGCCGCCGGGCAGCTCCCGCGTCGAGTTGCACCGCGCGCACGGACGGTGGAGAACGCATTGATGACGGAGTTCGACTTTATCGTGGTTGGCGCCGGCGCAGCAGGCTGCGTGCTCGCCAATCGTCTTTCGCAAAGCGGACGACACACGGTGCTGCTGATCGAAGCAGGGCCGGAGGACCGTAGTCCGTTGATCCGAATGCCCAAGGGATTCGGAAAGCTGCTGGGCGATCCTGCCCATGCCTGGTTCATTCCCGTTCAGCCCGACGACGGGAACGGGCACCGAAATGAAATCTGGCTCCGTGGCAAGATGCTCGGCGGCTCGAGCAGCATCAACGGCATGGTTTACATGCGCGGACATCCCGAGGACTACGACGGATGGACCAAGCTCGGCGTCGAGGGATGGGGCTGGCAGAATCTGGCGCCGTGTTTCCGGCAGCTCGAAGATCACGCGCTCGGTGCGGATGAATTGCGAGGGGCGGGCGGGCCGTTGAAAGTGTCGCCATACGCGCAGCGCAATCGTATCGGCGACGCCGTCCTTGAAGCGTGCCGGTCGCTCGGCATTCGGCGGGTAGAGGATATCAATCGTCTCGATCACGAGGGGATGGCATATCTGATCTACACGATACGCAACGGGCAGCGGCAGAGTTCGGCGGAGGCCTTTCTGAAACCGGCTCGCTCGCGCAGGAACCTCACCGTCGTTACCGCCACCCAGGCCGTACGAATCGTGTTCGACGGGTCGCGCGCGGTTGGCGTGCAGTGTGAAAGCGCGGGACAGCAGATCGTTTACCGCGCGGGTCGCGAAGTCGTCCTGTCGACGGGCGCGATCGAATCGCCGCGGCTTTTGCAGTTGTCGGGCATCGGGGATCCCGATCATCTGCGCTCGCTTGGCATTCCGGTCGTGGCCGCGAATCCGGGTGTCGGGCTCAATATGCGCGAGCACTATCTGTATATGGTGCAGGCGCGTCTGCGGCATTGGCGCGATTCGCAGAACCGGCAGTTCAGCGGCCTGCGCCTGTGGCGCAACGCGATGCAGTATTTCCTGTTCCGCAGCGGGGTGATGTCGCTCGGCTCGTACCAGGTAGGGGGCTTCGTCAAGACGGCGCCCGACGCGAAGCGCCCGGACGTGCAACTGATGATGGCGCCGTTCTCGATGGATTTCGGCGCCGCAAGCTACGCTTTCGAGACGTTCCCGGGCATGCAGCTCTTCAGCTATCCGCTGCGTCCTCGCAGCGAGGGGCACGTAAAGATTCAGTCGCCGGACCCTCGCTTGCCGCCCGAAGTCGTTGCGAACTACCTGGCCGATGCGTACGACCAGCGGATGTCCGTCAACGCATTCCGGCTCATGCGCAACGTGCTGGCCGCCGACCCGCTGGCGAGCCTGCTGGAAGGAGAGACGCGTCCCGGTCTCGCCGTTCAGACCGACGGGGAGATTATCGACCTCTTCCGGCGCGAAGGGCAGTCCGGCTACCACGCTTGCGGCACCTGCAAGATGGGCTCCGATCCGCTTGCGGTGCTTGATTCGCGGCTGCGCGTGCGGGGCGTGGAAGGCCTGCGTGTGATGGATCTCTCCGTGACGCCCACGATGATTTCCGGCAATACCAACGGCCCCATGATGGCGATGGCGTGGCGCGCCGCCGGCCTGATCCTGGAGGATGCGCGATGAGCCGCCTCGAGGACTACGGCAGGCGCTTTGCGAACATCGATTTCGAGCGACGCGATGGCGTTCTGCAAGTGCGCCTGCACACGGATGATGGCCCGCTCAAGTGGGGGGCGCTCGACGGCAGCATTCACAGTCAGCTGGGCGAAGCGTTTTATCAGATCGCACGCGACCTGGAAAATCGCGCAGTGATCCTGACGGGCACCGGCGATACATTCTGCGATTCCATGAACGCCGCCGAGCTGCCGTCGGAACCGCTTGCGAAAATCTGGTCGCGCCTGCAGCGCGAGGGACAAGACCTGCTCATGCGGTTGCTGGACGTACCGGTTCCGGTCATCGGCGCGATCAACGGCCCGGCCCTCATTCACGCCGAGCTGCTGGTGCTGTCCGACATCGTGCTTGCGTCCAGCCACGCTGAAATTTCCGATCAGGCGCACTTCGTTCACGGTGTCGCGCCGGCGGATGGCGTACAGATCGTATGGCCGATGTTGATCGGCCATAACCGCGCACGCCATTTTCTGCTCACGGGCGAACGCATGACGGCGCAACGCGCGTGGGAACTCGGCGTGGTCGGCGAAATCGTCGCGCACGAAGCGCTGCTCGATCGCGCCTGGGAAATCGCTCGCGGCCTCGCGGCCAAGCCGATCGACACCTTGCGTCATACCCGCGCGGTCTTTGTTCAGCCTTTCAAGCGTCGCATGGTCGACGAACTGGGCTATGGGCTCGCGCTCGAGGGGCTGGCCGGTATTGCCGCACAGTCCGGCAACACCTAGTTCCCCGAAGCGACACACTCATGAATGGGAGACACGACATGACCCTCGCAGTGCAAGCATTATCCGAGCGCAATACGCTTGTTCAACAAGCGCTCGACCGCGCCACGCGTGAAGGCGGCGAGATCGGCGTGCAGGTGGCGGCCTATCTGAATGGCAAGCTCGTCATCGACGCATGGAGCGGCGTGGCCGATCCGTCCACGGGACGCCTCGTTGACGGCGACACGCTCTTCAACGTCTATTCGGTGACGAAGGCCGTTGCCGCCACGGCGCTGCACATTCTAGTGGATCGCGGGCTCATCGAATACGATGCGCCGGTGACGCGCTATTGGCCCGAGTACGGCGCACACGGGAAGGACAAAACGACGGTACGTGACGTTCTGACTCACCGCGCGTGCATTCCGCAGATGCCGGAAGGCGTGACGCCGGAACTGATGTGCGACTGGCAATGGATGACGCGCGCCATCGCGAACCTGGAGCCCCTCGCCGAGCCTGGCACGAAGACGCTCTACCTGTCGATGACGTTCGGCTGGATCGTTGGCGAGCTGGTGAGTCGCGCGGATCCGGAGAAACGCTCGCTGGGCCGCTTCGTCCAGGAGGAAATCGCGAAGCCGCTCGGTATCGCTGACTTGTGGATCGGCATTCCCGATGAAGTCGAATCACGCATCGCACGACTGACCGATGCAATGGTGCCCGTACCTGCGGAATACCTGCCGCCCCTGTTCCTGCGCTCGATGCCGAAACAGGTCGCATTGACCCCGCAGGTGTTCGAGCGTCCTGACGTGCAGCGTGCGGAAGTGGCCGGCGTCGGCGGGATCTTCAATGCGCGCAGTGAAGCGCGCTTCTGGGCAATGCTTGCGTGCGGCGGCGAGCTGGACGGTGTGAGGATACTCTCCAGGGAGCTCGTGGCCACGCTCAATACGCCGCGTGCGAACAGCGACGAGCCCGACCCCGTGATGTTCGGCTTCCCGATACCGATCACGATCGGCGGCTTCTGGTTCGGCGGCAACCATCCACCGGTGACAACGGTTCGTTCGCCGCGCGCGTTGTGCCATCCAGGACAGGGAAATTCGATCGGCTGGGCAGACCCGGATACGGGGCTCGCGGTGGCGATTTGCCATAACAAGCTGTTCAACCCGACCACACCGGAAGAAGACCCGCTGCTGCCGATTGCGATTGCAATTCGCGAAGCGCTGGACCTGGAGTGAGCGCCATCATGGTCATCGATATCGCGCATTTGCAGCAATGGACCGGACGCACGGAGCAAGTGCACGACCAGGTCACCGTTGTGCCGATGAATGCGCTCGGCGCCTTGCTCGATCGCGATGACCCACCCGCTGCGCCCGGCGACGACCTGCCGCCGTTGTGGCACTGGCTTTATTTCCTGCCCGTGCCTCGTCAGTCGATGATCGGGCTGGACGGCCATCCGAAGCGTGGAGGCTTTCTCCCGCCGGTCGACTTACCCCGCCGCATGTGGGCGGGTAGCCAACTCGAGTTTCTACGGCCGCTGAAGGCAGGCAGCGCGATCACGCGGCTTTCGCGCATCGAGCGCGTCGAGCATAAGCAGGGACGCACCGGCGATCTCGTGTTCGTCAACGTCAAGCACGAGGTCAGCGATGCGGCCGGCGTCGCGGTCGTCGAACGCCAGGATATCGTGTATCGCGATCATCCCGCCTCAGGCGAAAAGCCGGCGGCGTCACAGGCAGCGCCTGCAAATGCCCAATGGGCGCGCGAGGTCATCCCTGATCCGGTGCTGCTGTTCCGATATTCCGCGCTTACTCTGAACGGTCATCGCATTCACTACGATCGGCCGTACGCGATCGGAGAAGAGGGGTATGACGGGCTCGTCGTGCACGGGCCGCTGCTCGCCACGCTCCTGATGGATTCACTGAGCGCCGAAATTCCGAGTGCACGGGTCGGATCATTCTCGTTCCGCGCGATCAAGCCCGTGCTGGACACATCACCCTTTTATGTCTGCGGGAAGCGGGACGAATCGGAGCCGGGCAAGGTGAGCCTGTGGATTGCAGGCAGCGACGGATCGTTGCGCATGCAAGCAGCGGCCATGCTCGTGTGATGGGTCGAATCCGGTCCGCCAAGGCGTCTGATCGCGGGTGGACCGGCCTTTGAACTGGAGATTTATGCGTTCGTTTCTTTTTGTGCCGGGAAACAGGCCCGAGCGATTCGCCAAGGCGGTCGCGGCGGGGGCCGATGCGGTGATCGTGGACCTCGAAGACGCCGTGGCGGACGCGGAGAAAGCAACCGCGCGCGCTCATGTCGCCGATGCGGCGCGAACGTTCCTGGCGTCACCGGTTCGTGTGCTGTTGCGCATCAATGGCGCCGGAACACCGTGGTTCGATGATGACCTCTCCCTTGCGGCGTCGGAAGGTATCGATGGCGTCGTGTTGCCCAAGGCGGAGAATACGGCTGCGTTGGCAGCCGTTGCGGCCGCGACGGCGAAACCCGCATGGCCGATCATCGAATCCGCGGCCGGCGTCTGGAACGCGCGGGAGGTGGCGCGTATGCCCGGTGTCGAGCGCCTCATTTTCGGCTCCGTGGATTTCGAGCTCGATCTGGACTGCGACGGGTCATGGGACGCGTTGCTGCACGCGCGTTCGTGCATCGTACTGGCCTCGCGCGTGGCGGGAATTCAATCCCCGGTGGATGGCGTGACGGTTGCGATCGACGACGAACAGCAGCTTGCAATGGACTCTTCGAAGGCACGGTCGCTGGGTTTTGGCGGCAAGCTGTGCATTCATCCGCGCCAGGTTGCCGCGGTCAACGCGGCATTCAGCCCGAGCGCCGATGAAGTTGCCAAGGCTCGACGCATTGTAGACGCATACGAACGTGCAGCAGGCGGGGCAGTGTCCGTGGACGGGCGGATGGTGGACTTGCCGGTCCTGCTCAAGGCAAGACGTATTGTCGGTTTGACCGAAGGCACGCACGGCTCGGCCGAGGGATAAGCGGTGCGACGAGCGGCCGCCGCACCGCCTGCGCCACCGCTGAACACGGCGACGCGGGCAGGGTCCGACTGAGCTTACACCGGGTCCCACGGGGTGAGCGCCATGGAAGGCACGTTCGGAAAGAAGCTCGATTCGAACGCCGGCATGACCTGCTCCGCGATCGCTTCGGGTGTCCAGCCGCCGTCGCGATGCAGCGAGCGGATCATGCGGATCTGGTTGAAGAAGTAGATCTCGTTGGCGCGCACGCCGAAAATCTGGCCCGACACCTTGGCGGCCTGATCGGACGCGAGATAGACCGCGAGCGGCGCAATCTTGCGCGATTCCATGCGCTTGAGGATCTCGACACGCGCTTTCTGTTCGGGCGTTTCCGACGGGATCGACGCCGTCATCGCGGTCCAGGCCCACGGCGCGATGCAGTTGGAGCGTACATTGAATTTCGCCATGTCGAGCGCGATCGACTTCGACAAGCCGACGACACCCATCTTGGCGGCCGAGTAGTTGGCCTGCCCGAGATTGCCGATCAGCCCCGACGTGGAAGTCATATGCACGAAGCTGCCGCCGCTCTGCGCCTTGAAATGCGGCGCTGCCGCACGTGCGACAAAGAACGACCCATTCAGATGGACGTCGACCACGGCCTTCCACTCGTCGAGGCTCATATTGAAGAACATGCGGTCCCGCACGATGCCGGCGTTGTTCACCACGCAGTCGATGCGGCCGAAGGTGTCCAGCGCGGCCTGGACGATCTTCTGCGCCGAATCCCACTCGGCGACGCTGTCCGTCGAGGCAACGGCTTGCCCACCGGCCTCCTTGATTTCCCCGACGACGCGCTTCGCGGCGAATTCGCCGGTTTCGGCATTGCGCCCGAGGTCGTTGACGACGACCTTGGCGCCGTTCGCCGCGAATTGCAGCGCGAAATCGCGACCGATGCCGGCACCCGCACCCGTTACCACTACCACCTTGTCCTTGACGAAATCGCTCACTTTTGTCTCCGTTCGATACAGGCGTTGATGTATGAGAAGCTCACCTCGGTATAATAGCAAAACTGAACGATGTTGCATAATATGAACGTCAGCTCGGTGACGCCGAGCGTGACGATTCATTCCCTCGAAGTCGTCGATATGGAAGGAGACACAAAGATGAATCGTGCGAAAGACTGGACCGTGCCGGACCATGTCCCGCGAGAACTCGTGGTCGATTTTGACTATATGGCCCCCCCCGGCGCACAGGACGATGTTCATCTGGCATGGAAGTCGCTGCACGCCGGGCCCGACATCGTCTGGTCGCCGTACTATGGTGGCCACTGGATCGCCACGCGCGGCGAGGACATCGAGGCGATGCAAAAGGACCATACCCGCTTCTCGCATCGCAACGTCAACATCCCTCCGAACAACGAAATGCAAATCGTGCCGCTCGAGCTCGATCCGCCCGAGCATACCGCGTACCGCAACCTGATCACCCCGGCCTTCCTGCCGCAAGCTATCGCGTCACTGGAGAATGACGTGCGTAGCCTGGCCGTCGAACTGCTCGACAAGATTGCTCCACGAGGCGAATGCGAGTTTGTCGCGGAGTTCGCGAAGATTCTTCCGATCGTTATTTTTCTGCGTCTGGCCGAACTTCCGGTGAGCGACCGCGAGCAGTTGCTGGAGTGGGCGGAATGGGCCGTGCGCGGCGATTTCGAGCGACGCAACGACTCTCAGCGCGCGCTCGTCGGCTATATCTCCACGTGGGTGGAAAAGCGAAAGGCGGATGCGGGTGGCGATCTCGTCAGTCTCATCGCCAACGCGCAGATCGAAGGCAAGCTGATCAGCCAGGAACGCATGTTCGGCATGTTCATCGTCGTGCTGTTCGGTGGACTGGATACCGTTGCTTCGATGATGGGCTTCATCGCGCGGTTCCTCGCCGAAAATCCGGCACACCGGCGGCAACTTATCGAAAATCCCGAACTGATGGTTTCGTCGGTCGACGAATTGATCCGTCGCTTTGGCGTGGCGAACACGGCGCGGCTCATCACGCAGGACATGGAATACAAGGGCATCCGGTTCAGGAAGGGCGACCAGATCCAGTTGCCGAACGCCTTGCACGGCCTCGATGACCGCAAGTTCAGCAACCCGCTTGCCGTCGATCTCACGCGCAAGCCGGTGATCCATGCGGCTTTTGGAAACGGGCCGCATCGTTGCCCGGGTTCGTTTCTCGCGCGCACGGAGATCAAGGTGTTCCTGCAGGAATGGCTCAAACGCATTCCGGATTTTCACATTCGCGAGGGCGACAAGCCACGCTGCGGCTCGGGCTCGGTCAATGGCATGCTCTATCTGCCGCTCGCCTGGGACGTCGCGCCTTGAACCAACCCCATCTCAACGATTCATGGAGCAATCATGAAAAAGTGGCAATGTATGTTTTGCGGTTTTTATTACGACGAGGCAGCGGGGCTTCCTGCGGAGGGCATTGCGCCCGGCACTCGCTGGGAAGACATACCGGATGACTGGGCGTGTCCCGAGTGCGGCGCGACGAAGGCCGACTTCGTGATGGTCGAGGTGGAGGTCTGAGGATGCCGGCACGCGCACGGCGTCATGCCGTGCGCCGCGGCACATGGAATCAGGCGCGCTCGAATACGGCGGCAATACCTTGGCCGCCGCCGATGCACATGGTCTCGAGTGCATAACGCCCCTTTCGACGCGTCAGTTCGTGCAGGAGCGTCGTCATGATGCGCACGCCCGTGGCGCCGATGGGGTGGCCGAGCGAGATGCCGGAGCCGTTCACGTTCAGCCGGTCGGTGTCGTGCCAGTTCCAGCCTTTGAGAACGGCCAGCACCTGGCATGCGAACGCTTCGTTTACTTCGACGAGATCCATCTGGTCGAGCGACAGGCCGGTGCGTGCCATGAGCTTCTGGACCGCAGGCACGGGTCCGATGCCCATGCGCGATGGCTCGCAGCCGGCGGCAGCCCAGCCGGTGAACCACGCCATGGGTTCGAGCCCTAGCGCTTCGAGGCGATCTTCCGAGACGACGAGGCACGCAGCCGCGGCGTCGTTCTGCTGGCTGGAGTTGCCCGCGGTGACGGTGCCGCCCGGCATCAACGCGCGAAGCTTGCCGAGGCTTTCCATGCTGGCGTCGGCGCGGAATCCGTCATCTCTGGAGAAGAGGAGGGGCTCGCCTTTCTTCTGCGGAACGGTGACGGACACGACCTCGTCGGCCATACGGCCCGACTCCCATGCTGCCGCCGCGCGCCGATGGCTGTGCAGTGCGAATTCGTCTGCGGCTTCGCGGCTGATGCCGTAGTCGGTGGCGAGATTTTCCGCCGTTTCGATCATGCCCGAGATGTAGCCGAAACGCGATTCGGGCTGCGAGCGCTCGCGGCCGCGTGCCAGGCGGTCGTGAAACTGCACGGAGCCCGAACGGGCACCCCAGCGCATGTCCGTACTGTAGTACTCGATATTGCTCATGCTTTCCACGCCGCCCGCCAGAACCACGTCGGCGGCGCCCGTCTGGACCATCATTGCGGCGGTGGCCAGTGCCTGCAGGCCGCCGCCACAGCGCCGGTCGAGTTGCATGCCCGGCACTTCCACGGGAAGGCCTGCCTGCAACGCGATCCAGCGGCCCACGCAGGGCGTTTCGCTGTTCGCATACGATTGTGCGAAAACGACGTCGTCGATGCGGGCGGGATCGAGTCCCGCTCGCCGGATGGTTTCGTTCGCAACGAGTGCTCCGAGTGCTTCGACGGATACGCCGCGCAGGCTTCCGCCAAAGGCGCCGACGGGCGTTCGTACAGGGGAGACAATGGCTGCGCGTTTCATGGAAATTTCCTTGCGTGGTTTCGAGGTGCTGATTCAGGTGGCGAGCATCGCAGTTCAGGCGCGACTGGATGACGGCACGCCCGCCATCTGATCGAGCGCGCCGCGATGGTCCGGATGCGCGATCGCCAGCATGCGCTCGCGCCGTTGGCGCAACGTCAGTCCGCGCAGGTCGGCTACGCCATATTCCGTCACGACGATGCCGGCGTCGCTGCGTGGTGTGCTGACCGGGCCATTCAACGACGCGACGATTCGGCTGCCGCCCTTGCCGGCTATCGAGGGCAGTGCGATGACGGGAACGCCGCCACGGGAGCGCCGCGCGCCGCGAAGGAAATCCAGTGCGCCGCCCACCGCGCCGACGTAGATGCCTCCTGCAATTTCGGCATTGATCTGACCGCTCAGATCGACTTCGACCGCCGAGTTGATGGCGACGAAGCGATCGATGCCTGCGAGTACGTCCGGGTCGTGCGTGTAGCGGGTCGAACGAAACTCGATGGCATCGTTGCGGTGCGCGAACGCGTGAATGCGACGACCGCCCATGATCACGCCCGCAACGGTCTTGCCCGTGTCGATGGTCTTGTGCGCGTTGGTGATCACGCCGCATTGCATGAGATCGGCGACTTTGTCCCCGATCGTGCCGGAATGAATGCCGAGGTTTCGACGATCGGTGAGGCGACCAAGGATGGCTTCAGGGAGCGCGCCGAGGCCGAGCTGAATCGTCGCGCCGTCTTCGATCAGCGCTGCCGTGTGCTGTGCAATGGCCAGTTCCGCCGCGCTCGCCGCGCCATGAGAGGTTTCGGGTAACGCGCGCGATGTCGGCAGGATGAAGTCGATCTCGTCGTCACGAAGGTATCGCTCGCCATATGTCCACGGCGCCTGCTCGTTCACCTCCGCCACGACGATCCGGGCGTGCTCGAGTGCCGGAATCAAATACTCGTGCGCGATGGACAGGCTGTAGCGGCCCTGTGAATCGGGCGGCGCCAATTGCAGCAACAGGACGTCGATCGGAAACCGGCCCGATTCCATCATCTGCGGAAACTGCGAGTAGTGGCACGGAAGAATATCGAGCGCGCCAGCCTTGGCCAACGCGCGGTTCGCGCCGGTGCCGCAGTACGAAACGAACTCGATGCGGTCGGCGTGCTCGGGACGGCACGTATCGAAACTGCTCGCGCCTAGAAACACTCGAAATGCACCGATGCCGTGCCGTTGCTCGAGGAGTTTTTGTGTGAGCGGAAGGGGCTCTGCGTTCGCCTGGCCCCAGGTGACGGTATCACCGGGTCGAACGATGGATGCGAAGTCGACCGAGTTCGACTCGAGCAGGACGGGCATGGTGTGGTTCGCGTCAGTGGATAGGTTGCGCAACGGCCGGGGTCGCGCCGCACGGCCCACGCACGGCACCGGACGAGACGAGTTCCGCGATCCGGTCGTCGCTGTAGCCGAGATCGCGCAGCACGCGTTCGGTGTGTTCGCCGACGTGTGGAACGGCGAGCGATGGCGAGGCAGGCTCCATGCGGAAATGAATCGGGTTCGCAAGGTGATTGCATCCCGATGGATCGCGTTGAATCATTGCGCGCTCGCGCGTATGCGGGTGGTTGATCGCTTCCGCGAGCGAGAGTACCGGTGCGACGCTGATGTTGCGTCCTTCGAACCAGTTCAGCCAGTCATCGCGCGTGCGGGTCCGGAAGGTTTGCTCGAGGAATTCCCGCACGCGCGTCTGGCCTTCACCGGCCGGGCCGATCGCATCGCTAATCAGATCCGGGCGGCCCAGTGGTGTGAGCAGGTTGGTCGCGAAGGTGTACTCCCGTCCGCCGAGGCAGAGCCACTTCGAATCGGCGGTCTCATAGGCATTGAGCAGCGCGATGCCGCTGTTGCCTTCAATTGCGTCTGCCGATCGATCGTACGGCGCGTTGAGCAGGCGTCCGCTCAGGTGTGGCTGCGCCGTCAGCGCCGCGTCGAACAGCGAGATGTCGACGTAGTCGCCGCGTCCCGTTTCTCGCGCGCGAAGGAGGGCCATCAACACAGCGGACAATGCCGTCAACGAACCGGCCAGCGCGGCGAGCGATGTGCCTGTCGTGATTGGCGCCCCACGGCTGTCGCGGGGCAGCGTTCCCGCGAACGATTGAATCACCGGATCGTGCGCGGGCAGTCGAGAGAGGGGGCCGTGCTGCCCAAATGCAGTCAGCGCGCAATAGACGAGTCGCGGGTTCGTGCGACTCACCGTTTCGTAGTCGATGCCGAGGCGCGCGGCGACGCCTGGTCGCGACGATTCGATGACCACATCTGCCTGATTCATCAGCTTGAGCGCTACGTCGCGTCCGTCCGGGTGCTTCAAGTCCACCGCGATGCTGTGTTTGCCGCGGTTTAGCGCGGCGAAGAACGCGTCGCCCGACCCCGGCACGCCGCGCGTGGGATCGCCGGTGACCGGTTCGATCTTGATCACTTGCGCGCCGTGATCCGCAAGATGGGCGGCGAGCAACGGACCCGGCATGAACTGCGACAGATCCAGCACGCGGAGGCCGGCGAGTTTCATGAGAGAGCGGCGCCGAAGCCGAGCTGGCGTTGCGAGATCGCGCTCGCTTCCTTCACGATGCGGTCGATCAATTCCGCACAGGTCGGCATGTCGTGGATGAGTCCTGTCACGATCCCGGCAGGGAACGCGCCACCCTCGACTTCTCCCGTGGCGAACGCGTCCATCCAGCGATTGGCGCCGGTCAATGCGTAAAGGTCCGAGTGCGCGACGTGCCCGCTGCGCTCCAGTTCCAGCGCGCTCAGGCTCACGCTGTTCTTGATCACGCGGCTCGAATCGCCGATCGAGCGACCGACCAGCACCGTATCGCGCTCGGTTGCGTCCAGCATACGTTGCTTGATCGCCGGGTGTACCCGGGACTCTTGCGTGAGCATGAAGCGTGTACCCATGTTGATGCCATCCGCCCCGAGCGCCAGCGCCGCCATCAAGCCGCGCCCGTCGGCAAAGCCGCCGGAGGCGAGAATCGGCACCTTGAGCTTGTCGGCCGCGGCGGGAATGAGGATCAGTCCCGGGATATCGTCTTCGCCGGGATGCCCCGCGCACTCGAAACCGTCGATACTGACGGCGTCCGCGCCGAGCGATTCGGCCTTCACGGCGTGCCGGACCGCGACGCACTTGTGAATGACCTTGATGCCGTGCGCCTTGAATTCGGCAATGTATTTCGCTGGATTGCTGCCGGCTGTTTCCACGACCTGAACACCCTGCGACACGATCGTGCGCACGTACCCGTCGTAATCGAGACCGGCGTTGGCGCCGAGAACGGTCAGGTTGACGCCGAAGGGTTTGTCCGTGAGCGAGCGCACCTTGTCGATCTCGCGCGCGAGCGCATCGGCGCTTGCATGGGTGTGCGCGGAAATGAATCCGAGTCCGCCCGCGTTGCCCACTGCCGCCGCCAGTTCGGCCCGCGCCACCCAGCGCATGCCGCCTTGAACGATGGGGTATCGAATCCCGAGCAATTCGATAATGCGATTGACGTAGGGTTTCATCGCGTGTCTGTCCTGTAGTCGGAGTAGGGAATGTGGGTACCAGGCGGTGCGCTATACGTGCGCGGTCTGGTGTGCTCGGCGCGCCATGGCGAAAGTGGCCTTTTGCCGGCGCGTCAACAATCGCGAAACTGCGGCTTGCGTTTTTCGGCGAAGGCCGCCATGCCTTCCTTGCGGTCTTCCGTGGCAAAGGTCGAATACGCCATGCGCCGCTCGAACAGGATGCCTTCGGCGAGGCTCGATTCGTATGCGCGATTGACGCATTCCTTTGCCATCGCGACGACCGGTTGCGAGTAGCGGGCGATTTCGTCGGCTGTTTTCAGCGCTTCGTCGACGAGTGTATCGACGGGAACGATGCGGCTTACGAGCCCGCATCGTTCGGCTTCGGCGGCGTCCATCTTGCGGCCGGTGAGGATCATTTCCATCGCCTTCGATTTGCCGAGCGCCCGCGTGAGGCGTTGTGTGCCGCCGGCGCCGGGAATGGTCGCGAGCGTGATCTCCGGCAGGGCGAAGCGGGCGTTGTCGGCGGCGAGGATGAAGTCGCACATCATGGCCAGTTCACAACCACCGCCGAGCGCAAGACCCGCGACAGCGGCAACGACCGGCTTGCGGCAACGCGACGTGCGCTCCCAGTTCGATGTGATGAACTGATTCTGGTAGACGTCCATGTACGTCCATTCGCTCATCATCTTGATGTCGGCCCCGGCGGCGAACGCCTTGTCGCTGCCGGTCAGCACGATCGCGCCGATGGCGGGATCGGCCTCGAAGCCGTCCAGTGCGGCCGTGAGCTCGTCCGTCAGTTGGTTGTTCAGCGCGTTATAGGCTTGCGGACGGTTCAGTTTGATCAAGCCGGTCTTGCCGTGAATTTCGACGATGATCGTCTCGTAGGCCATGGTCTTTCCTCGCAGAAATCAGGGTGAACACTTGAACCAGCATTGGGATCCGATCGCCTGACGCCGGGGCTGCGGCGCGCCGCCTTCGCGGCATGGGGTTGTGCTCCGCGTTGCCAATTTTGTGAACGACGTTTATTATTCTGAATGTGTGGCATGGCTTTGTCAATTGAGCCGATGGTCAGATCGGCTAACGGAAAACCCCGCAAGGAGATAGTGCATGACGACTCGTCACGAGGATGGACAGATTCGCGTCGAACAGCGCGGCAACCTGCTGTTGATAGGGATCGACCGGCCTGAAAAGCGCAACGGCTTCACGCCGAAGATGTTCGTGGAACTGGCCAGGGCTTACACGCGACTCGAGACGAGTAGCGATCTGTTCTGCGGGCTCGTCTACGCCGAGGGCGATCACTTTACGGCGGGGCTCGACATGCCAAAAATCGCACCGCTGCGCCGCGAGGGCAAACCCTTGCTTCCGGAGGGCGAGGTCGATCCATTCAACTTGCGCGCGCCGTTACGGACCAAACCCGTCGTCATCGCGCTCAAGGGAATCTGCTTCACGGTCGCGGTCGAACTGATGCTTGCATCGGAAGTGGCCGTGGCTGCCGATAATTGCCGTTTCTCCCAGCTTGAAGTGAAGCGGGGAATCATGGCAGGTTGTGGTGCGACATTCCGCATGGTCCAGCGTGCCGGCTGGGGCAACGCGATGAAGGTGCTGCTCACCGGCGACGAGTTCACCGCAGAGGAAGCACGGAATATGAATTTCGTGCAGGACGTTGTGCCGGCAGGCGAGGAATTCGCACGCGCGCTCGCCATCGCGGAGCGAATCGCGGCGCAGGCGCCGCTCGCCGTGCAAGCCACGATGCAGAATGCGAGAGTCTCTCTGGGGCAAGGGTGGCAGGATGCCTACGCGACGATTCAGTCGACCCAGCAATTTCTCTACAACACGGAAGACGCACGGGAAGGCGTTCAGTCCTTCATCGAAAAACGTGCGGCGAAGTTCGTCGGACGCTGATGCGGGTTTTGCGGTGCGGCCGGCAAGAATCAAGGGGACAGTCTGATATGACAAAAGGCGCGTTGGCAGGGGTTCGCGTACTCGACCTGAGCCGCATTCTCGCGGGGCCTTGGGGCGCACAGATGCTGGCTGATCTCGGTGCGGAGGTCATCAAGGTCGAGCGTCCGGGCAAGGGGGACGATTCGCGGCAGTTCGGCCCTCCGTTTCTCATGGATCGGGAGGGCAAGGTCACGCGCGAGTCGACGTTCTTCATCAGCGCCAACCGCGGCAAGAAATCGATCACGTGCGATATATCGACGCCGGACGGCCAGGCGCTGATACGCTCGCTGGTCGCGCACTGCGACGTGCTGCTCGAGAACTACAAGGTCGGCGACCTCGGGCGTTATGGGCTCGATTACGAGAGCCTCAAGCGCGTCAATCCGCGCCTGATCTATTGCTCGATAACGGGCTTCGGACAAACCGGCCCGTACAGCCCGCGCCCCGGATACGACTCGATTTTCCAGGCGATGGGCGGCCTGATGAGCGTTACCGGCAACAGCGACGACGTGCCGGGCGGCGGGCCGATGAAAACCGGCCCGAGCCTTGCCGATATCCTCTGTGGTCAATATGCGGCTTCCGCGATCATTGCGGCGCTCTACCATCGCGACGCGGCTCGAGGCGGCAGTGGCGAGGGGCAGTACATCGACCTCGCATTGCTCGACGCGATGATCGCCGCGACATCGCATTACGCGAGCCAGTACCTCGTTTCGGGCCAGATTCCGATCCGGCGCGGTACGGAGGGGAACGGCGGCATGCCGTCCCGCATGTTCCGCTGTGCCGATCGCGACATCATGATCGTCGCCGGAAACAACGAGCAATACGCGCGGATGTGCAACGTGCTCGGTCATCCCGAACTCGCCGGCGACCCGCGATTCAGCGAGATCGCGCTGCGCGTGAAGCATCGTCGTGCGCTTGGCGAGGTGTTCGAGCCGCTGATCGCCGAATGGCGGAGCGATGAACTGCTGGCGGCCCTCGATGCGGCGGGCGTGCCCGCTGGGCCGATCAACAACCTGGAGCAGGTGTTCGCCGATCCGCATGTCCAGGCGCGCGAGATGTGCGTCGAAGTCGCACATCCGCTGACCGATGAGGCGGTCCGCATGGTCGCCAATCCGGTCAAGATGTCGGGCACGCCGATCGCTGCTTACGACGCGCCGCCGATGCTCGGACAGCATACGGACGTGGTGCTTCGCGATCTGCTGGGCATGTCGCCGTCCGACATCGAGACCTTGCGCACGAAGAAAGTTCTGTAGTGGTGGCGAAGCGCAACCGTTCGGGTTGCGCTTGCACGCGGATTGGCCTGCGATCCCCGCTGGAGTTGCAAAAAAAAACCTTGGCTCGGTGTCCCGAAGCCAAGGCCACAACTCCACACGCTCTCGCGAAGTGTGCAGGAGGAGAAATACCGGATCACGCTCGTTCTTCCTGATGCGCGTGGTGCGAGCCCGCTCTCCGCGGCAGCCCAATAATGCAACCATTGGTTCAATTAAATTGTTTGTGGCTGCGCGAATGTCAACTTTCCGTTTCCGAAGTTGCACTGTGTTCAAGAACACGTACTAAAGCATTGACTGTCCGCCGTCCACACTGATAGTCTGCCCTGTGATGAAACTCGCATCGTCACTACACAGAAATGCAACTGTTCGACCAATATCGCGCTCGGGATCCCCGAAGCGGCCAAGAGCGATCTCAGAGAGATAGCGCGTGCGTTCCTGGGGATTGGCTTCGAGGTACGCTTCAGCGGCTGGCGTGAGCGCTGCCGGGCAAATGACGTTGACGGTAATGCCATATGCGCCCCATTCGCGCGCGGCAACACGTGAAAGCCCTCGAATGCCTTCCTTGGTTGCGGCGTAGGCGCCGAATCCCTTGAGCCCTTCGATGCCAGTGCGCGAGCCAAAATTGACGATGGTGCCGCGGCCCTGGGCCTTCATCCGCGGCAATACGGCCTGCATGAAATACAGCGTTCCGTACAAGCCAGACTCGAGCGTGTCGTTCCAGTCGTCGTCGTTCACCGACTCGAGCGGAACACCCGGGTTGCTGCTTTGTGCGTTGTTGACAAGCGCGTCCACGCGACCGAATCGCTCGATCGCACGTTCGACCGTGCGCGTGGCGTTGGCACGATCGCGCGTATCGCCAGGCACGACGAGCACTTTCGAACCGAGGGCACTCAATTCCTCGGCGGCCTGCGCAAGTTTGTTTTGCGTGCGGCCCGTCAACACCAGGCACGCACCCTCGGCGGCAAGCGAGCGGGCAATGCCGAGTCCGACGCCTTGCCCGCCTCCTGTCACGATGGCGACCTTGTCTGCTAGTTTTTTCGTATACATGAGGGATCCGGAAGTGGAGTCGACGCTGCTGTTCGACGCGCGTGCGTGCCGAGTGAGTGCTTGGAAACCGTCGCTCGATCTCTTCAATTTTACGAACGATGTTCAACTATATATCGTCATGAGCCAGAGGGTACCCTAGCGTATTCCCGAATTTGTGTGGCGCAAGTGCGTGCCGACTCGTGATCGTTGTAAAACTATGTGAACAATTTTCCGTATAATCCATATAGTCAATTGATGGGGAAAATCATGCTGAAAGAGACCTCGGCGCCGGCGGACCGGGATGTCAGCGGCCCGCGCTCGCTGACCCGACTCCTCGGAATGTTCGATGTACTGGCGAAGTCTCCGGACGGGATGTCGCTGGCAGAACTGAATGTCGCCCTGGAGTCACCGAAGAGCAGCCTGCTCAATCTGCTTAGACCTTTGGTCGCAGAAGGATTCTTGTTGCACGACGCGGGCCGCTATCGGCTCGGGCCGTCGATCTTCCGGTTGTCAGCGGGTGTGATGGCCGCATGGAATTTCTCGAAGATGCTGCGCCCGTTCCTGATCGATCTCTCGAAGAGCACCAATGAAACCGTGTACATCGGCGTCCTCGACGCCGAGCACAAGGAAATTACCTATGTCGACGTGATCGAGAGCGAGCAATCCGTGCGCTACTCGATGCACGTCGGCTTGCGCCGCCCGCTTTATTGCACCGCTGCCGGTCGCGTTCTCTTGGCTCACGCACCGGACGCGTTCGTTGCCGACTACATGAAGACGGTCAAATTCGAGCGTCGAACACCGCAGACGATCGTGACGAAAAAGGCGCTGCGTGACGAACTCGACCGCATTCTTGCAAGCGGTTTGTCGGTCAGCCGCGGCGAACTGCTGCCGGACTCGGCGGGTGTGTCGTCGCCGGTCTTCGGGCCGAACGGCAACGTGATCGCGGCGATGGCGATTGGCGCGCCACTCGAGCGTTTCGATCGCGAACGTCCGCACCTCGAGCAGAACATCATGAAGGTGGCGCAACGCGCGTCGGCATTGGGCCAAGCCGAAGTGGAGTGACTGGCCGGCCCGTCACATATCGAAGCATGTGCTGCAGTATGTGGCGGGTATCGCGCGGTTGAAAGGCGCGTCAATGCTGCGCCGAGTGAATCGGTTGCTACGGCGATCAAAAGGGGTGTGCTGCTTCGGCATGGAAGCGTACAGCAGCCGTGTGAGCGAACCCCAGGCGATGTAGATAGACGAATATCGAACATTCCCCTGTCGGCGGGGCACGGCGCACCGCCGTGTCCCGCGTGGAGCGAATATCGCGTGGGCGCCTACCGCGAAGAAGCATGAGAAGACGATGTAGAGCGCCCTGTTGCATTACCTGTTCTGCCGCACGTGCGCCGTTTTGACGATCTGCTTGTACGGCGGAGTGCTCGCGAAGGCGGGGCCGAATGAGCACAAGAGTGGCGTTGGCGAGGTTGCCATTGCGACAGAAGGCTCACGATCGTGAGCCCTCGGGGCGGCCGCGTTACAGCCTGCGCCCGCCCGTGCGATTGACGTATCAAGTTCATGCACGCCTTCGTGCATACTCATATGCGAACAATGTTCGTATGTATATTTTCAAAAAATATCATCCCGGCGTCGGGAGCGGCGGCAGCGACGACCGATATCAAATCGATATCGACGTTTCCCGGTTCGATATCGCAGTTTTTGGGCTGATGGGTTGAGCCGATACTTCTCTCGAGGGCGCACGTCCAGCAGCGCTCCCCACAATCAGGAGAGAGTTCATGCAAACGTATCAAGGGAAGATCTACGACGCCGACACGCACTTCTACGAAGTCGAGGATGCATACAGCCGCCACTTGCCCGAGAAGTTCAAGAAGGACTGGTCGTTCACGAGCCGTGTCACGGCGGATGGCAACCGCTGCATGTATGTCGGCGATCGCAAGGTGGAGATCAGCGAGGGCTACGTCTCGGCCGAGGGGCACGTACCGCCGCCGGGCAAGCTGCATGAATGGCTGCGCGCGATGAAGGACGGCAAGGATAACGTGGACATGCGTGTTCCGCCGACGCCGGACATGTTCAACCGCGACGCACGCGTGAAGAAGATGGACGAATTCGGCGTGGAAGCGTGCACGATGTACGTCGGCGAAATGGTCGCATGCATTTCCTACCTGAATGAGCCCGTCGCGGCCAATGCGGTGTTGCATGCGTATAACCAGTGGATGCTCGACGATTGGGGCTTCAACTACAAGGATCGAATCTACACGACGCCGGTCGTGACGCTCGACGATCTCGACGCAGCCATCGTGGAGGCCAAATGGCTGGTTGCGAACGGTGTGCGGGTGATCCTGATGCCGATGGGACCATTCAATGGCCGCTCGCCGGCGGACCCGTACTTCGACCCGTTCTGGTCGATCCTCAACGAGGCGGGCGTGCGTG
Source organism: Burkholderia sp. BCC0398 (assembly GCF_902833245.1). Taxonomy (NCBI): domain Bacteria; kingdom Pseudomonadati; phylum Pseudomonadota; class Betaproteobacteria; order Burkholderiales; family Burkholderiaceae; genus Burkholderia; species Burkholderia sp. BCC0398. Next base: position 90,090 of record NZ_CADFEM010000005.1, read on the forward strand.
TCACGTTCCACGTTTCGGAAGCGATCTACATGAAGGATCACATGGCGGTGTGGGGCGAGCCGGTGCAGCAGTCGCGCCAGCGTCAGACAGCGTTCATCTGGATGCACGGTTACAGTGAGCGACCGGTGGTCGAAACGCTGTCGTCGTTCATTTTCTACAACTTCTTCGAGCGTTTCCCGCGCGTCAAGCTGTGCAGCGCGGAAAACGGTGCCGAATGGGTGCCTTCGATGCTCGTGAAAATGGACAAGTGCCGGGGCATGGCGAAGAATGGCTATTGGCCGTGCGGTCAACTGAAGATGCGTCCGAGCCAGATCTTCAAGGAAAACGTGTTTGTGGTCGCGTATCCCGAAGACGACATTGGCAATATCATCGCCCAGACCGGCTCGTCGGATTTCCTTCTGATGGGCTCAGACTATCCGCACGCGGAAGGCGTGCCGGAGCCGAAGGATTTCGCGTCGGAAGCGTGCGCCGGGCTCAGCGAAGAAGACACGCGCAAGATCATGTACGACAACGGCCGCAAGTTCATTCCGCTGCACGTGTAATCGAAGTCGTGCGGGATGCCGGGGGGCAGATGTTGTGCCCCCGGCACTGACGCAGCGGGCAAACATTGCGGGCGGCGGAGGCGGGAGACGTATTGCCGCTCCGCTGAACCTCTCCATTGTGAACAGGGTGGTCATGAATATTTCGGACTATAAGGCGCTATTGCTCGAACGCGACGGCGGCATTCTCACCGTCACGTTCAACCGTCCCGAAACGTTGAATGCGTTTGACGAGCAGATGGACATCGAGATGTCGCGGCTCTTTCTCGATGTCGCCGAGGACGACGAGACCCGCGTCGTGGTGCTGACGGGGGCCGGGCGCGCGTTCAGCGCGGGCGGCGATATCGAGCACATGCAGCAGGTCATCGACAATCCTGCGTTGTTTCTCGAGGGCATGCAGCGCGCGAAGAAGATCGTCTTTTCGATGCTCGATTGTCCGAAGCCGGTCATCGCGAAGATCAATGGTCATGCTATTGGTCTCGGCGCGACGATCGCGTTGTTCTCGGATCTGAGCTATGCAGCTCATCACGCAAAGATCGGCGATCCGCACGTGAAAGTCGGTTTTGTGGCGGGCGATGGTGGCGCGGTGATCTGGCCGCAGCTCGTGGGCTATGCGAAGGCCAAGGAGTATCTCCTGACGGGTGACCTCCTCATCGCGGAAGAGGCGGCGCGACTCGGGCTCATCAATCATGCCGTGCCTGCCGAAGATCTCGATGCCGTTGTCGACGCCATGGCGAAGCGGCTGGCGAATGGAGCCGCGCGTGCGATTCAATGGACGAAGGCGTCGATCAACATCGGGCTCAAGCAACTCGCGCATTCCATTCTCGATGCGTCGATAGCCTACGAAGCGCTGTCGAATCTGACGGAAGACCATCAGGAAGCTGTGAATGCGTTTCGCGAGAAGCGCGAGCCGGTTTTCAAGGGTCGTTGATCTTATTGCGCCGGATACGGCGACGGAGAGAGCGAACATGCAACGAGTTGTGGTGGTAACCGGTGGCTTTGGCACATTGGGGCGGGCCGTGGGCCGAGTATTCTCTGACAACGGCTGGAAGGTGGCGCTGCTCGACAAGGTACCGGCTCCCGATGATGCAGATGCGGCGCAACTGAACGCGGCGTGGTGGCGCGGCGGCGTCGAACTGACGGACCTCGACGCGGCGCGATCGGCGATGGCGGCGGCTGTTGAGCAACTCGGCGCGCTCGATGCGATCGTCAATGTGGCCGGGGGATTTCGCTGGGAGACGCTGGCCGACGGTAGCCTCGACACGTGGGACCTGATGTACCAGATGAATGTGCGCACGGCGGCCGCGGCATCGAAAGCGGCGCTCGACTATCTTGCCGGTGGCACACGCGGCGGCCGCATCATCAATATCGGCGCCGGCTCCGCACTCAAGGCCGCCACGGGGATGGGCGCGTACACGGCATCGAAATCGGGGGTGATGCGCTTGACGGAAGCGCTAGCCGAAGAACTCAAGGATCGTTCAATTACCGTCAATGCGGTCCTGCCCGGCATTATCGATACGCCGCAGAATCGCAACGACATGCCTGGCGCGGATTTCTCGCGTTGGGTGCGGCCCGAGGAAATCGCCAGCGTTATTCTGTTCCTGGCTTCGGAGGCAGCATCGGGTGTCACCGGCACGTTGATTCCGGTCACCGGGCGGAACTAAGGAATTGCCTATCTCCAGCAGCTGATGCCTGATGCAGAGGCGTCAATTGCAAAAACGCCTTTCGTCAGGTGAGGCGTGCGAGCGAATCATTGCTGAAGCCGAGAAACGGCTCCCCCAGGCGGGCGCGGCGCGCCCAGTTCGGATCGTGCAGAAGCGATCGTCCTACGCCAACCAGATCGAATTCGTTGCGTGAGAAGCGATCCAGCAACGGTGTGAGGTCTGGCTGCGCCGATGTCTCGGCTCCAGCCATTGAATCGTAGTAACCCTTATTGATTCCGATTCCACCCACCGTCATCGAAAGCCGGCCAGTCACTTTCTTTACCCAGCCTGCGAGATTCATCTCCGAGCCCGTGAATTCCGCTCGATTGAAATAACGAGTGCTCGCCTCGAAAATGTCGACGCCGGCATCCGCGATCGGTGCGAGGATCTGTTCGAGCTCGTGCGGATCGTTGGCGAGGCGCGCGCGGAAATCCTGCTGTTTCCACTGCGAAAAGCGGAAGGTAATCGGCATCGCATCGCCGATCGCTTCGCGTATCGCACGCACGACTTCGACGGCAAAACGGCTGCGTGCCGCGAGATCCTTGCCCCAGTTGTCCGTGCGTTGATTGGTCTCGGCCCACAGGAACGCATCGATCAGATAGCCGTGACCACCGTGAATGGCAATGCCATCAAATCCTGCGGCCCGCGCAAGATGTGCGCTTCGACCGTATGCAGCGATGACGTCCGCGATCTCGGTGTCTGTCATTGGCCGCGTTGGCGCCGTGACGCGCTCGATGTAGCCCGCGTTGAGCGAGGTCGTGCACCCTGACGGCCCCCATAGGCCCGATGGGCGCAGCGGAGCGGCGGCCGGAAAGGGGCCCGTATTCGCCTCTTTCATTGGCCCCATATGCCACAGCTGCGGAAAGATGACGCCGCCACTGGCATGAACTTCGTCAGTCACGCGCCGCCACGCGGCCACCGATTCTTCTCCGGCGAGCACGGGAATTGAATCCTCGCCGAGCCCGGCTTCGCCGAGCGCTGCCGGATGATCGACACCGACACCTTCCGTGATGATGAGGCCTGTTTCGCCTTGGGCGCGCCGTTTGTAGTAGGCCGCGACGTCATTGCCGGGTAGTCCTTCGGGGGAAAAACCGCGCGTCATGGGTGACATGACGATTCGATTGGCGAGCGTGACGTCTCGAACAACGAGAGGCGTGAAGAGCGATCCAGTGTCCATGTATATTCATATATGTGACTTGTGTGCGTATAATGATACGCCATGTCTTGCTGATGAAAAAGGAAATATCGGCACCTGGCTAGTTGCGGCGCTTAAGAGGAGGATGGCATTGGAACAAGTACACGAAGTGGCGGTGGATGCGCCTGCGGAAAGCGGGGAAAAACCCATTCCGGCGGGTTTTTCATTGATGCCGGAGTTCGGCCCCTTTCATCGGATGTTCGGTCCCACGTACTTTCGCAAGAGCGAGCGCGGGCACGTCATCGGCATGTACGTGCGTGAAGCGCACAGAAACCTCGGCCAGATGATGCACGGCGGCGCCGTCTGCATGCTGGCGGATACGGCTATTACGTGGGCAAGCAAGTATTCGCGTCAACCGGCGGTGAAGGTGTTGACGACGGGCTTGACGGTCAATTTCATGGGCAACGCGGAGCCGGGTGACTGGGTGGAGGCCCATGTCGATGTTCTGCGTTCCGGGAAGCGCGTGATTTTTTCGGATTGCCGGATCTGGGCCAATGCGAGGTGCATCGCCCAGGCATCCGGGCAGTTTCAGGTGATGGGAGAAATTGCCGGCTAGTATGTCGGGAACGCACGTGGGGCGCACCGGCCGCAAACACTACGTCATTGACTTGACACGGGCTTTGTCCAGCGACGCCCGATACTTCCACGCAATCAGCAGGATCCGATGAACTCGCTCGGCCCGACGCTTGCGTTCCGAGCGCGTGGTTTGGATCGCGAGCAGCACTTCAGTTGTGCCGGCGACGAGCGTAAGGAGATCGTGCGCTGCGTTCGCGGGATCGTCGATATCGATCACGCCATTCGCGGCCGCGGTTTTGAGGGCGCTCGTGAGTGGCTCCAGCATCGTCATCACAAACTGCAGGAACTGCCTTGCGACGTCTGGAAAACGTATCGACTCGCCAATGACCATGCGTGAAGTGTGCGTGCTGTCCGGTGTTGCCATGTGTTCGACCAGTGCATCGATAAGGGATGCCAGATTGGTCGAAAAATCGCGGCCGGGTTCCAGGTGCTGGGCGATCTTGCCGCTCAAGTCGGCCATCCCGCGCCAGACGATGGCGCGAAAAAGCTCTTCCTTCGTGCCGAACTGGCGGTAAACGGTCGTTTTGCTGACGCCGGCAAGCGATGCGATTTCTTCGACCCGCGCGGCGCCGAACCCTTCTCTCATGAAGACCGATTTCGCGGCGTCGAGCAGCCGCTCACGCAACTTGAGTGCGTCTTCGTGGCTGGGCCGCCCGGCCGCTCGAGGTTTGCCCGCTGCAGCGAGCCGCGAGGCTCCGGCGGGAGCCTGAACTGCCATGGGTTTGGACATCGTTGAGCATTGGATGACGAAGTAGGCACCAGTATACTCATGCGCCCCAATGGGCGCCAATGATGCCATGCTCTGCGGCTCGGTGCCCGAGGCAGGGATCAAACGCTGATCATTCCACGGACGTACGACTCCATCGTGCCGGCGCACGAGAGTTTGTCTTCGCCTTCTTCAAGGTCGGCATAGCGGCCAACCTGTTTGATGAGCGGTCCCTGGAGGCCGTCGGTAGTGCCGGATGGCGAGAAGTCCACCGTGACTTTGTCGCCGGTGATGAAGCCGCCCCAGTATCCGTCGGCAAGCAGGTCGAAAAATGCGAAGCGGCCTTCCACAACACCGCGGCCGTCCGACGGGTTCAGTAGTTGCTCCCCCGTCTTGTCGAGCACGAATGGAACGATCCACGGGCAGATTGCGTAGCCCTGCGCCACCTCCGACCAGGGGCCGGCCCCGATCATTTCAGACATGCCGTAGCTGTTCTGAATGTTCTCCGGGCGAATGCCGTAGAAACGCATGATCTGTTCGCGATAGTCTGCGGGCGCGGACGTGCCCTTCAAACCGCCACCGGTCGTGATCACCGTGTCAGGGTGGCAGATTCCATCATCGATGCCACGTTGACGCGCGCGCTCCGCGAGTGTCCAGTGCAGTGACCAGTTGCCTTGCACGAGAACGGGGATGTCGCGCCGTGCAGCAAGCTTGTCGAGAAAGCCGTCGATCATGGCGCCGGTATGGCGCTGCCGTGCCGCTGCATGTTCCTGCAGAGCGGCAACTTCGCTGGGTTTCGCGGAACCGTCGGCGATTGCGCGGCGCATGCGGCCCATCGCGATCGTTGCGGAAGCAAGCACCGGCTCGTCGAACATCAGCGTGCTTTCGGCGCCGAGTCGCTTCGCGGCGCGAAGCACAGGTTCGATATGGCGATGCGCACCCGCAGGCGGCATCATCAGGAATACAGGGCGCTTGCCGAAATCACGGTGGAGCAGCGCGTTACCGTGAATACCGAGCTTCACACACGATTCGGTGACGCTGTCGAGATCGGTACGCGTCTGGTTGATGAAGCTGCATTTCCCTGATGTGCCGCTGGAGCTGAACACGTAGTGGCCCGCGTCGCGCAACTTCCCCATCCAGGCATCGACATCTTCCACGCCCGTCATATCGATATCGCTTACGGGGTTGCTTGAGAGGGTCTGTAGCCAGGTTGCCAGATGCTTCCAGCGGCCATTGTCGATGAATTGTTCCGGGTAACTCTTGTAGATTTGATGCGCGAACAGAAGAGGGATCATGTCCGCGTGGCGGTTGATGGTTTCAACGCCCATATCGTCCGCCCGGCGGCGCAGCAGCCTGATCTGGGTGCTGCGCTCGGCGAAGCGCTCCTTCATGGCAGCGAGTTGAAGATCGCGAAGATCCCGGGGGTGAGCGCGGAATGGATCGGCGTCACCGCGAAGCATTGCATAGAATGGGTCAAGTGCGGACATGTCGGCCCTCGGACTGGAAGTTGCGCTGTTAACGATCGAAGTCGGTGGAACTCGATACTTCGAGCCACGCTTCCAGATTGTCCTGTACGGACGCGAGTTTCTTTTGGACGGCGTCGACGGCATCCGGACCGAGCGGCAACCGCAGCGGCGGGTTTTCTGACGTCACCGCACGCACGACGGCTGCGGCTGCCTTCGCTGGATCCCCTGCCTGCGTGCCGTGGTAGCCACGCATCATCTGGCGCATCTTGCCCACGGTTTCCGCGTAGGCAGGGGATTCGATCTCGCTCCACTTCAGTGAGCCGCCCGAAAAATTCGTGCGAAAACCGCCGGGTTCGACGATGGTCACGTGAATGCCAAACGGCTTCAATTCTCGCGAGAGCGATTCGGACAGGCCTTCTATTGCATGCTTCGACGCGCAATAGAAGCTGCAACCCGTGATGCCGATTACACCGGCCAGCGACGAGAAGTTCACGATGTGCCCGCGCTTTCGCTCACGAAAATGGGGCAGAACGGCGCGGATCACATTGGCCGTGCCGAACACGTTGGTATCGAATAGCTGCCGAGCTTCGGTATCGGAGATTTCTTCGAATGCACCGAACAGTCCGTAGCCTGCATTGTTCACGAGAACGTCGATCGTGCCTGCGCGACTAATGGCCTGCTCGACGGCGCCAGGCAACGACGTGGTGTCGGTGACATCGAGCAGTACGCCATAGGCTCGCCCTGGCGCGAGATTTTCGAACGGCGTGAGCTGCGCGGTGTTGCGCACGGTGCCGACCACCTTGTCGCCGCGTGCGAGGGCCGCTTCCGCAAGGGACCGCCCAAAGCCGGACGAAACGCCCGTGATGAACCAAACGGCTGGATTTGTCATTTTCTCACTCATGAGTGGGTAGGATTACATAGGATTGTGGAGAATTATCTTATTTGGCCGTACGCGCCTCGGTCATGTCCGCCATCTCTCCGCGGACATAGGCGTCGATCGTGCCAGCGCAGGACAGCTTGTCGTCACCGTCGGCAAGGTCCTTGTAGCGCACCACGTTATGGATGATGGGCGTCTGCACCCCATCGATGCCGTGACCGAACTCCACGGTGACCTTGTCCCCGCTGATGACGCCACCCCATCGGCCGTCTGCAAGCAGGTCGATTATCGCGAGCCTGCCTTCGACGATGCCTGTTCCGTCGCGCGGATTCAGAAGCCGCTCGCCGGTCGCGTCGAGTACGAGCGGGACGAGCCACGGCGGCACCGTCCACGCCTTCGCTTCATGGAACCACGGGCAGAACCCCGATACTTCGCCCATGCCGTAGCCGTCGTTGAAATTGGTCGGGTTGAAATTGAAGAAGCGTTCACACTGCTGCTGGAAATCTTCGGGCAAATTCGCCCCCTTTTTGCCACCGCCGATGCTGATGATCGTGTCGGGATGAAAAGCGCCGTCGGGAATGCCGCGTTCGCGCGCCGTGGCAACGATCTGGTAGAGCATGCCCATCATGCCCATGATGAACATCGGTTCGCGGCGCCGCTCGAGCAATTCGTCGATGAAGCGCCGGAAGTCGGCTTGCACGCGCTCGGTGCGCTCACGATTCTCGCTCTGGAAGGCTGCGATCTCGCTGGGGAGCGCGGTGCCGTCGGCGATTGCCCGCCGCACGCGCGCCATGCGCGTGGTTTGGGCAGCGCTTTGCGGCACGTCGGACATGTAGTGAATATCGCCAGGCAGGGCAATGGACTCGGCGAACTTCGCCATGCGCTCGGTGCCGGTGTAGGAGCCGGAAGAGGGCGTCAAGAGATAAGCAGGATAGCGACGTGACCGATCACGCATGCCGCTCGCAGCCCAACGAATGCCCTGGTCGAGCAGGCGCCAACCGAGTTCACGGTCTGTTTCACTCTGGTAGATGAACGACTGCTTGCCAGAGGTGCCGCTCGAACTCATCACGTAGTGTCCGTTGCGACGCAGCTCGTTGATCCAGTCGTCGAGATTATCGACCTTGCCGTAGTCGAGCCCGTCGATCCTGTTCGTCGTAAGGGTTTGAAGCCATGCCGTGAGATGACGCCATTTGCCGCTTTCGATGAAGGAATCGGGATAGCTCTTATAAACGGCGTCGGCGAAAAGCAGCGGAACTGCATCGTCCAGCGCTCCCAGTTCGGTTACGCCGGCCTCGCGAGCTCGCTTGTCGAGAATGCGAATTTGTTGACGCCGCTGTGCGAAGCGTTCCCGGACTGCCTGCAGTTGAACGGCGTGGAGTTCATCATGAAAATTTCTGAAGGGATCCTGAATATCGATGAGTTTTACAAGGGATGAAAGAGCCTGCATTATCGTACCTCATGCTGGTTCGGACCCGATTCCTCGGAAACCCATTTCATGAATCGATGGATGGGGAACATGCCGTCATGAGGGTAGCCGCCAACGCCGTCCGAAATCGACTCGCCCAATGCGACCATGCGTTGTACGCCCGCGCATGCCAGGGCATCGCGCACCTCGATTACCCGATGCGGCGGATAAATCCCGACAGTCTGCGTTGCGACAGTCGCGTAACGTGCCCCGTCGCGCAGACTGCCCACCGGAATGACGTTGACGGTCTTGCAGATCGGATGGAAGTCGACCATTTCGTCCGAGCGAATGACGAGACCTTTACCCTCGTAGCCACCGAAAACGCGATAAATCGGCTCCATCTCGCGCAATACGTCCACTGATTCGCGAATTTCGCTCGGCACGAGCGGTCCCTGTCCGTCGCCGTATCGGTAATCCTCGCCGAGTGCGAGCGCGAGTTGCTCGCAATAGCGGTCGGCGTCGTCTTCGTCGCCTTCGATGTACTGGTAGCGGCTCGCGTTGCATGCGTCCTGGTTGAACGACAATACGTCCGCGGCGCCGGCTCGTGCGACTTCACGCAGCACCTCGTCGGAGCTGAACGCCTCGCGGCCGATCAGCGATATGGACACCTTGGGGTCGAACGAAATCAGCTCAAGCCCCGGCCCGGCGTAGCGCATGACATGACGTACCGCACTGTCACCGCCCCAGACGACGATTTTGTCGAAGTATTGCGGGCGATAAAGGATGGACTCCACGCTTTCGTCGCCCCCCCGCCAGTAGGCTGCCGAGAACGACTGCGTGACGGGATGTTGAGGGTCGATTTCGGCCATCGTCCGGAGAATCGCCGTCGCCGTAAACAGGTCGTTCGACGGCAGCTTGAGCAGGTGCACGCCCTTCGTCAGCGCCGCTCTCATGACCGTCATGGCCGCTACCATGGGCGAGTTGCCTGCCAGAATATGAACGAGTCTCGGCGGGAAAGCGCGCAGACGGCTTGGACGACCGCGCAGCGTACGTTCTACCCAGCCGTCGACGAGCCTCGCGTCGCCAAGGCTCACGCGCAACTCGTCCTCGATTACGTGGCGCAAAAACAGGTTCGGAATGTCCCGATAGCAGTTTTCAAGGATCCGGCGTCCAAGGGGACTCACCTGAATCATCGATTCAAGTGCCGCCTGCATCAGCGGATTGACGTCCAGATGCAGACGAGGGCCGAGTTCGACGAGGAAATCCACGATTTTCTCAACCGGTAAATCATACGCAGGTCCCGATGCGGCACGCGGCCAGACGAGGTCATCCAGTTCGATCGAGGGCGTGCAGAAGCCCTGCCCGAGATCTCGCGATACGTGGCGGATCGCGCTTCCTGTAACCGTGCGGCCGCGGTACACGTGAGGAACGCACAGCGGCGCGCTCTCAGGCGCCGGCGTTCCGCTTTGCGTTCCGATTGATTCGGTCTGCTCCATGAAGTGCTCCATTTTCAATTGAGGTAAGCGTTGAGCTCCGGCTGATCCGCTGCTCAAATCGGGCATGGCCGTCGCTGCTCAGCTCAGGTTGACGACCATTCGGTCGAGAAGGCGTTTGACCGTTGCGACTTCGTCCACTGAGAAGCCGAGAAGCTGCCGGTTGCTCGTTTCAACGATGTGCGGCAGTGTTTCGCGCAGCAGTTGCCGCCCACTTGCCTTCAAGACAAGTTCGATGCTGCGTCTGTCGGAAATGCTTCGGATTCGCTCGATCAATCCCCGCCGCTCGAGAGAATCCAGCTTGCGCGTCATCGCGCCGCTGTCCGCGAGAAGGATGCGGCAGAGCGCGGTCGGCGTGCGCGCGCGCTCGTCATAGAGCGCTTTCAGAATGCCCCACTGAAGAGCGGAAAGCCCGCTGGCCGAGAGCTTTCGGTCGATTTCGCTGCCGAGCAGCAGGTGAACCAGATTCATCTTGAAGGCCACGCTTTCTTCCGTTCGGTAGTCCTCCGGGGTCAGCGCTCGTGCTGGTTCGGTGCCGGCGATGCCATCAATCAGGCTGGGTGCGTCAGCGAGGTTCATCAGTTGCCTGCCAAAAAAGTATCTGAGAATGAAGGCAACTATATGCACGTCATTCAATATATGCAACGACCGATGAGGTGTGGTTTTCCCGATGTCGCGGCCGAGCGCCCCCTTGTGCGACGAATCGTACGGCCCTTCAAATCTCGATTGCGAGGGCAATCCCGTTTGCACCCGCTGTGATGAACGACATGGCGTTACCGGTGACGATCGAGGGGGGGCTGCGACCCAGGTCTACGCGGCGCGCTTCGATCCGCCGGTATCGAGTCACGGCACGGCCGGGCCGGAACAGACGCAGGCCGTTAATGCAACTACGTGTTGCATTGGTGATCCCAAGAGACTAAGCTCCATCGACACGGTCGCCTCAGTGCGCGCGAGCGCATTGCGGTGGCGAGCGACTACATCACCGACTACACATGCCTTCTCCGAAAGTTTTCTATCAGCGTTTGCGCGGCAAGATCGCGATCGTCACCGGCGCCGGTTCGCTCGGCCAGGGCTACGGCACGGGCAAAGCCATTGCGTGCCTGTTTGCGGCGGAGGGTGCTTCGGTTTGCCTCGTCGATCAGCAGCACCAAAGGGCGGTCGAAACGCTCGAATTGATCGCTGAATCCGGCGGGCAGGGTTTCGTCTGTACAGGCGACATCACGGATGTGGACGTGTGCGCGCGTATCGTCGACGAGACGGTCGACCGATATGGCGGGCTGGACATACTCGTGAACAACGTAGGAATTTCGGGCGCGCCGGGGCGGTTGCAGGATCTCGACGAGGCGTCCTGGGACCGCGTGATGGACGTGAACCTGAAGAGCGCGTTTCTGATGAGCCGGGGCGCTGTGCCGCACATCGTGGCGCGCGGTGGCGGGGCGATCGTCAATATCAGTTCGGTAGCCGGGATACGCAGTCACGGGTCAGCCGCGTACGGCTCGTCGAAGGCGGGTATGGTTGCGTTTACGCGAGAGTTGGCGGTGATGTATGGTCGCGATCGTGTGCGCGCTAACGCCATCGCGCCGGGGCATATCTTTACACCGATGGTGCACAGCATGCTCGACGAAGCGGCGCGCGAGCGCCGCCGCAAAATTGCACCGCTTCCACTGGAAGGGGATGCGTGGGATGTTGCGTCTGCCGCGCTCTTTCTCGCGAGCGATGAATCGCGGTTCATCACCGGCACATGCTTGCCGGTGGACGGTGGCGTAACGGAGGTGGCGGCCCTCGCCGCATACGACCTCGTTGGACAATAGCGTACGCCGTTCTGCTTCGTTGCTTTCGGGGCGGTTTTTCCTGGCCTCGCGGACACTTACGAGAAATCGCGAGCGGATAGCTCATCCTGATTGACTGCAGGGCCGGCAACGCGGTTGGCGTCGGCATGTTCGGGTATTGCGAAGCGCACCGTTCTGAGCCGGCGACAACCATGTGAACATACCCGACCGCGCAGTGCCGTTGTTACACCTTCGATCGTTCATATTGTTACACGACATTCATTTATGTATACTTGGCGCTGTCAAGTGCGGGAGACGCTGAACGCGATCCCGTCTTGATCGCGCCCTCGAAGGGCGAGAGTCCGACGAGCATGGCGACGTTACGGAGCCGAGGAGACATTGGGGATGGCGGAAGAGAATCACCGAGGGCATGGCCCGCGTGAATCGATGGAATACGACGTCGTGATCGTCGGCGGCGGCCCCGCCGGGCTGTCGGCGGCGATCCGGCTCAAGCAGCTGGCCGCCGAGAAAGGCACCGAGATCGGCGTGTGCGTGCTCGAGAAGGGTTCCGAGATCGGCGCGCACATCCTGTCGGGCGCGGTGATGGACCCGCGCGCGATCAACGAACTGTTCCCCGACTGGAAGGAACGCGGCGCGCCGCTCGACGTCGAGGTGACGGAAGACCGCTTCCTGTTTTTGTCCGAGAAGAGCGCGGTCACGACGCCGAACTGGGCGCTGCCCGCCAACTTCCAGAATCACGGCAACTACGTGATTTCGCTGGGCAACGTCACGCGCTGGCTTGGGGCACAGGCCGAGGCGTTGGGTGTCGAGATCTTCCCCGGCTTCCCCGCTGCCGAGATTCTCTATAACGACGACGGCTCGGTGAAGGGTGTCGCGACCGGCAACATGGGCGTGGGCAAGGACGGCGAGCCGACCGAGAACTTCCAGCTCGGCATGGAGCTGCACGCGAAGTACACGTTGTTCGCCGAAGGCTGCCGCGGCCACCTCGGCCGCCAGCTGATCTCGAAGTTCAAGCTCGACGCGAACGCCGATCCGCAGGCCTACGGGATCGGCATCAAGGAACTGTGGGAAATCGACCCGGCCAAGCACAAGCCGGGCCTCGTGATCCACACGGCCGGCTGGCCGCTGAAGTCGGATACGTACGGCGGCTCGTTCCTGTATCACATGGACAACAACCAGGTCGTGGTCGGCTTCGTGGTGGGCCTCGGCTACACGAACCCGTACCTGTCGCCGTTCGAGGAATTCCAGCGCTACAAGACGCATCCGTCGATCCGCGCGTTCCTGGAGGGCGGCAAGCGCGTGTCGTACGGCGCGCGTGCGATCACGGCCGGCGGGCTGCTGTCGCTGCCGAAGACGGTGTTCCCGGGCGGCGCGCTGATCGGCGACGACGCGGGCTTCCTGAACGCCTCGCGGATCAAGGGCAGTCATGCGGCGATCAAGACCGGCATGCTGGCCGCCGACGCCGCGTTCGACGCGGTGCAGGCCGGCCGCCAGTCGGACGAGCTGAACGCGTACCCGGATGCCTTCAAGCAGTCGTGGCTGTACACGGAGCTGTACCGCGCGCGCAACTTCAAGCAGTGGATGGCGAAGGGCCTGTACCTCGGCACGCTGATGGTCGGGCTCGAGCAGAAGGTGATGGGCGGCAACGTGCCGTGGACGCTGCACCACAAGCATGCGGATCACGAGATGCTGAAGCCGGCGTCGCAATGCGAGCCGATCGAGTATCCGAAGCCGGACGGCAAGCTGACGTTCGACCGTCTGTCGTCGGTGTTCATCTCGAACACGAACCACGAGGAGAACCAGCCGGCGCACCTGACGCTGAAGGATGCGAGCGTGCCGGTGAACGTGAACCTGCGCACCTACGCGGGGCCGGAGGGGCGCTTCTGCCCGGCGGCCGTGTACGAGTTCGTGCAGAACGACGACGGCAGCGATCGCCTGGTGATCAACGCGCAGAACTGCGTGCACTGCAAGACCTGCGACATCAAGGACCCGACGCAGAACATCGTGTGGGTCACGCCGGAAGGCGGCGGCGGGCCGAATTACCCGAACATGTGAGCGGTGCCAGATGAGTCGCGAAGGCGAGAATCAGTATGAAATTACCGCGTCATACCAGGAGCCAGATGTCCTGACGCCAGCTGAATAAAGATGTCGAGAACCTCATCGGTTTTGGATAATCACCGGTAGTCGGTCGGAAGATCGTCTTCACCGGGCGTCGTATAGAAGGAAGGCGCGTGAATCGCGAAAAGATAGCACCCGAGCTAAGGAACCTGGTGCGCTGGATGCCGCCTTTGCCGTACGGGAACGCAGGCGGAAGATGGCTCATTCGAAATCTGTCCCGGTTTGGCGGACGGACTGGATTCGAGGGAGGAACGCTCGAACTCATCCGCGTAGGCAGCTTGAATTTGCGGGTCTATCGGCCTGACCATTACGCCTGCGGCGCTGCGCTCGTCTGGATTCATGGCGGTGGCTACGTCGTGGGTGCGCCAGCTCAGGACCACGCACGTTGCACTGCGGTTTGCCGAGAGTTGGGCATCGTCGTCGTCTCCGTGGGCTACAGACTGGCTCCAGGGCATCCTTATCCAGCCGCATTGGATGATTGCATGTCCGCATGGCAGTGGCTCCTTGCCGCGGCGCAGAGGCTCGGAGTCGATCCCGCTCGAATCGCGATAGGAGGGCAAAGTGCCGGCGGCGGACTGGCCGCGGCGCTGGTACAACGGTTGTGCGATACGGCTGGGCCCGTCCCGAAGGCGCAATGGCTGTTCTGCCCCATGCTCGACGACAGAACCGCCGCGCGACGGGAACTGGACGGCATCAAGCATCCAATCTGGAACAATCGCCAGAACGCTATCGGCTGGCAGTCGGCAAACTCGGTCGGGTCAATCTATTGCTGGCATATTCGCAAACGCCGTCGATTGCTGAGGCCTTTCACGACAGTCTTAGAGGTGAATTGGAGGAGAGTGGTCACTGTCTAGCGCCGGCCGGCAGTCGATCTTGCGAGCCGGAATGGGACGCCACGAGAAGAGACAGTTGTTCTTTGCTCGTCGAGTACACGTCACGGTCTGAGTTCGATAGAGTGATCCCATTCAAAACTAAGACCTCCTGCTCCGTATCGATGTGTCGTAAGTTCAAGGTTCTTCGGGTGGTCGCATTTCGAGACACAAACATTGCAAGTTTCGGGCTCAGCGCAACAAAACCATCTTGATGGATGTCACGGGACAACTTTTGTTTGCAAACGCGAACGTGTAGTCCATGTTTTATTGCGAAAAACAACGGAAGCCGTTGATTTTACTGGAGGTCTCGAACCATCTTCTCTTGGCTGCAGGTGATCCGAGCGTCAAACATGAAGGCGAAGCACCTCGTCAGCAGGTTGAGTCAGTCAATGGGGTTGGTTTGATGTCAAAAAAACATCTAATAATTACAATGATTTAGTCGTATGAGAACAGATTTATTTCTCATTGTGGGTGTCCGCGACTAGTGCTCGGACCAATATTCATTGTCTTAAAATGCAAGCTCAGATTTATTTGCTTCAGATTAGATTTTATTTGAGATGAACCAGCAGACGTCGTGTGACGGATCGATCCTCGCCGATTGTCCACTAATTCGAGACGGCGAATCACGTATTGGCATATTGATGATTTCGGGCGTGACAGTAGACTGCACCCGTGCTTCGCCAGAACCGGTCCGGAGCGTGCCGCCGGTCGCGGCGCCACCGGACGGATTCTTCGGTGGCAGGCCAGATGGCTTGCCGTCCGATTGCGCGAAGAGCGATCCGTTGCCGCGATCGCGCGCCGATTCGGCGCGCAGCGGCACCGGACGCATCAAACCGTCAATTCAAGGGTGATTGCTATGCGTTACGTTTCGCTGGAGTCGAAGAAGGACGAGCTGCTGCTGGCCGCTCGCGTGCTGATGATGATCCTGTTCGTGCTGTTCGGCTGGCAGAAGCTGACCGGTTTCTCGGGCACGGTCGCGTACATGGCGTCGACCGGCAACCCGGCGCCCGAGCTGGCGGCCGCGATCGCGGTGGCGGTCGAGCTGGTGGGCGGCGTGCTGATCGCGATCGGCTTCTATACGCGTCCGCTTGCGCTGGCGTTCGCCGCCTATACGCTCGCGACCGCGCTGATCGGCCATCGCTACTGGGCGCTGCAGGGAATGGAGCAGTACATGGCGATGATCAACTTCTACAAGAACGTGAGCATCGTCGGCGGGCTGCTGTTGCTCGCGTTGAGCGGGCCGGGGCGGTATTCGGTCGACCGGAAGTAACGCAGGGCGACATTTCCGTTCGGTATCGGGAGCCCGGCGCGCGCGAGCGCGCCGGGTTTTGCCTTTTCGGGCGACGGAGAGATCGGTGCATATGTTCGCGACCGGATGCGAGCCAGTAGACCGAAGCGTTGCGCGGCGATCGTTCCTGCGATTCAATAGGCTCGATAATCCATTCGTTTCCCGTGATTGATCGCACCGATGCCAAACCCCTCTCCGTCGACCCTGCACAAAACCATCCTCCTCATCGGCGCCTCCGGCCTGCTCGGCCGCGCGGTTGCGGCCTCCCTGACTCGCGAATCGTCGCTGACGCTGCTGGCAACCATCCGGAACCCGCAAACCGCCGGCGCGAAACTGCTCGCGTTGCCGCCGGAAAACGTCGCCGAGCTCGACGTTCTCGATCAGCCGTCCCTAGAACGCGTTTTCGAAACTCACCGACCGGCAGCGGTGATTCTCTGCGCCGCCGAACGCCGCCCCGACGTCTGCGAACGCAACCCGGCCGCCGCCCGCGCCATCAACGTCACCGCACCGGCCCGCGTCGGCGCGCTTGCCGCGCGATACGGCGCATGGACGCTCGGCATCTCGACCGACTACGTCTTCGACGGCAAGGCAGCCCCCTACGGCGAGGACGCCGCCCCGAACCCGCTGAACATCTACGGCCGCACCAAACTGGAAGGCGAGGCCGCGCTGCTGGCCGCCTCGCCGCTGTCGTGCGTGCTGCGCCTGCCGCTGCTCTTCGGCCCGATCGCCGACTGGAGCGAATCGGCCGTCACGAGCCTCGTGCCGGCCGTCGTCGCGTCGGCGCGGCCGGGCGCCGACGCGGTCGGCATGGACGCATGGGCGATCCGTTACCCGACCTACACGCCCGACGTTGCGCAGGTCATCCGCGACCTGACGCTGCGCCATCTCGCGGGTGAATCCGTCACGGGCATTCGCCATTGGTCGAGCGAGGAGCCGATGACGAAGTACGACATCGCGCAGCGAATCGCGGCCGCGCTCGGCATCGACGCGTCGCTCGCGCCGATCGCCCAGCCGACCGACGCGACGCCGCGCCCGTACGCGCGCTCGGGATCGATTACGCGACGCCGTTCGATACTGCGTTGCGGTCCGTGCTGCGCGATGCGCCGCAGGCGCGGTAGGGTCGGCGTCCTTCACGGCTCACGATACCTCGCCGACATCCACCCGCCGATCCTCAGACGTGTTTCCCGGTCGAGCGCAGCGGCGATCGAATTCAAAATTTGTCTAGTCATCCTTGAGATTCGATCAGTCGAATTGCACCAAACATGTGCCGGATTTCCCCGCAACGATGCACGCTAGACCCTTGAAATTAGGGGATTTCCCGCGTTTCCGCGGTTTTTATTGACCACGGCTTGCTTCGCTGTTTTTCTTCTTGCATGCTTGTATAGACAAATTCCTGAGGCGGCTTGCTGCACCGAAGGGATGGCGAACCTCAACGCAAGGAGAAATCTCGTGAACGGCAAGCGCATCAAGTGGGCAATCAGGACGATCGGCGTCATCGCGGCTGCGGCGGCCACTCTGGCGGCACCGGTACAGGCCAAGGAATGGAAGACGGTGACGGTCGCGCTCGAAGGCGGCTACGCGCCGTGGAACCTCACGCTGCCGGGCGGCAAGCTCGGCGGTTTCGAACCGGAACTGCTCGCCAACGTGTGCGAGCGGATCAAGGTGCAGTGCAACATGGTCGCGCAGGACTGGGACGGGATGATCCCCGGCCTGCAGGCCGGCAAGTTCGATATCCTGATGGATGCGATTTCCATCACGCCGGAGCGCGAAAAGATCCTGCTGTTCTCGCGTCCGTATGCGGCAACGCCGGCGACGTTCGCCGTCACCGATACGAAGATCCTGCCGAAGGCCGCGCCCGGCGCGCCGATCGTCAAGCTGACGGGCGACGCCAACGCGGACAAGCCGACCGTCGACACGTTGCGCAAGCAGCTGAAGGGCAAGACGATCGGTATCCAGTCGGGCACCGTCTACACGAAATTCATCAACGACAGCTTCAAGGACATCGCGTCGATCCGCGTGTACAAGACGTCGCCCGAACGCGATCTCGATCTGGTCGCGGGGCGCATCGATGCATCGTTCGACGACGTCACGTACTACGCGGCGAACAACGCGAAGAAGGACAACGCATCGATCGTGCTCGCGGGGCCGAAGCTCGGCGGCCCGATCTGGGGGCCGGGCGAGGGGCTCGCGTTTCGCAAGCAGGATGCCGACCTGAAGACGAAGTTCGATACGGCGATCGCCGCGGCGCTCGCGGACGGCACCGTGAAGAAGCTCGCCGACAAGTGGTTCAAGACCGACGTCACGCCGTAAGCGCACGTTCGGTCGCCGCCGCGTAAGGTCGTCGAACGACGCGCGGCGGCATGCATTCAGCCGGATTCACTCAACGCATGCAGGGAGGCACGCATGGAGATTCTTGAAATGCTCGGCTTCGGTACCGAAGGCTGGGGTGGTGTGCTGCTTCTCGCCGCATTGATGACGGTCGCGCTGACGCTCGCGGCGCTCGCGGTCGGCGCGGTGATCGGCGCGGCGATCGCGGCGGCGAAGCTGTCGCGCTACCGCACCCTGCGCCTGCTCGGCGATCTGTATACGACGGTATTTCGCGGCGTGCCCGAACTGCTCGTCATCTATCTGTTCTACTTCGGCGGCTCGACGCTCGTGACGGCCGTCGGCCAGTGGTTCGGCGCGGAAGGCTTCATCGGCGTGCCGCCGTTCGTGATCGGCGCGCTCGCGGTCGGGATGATCTCTGGCGCCTATCAGGCGGAGGTCTATCGCGCGGCGGTGCTCGCGGTGTCGAAGGGCGAACTCGAAGCGGCGCGCTCGATCGGCATGCCGCGCAGCATGGTGCTGCGGCGCATCCTGGTGCCGCAGGTGCTGCGCTTCGCGCTGCCCGGCATCGGCAACGTGTGGCAACTGAGCCTGAAGGACTCCGCACTGATCTCGGTCACCGGTCTCGCCGAGCTGCTCCGCACGAGCCAGATCGCCGCCAATTCGACGCACCAGTACTTCGTGTTCTTCGTCGCGGGCGGTGCGCTCTATCTGCTGATGACGGGCTTGTCGAACCGCGTGTTCAACCGGGCGGAAGCGATCGTCGGCCGGTCGTTCCGCCGCAATTTCGCGCGCAACTGACGGAGAACGGGCATGTCCATCGATTTCGCATTTCTCGTCGATACGCTGCGTCAGCTGCTCGCGGCCGTACCGACCACGCTCGGCCTGTTCTTCGCATCGCTCGTGCTCGGCGGCCTACTGTCGCTCGTGATCGTCACGATGCGCGTGTCGCCGAGCTGGCTGCCGAACCGCTTCGCGCGCGCCTACATCCTGGTGTTTCGCGGCTCGCCGCTGCTGATCCAGATGTTCCTCGTGTATTACGGGCTCGGCCAGTTCGGCGTGATCCGCGACAGCTTCATGTGGCCGGTGCTGCGCGAGCCGTACGTCTGCGCGGTGCTGTCGCTGGCGCTGTGCACGGCCGGCTATACGGCCGAAATCCTGCGCGGCGGGTTGATGGCCGTACCGGTCGGGCAGATCGAGGCCGGCTATTCGATCGGCCTGTCGGGCTTCGCGCTGCTGCGGCGCGTGATCGGTCCGATCGCGCTGCGCCAGTGCCTGCCCGCGTACTCGACCGAGGCCGTGCTGCTCGTCAAGTCGACCGCGCTGGCGAGCCTCGTCACGGTGTGGGAAGTGACGGGCGTCGCGCAGCAGATCATTCAGCAAACCTACCGGACGACCGAGGTGTTCGTCTGCGCGGCCCTCATCTATCTGGGCCTGAACTTCATCGTCGTGCGCCTGCTCGGCGCGCTCGAATGGCGGCTCTCCGGGCACCTGCGTGCGCCGAAGCCGTCCGGTGCGTCCGCCGCGGCGGCGCGCAATCCTCAGCGCGCCGCCTCCTGAGCGCCCCGTCCTTTCAAAGAGAATCCGATGAACACCACTGCTCCCGTTGCGCTGTCGGTCAGAAACATCCACAAGTCGTTCGGCGATCATCACGTGTTGAAGGGCATTTCGCTCGACGCGCACGAGGGTGACGTCATCTCGATCCTCGGCGCGAGCGGATCGGGCAAGAGCACGTTCCTGCGCTGCCTGAACCTGCTCGAGACGCCCGACGACGGCTCCGTCGCGCTCGCGGGCGAAGAGCTGGCGATGAAGCGCGCGCGCGACGGCAAGCTGCATCCGAGCGACCGGCGCCAGGTCGACCGGATTCGCTCGCAGCTCGGGATGGTGTTTCAGAACTTCAACCTGTGGTCGCACATGACGGTGCTCGACAACCTCGTCGAGGGGCCGCTGCGCGTGCAGAAGCGCAGTCGCGCGGAAGCGGTGGAGGAGGCCGAGGCGCTGCTCGCACGCGTCGGCCTCGCGGACAAGCGCGGCTACTATCCCGCACACCTGTCGGGCGGCCAGCAGCAACGCGTCGCGATTGCCCGCGCGCTGGCGATGCATCCGAAGGTGATGCTGTTCGACGAACCGACGTCGGCGCTCGACCCGGAGCTGGTCGGCGAGGTGCTGCGCGTGATGCGCTCGCTCGCGGAAGAGGGGCGCACGATGCTGGTCGTCACGCATGAAATGGGTTTCGCGCGCCACGTGTCGAATCGCGTGATGTTCCTGCATCAGGGCGAGGTCGATACGGACGGGACGCCCAATGAAGTGTTCGGCGGGCAGACCTCCGAGCGCTTCCGGCAATTCGTGTCGAGCCACCACGACCGCACCACGAACTGAGGCTGCCATGACCGTATTCCGTGCGGCGCAGCCGCTTGACTGGCGGCAGGTGGCGGCGGTGGCGGCCGGCGAGCCGCTGGCGTTGGCCGACGATGCGCGCGCGCGGGTCGTGGCCGCTCGCGAACTCGTCGACGAGATCGTCGCGCGCGGGATTCGCGCCTATGGCGTCAATACCGGCGTCGGCGCGCTGTGCGACGTGATCGTATCGCCGGCCCAGCAGAGCACGCTGTCGCACAACATCCTGATGAGTCATGCGGTAGGCGTCGGCATGCCGCTCGGCGCGGCCGAAACGCGCGCGATCATCGCGGCCGCGATCAACAACTATGCGCACGGGCATTCGGGTGTCCGGGCCGACGTCGTCGAACAGCTCGTCGCGCTGCTGGAGCACGATTGCCTGCCCGAAGTGCCGGCGCACGGCTCGGTCGGGTACCTGACCCACATGGCGCACGTCGCGCTCGTCTGCGTCGGGCACGGCCACGCGCGCCATCGCGGCGAACGCGTGCGCGGCGACGAGGCGCTGCGGCGCATCGGCCGCGAACCGCTCGTCCTCGGTGCGAAGGAGGGGTTGAGCCTCGTCAACGGGACGCCGTGCGTCACGGGGCTGGCCGCGCTCGCGCTGGTTCGCGCCGAACGGTTGCTCGACTGGGCCGACTGGATCGCGGCGATGAGTTTCGAGAACCTCGGCGGGCAGCTCGCCGCATTCGATCCGGCTTCGCTCGCGCTGCGGATTTCGCCCGGTATCGGGCAGGTCGGCGCCCGTTTGCGTGCATTGCTGGCGGACAGCGGCATGCTCGTCGCGGCGAGCGGCCGGCATACGCAGGATCCGCTCAGCCTGCGCACGATTCCGCACGTGCACGGCGCGGCGCGCGACGTGTTCGACGTCACGGCGGAGGTCGTCGATCGCGAACTCGCGTCCGTCACCGACAATCCGATCGTCGCCGGCACGCGGGAGGCGCCGGCCGTGCATTCGCAGGCGCATGCGGTCGGCGCGGGCATCGCGCTCGCGATGGACAGCCTCGCGGCGGCGATGGCCCAGGTCGCGGCGATCGCGGAGCGGCGTCTCGACCGGCTCGTGAATCCGCTCGTCAGCGGGCTGCCGGCGTTTCTTGCCGCGCCGGGCGGCAGTTGCTCGGGGTTCATGATCGCGCAGTACACGGCGGTCGCGCTGGTCGCGCAGAATCAGCGGCTTGCCGCGCCGGCGAGCCTCGACGGCGGTATCACGTCGGGGCTGCAGGAAGATCACCTGTGTCACGCGACGCCGGCCGCGCTGAAGGCGCTCGACATCATCGAGAATACGACGCGCGTGCTCGCGATCGAGCTGCTGGCCGCCGCGCAGGCGTACGACCTGCAGCCGGCCGAAACGGCGCGGGCCGCATCGACGGACGCGCTGTGGCGGCAGGTGCGCGAACGCGTGCCGGCATATCACGACGACCGGCCGCTCGCGGACGATATCGCGATCGCGGCCGGCATCGTCGCCGGTGCGCCGCCGTCGTTGCAGTGACGACGGTCGAGGACGGGCCGATCACCCCACATTCATCCGGTCGAGGGCGCATGAGCGAAACGGAACGCAGACTTTCCGCACGGCCTGCGAAGGCGTCGGTCGACACCGTACCGGCGCGGGCGCTGCCGGCCTATCAGCAGATCAAGCGCTACGTCGTCGAGCGGATCGCGAAGGGCGACTGGAAGCCCGGCGCCGCGATCCCGACCGAGGCGGAACTGGTCAAGGAATTCGGCGTGGCCCGGATGACGGTGTCGCGCGCGCTGCGCGAACTGACGGCCGAGCGCGTGCTGACGCGCATCCAGGGCGCCGGCACGTTCGTCGAGCGCCGGCATTACGAATCGACGGTGCTGGAGATCCGCAACATCGCGGACGAGATCGCCGAGCGCGGCCATCGGCACAGTGCGCGCGTGCTGATGATCGAGCGCAGCGTCGACCCGGATGCGATCGACGCGCTCGGACTGCGCGCCGGGCCCGTGTTTCATTCGCGGATCGTGCATTACGAGGAGGACGAACCGATCCAGTTCGAGGATCGCTACGTCAATCCGGCCTTGTTTCCCGCGTATCTGGAGCAGGACTTCACGATCGAGACGCCGAACCATTACATGGTGCGACTGGCGCCGATCCAGCGTGCGGAGTTCCAGATCTACGCGGAGAAGCCCAATGCGCAGGTGCGCCGGCATCTCGTGATGGAAATCGGTGAACCGTGTCTGCTGTTGCGACGCCGGACGTGGGTCGGCGAGCAGGTCGCCACGTCGGTCAGGCTGTGGCATCCGGCGTCGCGGTTTCATCTGGCGGGCAACATGTAGGGAAGCAGGGTGGCGCTGGGCGGAGCGGGCCGTTTGCCGCTTCGGCCAGCGCGTCGGGAAATCGGGCGACCGCATCGCGATGCCGCCGCGCATCGCGCGTCGTCCGGCTCGATTTGACACCTGGCGTCGTCGCCGATTAAAGTCGCGACGCGGGGCGGCGGGTCAAGCACACGCCCGGAACAGGCAGCCGATGTTCCAGGACTACGGGGCTACCCCGTGGATCAGATCGATACGCCGATGCGTCGCAAGTGCGCATGTTGCGCGTTGCGCAACGACTGCACTCGCAGTACCAGCCACGTTGGCTCATCGTCCCGCCCCTCTTCGTCCATGCACTCATCCCTGCGCGACACCACCCGTACGATTGCCGACGCGATGCTCGCCGGTTCGCCTGAGCGCGACGGCGTCGTCGCGCGGATGGCGGCCGTGCTCGGCGACGCGCCGCCGTGGACGTACGAATGCGCGGACGTCGCGCTCGTCCGCTTCGCCGCGAACTGGGCCGATACCGACACCGACGTGCTCGCGGCGGTCCTTGCCGACGCGCCCGCGTTCGTGCGTGCATGGTATGGCGACCGTCGGCCGGCGGTGATTCGCATCGTGCGGCGCCCGCTGGTCCAGCGACCGCCGCCGGCGCCGCTCGCCGGCTGCGACGTGCCGCAATGGCCGACGCCCGGCGATCTCGCCGGCTGGCTCGGCATCAGCACGCCGGCACTCGACTGGCTGTCCGATCATTGGCGCGTCGACGCGCGCGGCAGCGCCACGCCGCTGCATCACTACACGTACGTCCCGGTCGACAAGCGCAGCGGCGGGTGCCGCCTCGTCGAAATCCCGAAAGGGCGGCTGCGCGAAGCGCAGCGCCGCATCCTGCACGAGCTGCTCGATCGCATCGCGCCGCATGGCGCGGTACACGGTTTTCGCAAGGGGCACGGGATCGTGTCGTTCGCGGCGCCGCATGCGGATCGCGACGTCGTCGTGCGCTTCGACCTCGCGGATTTCTTCGTGTCGGTGCGCGCCGCGCGCGTCCATGCGCTGTTCGCGACGCTCGGGTATCCGGCCGAAGTCGCGCGCACGCTCACCGGGCTGTGCACCAATCGCGTGCCGTCGGCACGGCTGCTCGCGCCGGACCTGCGCGACCGGTTCGACTGGATCGGCCGCCAGCGCTATCGCGAACGGCATCTGCCGCAGGGTGCGCCGACGTCGCCGGCGCTCGCGAACCTGTGCGCGTTCCGGTTCGACATGCGGCTCGCCGCGCTCGCGCGTTCGCTCGATGCGACCTACACGCGCTATGCGGACGATCTTGCGTTTTCCGGCGGCGATGTGCTGGCGCGCGACGTCGAGCGGCTGCAAATCCGGGTCGCCGCGATCGCATTCGAGGAAGGCTTCGCGCTGCAATTGCGCAAGACGCGCGTGATGCCGCGCGGCACGCGGCAGCAACTGGCCGGCGTGGTCGTCAACCGCCATCCGAACCTGGCGCGCGACGCGTTCGATCGCCTGAAGGCCATCCTGACCAACTGCATCCGGCATGGCCCGGCGTCGCAGAATCGCGACGCGCATCCGGATTTTCGCGCGCATCTGGCCGGACGCGTCGCGCATGCGACCGCGCTGAATGCGGCGCGCGGCGCGAAGCTGCGCACGCTGTTCGACCGGATCGCATGGGACGCCGGCAGCGAAAACCGCTGAACCGTCGGGCCCGAATCGACTCCGGTCAGCGACTTCTGCAACACGACGCCGCGCACTGCTATCATTCGCGCCATGCCGCGCCCGTGTCAGGGGCGGCGAATCACTTGCCGCCGCCGTTCGTCCCGTGCATGCGTACGCGGCGTGCCGCCCGTTGCCGGCCTGGTCCTGCCTGTCAGTGACGCACGACGTCGTTTGGTGCGCGTCGCGCAAATCATGCCGGCTCAGGTGGACGATTCACCGATTTGACAGCCCCTATAGGCGGAACTTCGTGGTAGGTTCGGCCATCGGAGCTTTTTGCAAAAACATGCCCAAAGAGGATGAATACATGACCCAGGCCCTGCAGGAACTCGAAGCACAACTTCGGGACCTGAACATCAAGCTGTCAGAGGCGAAGCAGAAGGAGAAGCAAGCCGCGCTCGCGGCCTTCAAGGAACAGGTCGAACTGTTGGGAATTTCGCAGCAGGAAGTGCTGAGCGCGCTCGGCTACATCGTCCAGCGCAAGCGCAAGGCGCCTGCCAAGTACTACGATCCGTCGACCGGCCGCTCATGGTCCGGGCGCGGCCCGCGGCCGAAATGGCTCGAAGGCAAGGATCTCGACACGCTCGCCGTCGACCGCGAGGCGAGGACCTGGTGGCCGGGCGACGATCAGGGCTGAAGCCCGCCGCGCCGCAAGGCCATCCGGCGCCGGCCGGTTCGCGCAGGCGGGCCGGCCGGCTGTCTTTCATTCGGTGTCCGGCCTGATCGCGACATCGCCGGCCTCGCCGCCGTACCGGATCGACGTTTTCTCCTTTCCTTTTCCGTTTCCGCGCATTGCCCGCCGTTTCGCGTCCGCCGTCCGGCCAGCTGCGATCACGTCCGCCGATCTCAACCGCCAGCCGGCCCCGGCCGGCTGAAGCGCTGCTCGACCACTTCGGTTCCCCACTGCGTGCCCGCGGATTCGCTCGTCAGCGCAAAGCCGAACGACTCGTATAGATGACGTGCGGCATCGAGCCCCTTGAAGGTCCACAGGTAGGTCTCGCGAAACCGGTGCTCGTCGACGAAACGCATCGCCAGCGTCATCAGCCGACGCCCGACGCCCGAGCCGCGCAACGCGTCGTTGACGATGAACCAGCGCAGGTGCGCGACGCCCGTCGCCGGGTCGCCGTCGATCGCGAGCGACGCGAGCGTCCGGCCGTCTTCCTCGCACAGCCAGAGCGCCTTGCCGTCGGCCGGCAGCGCGCCCGCGAAGGCGGCCAACTCGGTCGCCACCCGCTGTTCGAAGAACGCGCCGAAACCCCAGTGCTCCGCATAGAAGCGTGCATGCAGGCTCGCGATATCGCCGATGCAGCCCGGCCGATAGCCTTCGCGAATCGACGGCGCATCGGCGGGCGCGACGCTCGCCCTGGCCGCGTTGTCCTGCGCGAGCGCATCGGCATACAGCGCGAGCGAACGCAGCAGCGCCTGCTGGTCGGCCGGAATCATGCGGCGCAGCGCATTCGACACCTGATCGGTCGCGAACGTGTCGATTCTTTTTTGGAGCTTTTTGCCTTCGGCGGTCAGGTACAGCTCGATCGCACGCGCATCCTCGGTCGACACGCGCCGCTCCACGATACCGGCCGCTTCGAGCCGCGCGAGTTGCCGGCTCGTGTTCGATTTGTCGAGCCGCAGGATGGCGCCGAGATCCTTCGCGTTGATGCCGGGCGCCATCCCGATCTCGATGATCGCATGCACGGCCGACGGCGCCCAGTCGCTGTCGGCCAGCGTCGCGCGCATGAAGCCGAGCTCGCGCACCAGTTTGCGCGAAAAGTCGCGCAGCTCCAGGATGGTTGCGTCGCGCGGCTTGGCCGGTGCGTCGATGAGGTCCATGGTTTGCTCCCGAACGGTTGCGTATCGCAATCAATAATAGTTGCGGATCGCAACTTGAGCAAGGCGATTTTCACGTGGATCGGTTGTTTCGACGCGGCGAAGTGGCCGCATACTGGGCGGCGCGGGCCGACCTGCGAACAGGGGTGTCGATCGACCCACGATCGACGACCGCGGACCACGGAGATCACGTTGACGTTTTCCTCTCCCTAAAGGGAGAGGATTCCCACACCTGGCGATGCACGTCCGCATCGGAGAATGTTCAGCGCAGCGTTGATATCACGATCATGTTCGACACCACAGTCACTGCAGGTCCATTCTCTTATTCTCAGTCCCGCGATACCTTTCGGCCGCGTCGTGCTGTCTTTCGACCCGCACGCCGAACAGGACTGGGTCGAACCGCTTTCGTCCACTTCCTCGAACGTGGCTCCGTGCGCGATCGCTTTGTAGCGGAGCTTGTTCCGGAAGGACGACCAGGACGCGTCGTAGACGCTTTTTGCCATCCTGGTTCTGGCAAGTTTGACGGCCGACACGTTGCCGACCGCGATGTAATCGAACCGCCGCACCAGATCGAGCGCGAGCTTGTGTTGAAAATCGGCACGGGCATTCGCGACCTTGGCGTGCAGCTTCGCGATATGCCGCTTGTGCTTTCGCGCCCGTTGCGCTTTCGCCAGCTTTTCCGCCGCTCGTCGACCGAACTGGTCATTGGGCAGTTTCTCGCCGGTCGAAAGTGTGGCGAAGTCTTTCAGGCCGAGATCGATGCCGACGCCGGAACGGATCGGACGAGCCTGAACATCCGGCATCTCGATCACGATGTTCAAGAACCAATTGCCGCGCGCATCCTGCGCAAAGTTGGTTCCATCCTTGATCTTGCCTTCGGGAAGCGGTCGGCTGTTGAACACGCGGAAGGTGTTGCCGGCAAAGCGAAACGCGTCGCCTTCGCGCTTCAGGTCGCGGCCCTTCAGCGGCACCCAGCCCAGCGATTTCCTGCCGCGATAGCGCAGGTAGGGCCGACGGTACTGACTGCGCGACTTCGCATATTGCTCGCACGTCGCGTTGACCGTGCCGGAGTGGATGCCGAGTTCCTTGCTGCTGCCAGTCGTCAGCACGTTCAGATCGAATCCTGTCGGCCACTTCTTGCCCCACTTGAGCGCGTGCTTCTGCGTGTCATTGCAGAAGTTCCAGACGTAGTTCACCGCACGGCTCTGCTTGTTGAGCAGTCCGTTGAGCGACTTCACGCGGTAGCGGTAGACAAGGATCATGCAAGTGATCCTAACCCGTGGAAGAAGCTGCCTGTCAACTGCACTCCTTTCCTCCCCGTCCTGAAGGACGGGGTTTCTCGGAGCAACTGATGAACAAGCTGCTGCCGATGACGATCGCGTTGCTTGCCGGGAGCGGCATCGGGGCGGTGCCGCTCCACGCGGCCGGCACCATGGACGCGCTGCCATGCAGCGCCGCGCATGCGGCGGACCCGGGCGGCGGGAACGCCGCGATGCCGGACACGTCGGTCCGCAGCTTCTCGACCGCCGGCTGTTCGGGCGCGGTGTTGCAGGGAGACCGCGCCACCGCGACGGTCAACGGCGACAGGGTCGAGTTGCGCGACGGCGTCGTCTATGTGAACGGCCGGTCCTATGGCGCGGTCACGCCCGCGCAGACGGTCGAATACGAGGTCGCGCGCGACCGGCGCACGTTGAAGGTCGACGGGAAAATCCGCACGCCGCTGCGCTGATGCGTACCGATTCGGTAGGCGGCAACCGCGACGTGCGATGCGGTTGCCGGATCGCCACGCCGGCGCGCGTCCTATTCGACGAGCGTCAGCCGGCCGTCGCTGAGCCGCACTTCGCGCCCCACCCACGCCGCGTCGACGCGCGGCAGCACGGCCGACGGCTTGCGCAGTTCGCGCAGCAGCGTCGCGCCGTGCGACAGCCGGCCGCCCATGCGCGCGATCACCGCCCGGGCGGCCTGGTACCGCGCGTGCCGGCCCGGGTCGAGCGTGTCTTCGAGCAGGATGTCGCGGCCGAGCACGCCCTGCGTGTCACCCGGATAGATCATGAAGCCGGCTGCCTCGTCGGTGCCTTCGCTGCCGTCCTGCCAGAAGCTGCCGTTGCGATCGCGGCGCTCGGGGTGCGGTGCGAACCACGTGTCGCGGTCGGCGGCCGGCATCGCGTGATGCAGGCGGAAGAACACGCGCATCAGATTGTCGCGATACCACTCGCGCACCTGCAGATACCAGCCGCGCATGCCGGGCGCGCCGAGCGCGTGCAGTACGCGGACCGGCAGCGGCCAGTCGGGAAACGGCTGCAGCGGCAGGTCGGCGGCCGGTGGCCGCGCGGTGCCGGGATCGGTTTCCCATGGCAGGCGGTGCGGGCTGTCGTCGAGCTGGCCATACGCGGTCGGCGGACGCCCCCACAGGGCGCCGCCGCTGCTCGCCAGCGATGACGCGATGCACAGGTTGCCCTGCACGACGAACACGTAGAAGCGCGTGAACCAGTCGGCCAGTTGCTGGCCGTCGGCGCGCCGTTCGACGAGCGTCGCCAGTTCCCGGTCGAAGCGTTCCAGGCCGCGCGCGAGCGTCGGCAGGTGCCCGCGCGCGACGCGCAGCATCCGCCAGAACACCGGCAGCGCACGCAGCAGGCGCAGCGCTCGCCAGCGCAGCGGCGGCGTCGCACCGCCGATCTCGCCGCTGTAGTGGGCGGCCGACACGCCCCAGTCCGAGAGACGCGCGAGGAACAGGTCGTTGTTGATGTACGACGCGCCGCCGTAGAGCGCGGTGAACGGTTCGTTGTCGCGCAGCACGCGTGCGTCCCAGCGCGCCATGATCGCCGGGATGCTGCCGGCCGCCCGCCGTTGCGCATATTCGACGAGCCGGCTCGGCTGCGGCGGCAGGATCTCCGCGATGTTCGCGGCGGTCAGGTGACGATGCCAGCCGTAGGTGCTGATCGGACGGTACTGCAGCAGCCACAGCTGCGCACCGTCCCACGCCCATTCGACGTCGCCCGGCACGTAGTGGAACGCGCGCAGCACCCGTTGCAGGAACGCCCACAGCTGCTGCGCGGTCAGGCCGTGCGCGGTCGCGAACGTGCCGCGCTGCCACGGCTCGCCGAGCCGCGACAGAATCGCGCGCTGCGGGCTGGCCTGCCCGTCGGCGAGCGTTTCGAGGTGACCTTCGACCCATTCGACTTCGATCGCGAGATGGCGCACGAACGCGATGCCCGACAGCACGGGCGTGATGAAGCGCTGCACGACGGCTTCCTCGAGGCCGCCGTCGAGCAGTTCGGCCACGCGCGCGGCCGCTTGCGATGCCGGTACGCGCAGGAACGTCGTGTGCAGGCCGGCGTTCGCCGCATCGGCCTGGTCTTCGCCATGGCTCGACGACCGGATCGCCCACTCGGCGTCCGGCTGGCTCGCGAGAAAGCCGGGCAGGCGCGGATCGTCGGCAGCGGTCAGCGACAGCGCGGGCGGCACCGGCAGCCCGGCCATCGCGGCCAGCGCGAGGCGCCCGCCTTTGGTATGCGCGACGAAGCCCGTGTCGTCTCCTTCGAGCCACTGCGCGAACGCCGCCGGCGCATCGATCCACGGATAGTGTCCCCAGCCGGGCTGCAGCGTGACGGTCAGGTCGGCGCGCGCGAGGACCGCCGACCACGCGGCGGCCTGCCCGACGCCGAGCACCGCATCCTGGCCGCCCCACACGAGTTCGATGCGATCGGTGACCCACTCGAGCAGCGGCAGCGCGGTATCGGCGCGCACGAGATCCCAGTGCGGCACGAACGCGCGGCAACGGGCATAGCCGGCGCCCATGCGGCGATACTGCGCGGACGTCCAGGTCCGGTTCGAGAACTTGCGGGCGAACAGCGCCGGGTAGTGCGCGAGCAGCCAGTGGATGGTCTTGCGCAGCGGCTTCGGCGCCATCAGTTTCGGCAGGCGCCGCTCCCACAGGAACGCGCCGACCGGGGCGAGCAGCACGCTGCGGCCGAAGTGGCCGGGGCGCCGCTGCAACGCGTGCAGGACCACCAGCGCATTCACGCCGACCGCCATGATCGCGTGCCCGGGTTCGGTCGCGTCCAGCAGCGCCTGCGCATAGGCGGCGAGATCCTCGCACGGCGGCGCGGGATGATCGCCGAAGCCCGGCAGTTCGAGCGGCACGGGGCGATAGCGCCGGAAGTGGGGCAGCGCGTCGTCCCACCAGTCGGCTGCGCTGCCGTTGCCGGCGAGGAGGTACAGGATCGGTTGGCTCATGAAGGCTTCGTCGGTCGACGATCGTCGCGATTGCCGCGGTTGTCGTTGGTATTGCCCGGTGCGAGTGGAATGGAAGCGTGGCCCCGCTCGGATGGATGGTGGGGCATTCTACGCGAGTCGATTTACGTCAATTTGCCGTTTGTTTGGGTCTCGCGCGGCGTCTTGCCGGTCCAGCGCCGGTACGCATGACGGAAGCTGCGCGGCTCGCTGTCGCCGAGCCGCTCCGCGATCTCGGCGACCGTCAGCGCGTGATCGTCGAGCAACCGCACGGCGTCGTCGCGACGCATGTCGTCGAGCAGCGACTGGAACGTGATGCCGTCCTTGTCGAGCCGACGGCGCAGCGTGCGTTCGGTCGGGTGCAGCGCATCGGCGAGTGTGCCGCGGATCAGCGTTCTTCCGGATCCGTTGCGGCCGCATCGAGTGCCGCAACGGAACCGGCGGCCGCGCGCCTGCGGATCTCGGAATCGAGGATCAACCGTCCGCGCAGCTTGCCTTTCATCCGCTTCACGTGCTTGGGCGCCTCGGTCATGTGCTCGACCATCAGCGCCCGGACGCGCTCGGCATCGCGCTCGCGCGCGGCCTGCAGGATCGCCTTGTGGATCGACACGTTCGCTTCGCCGAAGCGCTTGTGCTCGACGAGCGGCGTGTCGTTCCGGAACTCGATCAACTGCCGGATCATCTCGTTGATCAGTTCGCAGCTGAAGCGCAGGAACGGATTCGGATTCGCGGCCGCGAGGATGTCGTGGAACGTCGTGTCTTCCTGCCGCTGACGCAGCATGTGGCCGCGATCGTGCACGCTCGACGCGCCGTCGCAGCACGCGATGTTCGCCTCCAGCGCCGCGAAGTCGCGCTCGCTTAGATGCGGCACGGCGCCGGCGGCCAGCTCGGGTTCGAGCAGCTTGCGCACCGTATAGATGTCGTCGATCGTCACGTCCTTGAAGAACAGATAGTTCTGCAGCAGCTGAAGCGTGCGGTCGAGCGGCACCTCGACGACCATCCCGCCGCCCGACGGCCCCGTCGTGACCTTGATGAGCCCCTGCACCTCGAGCGACTTCAGCGCCTCGCGGATCGTGCTCTTGCTCACCGCGTAGAGCTGCTGCAGCTCGGCCTCGCGCGGCAGGCGGTCACCCGGCTTCAGGTCCTTCTCGGTGATCAGCCGCTTGATCTCCTCGGCGACCAGATCGGCCCGCTTCGGCTGCTTGATTTCGACCGCGAGGCCCGCCCTGGCTCGGTCCATGACCATCTTCACGACTCCTTTGTGTGACTGCGCGCCGCGTCATCGTCGACGACCGGTGCCGGCGCGGGTACGGAATTTTGCCTGATTGACACCAATTTTGATCAACTCTAGCATCAGGTTCATTCTATTTATCATGATAAATAGGATCAACCGGCGGCGCGCATCCAGGAGTGGCGTGGGCACGGTTTGGCAGTCGGTCGTATCGCGTGTGTCCCCGTTCATGAGGAGCTCAACTTGAATCGCCGAGAACTGTTGAAACTGGCCGCGCTGTCGGCCGTGCCGGGCGCGCTCGGCAGCATGTCGTCCCGGGTCGCGTTCGCGCAGGGCTCGCCCATCCAGCTTGCCTGCCCGGTGCCGATGTCCGGCCCGTTCGCCGCCAACGGCAAGTACGCCGATCTCGGCATGCAGCTCGTCGTCAAGCAATACGGCAAGGTGCTCGGCGCGCCGCTCGCCTATACGGCGCTCGACACCGAGGGCAAGCCGGCGACCGCCGTGCGGCGCGTGCAGGAAATCGCGCAGCAGAAGGGCGTGCGCTTCTTCGCGGGCGGCATCCTGTCGTCCGAATCGCTGGCGATGGGCAAGGAAGTCCAGAAGGCGGACGGCGTGTTCATCACGACGGCCGGTGCGGACGAGATCACCGGCAAGGATTGCAACGCGGCGACGTTCCGCTGGTCGGTGCCGACGTTCGGCGCGATCGAGCAGACGGTGCGCCCGTTGATCCAGATGCTGCCGAAGGCGAAGCGCTGGTACACGATCACGCCGCAATACGTGTTCGGCGACGGCCTGCTGTCGGCCGCGAAGGCGGTCTTCAAGGAGAAGGGCATCGAGCACGTCGGCAACAGCTACCACTCGCTCGCCGAGAAGGAGTTCAGCGGCTACCTGACGAACGCGGCGGCCGCGCAGCCGGACGTGCTGCTGATCCTGAACTTCGGCTCGCAATCGTCGGACACGCTGCGCCAGGCCGTCAGCTTCGGGATGAAGCGCAACTGCACGATCCTGCTCGCATGGGCATCGGGCCTCGAGCAGTTCGAGGCGCTCGGGCCGGACATCTGCGACGGCGTGTATTTCGGCGCGCAGTACTGGCACGGCATCGATTCGCCGCTGAACCGCGATCTCGTGAAGCGCGCGAACGCCGCGTTCAAGGCGAACCCGAACTACAGCCTCGCGGGTTCGTACATCTGCTCGAAGATCCTGATCGACGCGATGGTAAAGGCCGGCAGCGCCGATCCGAAGAAGGTCGTCGCGGCGATGGAAGGGATGAAGTACGACGGCCTCACGGGCCCGGAGGAAATCCGCAAGGGCGACCACCAGGTGCTGAAGAACTACTACCTGCTGAAGGGCAAGCCGAAGGGCCGGATGAAGAATGCGGACGACTATGCCGACATCGTCAGCGCCGGCCAGTCGTTCCTGCCGCTCGACAAGACGGGCTGCAAGCTCGCGTGACGCCGTGCATGCGTTCGCGGCGCATCGCGCGCCGCGGGCGTCCGTTACCTTTCTTTCCGACACGGAAGCCATGAACGTCTATCTGCTGCAGATCGTCAACGGCATCGGCGTGGGCATGCTGTATTTCCTGCTCGCGGTCGGCCTGTCGATCGTGTTCGGCCTGCTGCGCTTCGTGAATTTCGCTCACGGCGCGTTCTACCTGCTCGGGGCGTACCTCTGCTACCAGGCGCTGCAATGGTCGGCGAATTTCTGGGTCGCGCTCGCGCTCGTGCCGCTCGTCGTCGGCGCGTTCGCGTGGATCGTCGAGAAGCTGGTGCTGCGCCACGTGTACGCGCAGCAGCATGAATTCCACATCCTCGCGACGGTCGGGCTCGCGCTCGTGCTGCAGGAGTGCGCGATCCTCGCGTGGGGGCCGCTCGGCGACAACGTGCCGCCGCCCGACGCGCTGAACGGCGTCGTGATCTGGGGCGGCTTCGTCTACCCGAAGTACCGGCTGTTCGTGATCGCGTTCACGGCCGTCCTCGCCGCGTTGCTGTGGTGGGTGCTCGAAGGCACGCGGCTCGGCAGTACGGTGCGTGCGGGCAGCGAGTCGACGGAGATGGTGTCGCTGCTCGGCATCAACGTGACCCGCGTGTTCAGCCTCGTGTTCGCGCTCGGCGCGGCGACGGCCGCGCTGGCCGGCGTACTCGCCGCCCCGATCCGCGGCGTCGATCCGTTCATGGGCATCGAGGCGCTCGGCGTCGCGTTCGTCGTGGTCGTCGTCGGCGGGATGGGGAATTTTCTCGGCGCGCTCGTCGGCGGGCTGCTGGTCGGCATCGTGCAGAGCCTGATGAGCACGCTGTGGCCGGAAGGCGCGCGGCTGATGATCTACGTCGCGATGGCGGCCGTGCTGCTGCTGCGTCCGAACGGTTTGCTGGGGAGGGCTGCATGATCGATTCGTCGAAACCGCTGCCGCCGGGCGCGGCGGCGTCGCAACGCCCGCAGCCGTGGCGCGGCGTGTTGCAGCGGCCGGAAGGCTGGCTCGCGGTGGTGGCCGCGTGCGTGTTGCCGCTTGTGCTGAGCTCGGGCTCGCTCGCGACCGAAGTGCTGGTGTTCGCGCTCGCCGCGCTCGGCTGCAACCTGCTGCTCGGCTACACGGGGCTGTTGTCGTTCGGGCAGGGCATCTTCTTCGGGCTCGGCAGCTACGCGGCGGGGCTCGTGCTGACGCGCGGCGTCGCGTCCGTGACGGCCGCGCTGGTCGCGGCCGCGGTGCTCGGTGCCGTCGCGGCCGCACTCGTCGGCTGGTTCTCGATCCGGCAGCGCGGCACGTATTTCGTGATGCTGACGCTTGCGTTCGGGCAGCTGTTCTATTTCCTCGCGTATACGACGCCGAACGTGACGGGCGGCGACAACGGGCTGCTCGACATCCCGCGCCCGGCGCTCGCCGCATTCGGGCAACCGCTCGTGTCGCTCGCTTCGCCGTGGCGCTACTACGGCTTCGTCGCGGTGCTGTTCGTCGCGGTGTTCTGGCTGCTGCTGCGCGTATCGCGCTCGGTGTTCGGCCGCACGCTGCTCGCGATTCGCGACAACGAAGCGCGCGCGGCGGCGGCCGGCTACGACGTGAAGCGCTTCAAGCTCGCGGCGTTCGTGATCTCGGGCGCGGTCACGGGCCTGGCCGGGGCGCTGCACGCGCTGATGACGGGCATCGCGCCGCTGTCGAACATCGACTACCACACGAGCGAGATGATCCTCGTGATGACGGTGATCGGCGGCACGGGCAACCTGTTCGCGTCGGTGCTCGGCGCGGCGTTCTACGTGCTGTTCGCGGACTGGCTGTCGACGCTGTGGCCGCGCTGGTTGCTGCTGCTCGGCCTCGTCTTGATCGCGGTCAGCCTGTTCATGCAGCGTGGGTTGTGGGGGCTGGGCGAACGCATCGTGGCGTCGCTGCGGCGTAGCGATCGCGCGGCGGCCACGGTCAAGGAGCGGCAATGAGCGAAGCGATTCTCGAAGCGCGCGGCATCGTCAAGCGCTACGGCAAGTTCACCGCGCTGGGCGGCGTCGATCTGCGCATCATGCCGCGCACCGTGCATTCGGTGATCGGCCCGAACGGCGCGGGCAAGACGACGCTGTTCCATACGCTGACCGGCACGCTGCCGATCACGTCGGGCTCGATCCTGTTCGACGGTCACGACGTGTCGCACGAACCCGATCACAAGCGCGTGCGGCGCGGCATCGCACGCTCGTTCCAGGTCACGAGCCTGTTTCCGAACCTGAGCGTGCGCGAGAATCTGCGCGTCGCCGCGCAGGGCGTCGAATCGCGGCGGGCGTTGAATCCGTGGACGCCGCCGCGCGGTGCGCTCGCGCATGACGGCATCGTCGACGACGTCCTCGAGCGGCTCGGCCTGCAGCGCTTCGCCGATACCGCGGCCGGCGTGCTGTCGCACGGCCAGCAGCGCCGGCTCGAGGTCGGCATGGCGCTGGCGGCGCGGCCGCGCGCGATCTTTCTCGACGAGCCGACGTCGGGCATGGGCATCGACGATCTCGACGACATGAAGACGCTGATCCGCGGCCTGCGCGACGACTACACGGTCGTGCTGATCGAACACAACATGGGCATCGTGATGGACATCTCGGACACGATCACGGTGATGCAGCAGGGGCGCGTGCTGGTCGAAGGCAAACCCGAAGCGATCCGCGGCGACGAGCGCGTGCGCAGCGCGTATCTCGGCAACATGATCACCGGAGGCCGCGCATGATGCTCGACGTGAAAGAGGTTCATGCCTGCTACGGCAAGAGCCACGTGCTGCAGGGCATTTCGCTGAACGTGAACGAAGGCGAGACAGTGACGCTGCTCGGCCGCAACGGCGCGGGCAAGTCGACGACGCTCAAGACGATCGCGGGCGTCGTCGCGCCGACCGGCGGCACGGTGACGTTCGCGGGCCGACCGGTGTCCGGGCAGCCCGCGCACCGGATCGCCGCGCGCGGCCTGTGCTTCGTGCCCGAGCATCGCGGGATCTTCCGGCTGCTGTCGGTCGAGGAAAACCTGCGGCTCGGCGCGCGTCGCGATTCGCCGTGGCAGCTCGACGATATCTACCGGATCTTTCCGCGCCTGAAGGAGCGCCGTCGCAACGGCGGCGCGCAGTTGTCGGGCGGCGAGCAGCAGATGCTCGCGATCGGTCGCGCGCTGATGAATCATCCGCGGCTGCTGATGCTCGACGAGCCGGTCGAGGGGCTTGCGCCGGTGATCGTCGAGGAAATCGTCGAGCAACTGAAGCGGATCAAGGCGGCCGGCGTCGCGATCCTG
Source organism: Burkholderia sp. BCC0398 (assembly GCF_902833245.1). Taxonomy (NCBI): domain Bacteria; kingdom Pseudomonadati; phylum Pseudomonadota; class Betaproteobacteria; order Burkholderiales; family Burkholderiaceae; genus Burkholderia; species Burkholderia sp. BCC0398. Next base: position 126,847 of record NZ_CADFEM010000005.1, read on the forward strand.
CTCGTCGAACAGAACCTCGAAGTGTGCACGCAGCTCGCCGATCGCCACTTCGTGATCGAGCAGGGCGTGATCGTCTACGAAGGCAGCAACGCGGCGTTCGCGGCCGATCACGACGTGAAGGACCGCTACCTGGGCGTCGGCGTCGCATGAGCCGTGCCCTTTCAATGCGAGGAATGGCAACGATGCAAGTACAGGATTCGACTCCGGGCGTCGCGGCGTCCGGCTTGCGCGTCGACGGCGCGCGGCTGTGGGACAGCCTGATGCGGCTCGCGCGGATCGGCGCGACCGACAAGGGCGGCGTGTGCCGTCTCGCGCTCACCGAACTCGATCGCGACGCGCGCGACCTGTTCGTCGCGTGGGCGCAGGACATCGGTTGCACGGTGCGCGTCGATGCGATCGGCAATATCTTTGCGCGGCGCGCCGGCGAACGGGACGACCTGCCGCCCGTGGCGACGGGCAGCCATATCGACACGCAACCGACGGGCGGCAAGTTCGACGGCAACTACGGCGTGCTGGCCGGCCTCGAGGTGCTGCGCACGCTCGACGACGCCGGGGTGCGCACGCGCGCGCCGCTCGAGGTGGCGGTCTGGACCAACGAGGAAGGGTCGCGCTTCGTCCCGGTGATGATGGGTTCCGGCGTGTTCGCGGGCGCGTTCACGCTCGACCATGCGCTCGCGCAATGCGATCGCGACGGCGTGTCGGTGCGCGACGCGCTGGCCGCGATCGGCTACGCGGGCAGTGCGGACGACGGGCACGGCGCGCATCCGGTCGGCGCGTATTTCGAAGCGCATATCGAGCAGGGGCCGGTGCTGGAAGCGCACGACACGACGATCGGCGTGGTCGAGGGCGCGCTCGGACAGCGCTGGTACGACGTGACCGTCCACGGGATGGAGGCACATGCGGGCCCGACGCCGATGGAACTGCGGCGCGACGCGCTGCTGGTCGCGGCCGATCTCGTGCGCAAGGTGAACGAGATCGCGCGTGCGCATCCGCCGCATGGACGCGGCACGGTGGGCTGGGTCGACGTGCACCCGAATTCGCGCAACGTGATTCCCGGCCGCGTGACGCTGACCGTCGACCTGCGCGCGGCCGACGACGCGATGCTGGCGGCGATGGATGCGGAGCTGCGTGCGGCATGCGCGGACCTGGGCGCGGCGGCCGGGATGCGGATCGACATCGAGCCGGTCGTGTACTTTCCGCCGCAGCCGTTCGATCCGGCGCTGGTCGAGCAGGTCCGTGCCGGCGCGCGTGCACTTGGGCTGTCGTCGATGAACGTGATCAGCGGTGCGGGCCACGACGCGGTGTATCTCGCGCGCGTCGCGCCGACCGCGATGATCTTCGTGCCGTGCAAGGACGGCATCAGCCACAACGAGATCGAGGACGCCGATCCGGTGCATCTGGAAGCCGGCTGCAACGTGCTGCTGCACGCGATGCTGGGCGCGGCCGGGATCGCGGAGGGCGCCGCGCAATGAAGATCCTGATTGCCCGGATGAACCACGAGACCAACACGTTCTCGCCGGTGCCGACGCCGCTCGCCGCGTTCGGCCGCCACGGCCCCGACTGGGGCGACGACGCGTATCGCGCGAATCACGGAATGCGTACCGCGATGGCCGCGTTCATCGATGCGGCCGAGCGCGAAGGCGCGGACATCGTGACGCCCGTGTCGGCGGCCGCGAACCCGAGCGGGCCCGTCGCGGCCGACGCGTATGCGGCGATCTGCGACGCGATCGTTGCCGCCGCGCCCGGCTGCGATGCGGTGATGCTCGACCTGCACGGCGCGATGGTCGCCGAGCAGAGCGCGGACGGCGAGGGCGACCTGCTCGCGCGCGTGCGCGCGGCGCTGCCCGATGCGCCGATCGCGGTCGCGCTCGACCTGCACGCGAACGTCACGCAGAAGCTGATCGACAACGCAGACGTGATCGTCAGTTTCAAGACCTATCCGCACGTCGACATGGTCGAGACCGGCGAGCATGCGGCGCGCGTGTTGCTCGACCGGATTCACGGCCGCGCGCGGCCCGTGCTCGCATGGCGGCAGCCGCCGCTGATGACGTCGACGCTGCGCAGCGCGAGCGCCGAAGGCGCGATGCGGCGCGCGGTGGAGGCCGCGCGCGCGGCCGAGGCGGACGGCATGCTCGCGGTGTCGATCCTGCCCGGCTTCTCGCTCGCGGATATCCCCGCGCCGTGCATCAGCGTGGTCGTGGTGGCCGACGGCGACCGCGCCGCGGCTGACGCAGTGGCCGAGCGCATCGCACGGCAGATCTGGGACGCGCGCGACGCGTTCGTCTATCGCAGCGCGCCGCTCGCCGAATCGGTCGCGCGGGCCGCGGCGCTCGCCGACGGCGCGGACCGCCCGGTGCTGATGCTCGATCACGGCGACAACTGCATGTCGGGCGGCCCGTGCGACACGATGGATCTGCTCGAAGCCGCGCTCGCGCACGGGCTCGACGGAATCGTCAGCGGGCCGTTGTGCGACCCGGAAGCGGTCGCGGCGCTGATCGACGCGGGCGTCGGCGCGACCGTCACGGTGCCGGTCGGCAACCGGTTGCCGTCGCACGGCGGCGTGCGGCGCGAACCGTTTCGCGCGACGGGCATCGTGCGCGCGATCACCGACGGCGAATACGTGATTACCGGGCCGACGTATACCGGGCAGCGTGCGTACATGGGACGCGCGGCCGTGCTCGATATCGGCACGGCCACGCTCGTCGTCACCGAGCGCACGCAGGAGCCGTGGGATCTCGGCGTGTTCGAGAGCGTCGGCGTCGATCCGCGCCGCGCGCGCTTCCTGCTGCTGAAGTCGCGGATGTATTGCCGGCCGGTGTTCGTGCCGATTTCGTCCGCGCTGGTCGAATGCGACAGCCGCGGCGTGACGAGCTCGGACTACGGGTTGTTTCGCTACGAGCAGCTCGCGCGGCCGGTGTATCCGCTCGACGACATCGTCGAGTGGTCGGCGGGCACGCGACGCACGGATTGACGGAACCGAACCGGGTGCGAGACGCCGGGCGCGCGCGCTTTCGGGCATCATGCGATGGCGCCGGCCCGTCGGGCAGCAGGGCCGGGCAATCCATTGCGTCCGCAACCGATCCGGAGAACCGACCGCCATGCATTCGAATTCCTTCCGCCTGCGCAGCGCGCGCCTGCTCGCCGCGCTGACCCTCGCCACGACGGCCGTTGCCGTGCACGCCGCCGACTGGATCGTGTCCGGCAACGACGGCAAGTATCAACGCGTCGAGGGTCGCGACACCTATCTGCCTGCCCCGCCCGCCGACACGCTGACGCTGCTCGACGCCAGCACGTTCCCGCCGAAGGTTGCTTTGCAGGTCGACGTCGAGAACGGCATCCAGGGGCCGCCGCAGGCCGTCGCGATCACGCCCGACGCGAAGCTCGCGCTGGTCGGCGCGCCGACGCGCTACGACACGGCCGCGAAGCAGCTCGTGTTCGACACGTTCCTGCAGGTCGTGAATCTCGACAGCGCGCCGCCCGCGATCACGCGCGTCGAGCTCGGCACGCATCCGCAAGGGATCGCGATCGACCGCGCGGGCCGGCTCGCGATCGTCGCCAACGTCGACGGCAGCGTATCGATCCTGCGCATCGACGGCACGCAGGTGACGCTCGACGGCAACCTGAAAATCGGCAAGAAGCGGCTGGCCGGGATCAGCTTCACGCACGACGGCAAGCACGCGCTCGTGTCGCTGCGCGACGAGCAGGGCATCGCGGTGCTGAACGTCGACGACGGCAAGGTGACCGACAGCGGCACGCGGCTGAGTACAGGCGTCGCGCCTTACACGATCGACGTGTCGAGCGACAACCGCTGGGCCGTCGTCAGCAACGTCGGGCTCGCCGGGCTGCCGGGCTATACCGGCACGCTCGCGGGCGACGCCGATTCGGTCGCGCTGATCGACGTGTCGCGCGTGCCGTTCCGCACGGTTCAGTATTTGACGGTGCCGTCGCTGCCGGAAGGCGTCGCGATTTCGCCGAACGGGAAGTGGATCGCCGTGCAGGCAATGGACGGCTCGAACCTGACGGCCGACAACCCGGGCCGCCACAAGATCGGCAAGGTGCTGCTGTTCGAGATCCGCGACGGGCAGGCCGTGAAGGTGAGCGAGGTGCCGGGAGGCGAAGCCGCGCAGGGCATCGCGTTTACCGCCGACAGCCGGCACGTGATCGTGCAGTTCAACGTCGAACGGCAGCTTGCGCTGTATGCGGTCGATGGCGGCAAGCTGCGCGATACGGGCAAGCGGATCGCGCTGACGGGCGGGCCGTCTTCGTTGAGGACGTTGCCGCGCTGACGGGCTTGGCGGGACTGGTCGGCGGCTTGCGGATCAGCTGCGAGATGGCGGAAAACATCATCGCGCGGCTCGACGAAGCGTTGTCAGCCGCGCACGCCGGCGGCGCGGATCACGCGGAACGATGCGGGCCGTTCGGTCGTGAGCGGCATGCGCCCCTTCAAGGGTTGAAGGGGCACGCGAGCCGGCGACGCGCACGCGGGGATGCGCGCGGTACGGCCGCACGGGGTCGCACGACCGCGGTTACGGACGCAGCAGATCGAACCCGCCGAATACCACGACACCGCTGAGCGCGATCATTGCGACGGAGTGCTGGCCGAAGTAAAGAATCGCGGCGGCGAGCCACGTCGTGATGCAGAAGGCGCCGATGCGGGCCATCGTGTGTTCCTCGAATGCGTAATGAAGTGAATGCGTGCCGCACGGCGTTCGCCGCTCGGCGGTGAGCGCCGTGCGGTACGCGTGCAAGCAGACGGAAAAGGCGACTCGGGGAAGCTGCGAGGGCGTCGTCGGCATACGTTGTATGCCGTGCCTCGAAAGTCCGGGAGTCGGAGCCGGCGGCATCGCGCGGTCGGGCCTGAACGAGGCGTCCGACGTGCGCATCCGGCCGGCGAAGCGGCGATTTTACCAGTGCCGTCATGCTGCCAATCTGGCCCTTTCGCGATCAATTGCGATCATCAACGGACAATCCACCCGACCCCGATATTCAAGTTTCGTGTGATGAATGCCGTAAACGGACTGGAAGGCGATTTCCGCCCCTGTGACTTCGTTTACCGACACACGGACCGACACGATGCAGATCGATTTCTCCACGACCACGCGATCGCCGCTCGTTGACAGCGGCGTGGCCGCGAACCCGCCGGCCGCGACGTCGTCCACCGGCGGCGCGACGGATGCCGCGAGCACGACGGGCACAACTGGCCCAACGGGCGCCACCGCCGTGACTGGCACGTCGAGCACTCCCGGCACGAAGGATTCGACCGGCGCCGCCGGCGCAACGCCCGGCGCCGCCGGCGCATCGTCGGAGGACCCGGCGGTCGCCCAGCTGAAGGCGCTGATCGAGCGGCTGCAGAAGCAGCTCGCGACCTTGGAGCGGCAGATGGCCGCCGCGGCCCAGCGCGCCAAGGACGACCCGGCCGCGGCCGTCGAGCAGCAGTCGCTGAACGCGGAAGCCAGCGCGATTTCGGCCGCGCTCGCGACGGCGATCTCGCAACTCGCCGCGGCGCTGGAAAAATCCGGCGGGTCGCAGTCGGGCGGGCTGGTGTCGACGCAGGCCTGAGCGGCCGCGGCGGCGTCGGCCGCACGCATTACAATCGTCAGTTCGTCTCCCTCTCAAGGACGGCTGAACGATGAACGCGGAACTCGACGACGACGAACTCGTTCGTTTCGACGCGCACGGCGGCACGCCGCTGCCGGCAGCCGATGCCGAAGGATGGCTCGACCACGACGGCGCGCGCATCTGGCACGCGTCGTTCGGCCAGGGGCCGGCGGTCGTGCTGCTGCACGGCGGCCTCGGTCATGGCGGCAACTGGGGCAACCAGGTGCCGGCGCTGCTCGCGGCCGGCTACCGCGCGATCGTGATCGACAGCCGCGGTCACGGCCGCAGCACGCGCGACGACCGCCCCTATTCGTACGAACGCATGGCATCGGACGTGCTTGCCGTCCTCGATGCGCTGCACGTCGACCGTGCACGCTTCGTCGGCTGGAGCGACGGCGCATGCATCGCGCTCGTGCTGGCTGCCCGCGCACCGGAACGCGCGGCCGGCGTGTTGTTCTTCGCGTGCAACATGGATCCGGGCGGCACGAAGGAGATGGCGCCGAGTCCGCTGATCGACCGCTGTTTCGCGCGGCATCGGAAGGACTATGCGCGACTGTCCGCGACACCGGACCAGTTCGACGCGTTCGTCGCGGCCGTCAGCGAAATGATGCGCACGCAACCGAATTACACCGCGCAGGATCTCGCGGCGATCGCCGTGCCGGTTGCGATCGTGCAGGGCGAGCACGACGAATTCATCCGGCCCGAGCATGCGGCGTACCTCGCGCGGACGATCCCGGGCGCGACGCTGACGATCCTGCCCGACGTGAGCCATTTCGCGCCGCTGCAGCGGCCCGCGCGGTTCAACGCGGCGATGCTGGCGTTTCTCGACCGGCTGCCACGGTGATACGCGGGCAGGACGCACGGCCCGCGGACGAGCGGCGGCGTGCGTCGGCCCGCGTTCAGACCATCGCGTTGTCGGCGCCGGGAATCTCGTGCGCCTTGATCTGCTTGCGCTGCAGCTTGTAGCGCAGCTTCCCGAGCATGCCGTCCTCGTGGCTGACACGCGTGATGGTGCGCACGTACTCGTCGTCCGGCGCGATGGCCTGCGCCCCCATGATCCAGCGCACGCTCTCGCGATAGTCGTACAGCGACTTGTCGTTGACGTCGGCAAGGAAGAACGACAGTGCGGCCATTGCGGCCGGGTGGCCGCCTTCGGCATGCCGGCGCAGTTCGTCGACGTAGCGATGGCGCGACGGATAGTCGTCGATGTCGCCGATGAACATCAGCATGCACTCGAGGCCGTCGGTATGCCCCATCTCGTGCGCCTTGCGCGCGGCCTCGACGGCCTCGACCTGCATGCGCGCGCGTTCGGCCCGGTCCGTGCTGGTCTGCCCGATGTGGTAGTACGTGTAGCCGAGCCGATACGCGGCCATGTTGCCGCCGGCTTCCATCGACTCGCGGAAGTAGTGGGCGGCGCGGTACGGGTCGGCCTCGACATGCGTGCCGTCCTTGTAGAAGCAACCGAGCAGGTAATCGCACGAATCGCCGCCTGCCTCGTAGCCAAGCTTGCAGACGGCGACGGCATCGGCAGGGCGCCGGTTTTCGTACTCCAGCGCGGTGGCGACCTGGTTCCATGCGAGCGAGCCGGGCTCGTTCACGCGTGCCGCTTCGAGCCATGCATCGCCGCGCGCGTCGTCCTGGGCGAAACCGAACGTGCCGGTACGATGTCCGTAGCCGCGCAGGATCATTGCCGCCGTGCACGCGCGAGCGTCCGATGCACGTTCGATCGCGCGGGTCAGCCAGTCGCCATGCGGATCGAGACTGAGCGCCAGTCGCACGCCGATCGCCATCTTCTGGTCGTTGTCGATCGGCTGGTCGCGTTCCGCTTCCTGCAGGCGGGCGTACGCTTTTTCGTAGTCCTCGCGCATGTAATGGCTGTGCGCGAGCCAGCTCAGCGTTTCCCAACGGTGATACGGATGCAGCGCCGCCTGCGCACGCGCGAGCGTCGCGGTGATCGCGTGGCGCGCATCGTCGTCGTCGTCATTCGCGTCCAGCGTATTGCCGGCGTAGTCGTCGCGCCAGATTTCGTGCAGCAGCCGGTCCTTCTCGACCGCATCGAGGTGCGCGCACGCGTCGGACGCGACGAACGCGCGGATGTGATCGTGCGAGCCGCCCCAGCGCGGCTGCATGTACCAGATGAACGTGCGCATCGGGAAGAACAGCTTCGGGTGGATGTGCAGCGTCGCTTCCATCCAGTACCACTTCTCCTTGCGCAGCTTCTTGCCCTGGACCGGGCCGGGCAGCGCGTCCGGAAATTCCGGCGGGCAGGCGACCGGCACGTCGGGGTTCAGTCCCGAACGCGCGAACATGCGTTGCAGTTCGGTGCGCGTGGCTGCGTCGTCGGCGCCGGCGTTCAACTGCAGTTCGGTGACGGGCCAGCGGCGCTCGCGCACGAGCTGCGCGAGCCACTCGGGTTCGCCGAACGACGACACGCTCGTGAAGATCACCATCGGCGCGCTCCACAACGTCGGCGCGAGCACCAGCGCGCGCAGCGCGGCGACGAGCGTCAGCGTCGCGCACGCATGCGCGCCGATCCAGCCGGCTTCGGTCACCGTTTCGGCCCAGCCGCTGCCGCGGTATTCGTAGGCCCAGTGGTGCCAGTAATGCGCTTCGCACAGCCACGCGTGCGCGGAGCGCGGGTTCGCGGCCTGCCATGCGCGCAGGCGCGCGAGGCCGTCGGCGCCGGCGTCGATACACGGCTGCACGTCGGCCGGCAGCGCGTCGACGTACCGCGCCTCGGCGGTGCGATCGGCGAAGCTGGCGGCGAGTGCGGCATCGAGTTGCGCGTCGAGCGCGGCATAGTCGCCGGCGCGCAGCAGCGCGTCGACGTCGCAAATGGACCAGCGGGACGTCGCGGGCGGAATCAGGTCGGCGCAAGCGGAGGACATGTCGGTATCGGCGGTCATGACGAAACGGGTTGGGGGTCGAAGATGCGGTAGCGCTTCCACGGCAGCGAAAGCCAGTTTCCGGACGGATTGCGCAGGTATTCGCGCACTTCCTGCGTGGCGCGCGACGACGCGGGGCCGTCCTGGCTGCTGCCGCGCAGCCACTGCTGGCGTGCCCGCGCATACGCGAGCCCGAAGTCTTCCCAGCTGTCGAAGCTGTCCTGCGCGCGCTGCGCATTGAGCAGCAGCACGATCCACGCGTGCTGTTCGGACGCCCAGCCGAGCAGCGCGATGCAGCGCACGAGAAACGCGGTGCGCGCGCAATCGAACGCGAGTGCGTCGCGCACGCGCCCGACGGCGGCGAGCTGTTCGTAGAAGCCGTCGTGCGAGCGGCCGACGCCGCGAATCCAGCCCGCGAGGATCGACGGCACGCGCTGCACGATCTGCCACTCGGGCAGGTCGGCCGGCAGGTCGAGTTCGCGCCGTACCTGGCGCGCGAGCTGTTCGCGCTGCGCGTCGGGCAGCGCATGGACGAGGTCGTCGCAATCGCAGCGCAGCCCGTTGCGGATCAGCAGGATGTCGGCGAGCGCGAGCGCCCAGCGGCGGCGGTTCGGCGGCGCCTGCTCGGCCTGCGCCTGCGCGAGCCTGACGGCCGCGGTTTGGCGCACCGGCACCGTGCTGTCGGCGCCCGCGGCCTGGTCGGCGTCGACTTCGTGCACCATCCGTGCGGCGACCCGGAACGCGCGCCACACGTACCACGCGAGCCCCAGCACGGCCGCGCCAAGCAGTAGTTTCAGCATGACGCGCTCCCGTCCGTCGGCGCAGGCAACGCGAACGCCGCGCACAGCGCGGGATCGATCGCGATGCCTTCGATCTCGAATGCGGTCGCGGCCGGCGGCGCGTCGGGTGCGCGCGCGGCCGGCAGTGCATCGGCCGGCAACGCATGGCGCGCGGCCGCCGCGACGGCCGGATCGATCTGCCGCAACTGGCCGAGCGCATACGGTGCATTGCGCAGCAGCAGCCATTGCAGCACGGCCGGCGGTTGCTCGAAATGCTCGATCAGGTGGAAGTTCTCGCTCATCACGCTCAGCAGATGGTCGGACGAGCGCACGTCGGTGACGAAGGTCCACGCGCCGGTGGCCGCACCCGGCGCATCCGGTTCGAACACGAGGCCCATGCCCTCGCAATCGGGATGACGCTCGCCGCGCGGCGCGAGCGCGCGCAGGAACTGGCGGACGTCGTCCGCATAGCGGCGCACCGGATGGCGGTTCTGCTTGCCCTTGATCTGGTCGATGCGCAGGCCGTCGCCGCTCGCCTGCAGGCTGATCGTCACGTGCGGCTGGTTGCCCGCGCCGCGCAGTGTGAAGAGGCGCAGCCGGCCGTCCCGTGCGGCTTGCGCGTACTGCTCGCCGTAGCCGCCGCGCAGCCGGCGGCGATCCGCGAACTGGCCGAGACAGTGCTGCATGTAGTACGACTCGTACGCGAGTTCCTCGCGCAGCGCCGGATGATCGCCGACGAATTCGAACACGATCCCGTTCGGCGTGCGCAACACCTCGCGCAGCGCGAGGCCGCTGCTCGGCACCCAGCCCTTGTCGCGGCGCGCCTGCATCCGCTGGTGCTCGCGCTCCCACATGTCGAGCGCCATCGCGCAGGTGATGCGTTGCAGTTTCTGCGCGAGCCGCGTGCCGGCACGCGAGCGCAGGAATTCGACCAGCACGCGTTCGCGGTCGATCAGCAGCATGTGCTCGGGATCGATGAAGTAGAGCGGCGGCGGTTCAGCGGCGGGCGGCAGCGCCGCATCGGGCGTCGGGCCGGATGCCGGAGATGCCGATTGCGCGCGGAACCGGCGCACGAGCCACTCGGGCGCCGGCCGGTCGGCGCCGGCAAGCGCGCGGTAATCGGCCAGCGAAGCGAGCGGCTGCGCCTGCTCGAACGCCCCGACGACCCAGCGGAAGAAATGGTTGCCGAGCCACGCGAGGATCTCGGCCGGATCGCCGCGCTCGGCGCTGCGGCGCGCGATGGCCGCCTTGATGTCGGGCGCATTGACGACATCGCGCGGCCGATAGGCCGACGCGGCCACGGTTGCGGTCACGGGCTCACTCTCCGGTCGGGCAGGGCGTGCGCAGGCGGTGTGCGCGGGACCCTGGCGGTTCTTCTGGCTCAACGACGAAACGGCGAACGTGCGCGCGCAGCAACGCGGCGGCGTCGCGTATTTCGGTTCAGGTCGGTCGGTGCGTGAAAATCACGCGACCACACGGGAGCCGACGACGCGGGAGCGGGCGATCGGGAAAGGGCGATTCATTGTTTCTCTCAGGATGGGTTTTATTTTTTGCTTCCGCGAGTCTACTTCGATCCATGCGGATGAATCAATCGCGCCGCTGGCCGGCGCCCGCGGATCTGACAAGACTTATCTCTTTTTCGTCGATTTTCGATACGGCGCCAATCGGTGGCCGGATTCGATGCTGTTGAAACCGACAGGTTTTCCTGAAAAACGGGCATGCGGCTCCGAGCGGGGCGCGGCCCCATCCTGCTTGCCGCGTATCTCATAAGTTTTTCTTTCGGCTCGCGCAACATATCGTCGATTGTTGGCGGCCGGGCGGTAGCGGATAGTCCTGCTTCGACAGGCCGGCCGACGCGCGCTGCGCGCGGCGCGGCCGCATCCGTTGTCCATGCAACCATTAGAAAAGGAAAGGAACCGCACCCATGCGATTCAACGCGACACGCTTCGCCGCGACCCTGTTCGTCGCCGCATGCGCGACCGCCACGGCCGGTCGCGCGGCCGCCGTCACGCAGGACGCGCTCCACGACACCGTCACGCGCCAGGTCGCGCCGCTGATGAAGCAGTACGCGATCCCTGGCATGGCGATCGGCATCGTCGCCGACGGCAAGCCGTACGTGTTCGACTACGGCGTGATGTCGAGGCAAACCGGCAAGCCGGTGACCGGCGACACGCTGTTCGAGATCGGCTCGGTCAGCAAGACGCTGACCGCGACGCTCGCCGCGGACGCGCAGGAGGGCGGCGAACTGTCGCTCGCGGACCCGGTGGCCAAATATCTGCCCGAGCTGCAGGGCAGGCCGTTCGGCGTCGTGACGCTGCTCCAGCTCGGCACGCACACGCCGGGCGGGACGCCGCTGCAGGTGCCGGACAGCATCCGCGACGACGCGGGCCTGATCCGCTATCTCGACGCGTGGCGGCCCGAGTATGCGCCGGGCACGCACCGCACGTATTCGAACGTCGCGATCGGCATGCTCGGCTGGCTCACCGCGAAGGCGACGCACCAGGATTTCGCGACGCTGATGGCGCAGCGGCTCTTTGCCGCGCTCGGGATGACGCACACGACCATCGACGTGCCCGCCGCGCGCATGGCCGACTATGCGCAGGGCTACACGAAGGACGGCAAGCCGGTGCGGATGACGGAAGGCATGCTGTGGCAGCCCGCGTACGGCGTGCGGACCACGGCGGCCGACCTGCTGCGCTTCGTGCAGGCGAACATGGAGATGATCCCGACGGCGCCGCGCCTGCGGCGCGCGATCGAACGCACGCACACCGGCTATTTCCGCGCGGGGCCGCTCACGCAGGATCTGATCTGGGAACAGTATCCATACCCGGTCGCACTGCCGACGCTGCTCGCGGGCAACGCGCCGAAGATGCTGTTCGATGCGGTGCCGGCGAGCGCGATCCAGCCGCCGCTCGCGCCGAACCCCGCGACCTGGATCAACAAGACGGGGTCGACCGGCGGCTTCAGCACGTACGTCGCGTTCATTCCCGCGAAGCGGATCGGAATCGTGATGCTCGCGAACGGCAATGTGCCGATCGAGGATCGCGTGAAGGTCGCGTACCGGATTCTCGGGTCGCTCGGCGACGCCGACGCGCGGTAACGTTGGCACGCGCGTGTCCGGGCACCGGAGCGCTGGAGCCGCGTGGCCAGCGGCACGCGATCACGGCCGACGGCTGCACGCTGGTCGAAGAAGGATTCGTCTGACACGGCCGATCATCCCGCCGCGCGCAAAACTGTTTGAGTGATTCACGCCTTCCGCCGCCGGCGCCGGCCATCGATACTGCGACGCAAGACATCTCGCGGGACGTGCGCCGCATGGCCCGTCTCGCTCCCGGAGCAACGAATGAAAGGCATCGGGATCTTCGTGAGGCGCATGGCGCCGGACGGTCCGAAGTATCGTGTGCGGCGCGCGGCGGATAAACCGATGAAGCGGCATAAGAACTTGTACTGCGCAGTCACGAATCGCAGCCCGCAACGGCGACGCGCGAGCGGTTTCGCGGAGCAGGGCAAGGGGGCGGAAGTGCAGCGACGGCGCGCGGCCCGAATGCCTGTTCAGGCGATTCGGGCCGGCCATGCGGAGGGGACGGACGAGCGGGTGCGCGTATCGAAAGGCGTGCTCTCGTGCGCGCCGACGTGACTCAATGACCGCGATAGATCGAGTCGCGGCCGTTGATCATCATCGCGCGGCCGGATTCGCTGGTGGTGCGGGGTTCGCTGCCGTAACCGGTTTCATCGGTGAGCGGGGCGGCGTGCGGCGCTGCCTGCGCGACGGCGTTTTCGCGCACGCGCTTTTCGGCGGCAACGATCGCGGCCGGATACTGGTTGTGATCCAGCGCCGGCGTGTAGCCGACGGCCGCGAGGCGGGCCATCTCGGCCTTCACTTCGGCACGGGTCGGTTGATGGTCGGCCGGTTGCGCGAACGACAGCGCCGGTGCGGAAAGGATCAGGGCGGCGAGGGTGGAAGAAACGAGCGTTTTCATCATGGGTACCTGTGTGGTTGAGTGAGCCGCAACCAACGCCGACCGCGTCGATGTCGTTGCGAGTGCACCCAATATAGGTATCGCGGCAGCCGGGAAAAATGGCCGCCCGGCCAAATCATTTTTGATCCTGAGTCATGAATCGAACGTGAATTCGGTCGGCAGCCTTGCCGGTCGGGCCGTTCGCCCGAACAGCGCGCCGCAGCCGCGGATCGAAACAGGCCGCTGATCGCCCAATCAGACCTCGCGGGACTCAACTGTGTCGAATTCCGTCTTGGACAGACTTAACCCGCGTGCCTAGACTGAACTCGCTTTCCATCTTTCCCTGGAGAAAATCGTGAGTCTCAAAGACAAGCTGCCCGGCAACAAGATCCTCGGTTTCGGTACCGCCCCGCTCGGCAACATGTTCCGCAACATCCCGGACGCGGAAGCCGCGGCTACCGTCGAAGCCGCGTGGCAACACGGCATCCGTTATTTCGATTCGGCCCCGTTCTACGGCGCCGGCCTCGCGGAAATCCGCCTCGGCGACGCGCTGGCGAACCATCCGCGTGACGAATACGTGCTGAGCACGAAGGTCGGCCGCCTGATCCTCGACGAAATCGAAGACGTGTCGGCGCGCGATCTCGGCGAAAAGGGCGGCCTGTTCGAACACGGCCGGCCGAACCGCATCGTCAACGACTACTCGGCCGACGCGACGCTGCGCTCGATCGAGGACAGCCTGAAGCGCCTGCGCACCGACCGCCTCGACATCGTGTGGGTGCACGACATCGCGCAGGACTTCTACGGCGACGAATGGCTCGCGCAATTCGAAGTGGCGCGCAAGGGCGCGTTCCGCGTGCTGGGCAAGCTGCGCGAGGAAGGCGTGATCAACGCATGGGGTCTCGGCGTGAACCGCGTCGAACCGATCGAGCTGGTGCTCGACCTTGCCGAACCGCAACCGGACGGCATGCTGCTGGCCGGCCGCTACACGCTGCTCGATCACGAGCGCGCGCTGCAACGCGTGATGCCGGCGGCGGCCGCGCGGAACGTCGGGATCGTCGTCGGCGGCCCGTACAGCTCGGGCGTGCTCGCGGGCGGCACGCATTTCGAATACCAGAAGGCGTCGCCGGACATCCTCGCGAAGGTCGACCGGATCAAGGCGATCGCCGCGCGTTACGACGTGCCGGTCAAGGCTGCCGCGCTACAGTTCTCGATGTCGCATCCGGCCACCGTCGCGGTGATTCCGGGCGCGAGCCGTCCGGAGCGAATCGCTGAAGACCAGGCGGCGCTGAACGTGGCGATTCCGGCGGACTTCTGGCGCGAGATGCGCGAACAAGGTCTGATCGCGGCCAATGCGCCGCTGCCGACCGAGCGTTGATCGTGAAGGGTGACGACATGGCGCAGGCCCATGCAGGTATCGAGATCGCGGCGTCGGCCGACACGGTCTGGCAACTGATCGGCGGCTTCGGGTCGCTGCCCGGCTGGCTGCCGTACATTCCGGCCAGCGCGCTGAGCGAAGGCGTCGCATCTGTGGCACGCGTCGATCACGGGTCGCGCACCGCGCATCAAAGATCAGGGTAGCGAAGCAATCGGCACCGTCTTCACTGGCGCGCAAGGCGTCGCGCTGCAACAACGCCCCGCGCTTTCATGGATTCAATTTCAGACTGCCGCGACGACCTCCTCGCCGGTCAGGATCTCGCGAAAGATGCCGACCAGCGGCCGCAGGTTGACCTTGTGCCACGCGGCCCACAGCGGCGTGCGATAGCTGAACCACGGGAGCTCGCGCAGCACGACGCCTTCCGGCACCTGGTGACGCAGGCTCTGCTGGATCATCGTCACGCCGAGCCCCGCGGCCACGAGGCCGAGCGCCGCGAGCGGCTCGGTCGCTTCCACCGAAATGTCCGGCGAGAAGCCGGCCTTCGCGCAGGCCGCGACGAATGCGCCGTGACGCGGCGCACTGTCCTGCTGCGTGACGCCGATCCATGCCTGCGCGGCGAGATCGTCGGCGACGAGCGTCTTTTTCTTCGCGAGCGGATGCCCGTCGGGCATCGCGAGCAGCATCGGATCATCCAGCACCTTCGTCGATTCGAGTTCGGGATCGTCCGACGCGGGCGGCTCGGTGACGAGCGCGATGTCGAGGCTGCGCTCGCGCAAGCCTTCGAGCTGCGCGGCCGATTGATAGTTGTACAAAGCGATGTGAACGGACGGGCGCCCGGCGCGCAGCGTTTTCAGCGCGCGCGGCAGCACGCCCGAGTGCGTGGCCGTTTCGAGGTAGCCGATGCACAGGCCGCCTTCGTCGCCGCGACCGAGCCGGCGCGCGAGCGATTCGAGCCGGTTCGCGTGGCGCAGGAACGCGTGCGCTTCGCTGAGGAACGTGCGCCCGTCGCGCGTCAGGCGAATGCGCTGCTGGCTGCGTTCGAACAGCGTGAGGCCGAGCTTTTCCTCGAGCTGCGCGATCTGGCGGCTGAGCGGCGATTGCGAAATATGCAGGCGTTCGGCGGCGCGGCCGACGTGTTCCTCTTCCGCGACCGCGATGAAGTACTGAAGCTGGCGGATGTCGAGCATGTCAGACCTTATCGGACTCAAGATTGACAGATTATGTCCTGAAAGGACTTATCCGCTCAACCTGGAGACGGTTCGACGCTAACCGAACCGAGCCCGTATTCGCCGTCAGTTCCCGTACATGTCGAAGTCGAAGTATTTCGACTGGATCTGGTTGTACGTGCCGTCGCTGCGAATCTGCGCGATGGCGCGATTGAGTGCGTCGCGCAGGTCGGTGTCGGCCTTGCGCACGCCGGCCGCGTCGCCGTTGCCCATGATCTTCGCGTCGTACACCACGCCGCCCGCGAACGAGAAGCCCTTGCCGCGCGGTGTCGCGAGGAACCCGAGCTGGCCTTGCACGGCATCCATCAGCACGCCGTCGACGCGCCCGGTGACGAGATCCGCATACGCCTGGTCGTAGCTCGGGTACGGCACGACCTCGACCTTCGCGGCCGCCCACTTCTCGCGCGCGTAGGTTTCCTGGATCGTGCCCTGTTCGACCGCGACGCGCTTGCCGGCGAGCTTCGCCGCGTCCGGCAGCAGCCCCGACCCGGTGCGCGCGATCAATCGCGTCTGGTTGCGGTACAGGCGATCGGTGAAGTCGATCTGCTGGCGCCGCTGCTCGGTCGCGGCCATCGACGACAGGATCACGTCGAACTTGCGCGCCTGCAGCCCCGGAATCAGCCCGTCGAAACTGCTCGACACCCACACGCATTTCGCCTTCAGCTTCGCGCACAGCGCGTTGCCGAGATCGATGTCGAAACCCTTCACGCTGCCGTCGGTCGCGGTCGACTCGAACGGCGGGTAGGTCGGATCGACGCCGATGCGGATGGTCGTCCATTCCTTCGCCGACGCCAGCGACGCGAAGGCCATCGCGGCGGCGGAAAGGAGAATCGTGAGGCGCGTCTTCATGGTCAGGCTCCGTTCGTGTGGGGAAGAGTGGGCGGGCGCGTCAGCTCGGAAATTCGCCGCGCTGAAAATCGTTCGACAGGTCGAGCGCGTCGGCCATCTCGCCGACGGTGACCGGCTTGATCGGCGCGCGAATCCGGTAGTGACCGACGTCGCCGACGCTGCGCTGCTGCACGTCGGCGATCAGTTCGCCGACCGTCGTGCCGCACCAGCGTCCCTGGCACGGGCCCATCCCGCAGCGCGTCAACGCCTTCATCTGGTTCGGCCCCTGGCAGCCGCGCGCCGCGAGCTGGCGGATTTCGCCGGCCGTGACTTCCTCGCAGCGGCACACGATCGTGTCGTCGTCGGGGCGGCGCAGCGCGGCGGGCGGCGTGTACAGCGCGTCGAGCAGCGGGCGCACCGCGAGATGGCGGCGCAACGCGTGCAGCACCGGGCGTTCGCGTGCGGCCTGGCGTTGCGCGTCGAGTGCACCGAGTCGCGCGGCGATGTCGAGCGCGGACACTTCGCCGGCGAGCGCCGCCGCCCGCGCGCCGCCGATGCCCGCGCCGTCGCCCGCGATCCACACGTGCGGCACGCTGCTGCGGCCGCGCGCGTCGCACTGTGGCCGCCAGCACGCCGACGATTCGTCCCATGCGTGCGCACAGCCGAGCGAACGCGCGAGCTGCGTCGACGGAATGACGCCCTGATGCAGCAGCACGAGCGACGTGTCGAGCGTTTGCACGACGCCCTGCGCGTCGCGAAAGCGGATGCGTTCGGCGCGGTCGTCGCCGTCGATGCGAATATCGGTCGCGCGGCGATACACGGGAATCCCGGCATCGCGCACCGCGCGCAGCATGCGCCAGCCCTTGAGCAGATAGTCGGCGCCGCGCAGCGCCGGCAGCGCATGCGGGAGCGCGCGGCGCCACGCGTCGCGCGGCGTCGTGTCGATCAGCGCGCGCACGCGCCGGTCGGCATTCAGCAATTGCGCGGCGAACAACCACAGCAGCGGGCCGCTCCCCGCGAGCACGGCGTCGGCCGATGGTGCGAGGCCCGACGCTTTCAGCAGCGTCTGCGCGGCGCCGACGCCCATCACGCCGGGCAACGTCCAGCCCGGCACCGGCCACGGCCGCTCCTGCGCGCCGGTCGCGATCAACACCGCACGTGCGCCGATTTCGAGCGTGCCGCGCGACGGGCTGCTTTGCGTGAGCATCGCGACGGGTTCCGGCTCGAACGCGATTTGCCACACGACGCTGCGCGGCAGGTAATGCGCGCCGCTCGCGAGCAGGCCGTCGACGAGCGGGCGGCCCGCCGTGTAGTCGGCGCCGAGCCATTGCGCGAGCGGCGCCGGCGCGTCGGCCACGTTGCGGTAGATCTGGCCGCCGGGCGCGCGCCCTTCGTCCGCGACGACCACCGACAAGCCGGTCGCACGCGCGGCAGTCGCCGCCGCCATCCCGGCCGGCCCGGCGCCGACGATCAGCAGGTCGCACTGGCGGCGCGTCATGCGAGCCTCGCCTTGCCGTGCATCGTGCGCACCTGCATGCCGTCGGCGACGGGCGTCATGCAGCCTTGCACGTTCGGCACGCCGTCGACGTCGACGAGGCAGTCGAAGCACACGCCCATCATGCAGAACGGGCCGCGCGGCGCGCCGCTCACCGCGCTCGTGCGGCACGCGGCCGAACCGGCGGCGAGCATCGCGGCCGCGACGCTGTCGTGCGCGGGCACGTCGTGCTGCGTGCCGTCGATATGGATGCGCACGCGTTCGAGCGTCGCGGCGGCGGGAACGAGGGATTCAAACATGCCGGGCCTCCGTGGGCGCGGCGAAGCGCGCGGTGGTAAAGGCGGACAGGTCGGCCGGCGCGGCGCCGCCGGCGATCCACGGCGCGACGAGATCGGCGTGGGTCGCCGCGAGCGTCACGCCGCTGTGGCAGATCGCGATGAACGCGCCGGGATACGTGGCCGACGCCTCGTAGACGGGCAGGCCGTCGGGCGTCATGATGCGCAGCGCGCCCCATGCGCGCACGATGCGTGCATGGGCCAGCGCCGGGAATGAAGTGCGCGCGCGGCGCGCGATGTCGACCATTGCGGGCCGCGTCTGCCCGTCGTCGAAGCCGACGTCTTCGGCCGAGTCGCCGAGCATCACCGACCCTTCCGATGTCTGGCGGACGACGAGCGTCGGATAGTCGAGAAACGGCGCGAGGCGCTCGGTGACCATGATCTGGCCGCGCAACGGCGAGATCGGTGCGCGCAGGTCGACCATCGGCGCGAGCCGCGCGTTGTCGAGGCCGGCCGCGAGCACCACGCGCCCGGCTTCGAGTTGCGCGTCGCGCGTGTCGATCTCGAAGCGCCCGGCGCGCGGGCGGATCTCGGCGACTTCGCTGCGCGGCAGATAGACGCCGCCGCACTGCTGGAACGCGTGCAGCATCGCGCGCAATGTGTAGAGCGGATTCGCGTGACCGTCGTTCGGCGACCACAGCGCGCCGGCCAGCGATGGCGACGCCGCGGGAATGCGCCGCCGCAGCGCCGCGGGATCGAGCACCTCGTACGACAGCGCGGCGTCCTGCCGGCGCAGCGATTCGAGCAGCTCGGTCGCGCCGTCGAGCTCCGCGCGATGCTCGAACAGCTCGACGCCGCCCGGGCGTTCGAACGCGCAGTCCACGCCCGTTTCGCGCTGCAACTGCGCGGCGAATGCGCGCCAGCGCGCCGACGATTCGCACGACCAGCGCGCGTACGGCAGGCAGCGGCCGCCTTTGCCCTGCACCCACACGAGCCCGAAATTGCCGCGCGCCGCGCGAAACGCGATGTCGTCGCCGTCGCACACCGCGACGCGCTGGCCGAGACGCGCGATGCCCCACGCGATGGCCATGCCGACGAGACCGCCGCCGGCCACGACGACGTCGAAACGGCGCACGGTCATGCGCGACTCCGGTGTCGCGGGCGAGGCGGTTGCGTGTTATATCCCATGGCGGCGCGGCTCCTTGCTTTCAGTACGTTGCGGAACCAATGTTCGGACAGGCAAAATGGGCTGTCCAATACAGCTTGATCAACGACCCATAATCCAGTGTTATGACCACGCCTTCGCTCAGGATTCGCCAGATCGAAGCGTTTCGCGCGGTGATGCAGCGCCATACCGTCACGCGCGCGGCACGCGATCTCCATATCTCGCAGCCGGCCGTGAGCCGGCTGATCGCCGATCTCGAGGCGCGGATCGGCTTCGTGCTGTTCGAGCGGCAGCAGGGGCGCTTCACGCCGACCGCGCAGGCGCGCGTGCTGTACGAGGAGGTCGAACGCGCGTTCGTCGGCCTCGACCGCGTCGCGCAGGCCGCCGAGCAGATCCGCGCGATGCGGCGCGGCACGCTGCGCGTGGCCGGTTCGCCCGCCGTCGCGCTCGACCTGCTGCCGGAACTCGTCACGCGCTTCTCGCACGCGCATCCGGGTGTCGACATCACGCTGCTCGCGCACAGTGCGTCCACCGTCGTCGACAAGGTCGCGTCGGGGCAATGCGACGTCGGGCTGATCGCCGAACCCGTCCCGCATCCGGCCGTGCGCGGCGAGCGGCTCGCGGAAAGCGCGATGTGCTGCGTCGTGCCGCGCGGGCATCGGCTCGCGCGCAAGCGCGTCGTGCAGCCGGCCGACCTGCGCGACGAATCGTTCATCTCGTTTCCGCCGAGTTTCGAGGCGCGCAGCGCGATCGACCGCGTGTTCGTCGAAGCCGGCGTGTCGCGCGTGCTGTCGATCGAGGCGCAGCTGTCGCGGACGATCGTCGCGTTCGTCGCGAACGGCGCCGGCGTCGCGCTGATCGATCCGGTGACCGCCGCATACGCGGGCCCGCGCGTGGTCGTCAAGCCGTTCGAGCCGGCCGTGCCCGATCACTTCTACCTGGTGACGTCCGCGTCGCAGCCGCTGTCGATGATCGGCGACGCGTTTTGCGCGGATTTGCGCGATGCGTTCGCGAGGATGCGGGCGCCGCGCGACGCGTAGGCAGGAAGGGGACGGGAGTCGTTTTGAGCGCGCCGGACGCCGTCACGCGTGCCGGCGCTCCGGCTCAGGCGAGCGCGCTGTCCGTTGCGCGTGCGGCGGGTGCGCCGGACGCGGACGACGTGGTTGCGCCCGCATCCTTCGCGCCCGCCAGCCGCCGATAACGCGCGAGCGCCCACAGCGGGAAGTACGCGGTATAGCCGTGATACTTCAGGTAGAAGATGCGCGGAAAACCCGGCGCATTGTGCGAGCGGTGCCACCAGAAGCCGTCTTCCCGCTGCACCGACTGCAGGTACGCGATGCCGCGCTTCACCGAATCGGATTCGCAGTCGCCGAACGCCATCTGCGCGAGCAGTGCCCACGCGGTGCAGTTCGACGTGCTCTCGCCGCCGTTCGTGCCGGCCAGCGTCGGATCGAGGTAGCTGTCGTTCGTTTCGCCCCAGCCGCCGTCCGCATGCTGCCGCGTACGCAGCCAGTCGAGCGCGCGGGCGATATACGGCTGCGACTTGTCCTCGCCGGCGAGCGCGAGGCCGGCCAGCACGCTCCACGTGCCGTAGAGGTAGTTTGTGCCCCAGCGGCCCCACCAGCTGCCGTCGGGCTGCTGCGTGCGCTTCACGTAGTCGATCGCGCGCGCGAGCGACGCGCGGTCGTCCGCGCGCTTCGTCACGCCGAAGCACAGCAGCACGCGGCCCGATACGTCCTCGGTCGGCGGATCGAGCAGTGCGCCGTGATCGGCGAACGGAATCGCGTTCAGGTACATCCGGTCGCAGTCCGCATCGAACGCCGCGAAGCCGCCGTTGCGCGATTGCAGCCCGCGCATCCAGTCGAGTGCACGGGCGACGCGCGCCGCATACGGGTTCGTGCCGTCCGCATCGCGATGCGTGCGGCCGCGGCGATCGAGCATCGCGGTGACGAGCGCCGTGTCGTCGATGTCGGGGTAGTACGGGTTCGCATACTGGAACGCCCATCCGCCCGGTTCGACGTCGGCCGGGACGTTCTCGATCCAGTCGCCGCGCAGGTCGTTCACCTGCCGCTCGGCGAGCCAGTCATACGCGCGTGCGATGCGTGCATCGAGCTCGCGCAGCGCGCCGGGCGCTTCGCCGGCTTCCGGCGCCGCGACACCGCGCGCCTGTTCGAGCGCCATCGTGCTCCACGCGGTGTCCCACACCGGCGACAGGCACGGCTGGCAATACATGCTGCCGTCCGGCCGCGTGACCAGCAGCTTCTCCAGCGCGTTTTCGCAATCGCGCCGCAGCGGATGGTCGTCCGGGTAGCCGAGCACCTGCATCATCTGGTAGCTGTACACGATAGGCGGGAAGATGCCGCCGAGGCCGTCCTCGCCGTTCATCCGTTCCGCGCACCACGTCTCCGCATACCGGATCGCGCGCTGCCGCAAGCGCTTCGGCAGCAGCGGCTCGACTGGGCGGACCATGCGGTCGAGCGCGAGGAACAGCCGGCGCATGCCGCGAGCGGGCGGGAAGTACTCGCGCTCCTGTTCCGGCGGCGTGACGAACAGCTCGCGGATCGACACGTTGCGCGGATTGCGCGCACGCGCCTTCAGCGAGCACAGCACCAGCAGCGGCACCATCGTCGTGCGCGCCCAGTACGCGACCTTGTACATCGAGATCGGCACCCACTTCGGGAACAGCACGAATTCGATCGGCATGAACGGTGCCGCGCGCCACGGCACCTGGCCGAACGTCGCGAGCAGGATGCGCGTGAACACGTTCGAGCGTGCCGCGCCGCCGAGCTTCAGGATTGCGTCGCGCGCGCGGGTCATGTGAGGCGCCTGTTCGCTGTCGCCGGCCGCCTTCAGCGCGAAGTACGCCTTCACGCTGCACGACACGTCCGGCGCGCCATCGACGTACAGATCCCATGCGCCGTGCGTGTCGAGCCGCTGGTTCGCGCGCAGGTAGCGCGCCATCTTCTCCTGGCGCACGTCGTCGATCTTGTCCATGAAATGCATCATCAGGATGTATTCCGCGGTGATCGTCGCGTCGGATTCGAGTTCGAAACACCAGCTGCCGTCGGGCTGCTGAAGGCGTACGAGTGCGTCGCGTCCACGGGCGATTGCAGTGTCGAGCGCGGACCAGGGAGAGGGGGCCATTTTGTTCATGCGGCGGATCATACCATCCAGCCGGAATGTTTATATCGACACGCCTGGATGCTACCATCCGCACCATGAAAAAACGCCTCGAACCCGCGCCGCGCGACGTGTCCGCGCCCGTCGAACCGGCTGGAACACCCGACGCACGGGTGCCTGAAGGATCATCGGCGCCGGCCGTACTTGTGGCCGGCGTGCGGCGAAAAAAAGCGCCGGACCAAGTGCGCGCGCAATTGCTGGCGGCCGCGTCGGAGATCGCGACGCATCACGGCGTGGCCGCGTTGACGCTCGACGCGGTGGCCGAGCGTGCCGGCGTGACGAAGGGCGCGCTGCAATATCACTTCGCGAACAAGCAAGGGCTGCTGGATGCGCTGTTCGGGCAGGCGACCGAGCGGTTCGGCGCGCAACTGGCCGCGCGGTTGGCGGCCGATTTCCGCGGCGACGGCGCGGCGGCGCGCGCATATCTGCATGCGGTGCTCGATGCGGCCAATCCCGCCGCGAGTATCGAGGTGCTGCGCGTGCTGGTCGCGTCGATGATCACCGAGCAGGACACGCGCGCGCGCTGGTCGGTGCCGATGCGCGAATGGACGCGGCCCGACCCGGTGCCGCTCGAGCGCGCCGCGACGCTGATGATCTGCCGGCTCGCGGCCGACGGGTTGTGGATTTCGGAGTTGCTCGACAGCGTCGACGTATCGGCCGAATTGCGCGCGGAGATCGTTCGGCAGCTCGATGCGATGAGCAAGGGCGTGTTTCCGAAGTGATGCGCCGCCGATCCTGTTGCGCCGCGCCGCGCGTGAACGGCGCGGGAACCCTGCCGGCTTCCTGACGCGCGATCATCCAGCCGGGATAGCAGGGCGGCAACGCGCTCACGGCATCGAGACGCGCCCGTTCATCGTCGGTCAGGACGACATCGACCGCGCCGAGACTGTCGTCGAGCTGGTCGATCCGCTTCGCGCCGATGATGACGCTCGTGACCGCCGGCTTGACGAGCAACCACGCGAGCGCGATCCGCGCGACCGACACACCGCCCACGTGCCGGCATCCGCGTTGCCGCCCATCGTCATCGTGCCGAGGCACAGCTCGGACACATGCAGGCCGGTGCGGCCCAATTGCTTGTATTTCATTGCAGCGCCCTTCAGAATCGGCCGCACACGATGCGGGGCGTCGGCCGGTGGCGCCCCGCATGAACGTCGGAATGTTAGTTGGCGCGTGATTGGCCGGCCCGCACCTGCCCGGCAATCCCCGCGACGCGCGCGCCATAGCGTCGGGCCGTTTCGAGATCGCCCGGCGACATCTCTTCCGGCGACGCATCGGCCGGCGTCTGCGCCATCGGCGCGATGTAGGCGCCCATGCGGTTCAGGTCGTCGCGCGTCGACGCTTTCAGATTCGCCGGCTTGATGTCCATGCTGACCCAGATGCCGCCGTGCTGTCCGGCGAGCAAAAAGAAGTATTCGAGCGTATTGAGCTTGTCGCCGTTGACGCTTGCGCTGTTGGTGAAGCCGCCGAAGATCTTGTTCCGCCATCCGCTTTCGAACCAGACCTTCGACGATGCATCCGCGAACTTCTTGAACTGCCAGCTCGGGCCGCCCATGTAGGTCGGCGAGCCGAACAGGATTGCGTCGGCGGCGGCCAATGTGTGCCACGCGTCGTCGGCGAGGTTGCCGTCGGCATCGATCGCGACGAGTGCGGCGCCGGCGCCGTCCGCGACAGCGGCGGCCATGCGTTGCGTATGGCCGTAGCCGGAGTGATAGACGACGACCGTTTTGGCCGGCGGGTCGAGTTGTTGATCCATGAGGGTTTCCTTTCGTTCGGGTTGTCGTTCAGACGACGTGGGAAGTCACTCTACCGAGCCGCAATCCGGTGATAAACGACGACAGATTGAACGTTCTGTTACTTTCCGGATGAACAATGCAGAACCTTGACGCGCTTTTGATTTTTGCCCGTGTCGCCGAAATGGCGAGCTTCACGCGTGCCGCCGAAAGCCTCGGCATTCAGAAAGGACGGGTATCCACGGTTATCCGTGCGCTCGAACGGGACATGGGTGTCGCACTGCTGCATCGGACCACGAGACGCGTGCAGCTCACCGAAGACGGACGCGCGTTCTATGCGCGCGCAACCGATCTGCTCGCCGAAGTGCAGGAATTGCAGTCGATGTTCTCGGGGCGCGGTACCTCGCTGCGCGGCAGGTTGCGCGTGGACATGCCCACGGAACTCGCGCGCAGCGTCGTGGTGCCGGCGCTGCCGCAACTGATGGCCGCGCATCCGGATCTGGAGCTGGAGCTTTCGAGCACCGACCGGCGTGTCGATCTCGTTCGGGAAGGGTTCGATTGCGTGATCCGGCTCGGCCCGATCGCCGACGAGACGCTGATTGCGCGGCCGCTTGGCAGGCTGCGCATGACGAATGCGGCGAGCCCCGACTATCTCGCGCGGCACGGCGTGCCGCATACGCTCGCCGATCTGCGCAGCCAGGGGCACAAGATGATTCACTACACGCTGACGCTCGGCGCGCGGCATCCCGGATGGGAATACCCGGACGGCGACGGCTATGCGTGGCTGCCGTTGCCCAGCGCGATGCAGGTCAACAGCGTGCAGACCTATCACGCGGCGGGGCTGGCGGGCATCGGGCTGATCCAGGCCGGCTATTCGGCGCTCGCGCATCACATCGAAAGCGGCGCGCTCGTGGAGGTGCTGCCCGACTTGCGGCCCGAGCCGCTTGCCGCGTCGCTCGTCGTCGCGCATCGGCGCAATCTTTCGCCGCGCGTGCGGGCTTTCATGGACTGGATCGGGGGCGTGTTGGAGCCGTACCTCGATTAGCGGAGGAGGGCAGGATTTTCCGAATCCGTGTGGCGATGAACGTCGGGCACTGCATCAACACGCCGAATCCCGCGCCTCGTCAAGCACCCACTCCGCAAACGCCCGCACCGGCGCCGCGCTCAATTCGATCGGCTCCGGCAGCACGAGGCAGAAGTTTTTCGTCACCGCCTTGCCGTCCGGCCAGGGCGCGACCAGACGCTCCTGCTCGAGCTCGGCCCCGATGTAAAGGCGCGGCACCAGCGCGACGCCGAGGCCGGCCAGCGCGGCCTCGATCAGCATCGAATGCAGATCGTATCGCGGGCCGACCGCCGAATTGGTCAGCACGATGCCGGTCTCCTGCGCATAGCGCTGCCACGCATCCGGATTCTGCCGCCGGTGAAGGCGCGGCAGCGCATCCAGCGACGGATTGGCGCCGGCGCGTTCGAGCAGCGCCGGACTGCAGACGGGCACCAGCACCTCTTCCAGCAGCGGATGCAGATGCATGCCGGCCCAGGCCGGATGCGCAAAGTGAATGGCCGCGTCGAATCCGCTGCCGGCCAGCAGGAACGGCTCCATCCGTTCGGCGATATGCACGGTGACGTTCGGATGGCGCGCCTGAAAGCGCTTCAGCCGCGGGATCAGCCAGCGGGTCGCGAAGGTTGGAATCGCGGCGATATCGATGCTCGCGCCTTCGACGGGCTGCCCCATCAGATACAGGCTGTCCCGTTCGAGCCGATCCAGAATCTCGCGCACCTGTACCGCGTATCGCGTGCCGTTGGGCGCCAGCCGCACGCGGTTGCCGACGCGCTCGAACAGCGTCACGCCGAGGAACGCCTCGAGCCGGCCGATCTGGCGACTGACCGCGCCCTCGGTGCGCGCCAACTCGTCGGCGGCGCGGGCGAAGCTGCCGTGTCGGGCCGCGGCCTCGAAGGCCAGGAGCGCGGAATTGCTCGGGATCTTGCGTCGCATCGGGTTCTCGCCGGTCGGAGCGCGTTCGACCGTCAGCTTGATCAAATATCACTGAAGGCTGACTTTAAGTCGATATCTACGCGGGAAACCGCAGATTAGCATTACGTCACTGCACTGAATATCCCGCATTCGAAGCGAAGGACAAGCCGATGATCTACACCGTGGAATGCAGCTTCGCCGACCCTGCCAGCGAAGCCGAATGGAACGACTTCTACAACCTCGACAAGCTGCCGGCGCTCATCTCGGTGGCCGGTTTTCACACGTCGCAGCGTTTCAGCGCGATCAGCGACGGTTGCCCCGTCTATCTGGCCGTTCACACGATCGACGGCCTCGACGTACTGACCGGCGATGAATATCGGCAGAAGGGCGGCGGCCATTTCGCGCGGTGGCAGCAGCACATCACCGACTGGCACCGCAACCTCTATAGCGATATCGGTCGTGCGCCGGCGGTCAATGCCGACGAACTGCTCGTGCTGAGCGCCAGCGGGCCCGACTCGCTGATCCAACTGGGCCTGAAGCCGCTGGCCATGCAGGCCGTCGCGCTGGAGCAGTGTCCGGCGCGCCGCTGGCTCGCGGTCCTGCCGCGCAGCGATGCGCCGCTTGCCGGGAACGTGCCGGCCGACCTTGATCTGTACGCACCGATGACCGAGCAACTGACGAAGGCCGCCCGCGATGCCTAACGTGACTTTCCATATCGATGCGGAACGCATGCCGCCTGACGCAAGCCTCGCCGAACTGTCCGGCGACTGCATCGAACTTTGTACGGATGTCCTTCAGGCGGAACAGCGGAATGTCCACATCATTTACGTGGCGGTCCGGCACGGCTGCGGGCATCCCGTTTTCGCGGAAATCCGGTATCGCGTGGCGTCGTCTCGTCCGCCCGCGGTCATGAACGCGTTCATGGAGGCACTGGATCGCGCGATCGTTCGCCGCACGGGGCTGACGGCGCGCATCCGTTGCTTCGGTCATGCCGCGCCGGACCTGCACGCCCGAAACTAGCCGCTGCGGAGAAGCATGATGTCCAACGTTACGTTTCCCGGCCGGCGTGTCGGGGATTTCACGATCACCGCGATCAGCGACGGCTACCTCACGGCCAGCCTCGATTTCCTGTCGAATATCGACGCGACCGACGCTGCCGGGATGCAGCGCGCGGCCGGGCAGCAGCAGCCGTCCGCCGTGCATATCAACTGCTACGTGGTGCGCGGCGCGGGCCGCACGATTCTCATCGATGCCGGAGCGGGCGGCATCAAGGAATGGGGTGGCCGCCTGCACGGCAATTTGCGGCTCGCCGGTATCGATTCTGCCGCGATCGACACCGTCCTGCTCACCCACGCCCATCCCGACCACGTCGGCGGGCTGGTGAATGCGGCCGGACACGCGGCGTTTCCGAATGCGGAACTGGTCGCGCATCGACGCGAGGTCGAATTCTGGCGCGACGACGGCAACCTGAGCCGCGCCAGCGAGCGCGCGCGCGGCAATTTCCGGATCGCGCGTCACGCATTCGACGCTTACGGCGATGCGCTGCGGACGTTCGATGAAGGCGAGGTGCTGCCCGGAATCACAGCCATACCGCTACCTGGGCATACCGACGGGCATACCGGCTATGTGCTCGAATCCGGCGATCAGGGCCTGCTCGTGTGGGGCGATATCGTGCATTTTCCGCATATCCAGATCAAGCGGCCGGATGTGTCGATTGCGTTCGACCAGGACGCGTCGCAGGCGGCGACCACGCGTTCGCGGCTGCTGGATCGGGTCAGCGCGGAAGGGCTGCTGATCGCCGGCATGCATCTGGGCGAGCCCGGGTTCGCGCGAATCAGGCGAACGAACGGCGAATACGGGCTGTTTTACGAGACCGACGCGTGACGCGATGCCGGTGATCCCGCTGGAGCCGCCTGCCGACATGCCCTACGGCGACAGGCGGGCAATGGTGTAGTACGCGTGCGGAAACGTTTGGCAGATCGCCACGCACCAGCGCGACCTGTCGGCAGATTCGCTCCAGGCTCGGCGGCGGCCGGTAGCCGCGCTGCTTCCCCCTTCCCCTGTCGCAATCGTCAAGATTCGCGTCGCTTGCGGATAAAAGCCGCCCGTTCCCTGCGCCGTTAACCCGTTCGCAGCCCCCGCGCCGCGTACTGCGTGATGGCGCGCGTCGTTCGTGTTCCGGAATTCACATCCGCCGCTGGCCGTGCCCGGCCGGCTCAAGGGAACGTCATGCGAAAACAACTCACTATCCGTGGTGGCCTCGTCGCGACCATCGCCGGCTATACCGTGCTGCTCGTGCTGGTGGTCGGCGCCTGCATCGCGGCGCTCTACGTCGGCAACGGCTCGCTCGAGGCGATGTACCGCGACGACACCGCGTCGCTGCTGCACCTGAAGACCAGCTCCGAGCGAATGCTGGTGCTGCGCGAACGCATGAGCGACGTCGCGCAGATCATCAGTGCCGGCCAGCCCGCGAAGGACGAAGTCGCGCAACTTCACGCACTGCTCAAGCAGAGCAACGACGAACTGGACGCGTACACGCGTCTGCACGCGCGCGACGCCAGCGAGCAGGCGCTGTTCGACACGCTGCAGAACCACCGTCGCGCGCTGCTCGACCGCGTGTTCCTGAAGGCGCTGTCGCAGCTCGACGGCGACGACGCGTTCAACTTCCTCGACACGCAGCGCACGGCGCCGCCTGCGTTGTTCGCCGCGTACCAGGCGGCGATCGATGCGCTCGAATCGTTCCAGGTCACGCGCCAGAAGGCGCGCTACGAGGCGGCCGGCGTCAATTTCCACCGGATCGTGTGGGGGATGGGCGCGGTCGCGGCGCTGGCGCTCGTCGTCGGGTTCGTGGCGCAACGCGTACTCGCGAAGGCGATCATCGAGCCGATCAACCTCGCGGTCGACCAGTTCGAGAAAATCTCGAAGGGCGACCTGACCGGCGCGGTCGTCGTCCCGGGCGACAATGAAATGGCGTATCTGCTGAATGCGCTGAAGCGGATGCAGGACGGCCTCGTCGATACCGTGAGCCAGGTGCGCGCGAGCACCGAGACGATCGTCGGCGACGTGCGCACGATCGCGAGCGGCAACGTCGATTTGTCCGCGCGTACCGAGCAGCAGGCCGTGTCGCTGCAGCAGGCGGCCGCGAGCGTCGAGCAACTGACGGCGGCCGTGCGCCAGAACGCGGACAACGCGCGCGATGCGCGCACGTACGTCGAGGGCGCGGCCGGCATCGCGTCGCGCGGCGGCGAAGCGATGCAGCGCGTCGTCGAGACGATGTCGGAAATTTCGACCAGCTCCACGCGCATCTCCGGCATCGTCGGCGTGATCGAGAGCATCGCGTTCCAGACGAACATCCTCGCGTTGAACGCCGCCGTCGAAGCCGCGCGCGCGGGCGAGCAGGGGCGCGGGTTCGCGGTCGTCGCGACCGAGGTGCGCGGGCTGGCCCAGCGCTGTGCGGCGGCGGCGAAGGAAATTCGCGAGCTGATCGGTCATTCCGCGCGACGCGTCGAAGACGGCAGCGGCCTCGTCGCACGGGCCGGCTCGGCGATGGCCGAGCTCGTCGCGGCGGTCGAGCGCGTCAATGCGATCATGGGCGAAACCAGCCAGGCATTCGACGAGCAGTCGTCGGGCATCGAGCAGGTGAACGCCGCGGTGATCCAGATGGAGCAGACGATGCAACGCAATGCCGCGCTGGTCGAGGAGGCGGCGGCCGCGGCACTGTCGCTCGACGAACAGGGCGCGCGGCTGAGCGCGGCGGTCGCGCAGTTCCGGCTGCGCGAAGCGGCGTTCGCGTGACGGGTGCGCTTATTGCGGTGCGTCCGGCAACGTGTAGTCGAAGCGATACGCGTGCTGGCCGTTATCGATATCGATGAGCATCGTGCCGGACAGCCCGAGCAATGCGTCCGTGCCGGAATCGGGCACGACCGTGATCGACTGCGTCGGCTGCCCGCGCGTCATGGTGGCGCTGTGCTGCAGGACGAAGCTGCCCTTGCGTCCGCCGAGCACGCCTTTGACGGTTTCCATCGCCACGTAGCCGGCCGAACCCTGAACGCTGCTGCGAAACGCGAGCATTTCGCCCTGGCTGACGGCTTCCAGATCGCCGTGAAAATGCTTGTCCAGCGACATGCGGCCGAGCCCGCTGCTTTCCGCGACGTGACTCAGGGGTTCCGGATTCAGCTTCACCTCGAACGGACCGCTGGCCTGCAGTTTCATGACTGTTCTCCTCGTTGAATGGGCAAGCGGCACTATAAGCCAACGCTGCCGACGGCGGCTGATCGTCCCTATGCGCGATGATCGTCCTGTTTGATTCCCGCAAGGACCGACTTGAAAGGTGCGCCGCCGTAGTCCGACAGGTTCCTCTACTCGTCGCCTTGACCTTGAAGTCGACTTGAAGCTTAGAGTGCTTGCCGACGACAGTGAATCGGCAGGCTTCGGATCTCGCCTGTCACTGGTCGACCATCGACGGGAGACAACGAACATGGACAGGCGTTTTACACAGGTCGAATTCGGGCCGCACACGGTCGACGTGCCCGAGGGCGGGTACTACGACCGATTTGCGGATACCGACGTGAGCATCGGCGCCACGGCGCGCGCGCGTGTCGCGAGGCCGGGCGGCCGACCGATCTGAGCCTGAGCGTGCCGCTGCCGGTGCTGACCAGCGTGCCGTCGCAATCGCACATGGGCACGACGACGATGGTCAACCGCATCGACGGCGCATGGCATCAGGCGTCGGTGCAGACCAACATGCTGTCGTTCGCGCAGCGCCTGTTGCCGCGCAACGTCGAACTCGTGCGGCACGGTGGGCCGCTCAGCCAGTTGCTCGACGGGCTCGGCGCATCCACAATCATGCGTCTCGACGTGGTCAAGGATGCGCAACTGGTGCTCAATCTGCCGACGTCGTTGACGGCCTTCGATGAACCCGGAAAGCCACGCTAACGATACGGATGCGTGCGACGTGCGCGCACCGAAGGAGTCGTCCATGCCGCAACCGACCTACGATCTCGTCGTATTCGGCGCCACCAGTTTCGTCGGGCAGATCCTGGCCCGCTATCTGTCCGACTATCTGCCGTACGCCGGTGCCGGCGAAACGCTGCGGTGGGCGATCGCGGGACGATCCGACGCGAAGCTCAGGCAGGTCAGGGATACGCTCGGCGGGGCCGCGCAGTCGGTGCCGATCATCGTCGCCGACGCGGCCGACGAGACGCAACTCCGGGCGCTGTGCGCGCAAACGCGGGTGGTGGTGTCCACGGTCGGCCCCTACGCGCTGTACGGCGAGCCGCTGGTCCGGGTCTGCGCGCAGACCGGCACCGACTATTGCGATCTCACCGGCGAAACGCAGTGGATCAAGCGGATGATCGACAAGTACGAGCCCGCGGCTCGCCAATCGGGCGCGCGCATCGTGCATTGCTGCGGCTTCGACTCGGTGCCGTCCGACATGGGCGTGTTTTTCCTGCAGCAACAGGCTCGGCAGCAGTGGGGCGTGCCGGCCGCTCACGTGAAGATGCGCGTGAAAACGCTGAAGGGTGGTGCATCGGGCGGCACCGTGGCCAGCGTGATCAACGTGGTGCGAGAAGCGGCGGCCGATCCGGCATTGCGCCGCGAACTGCTCGATCCTTATTCGTTGTGCCCGCAACGGCATGGTTTCACCGTGCGGCAGCATGCGGTTCGATCCGCCGAATTCGATCGCGACTGCGATGCGTGGATCGCGCCGTTCGTGATGGCGGCGATCAACGAGCGTGTCGTGCATCGCTCCAATGCGCTGGCCGGCCATGCGTACGGCAGCCGCTTTACCTATGACGAAGCCGTGATGACGGGCACGGGTCTGAAGGGGCGCATGACCGCGCTGACGATGGTGGCGGGCCTCGGTGCATTCATGGTCGGCGTCCTCATCGGGCCGGTGCGCGGCCTGATGGAGCGCTTCCTGCTGCCGAAGCCCGGCGAAGGGCCGAGCGTGGACGCCCAACAGGCCGGCCGCTACGATTTGCGCTTCTTCGGCCGCGCCGACGACGGCCGAAGCTTGCGTGTGAAAGTCACCGGCGATCGCGATCCGGGCTATGGCTCCACCGGCAAGATGCTCGGTCAGGCCGCGATCAGTCTCGCACTCGATTGCAGCCGTGACGGCGTGAAGACCGGACGCGGTGGCGGGTTCTGGACACCTGCGACGATGTTCGACGAACGCTATATCGAGCGTCTGGTGCGCCATGCCGGGTTGCGCTTCGAGGTGATTTGAACGGAGCACGTCAGCAACCATTCGAGCCCGGCGGGGCGCGGTACCCGTCCCGGTAATACGCTCGCGGGCGCTACCGCTACACCCGGTTGCGCTTGCCCGCGCCCGTGCGGGCAGCGGTTTCGTCCAGAATCGTCGCCGCGAATTCGACGGCCGCCGGCATCCGCGCGTCGTGCATCATCACGAATTCCATCTCCGGCAGTTCCGGCAAGCCTTCGGGCAACCCCAGTTCGCGAAGCGTGTCGTCGATCGCGCTGCGCGGCACCGGCGCGATCGCGATGCCGGCGCGTGCGAAGGTGCGGATGCCGGTCACGCTGGGGCTTTCGCACGCGATCCGGTAGCGCATGCCGGCCAGCGCGAGCGCCGTGATGGCGGCGCCGCGGTACGGGCACGGATCGGGGAAACACGCGAGCGGCACGTCGCCTTCCGGAAGCGGCTCGTGGCGCGCGAACGCCCAGACGAGCGGCTCGTGCCACAACGTCGCGCCGTGGCCCGCGTGCGCGCACCGGCTGCCGATCACGAGATCGAATTCGCCGTTGGCGTGCCGCCGGAACAGGCTGTCGCCGATGTCGACGACCAGATCCAGCCGCAGGCCACGCCGCGCGGCGCCATGGCGGCGCATCAGGTCCGGCAGCCAGCCGCCTGCAAAGTCCTCCGACACGCCGATCCGCAGCTTGACGTCGGTGGCGTCACCCGTTCCCAGCCTGGCCCGCGCTTCCTCGCTCAGATTGAGCATCGCGCGCGCGTAGCCGAGCAGCGTCTCGCCATGCCCGGTGAGCGTGACGCTGCGCGTGTTGCGCACGAGCAGCGCCTGGCCGACCTGTTCCTCGAGACGAAGGATTTGCGCGCTGACCGCGGACTGGCTGAGGTTCAGCCGACGCCCGGCGCCGGTGAAGCTGCGCACGTCGGCAACCGCAACGAATGTATGAAGCAGCGCCGTGTCGAGGGGAGCATTCATTTATCACCAATCCGGGTTAATCTGATCAATTAATATCGTTTCCGGATTATAGGACGACCCGATAGGCTGCGAAGCGAAGTGGGCGAGCGCGCATCCGGCGCGCCGTCGTCACTCTTGGCAAGGACCGACGCCATGACACGCGTGCTCTATATCGAAGGCTCACCCAACAAGGCCTATTCGGCGTCCATCGAGGTGTGCAATGCATTTCTCGACGCGTACCGGCAGGCCCATCCCGATCACGAGATCCGGACGCTCGATATCTGGGATCTGCCGATACCCGAATTCGACGGCGCCGCGCTGGCCGCGAAATATGCCGGACTGAGCGGCACGGCGTTGACGTCGGAGCAGGCGGCGGCGTGGCAGCAGATCGAGCGGCTCGCGGCGCCGTTCCACGAAGCGGACAAGTTCCTGTTCGGCGTGCCGCTGTGGAATTTCAGCATTCCGTACAAGCTCAAGCACCTGATCGACGTGATCTCGCAGAAGGATGTGTTGTTCACGTTCGACGGAACGGGTTTCACCGGCAAGCTGGTCGGGAAAAAGGCGGCGGTGGTCTACGCGCGCGGGCTTGCCTATCAGTCGCCGGGTTCGTTTACGCCGGCCGCCGAATTCGATCTGCAGCGCCCTTACATGGAAACGTGGCTCAAGTTCGTGGGCGTGACGGACATCACGGGGATCGTCGTCGAGCGCACGTTGTTCGGTCCGGACGGGCGGGTCGACCGGAGCCGGGCGATCGACGAAGCACGAGCGATCGCACCGACGTTCTGACGTTGCTGGCGTGGGGCACCCGGCGCGGTGCACCCGGCGCGGTGCACCCGGCGCGGGTCGAGCGTCAGCGCCCGCCGCGTGCGACGGCGAGCGCGACGCCGAAGCCCACCAGCAGGCATCCGAACGTGCGATCGATCCAGTGCCGCAGCGACAGCAGGCGATCGCGGACAGCCGTGGCCGAGAAACAGATCGCCACGAGGCTGAACCAGCCGGCATGGGCGGCCGCGATGAACGCGCCGTAGCCGATCTGCACGATCAACGGCGTGTCGGGCCGGACTGCCTGCATGAACAGGCTGACGATGAACACCGTGGTTTTGGGGTTCAGCGCATTGGTCAGGAAGCCCGTGCGCAGCGCGGCGAGATCGGACAGCGGCGCGACGCTCGTGTCGGCTTGCACGCTGCCGGCTTTCGTCATGAGCATCTTTGCACCGAGGTAGACCAGGTAGATCGCACCGATCAGCTTGACGGCATCGAAGAGCCACAGCGACTGACGGATCAGGAGCCCGACGCCCAGCAGCGTGTAGCTCACGTGGACCGTCACGCCGAGCCCGATCCCGCATGCGGTGAGCACGCCGGAACGACGCGACAGCATCAGGCTGTTGCGCGTGACCATCGCGAAGTCCGGCCCCGGGCTGACGACGGCGAGCAGCGTAATGGTGACTACGACTATCAATTCGGTCATGGCGTTGTTCCTGCGAAGGATAGGTTGATGGCACAATCGTATCGATCGTGCTTCATCAGGAAAAACGATGATTTCTGACCAGAATGGTGAGTCTGAATCACTATCGATTCGGACGAACCTGCCGTCGCTGATGGCGCTGCGCTGTTTCGAGGCCGCGGCGCGTCACGAGCATTTCAGTCGCGCGGCCGACGAGCTGTGCGTGACCCATGGCGCGGTCAGCCGCGCGGTGCGCTTGCTCGAGGACGATCTGGGCGTGGCGCTGTTCGAGCGGCGCAGCCGTCGCGTGTTCCTGACCGAAGCGGGCCGCACACTCGCGCAGGCCGTCCATGACGGCCTGGGCCTGATGCGTCACGCCGCCCACGCGTTGCGCGCCGAGGCCGCCCGTGCGCGGCGTTCGGTGCTGTCGTGCGAGCCGACGCTCCTGATGCGCTGGCTGATCCCGCGCTGGCCGGATTTCCAGGCGCGGCACGCGGGCGTCGATATCCATCTGGCCGCCGCGGGCGGGCCGTTCTCGTTCGACAGCGGTGTCGACATGGCGATTCGTCGCAACGATTTCGCGTGGCCGGCGGGATATCACGCCGAGCATCTGTTCGCCGAGCGGGTGGCGCCGGTTTGCCGGCCGGACAAGGTCGGTGCGTGGTTTGCGTCGCGGCGCGGCGGCCGCACGTTGAAGCCCGACGCTGCGCTGCTGCATACGCGGACCCGGCCGGACGCATGGAACGCGTGGGCGGGGGCGGCGAATCAGCCGGCCGTGAACGGGCACGGGCAGAAGTTCGATCATTTCTATTTCAGTCTGCAAGCGGCCGTCGCGGGGCTGGGGGTAGCGAT
Source organism: Burkholderia sp. BCC0398 (assembly GCF_902833245.1). Taxonomy (NCBI): domain Bacteria; kingdom Pseudomonadati; phylum Pseudomonadota; class Betaproteobacteria; order Burkholderiales; family Burkholderiaceae; genus Burkholderia; species Burkholderia sp. BCC0398. The sequence continues at coordinate 162,773 of NZ_CADFEM010000005.1, forward strand.
CGGGCCGTGGCACCTGGTGCGCGACGACATCGAAAGCGGTGTGCTGGTTGCGCCAATGGGGTTCGTCGAGGATGGATCGGATTACTACCTGTTGACGCCGGCGCCGGTGGCGGACGGGAGTGCGCAGGCGGCGTTGTTGGGGTGGTTGAGGGGGCGGGTTTGACGGGGGCCGGTACTTCGTCGACGCTCGCTATCGATATCGACGCCCAAGACGATATTGTCGCTTATGGGGCAGACGCCATCTCGAATCGACATAGAGAATGCATGGTCTTGCCGATGCTTGCTCATGCCAGCCAGCGAACGGAAAATGCGTTGGCGGAGACGCGTTCGCAAGCCCGCCATTAGCGTGAACAGGCCCTGGCCCGACGCTGCATAGGGCGGCAGGATGTCGACCGGCTTTTATCGAAATGACGTGTCCCGGCGCGCGCACGTCGCTAAAAGAATCCCGATGCGTGCTTTACCGCCGCAACGAATCTGCGCCGATGAAGTCGCCGTCATTCTTCATCTTTTTGATACGGTTTTTAACGATGCACGCGCAAACCTGGGCGACGTCAGGCTGCAGCGACTATTTCCCCGTCGCGTTTAAATCTGCATCCTTTACCCGAAGATCAACGACGAGGCGAAGCCATGCAACTTCAAACCGGTAATTTATTCAGCGTCGAAGGGCGGCGCGGCGGCGACGAGCGAATCGACATGCTCGTCGAGAACTCGCGCGTGAATGTCGAGCGAATCGTGTCGATGGGGCATGCGAGCCCGGCCGGGTTCTGGTATGACGACCCGCGGGCCGAATGGGTCGTGCTGCTATCCGGCGCGGCCGTGCTCGAATTCGAAGAGAATGCGACGCGGCTCGATATGCGCGCCGGAGATTACGTACTGATCGAGCCGCATTGCCGTCATCGTGTCGCATGGACGCATGACGAATTGCAAACCGTCTGGCTTGCGATCTATTACGAACGCTGAAGAAAGGATGGGCGTGCGGCACGGTCGGTGGATCAATCCGTGCACGACACGCCGATCGGGCAAAACCTCGTCAACCGGAGCGGCCATGGAATACCGCCGGTATCGATGCCCCCAATCAATGCCCAACTTGCCGGGCAGCGTGTTGAATCACGCGCCGGCCCATGCGGGGAATCTTATTCCTGGATCAGGAATCGATTGCGATTCTTCGCATCCTTGATCCATGCGGGCGCGCGACCGCGGCCCGACCAGGTGGCCCCGGTCTTCGGATCGCGATACTTGGCCTGCACGGGGGCGCCCGCCTGTTTGGCCGGCCGACCGCGGCGCGTACCGAAAATGTCTTTTTCGGTAATGCCGTATTCCGCGACTTTGGTGCGGATGTCGTCGACGATCGCCTGGAATTCAGCGGCGCGCGCTGCTTCGGCTTTCTCGGCCAAAGCATCCATTTGGGCTTTCAGTTCCTTGTAAGTTGCCATATATCACTCTTCAGGTTGTGTCCATACATGATAGCGGTTTCAGCTGAAATAATGAAGAAAATTGCTCCGACTACGAATTCCATTGTCGATATCGCAATGGATGACTGCTTCGAACACCTGAGAAGTGGCTCGGCGGGATCGTTTGCGTCCGATCTTCTCGTGCGGGACAAGCTTCGGAGACTCAATTATTCTTTATCTTTTTTCAGAGGGATTGGGGAATTCACTGATGAACAGGGATGAAAAGCTGAAACAGGTCGCAGCCGAATTCGGATTCGATCCGGACGAAACGATCAGGATCGGCGGAAAGTACACGCCGGTCGTGATCGACGGAAGCACCGCCTACATTGCCGGCCAGGTGCCGCGAATCGGGGAAGTCGTGCATTTCGTCGGTATCGTCGGCGAATCCGTTTCACTCGAAGACGGCCGCCGCGCGGCCGGCATTTCCGCGCTGCGCGCGCTGGCGCTGATCCGTAAGCAGTGCGGCACGCTCGATGCGATCGCAACGGTGCCGCGCATGACCGTGTACGTGCGAAGCGCGCCCGGCTTCACGATGCAAAGCGAAGTGGCCGACGGCGCATCGGACGTGTTGGTCGCGGTGCTCGGCGACGCCGGCGTCCATACGCGTTCGTCGGTCGGCGTGCTGCAATTGCCGAAGGGCGCGTCGGTCGAAGCCGATTTCATTTTCGGGCTGACTCGCGGCGGCGTCGCCGGTTGATTCGGGATCACCGCGGCGACGGGACAGCGGCCCGCGTTGTATCGATCAGTGCGCCTGCGCGAGCGGGCGGCGTCGGGCGTCATCCCGGTCCATTCGTTGAATGCGCGGAAGAACGAATTCGGATCCTGGTAACCGAGCAGGAACGCGATCTGACTGTAGGGCAGGTCCGAGCGATCGAGGTAATGCCACGCGAGCTTCTCGCGGACTTCCGCCAGCAGGGTTTTGACGTTCGCGCCTTCGTCGCCGAGCCGCCGCTGCAGCGTCCGCTTGCTGATCGCAAGCGTTTGTGCGACGCCGTCCGCGGTGGCTGGGGGCTGACGTCGCGCGGCAGCGTGACGGCGCGCGCCGACAGCTCGGTGCAGGTCGCCAGCCGCGCGAGTTTCACGAAGAAGCCGAGTTCGGCCGCGACCAGCGTGCCGGGCGGCGGGATGTCGCGCTCGAGGAAATCGACGGCGAGAGTCAGCGCGTCGGCCTCGTGCGACACGCGCAACCGGACCGGGCCGATCAGCGGCTTGAACTGGCCGATGCGCCGGAGCGCGATCTCCAGGTTCGGGCTGCACAACGCGGCGAACAGCGGCGGATCGTGCCGTTGCCCATTTGCCGCACGATCTCGAAGCTCTCCGACGTCGCGTACGGATTGATGCCCGGCCCGATCACGAGCGACGGATTGATGGTCACGAGATCCCGGCGTTGCTGCGGGCGGGCAATCTTCCACGCTTCGCGCTCGGCAACGGTCTTCGAATACGAATAGGGCTGATGGGTCGGCGACGAGCTGGTGTTCCAGACCGCTTCGGTGAACACACCATCGGGCGTCGCGGCGAGATCGGCATTGTCGCCGTAGATCGCCGCGCAACTGCGGGTCAGCACGACGCGCCGCACCGACGGCGTGCGGTTTGCCGTCTCGAGCACGTTGCACGTGCCGAGCAGCGCCGGATCGACCAGCGCCTTCTGCGGATCGCGAACGGTGACGGTGAACGGCGACGCGGTGTGGAACACGGTCCCGCAACCCGCCATCGCGTCCGCGTACGACCCGGGTTCGAGCAGGTCCGCGCGGAAACAGCGGATCGTGCCGGGCTTGCCGGCCGCGATGCGCTGGAGGTGCGCGAGCTTGTCCGGGCTGTCGGGGTCGCGGACGGCCGCGTGGACCGTCAGGCCGGCTTCGAGCAGCCGCTGCACGAGCCAGCCCGCGACGTACCCGGTCGCGCCGGTGACCATGACGGGGAGGTCGGTATCGATGTTCATGAAGGGATTCCGTTGCAGAGGGGATGCGCCATTTGCGCGCCGCTTCACTCGCAAAGCGCGCCAATCGACATGCAGGGGGCGACAGGCGGCGCGAGACTGGCACACCATGCCCGGCTTCCAGTCGAAGGGGCGACGACTGGAACGACGATGCCGTGCGTTGGAACATCGCAAGGCGTGGGACGAAGCCGCACGTCGCTGCCTGCGGCCGATTCGTCAGACGTGAAAGCGCACGCTTCGCCGGCATGCTCGCCGTCGTGCTGCTGCGCAACGAGCCGCCGCGCCAGCCGGCCGTTTTTACCCCCGTCCTTTCCGGAAGTCATCGCCTGACCCATATCAACCGGCATCCCCAGTTTTGGGGATGCCGGCGCCGAACGGTGCGCCTACGATGGTCAACGGGGCATCGCGACCGGATGTCGCCAGGACAATCGGACAGGCCTGTCGTTCCTTTGTCGATCGCTGTGTGCGTCCGCACAATCGATTGACATGATCGGCGCGTACGCTGATGCGCAACGTATGCGGCGCGTCGTCGGCGCCGCGGACGATCGCGGGTGGGTGACGGAAGGCCTGATGTCGTATTTCGGGGAATTTCAATCGATATGCTCGCACGAGACTATGTGGAACGTGAGCTCTCTCACATCCAGAGAATGGTGGCGCTGCTGGACAGCGAGACGGCCGTCGTCGATGTGTCGATGTCGGGCGCGGGGCGCGTCCGGCATCCGAGATACTGGCGCGGGCGTATCGAGGAACTGCTGTCGACGCCCGACGTGCCGCGTCACGTCAGAAAGCTGAGCGAAGCGGTGCTCGCGAAGATCGACGAGATGGAAGCGCGGTTCACCGCGATGAAGTAAGTGCCTCGTCGGACCGGGCGGCCAAACGCGTTCCCGTCGCGTCGCCCGGTCGAAAACGAGCGTTACGTCTGACGAGAACCGGTAATAAGCGTGGTATTTCGATCAAACCTGCATCGGCAATTTGAACAATGAGGCCGATTGAGTAAGATGCCCGAACGGCGTTCGATAAAAACGCACGGCACGGGGTGGCCAGATGCAGATGAACGGGGTGGTTCCATCGACATGGATCGATGACGTCTACGCTGCGGCGCTGGGCGACCAGCGATGGGAAGCGGTGCTGGACGGGCTGCGTTTGTCCGTCGGCGTCCGCATGGCGACGCTGCTGTCGTTCGACGACGCGGCGCGGCTGCCGGCGATCGAGCGGGCGGCCGGCGACGATCCGTCATGGGTCGCCGCGTGCCACCGCCGCTACAACACCGAGTTCTACCTGTACGACCCGGTCGTGCCGGTTGCCGCCGACTGGCAGGCAGGGCGCTGGTTCGAGGACGTCAGGCACTTGTCGGTGCGGCAGCGCACACATGGCGTGTTCTATCGGGAATTCCTGCAGCCGTTCGGGCTTGGCAGCATCTCGGGCCTGTACATCCATCGCGGCGCGGGCGCCAGCGCTTTCCTCAGCGTACAGAGCGGCCTCGAATCGCAAGGGCTGTCCGACGAGCAGCGCCGCACCATCGAAATCATGGGCGCCCACATCAGCCGCGCTCTGCGCATCCACGCACGCATCGGCGAGCTCGAAGCGCGCGTGGCCGCCGCGGAATCGGCGCTCGACGCGGTGCCCGTGCCGGTATTCCTGCTCGGCGCGCAGCGCGAGCTGCGCTATACGAACCGCGCGGCCGAGCAGCTGATCGCCGCCGAACCCGCGCTGCGGATCCTGAACGGCCGTTTCGCGCCGGAAGGCTGCGTCGACGATGCGCAATGGCGGCATGCATTCGCACGCGGCGGGCTGTTGCTGCGTCGTGCGACCGGCGAGCCGCTGCCGCTTGCGTTGATCCCCGTTCCCGAACAGTCGCGCCTCGCGCGCGAACGGCCCGGCGTCGCGGCGCTGATGACGGCCGCCGACCTGCGTTCGCCATCGGCGCGCGCGCAGCGCTTGCGGGTGTTCTACGGGCTGTCGTCGGCGGAAGCCGATCTCGCCGTGCTGCTGTGCTGCGACGGGCGCTCGCCGCAGGAATGCGCGGCGCTGCGCGGCGTGTCGATCGGCACGGTCCGCGCGCAGATCAAGTCGATCTACACGAAGACCGACGTGGCGCGCGCCGCGCAGCTGACGTCGCTGGTCATGCAGACCTGAGCGATCGATGCGCGCGGGCGCGCCTGCGTTTTTACCTATCCGCCGCCGATTCCCTGCAGGATCTTGCCGGTCCCGCCGCAGACGGTGCACGCCTGTCCCTCCACCATGCCGGTGCCGCGGCAGACGCGGCACGTGTCCTCGCCGATGCCCGGCGCGTCGGCAGGGCCTTCGTCGCCGGCGTTCGGCGGGGAAGCCGGGTCGGGCGGCGCTGATCGCTTCGTGATCGACATGACTGGCTCCTTTCGCGTTTCACGCGGTGGCGGCGCGCATCGCGCGTGCCTGTCAGGCGGCGCGCCCGTCGACCACGGATCGATCGCGCGGGTTATCGCGGCGGCGCGGCAATATAGTTGTCAGTCATCACATGACAACAATGAATGAAGCGAAAGAAGGCCGTCAGGCGGGTGGAACCTCCGACGTCGACGGCCAATCCGCTCGCCGAGCGTTTCCGGAAAACGTTTCGCAAAAAAGTACGAAAACGGAGCATCCAGCTTTCGGATTGCCCCGTAAGCGCTTGATGAAAGCCGTTATAGGGGTATGCACCAAGTGAGTTAAACGATTAACCGACGTACATTCGCTCCACACGTCATACGACGTATGACTCTGCGGTTCGGGGAAGCGCGTCGGGGAAGTCCGCGCGGGCCGCCGGATCGCCGCACAACAACGATCGACCATCCAGGAGACTCACCATGAAGCACCGATTCACCGGCTCCCGTACCGCCCTGGCCGTTGCCTTGATGGCCGGCTTCGCGCTGTCCGCGCAGGCGCGTGTGTTCCGCTCGGCGGACGTGCACGGCGACAATTTTCCGACCAACATGGCCGTGAAGTTCATGGGCGACGCGCTGTCGAAGCAGACGGGCGGCAAGGACTCGATCAAGGTGTTCGGCAACAGCGCGCTCGGCTCCGAGAAGGACACGGTCGACCAGGTGCGGATCGGCGCGATCGACATGGCGCGCGTGAACGGCGCGTCGTTCAACGAGATCGTGCCGGAATCGCTGATCCCGTCGTTCCCGTTCCTGTTCCGCGACGTCGACCATTTCCGCAAGGCGATGTACGGCCCGGCCGGCCAGAAGATCCTCGATGCGTTTACCGCGAAGGGGATGATCGCGCTGACGTTCTACGAGAGCGGCGCGCGCTCGATCTATGCGAAGCGCCCGGTGCGCTCGCCGGCCGACATGAAGGGGCTGAAGGTGCGCGTGCAACCGTCGGACCTGATGGTCGACGAGATCCGCGCGATGGGCGGCACGCCGACGCCGATGCCGTTCGCCGAGGTATACACGGGCCTGAAGACGGGCCTCGTCGATGCGGCGGAAAACAACCTGCCGTCGTACGAGGAAACCAAGCACTACGAAGTGGCGCCCGATTACTCGGAAACGCAGCACGCGATGACGCCGGAAGTGCTGGTGTTCTCGAAGAAGATCTGGGACACGCTGTCGCCGCAGGAGCAGGCGGCGATCCGGAAGGCGGCGGCCGATTCGGTGCCGTACTACCAGAAGCTGTGGACCGCGCGCGAGGCGTCCGCGCAGCAGCTGGTGACGAAGGGCGGCGCGAAGATCCTGCCGGCCGCGCAGATCGACCGCGCGGCGTTCGTGAAGGCGATGCAGCCGCTGTGGACCAAGTATGAAAAGACGCCGCAGATGAAGCAGATCGTCGACGAGATCGAGGCCACCAAGTGACGCGTCGCACTTCGCTGAATGGCGCCGCGACCGTGGGCTCGCCGGACGCGGCGGCCGCCGACGGCGCGACGCCGTGCCGGCCGCACGCGGCCGCGCCGCTGCTGCGCTGCGTGAACGACGTGCTGTTCCGCGTGCTGGCCGTGATCGCGTCCGCGTGCCTCGCGGTGCTCACGGTGCTGGTGTTCTACGCGGTCGTGATGCGCTACGTGTTCGAGAACGCGCCGGATTTCGTCGAGCCGATCGCGCTGCTGCTCGTGATCGTGATCGCGATGTTCGGCGCCGCGATGAAGGTGCGCGACGGCGGCCACATCGGCCTCGATTCGCTGGTGCGCCGGCTGTCGCCGAAGGCGCGCACGGTCGTCATCGCGATCCAGCACCTGAGCCTGATCGCGTTCGCGATCATGATCATGATCGGCTGCGGCAGCATGGCCGCCGAGACGATGGGCGACCGCATCCCGATCATCGGGCTGCCCGAAGGCGTGCGCTACCTGATCACGATGCCCGCGGCGGTTGCGATCATCTTCTTCTCGCTCGAGCACCTGCTCGCGCTTCGTCGTTCTTCGTCGGGACAATAACGCCATGGAACTCGCGATCCTGTCCGTCAGTTTTCTGATATTCCTCGTGCTCGGCGTGCCCGTGTCGTTCGCGCTCGGCATTGCGTGCGTGCTGACCTACATGGTCGAGGGCCTGCCGATCGCGACCGCGATGCAGGCGATGATCTCTGGGATGAACGCGTTCTCGTTCCTCGCGGTGCCGTTCTTCATCTTCTCCGGCGAGCTGATGCTGCATGGCGGCATCGCGGACCGGATCCTGCGCTTCGCGCAGGCGACCGTCGGCCACTTCCGCGGCGGCCTCGGGATGGCGAACGTCGTCGCGTGCACGCTGTTCGGCGGCGTGTCGGGCTCGCCGACCGCCGATACGTCGGCGATGGGCGGCGTGGTGATTCCGCTGATGAAGCGCGAAGGCTACAGCGCCGCGTATGCCGTGAATGTGACCACGCACGCATCGCTCGCCGGCGCGCTGATGCCGACGTCGACCAACATGATCATCTACGCGTTCGCCGCGCAGGGCATCACCGGGATGCTGCACGGCCAGCCGGTGAGCGGCGTGTCGATCGGCGACCTGCTGTTCTCGGGGCTCCTGCCGGTGTTGTGGGTGATGGGCTTCGTGCTCGCCGCCGCGTACTGGCAGGCCGTGCGTCACGGCTATCCGCGCCGCGAGGACGGCTCGTCCGCGCTGCCGCGGTTTCCCGGCTGGTATGCGGTGCTGCGCAGCTTCGTCGGCGCGGTGCCCGGGCTGATGGTGATCGCGATCATCCTCGTGTGCGTCGCGAAGGGCATCGCCACCGCGACCGAAGCGGCCGCGATCGCCGTCGTGTACTCGCTCGTACTGACCGCGGTGGTCTACCGCACGCTGACGGCCGAGAAGCTGCGCCGCGCGCTGTCGCATGCGGCGCGCACGACGGGTGTCGTGCTGCTGCTGATCGCGGTGTCCAACATGCTGCGCTTCCAGATGTCGTACCTGGAGATTCCCGATGCGATCGAAGGGCTGCTGAAGCAGTCGACCGCGGCGCCGTGGCTGATGCTGCTGTACATCAACATCATCCAGGTGTTCCTCGGCACGTTCGTCGACATGGCCGCGCACATCCTGATCACGACGCCGCTGTTCCTGCCGATCGCGATGGCGTGCGGCGTCGGGCCGGTGCAGTTCGGGATCATGCTGCTGCTGAACTGCTCGCTCGGCCTCGTGCATCCGCCGATCGGGTCGGTGCAGTTCGTCGGCTGCGCGATCGGCAACGTGTCGATCGGCGAGACGACGAAGATGGCGTGGCCGTACTACCTCGCGATCTTCAGTGCGATCAACATCGTCACGTACATGCCGTTCTTCTCGACGTGGCTGCCGAGCCTGATCAGCGGGCACGCGGTGTTCTGACCGGATGTTTCGCCGTTCGCGGCGCCGGACGACCGAGGTGGTCCGGCGCCGCGTTCGCATCCGCGGTTTTATTTCTTCACTTCACGCCCCTCCCATGAAAACGACTTTCCTGCGGCGCGCCGTTGCGGCGGCTGCGTTGACGATGGCCGCGTCGCTCGCGCACGCGGCGACGTATGCGTACGTGTCGAACAGCGACAGCCGCGACATCTCGGTGTTCGGCGTCGATACGTCGAACGGTGCGCTGACCGCGATCGAGACGGTGCCGGTCGGCGGCACCGTGATGCCGATGGCGCTGTCGCCCGATCATCGGCGCCTGTACGCGGCATTGCGCTCGACGCCGTATCGCGTCGTCAGCTTCGCGATCAATCCGCTCGACGGGCGGCTGATCGAGCTGGGCCGCGCGCCGCTCGCGGAGAGCATGGCGTACGTGTCGACCGATGCGTCGGGCCGCTACCTGTTCTCGGCGTCGTACGGCGGCAACCTGCTCGCGGTGAACCGGATCGGCGCGGACGGCGTCGCGGGCGACGTGCAGCAGACGGTGAAGACCGGCCCGATGGCGCACGCGATCCGCCAGTCGCCGGACGGCCGCTATGCGTTCGCGTCGGTGCTCGGCGCCGATGCGTGGCTGCGTTTGCCGTTCGATGCGTCGACGGGAACGCTGACCGACGATACGACGCCCGCGTACCGGCTGCCCGACAAATCGGGCCCGCGCCATTTCGTGTTCTCGTCGAATGGGCGCTTCGCTTACCTGATCGACGAACTCGACGGCAAGCTGCACGTGCTCGCGCTGTCGCGCGGCGGCGCCGACGCGCGGCCGATCCAGACCGTGTCGATCCTGCCGCCGGATTTCCATGGCGACAAGCCGTGGGGCGCTGACTTGCATCTCACGCCCGACGGCAAATTCCTGTATGCATCGGAGCGCACGTCGAGCACGCTCGCCGCGTATCGCGTCGACGCGAAGTCGGGCAGGCTCGCGCGGATCGGCACGTTCGCGACCGAGCGGCAGCCGCGCGGCTTCGCGATCGATCCGTCGGGCAAGTATCTGCTCGCCGCGGGGCAACTGTCGCCGACGCTGGCCGTGTACCGGATCGATCGCGATACCGGGCATCTCGACGCGATCGGCAAGTATCCGGTCGGCAAGGGCGCAAACTGGATCGAGATCGTCACGTACGACGGGACGAACTGATTCGGCGGGCGGCGCAACGGGCGGCGTCGATCGCGTGCCGCTCGTTGCGCGAACCGGATGCACACGCACGCGCGCGCTTGCGCGCGCCGCACGATCGCGCGGCGAAATTCCGGTCAATCGGCTCAAGTTGGCGTAATTGCCGTCGTTAACCGACAAGGGATAACTTCGGGAGTCGATTCGCCATGCGTGATCTGAAAGTGAAAAGCAGTTTGCTCGCCGTACTCGCTGCATTTGCCGCGATGATCGTCGTCGGCGGCATCGTCGGGATCGTCGCGCTCGGCGGCGCGAACACGAACGCGAAGCGCCTGCACGAAATCGCGGCGCAGACGTCGCTCGTCAACGACGCCTACAAGGACAGCACGCGTACGCGCTCGGCGCTCGTCCGCGCGTATTCGGCGCTGAAGGAGCACGACGATCCGGCCCAGCGCGACTCGGCGCTGCAAAGCGCGCAACGCACGTTCGACCTGTCCGCGAAGGAAACGCAGGCGTTCAAGGATGCCGCGCCGGTCGGCAGCCTCGGCGCGGACCTGAAGCAGGCGCTCGTCGAGTCGTCGACGCATCTCGCGAGCGTGCTCGCGCGGGCGGCCGATGCGCTGCGCAACGGCGACACCGCCGCGTATGCGGCGATCAACGACAAGGAAATCACGCTCGCCGGCCAGGTGTATTCGGCGAACGTCGAGAAATTCCAGCGCACCGCCAACCAACTGGCGGAAGACACGATCGACGCCGACAACGCCGCCTATACGCGCATCATCGCGATGGTCGGGATCGGCGTCGCGCTGGCGCTCGCGCTGATCGTCGCGACGCACTTCGCGCTGCGCGCGATCGTGTCGCGGCCGCTCGCGAACGCGGCCGCGCTGCTCGACCGCATCGCGTCGAACGACCTGACCGTGACGGTGCCCGATGCCGGCGGCAACGAAATCGGCCAGTTGTTCGCGGCGATGAAGCGGATGCAGGCGGGGCTCGCGGCGACCGTCACCGGCATGCGCGACAGCAGCGATGCGATTCATACGGCCGCACGCGAGATCGCGGCCGGCAACCTCGACCTGTCGAGCCGTACCGAGCAGCAGTCGGCGTCGCTCGAGGAAACGGCCGCGAGCATGGAGCAACTGACGTCGACGGTGCGCCAGAACGCGGACAATGCGCAGCAGGCGAGCACGCTCGCGGCCAGCGCGGCGGACCTCGCGCAGCACGGCGGCGAACTGGTCGGCCGCGCGGTCGACATGATGGGCGTGATCAACACGAGCTCGCAGAAGATCGCGGAAATCACCGGAATGATCGACGGGATCGCCTTCCAGACCAATATCCTCGCGCTCAACGCGGCGGTCGAATCGGCACGGGCGGGCGAACACGGGCGCGGCTTCGCGGTCGTCGCCGGCGAGGTGCGCACGCTCGCGCAACGCAGCGCGGGCGCCGCGCGCGAGATCCGGCAGCTGATCGGCGCGTCGATCGACGACGTGCGCGACGGCAATGCGCTCGTGACGCAGGCAGGGCACGCGATGGAAGAGATCGTGTCGTCGGTGCGGCGCGTGGCGACGATCATGACCGAGATCACGACGGCCACCGTCGAGCAGAGCGCGGGCATCGACCAGGTCGGGCAGGCCGTTACGCAGATGGACCAGATGACGCAGCAGAACGCCGCGCTGGTCGAACAGGCCAGTGCGGCCGCGACGGCGCTCGAGCAGCAGGCCGGTTCGATGCAGGTCGCGATGTCGGTCTTCCGGGTCGCGCGGGCGGGGTGAGCCGTCGGCCGAAGCTGCCGTGTTCGGCATGCCGCGCGAAGCGTTGCGGTCACCGGAGTCGGCACCGGTAGCCGCCGTCCCACTTGTATCGACATCGACATCGACATCGACTACGACGACCGCGCGCGGCCGTTCGTCACGGCCGCACGGAGCGACGCGAACGCTCACCTAACCCTGCGGTGCATCCCGCTCGGCGTCGCCATCCGATGCGTGATCGCCCGACCGATCGTTGCGCCAGTGCGCAAGCTCGCGCCACAGCGCCGGCCGCGCATGGTCGCGCGGCGGCAATTCAATGACATACGCGACGCCGCGCACGTTGACCATCGCACCGGAGTCGGGCAGCGTGGAAATGCCCGCGGACGACGGATCGTCGTCCGGCTCGACGGCGACGGCGGGGCTGGGCGGGCGGGGCGACATCATACGAATTCTCCGTGGGGTGTCGAAGCGGTGCATCAGTAACGGACCCGCCCGACCAGGCCGAGCGGATCGATCGCGTGCTGGACGGCGCCGGCGAGTTGCCGTTGCGCGGCCGGCACGTGCTTGCGGTAGTACGCGATATTGACCGGCCCGACGCCATGCTCCGCGCTGAAGCAGCCGCCTGCCTGCACGACGCGGTCGTACAGCGCGCCGCGCAGCGCCACTTGCTGCAGCGGCCCGTAGCGTTGCGCCGCGGTAGGCGGAATCGACACGACGAGATGGCAGCCGCCGTCGCCGAAATGGCCGAACGCATGACAGCGCAGCGCCGGATGCGCGGCGGCGAGCCACTGCTCGGCATCGGCGACGAATCCGGCCAGCGCGCCGCGCGGAAACGACACGTCGAACGACAGCGGCAGGCCGTCCAGCGCGACCGCGGCCGGCAGCGCGTCGCGAATCCGCCAGAACCGTTCGGCCGGCGCGCACGCCGCGTCGAGTACGACGCGTTCGTTCGCGAGCGCATCGAGCGTCGCGACCGTGCGTTCCTCGAGCAGCGCATCGAGCCCCGGCATGCCGGTCGCGATTTCGACGAGCGCGTAGCATCCGGCTTCACCGGGCTCGAACGGCACGCGCAATGCCGGAAACGCCGCGGCGACGCAGCCGACCGTCGCCGCCGACATGAACTCGAACGCGGACACCATCTCGCCGAATGCGCGTTCGAACGCGAGCAGGCCGGCGAGCGCCGCATCGTACGACGCGAACGCGACGAACGCCGCGCACGACGACCGTTCGAGCGGCGCGAGCGCGAACGACACGGCCGTCACGAGCCCGTTCGCACCGTTCGCGCCGATGAAGCATTGCGCGACGTCGAAGCCCGCGTTGCGCTTGCGCAGCGGCGCGAGCGCGTCGATCACGGTGCCGGCTTCGTCCGCCAGCACGACTTCGACGCCGAGCACGTGACGGCGCACATCGCCGTACTTGACCAGGCGGCTGCCGCCCGCGTTCGCGCCGACGAGGCCGCCGGCCGCCGGATCGCTGCCGAGATCGATCGGCACGCAGAGGCCGGCTTCGCCCGCCACGCGATTGAGGTCGGACAGCCGCACGCCGGCGTCGACCGTGATGCTGCGATTGGCCGGATCGAACGCGCGAACGGCGCGCATCCGCTCGAACGACACCACGCATTGCGTGCCGCTGCGATCGGGCACGGCGGCGCCGACGAGCCCGCTGCGTGCGCCCTGGGCGACGAGCGCGATCCGGTGCGCGACGGCGACGCGGGCGAGCGCGCGCACGTCGGCGGTCGATGCCGGCCGCGCGACGCCGAGCGGCACGCCGCCGTGCTGCATGACGTCGGCCGCATACGGCTCGCAGGCCGTGCCTTCGAGCCAGCCGTCGCCGAGCGCCGCGGCGAGCGCGTGCCGTTGCGCGGCGTGTGCCGCGTGTGCGGGCAACGCGTTCATCGTCAGCGTGCTCGCGCGAGCTGCTTGCGCAGCCGGCCGCGCACGACGACGAGCGCGATCAGCGGCACGACGCCGCCCCACAGCGGGCTGTGGCGCATCGCAATCGACACCGCGAGCGCGACGACGGTAACCGCAAGCAGCACGAGCGACAGCGAACGCGTGCGCGCATGGTCGACGAACGTGCCGTCGACGAAGCCGCCGTCCGACCAAGCGGTATGCACGATGCCGACCACCAGCACGCAGACGAGCATCGCGGCCGGCCCGAGTTCCTCGCCCCACAGACGGCTACCTGTCGGCGACACGAGCGCGAGCACCGCGCCGATCACGAGGAACAGGTCGACGCCGATCGCGATGCTGTTGCGCTCCGCGCGGCGCATCAGCCACGCGCCGTGCACGAGCGCGAGCACGCCGCCGATCAGGAACGCGTGGGTCCAGCGCAGGTCCGTCTGTTCGGGGCCGAGCCGGCCGTAGAACAGGAACACGATCGCCGGCAGGAAGTTGCTCGCGTGCAGCAGGTAGTCGGTTATGGGATGGTTCGATTTCATCGGTGTCTCTCCTTCGTCGAAACAGCGTGGCGACGCGTCACGCGTCGTGCCAGCGGAACAGCCGCGCGGCGGCGAACAGGAACAGCGCGGTGCACGCGGCCATGCCGAGCAGTTGCGGCGCGAGCTGCGCGTACGGCGCGCCGTCGACCAGCGCGCCGCGCAGCGCGACCGCGAACTGGTTGGTCGGCAGGAACGCGAGCCCGGCCTTCAGCCACGCGGGTGCGTCGTGCATCGGGATCGTCAGGTCGCTGAAGAACAGCAGCGGGTAATACGTGACGTTGCACGCGAGTTCGGCCGCCGCGAGCGAGCGGGTGCGGCTCGCCAGCAGCACGCCGATGCTCAGCACCATCGCCGCGCCGAGCAGCACGATCGGCAACGCGCGCAGCCCGTCCGGCGTCGCGATCGGCAGCGCGATGCCGAACGCGACGCGCGCGACCGTCAGCAGCACGAGCGCCGACAGCGCCATCATCGCCATCCGCGCGACGATCAGCGCGGCGAGGAACACGCCGCGCGACACCGGGAAGCACACGTAGAGCTTGAACGTATTGCGCTCGCGCAGCGCGGCGATCGCGGTGGTCGTCGAATTGAGGCCGATCGCCATGAACGCCATCACCAGGATGCCGGTCGCGAAGAATGCGCCATAGTCGAACGGGCGGCGCGTGGGGGCGGCGTTCTCGAAGCGCGCCTGCGCGGCCGGCAGCCCGAGCTGCTGCGCGGCGCAGCGCGCGAGCGCGATCTCGACGACGCGCGACGCGGCCTTTACCGCGAGCGAGCCGTTGAAGTCGTAGCGGATCGTCGCCGGCGTGCGTTCGTCCGCGCCGAGCACGACGGTCACGCGATCGGCCGGCGCGCCGCGCCCACCGAAGGTCGCCTTCACCGTGTCGCTGTGCGACAGGCTGGCGACGATCTGCGCCTGGCACGCCTGGTTGTACGGCGTCGCGCCGCCGGGCAGGTCGAACGCGAGGTCGGCCGTGCCGAGCGAGCCCGAGCCGCCGAACGCGAACAGCATCACGCTCAGCAGGAACACCGGGAACACGAGCGTCCAGAACAGCGACGAGCGACTGCGCAGATAGCCGAGCAGCTCGTTGCGCACGAGGATCAGGAACACCTTAGTCATGGGTCGGGCCCTCGGTGCACAGGCGCAGCAGGTCGCCAGGCGTGCTCGGCGCGAGCGCGAGATGCTGGATGCCCTGTTCGCCGACGATCCGGTGCACGTTCGGATGCAGCGTCGCATCGCCGAACGCCTCGACCACATGCGCGGCCGATACGCGCACGCCGGTCACGCCGGGCAGCGCCGCGAGCCGCTTGCGCAGCGCGCGCGCGTCGGCTTCGTCGCGGCAATGCAGGACCGCGCGCGCATCGCCGACGAGCCTGGCGCGCAGCGTGTCCTGGTCGCCCTGGTAGCGCACGCCGCCGTCGCGCACCCACACGAGATCGTCGACCACGCTCAGCTCTTCGTCGGAATGGCAGATCATCGCGACGCTCGTGCCGCTCGCGCGATGGCGCAGGAGGTCGATCACGACGCCCGCATAGCGGCGGTCGAGCCCCGTGAACGGCTCGTCGAGCACGGCCAGCTCCGGCCGGTGCGCGAGCGCGACGTACAGGTCCACGCGCTGGCGCTGCCCCTTCGACAGCGCGCGGCACGGCTTGTCGAGCAGTTCGGCGATGCCGAGCGCGTCGGTGATCGCCGCATCGGTGTGCGCGTACATCGCGCGGTGCAGCGCGACGATCTCCGACACACGCAGATGGTCCGGATACTCGACCTTCTGCAATTGCGCGCCGAGCCGCCGCAGCGACCGCGAATCGCGCATGAAGCGTTCGGCCGGCACGTCGAGCACGCGCACGTCGCTGCCGCCGCGCCGGAAGCCGAGCAGCGTCTCGAGCAGCGTGGTCTTGCCCGAGCCGTTCGGCCCCACGATCGCGGTGATCGCGCCGAGCCGGAACCGCACGTGGCGCGCGGACAAGCGAAAGTCGCCGGCCGCGACGTCGATCGCGCGTGCGCCGAGCGCCGCGCCCGGCGCATGCGCGTCGGGCAGCGGCGGCGTGCCCGCGCGCTGCGGCCGGTCGAACGCGGCCGGCGGGCCGAACATCGCGCGCACGGACGCAAGAAACGAAACGCTCATCGTCGGCATCCTCAGTCGAACAGCATGACCTGCGTGTCGCGCGCGCCCCGGTACGGGTTGCGGCCGTGCGCGACCAGCATGTTGTCGACGACGAGCACGTCGCCGGCCTGCCACGGGAACGCGCATTCCTCGTCGTCGAGCGCGTCGTAGATCGCCACCAGATCGTCGAACGGCATCGGCGCGCCGTCGCCGTAGCGGATCTCGTACGGGAACGCAGCGCGCGCGCCGTAGATGCGCTGCAGGTAGCGATAGCTGAGCTCGCCCATCGAACGCGGGTTCGGGTGCTGCGCGCTCGCCTGGTTGAACCACACCGTCTCGCCGGTGCGCGGATGCGTGCGCAGCGCGCTGCCGACGTGCGACACGGTCACGCTGCCGTCGTCGAGCCAGCGGCAGCCGACGCCGCGTTCCGCACACAGCCGTTCGACCTCGTCGCGCGCCGTCGTGCCGAACGCGTCGTCCCACGGCCGGTGGTACGCGGCGAACGGCAGGTTCGGGTTCGCGGCGAGGCCGTCCGCGCGGTCGCCCGGCGCCGCGAAATTGCGCAGGTACATCACGCCGCGCTCGGCGAACCGCGCGCGCAGCGCGGCCGGCACGCGCGCGGTCACGCGCCGCATGTCGCAGATCGGCGTTTCGCCGCCCGCGTCGGCCGGTTGCCGGCAGTAGAACGCGACGAGGCGCGGGAACGCGGGCATGTAGGCCATCTCCTGATGCAGCCCGATCCTGAACGGCGGCGGCATGCGGGTCGATTCATAGACCTGGCCGTCGATCTGCCGGCGCGGGGCGGCGCCGGCCGTATAGCCGTTCGCGTGCGCCGGATACAGCGCGCCGAGGCGGCCGAACGCGGCGGTGTCGGGCACCGCGAAGCCGCGCCACAGCAGCGCGCCGCATGCATCGAGCAGCGTGTCGATCGTGTCGAGCCGCGAGCGGTACCACGCGACGAACATCTCCGGCGACGTCGCGAGTTCGGCGCTGCGCGGCGTCACGCACAGCGGCAGCGTCGCGCCGGGCGCGACCGGCGCGCACTGCACGTCGTCGGCGCCGAGCCGCACGGCCGCATGCGCGGCGAGGAAGGCGAGATCGGTCATCGCTCAGGCCAGCGCCGGTTTCTTCAGCAGGATTTCGAAGCCCAGCGCGCCGAGCCCCATGCTCGGGCTGTAGATCGACGCAACGGCAGTCAGGCCGGCTTCGGCCACCAGCGCATGCGCTTCGTCGAGCGTGATCTTTTCCTCGACGTGGGTCGGCGGATAGTCGGCGGCCGCGCGCATCTCGGTGAAGCGGTCGAGCAGGTGCTGCGGCGCGTCGCGGCGCATGTCGTGCACGAGCGCGATGCCGCCCGGCTCCAGCACGCGATACATCTCGGTCAGGCTGAGCGCCTTGTCGGGCAGGTGGTGCAGCGTTGCGCGGCCGACCGCCATCGTCAGCGTGCCGTCGTCGAACGGCAGCGCGAGCGCGTCGCCGACGCGCATCTCGATCGTGTCGTCGAGCCCCAGTTCGCGGATGCGCGGGCGGCCTTCGTCGAGCATCGCCGGATCGAGGTCGATGCCGACGTAGCGCCAGCCGCGCATCGCCGGATCGGTCGCGAGCCGCACCGGCACGACGCCGGTGGCCGTGCCGATATCGGCGATCGTGCCGGCCGTCATCCCGCGCGCGAGCTGGCGGATGCGACTGATGAACAGCAGGTCCCACGGTTCGAGCGTTTCGGTGGCGAAGCGATCGTAGTCGTTCGCCGGGCGCAGGTTCTTGAGCAGCATGACGTTCCTTGTGCGAAAGGGTGAGGGTTCACAGCCAGCCGACCGGCACGGCGGCCAGCAGCCGTCGCGCGGTCGCGCTGTTGACGCCGAACGCCGGGCGGCGGCGCCGTTCCACGGCATGCGCGGCCATCGCCGCGATGCGTGCGCCGAGCCCGACGCCGACGCCCCATGACGGCGCGGCGACGCCGAGTTCGAGCAGCGTCGCGGCGGTCAGGAAATCGATGTTCGGCCGCAGCGCGCGGCGCGCGTCGGCCTGCGCGCAGCACGCGTCGAACAGCGTCATGTATCGGCCGTCGAAGCGTGCTTCCGTCAACCGGCCACGTATGTGCGGCGGACGCGGATCGGCGACGAACAGCGGATGGCCGAAGCCGTATAGCGTACGTTTCGCGTCGACCGCCGCGTCGATCGCCGCGCGCCCGGCCGTATCGAGCGTCGCGGCCCGCGCACCGGCGCCGCCCGGCACCGACTGCGCGAGCGCGGCGAGCCACTGCATCGCTTCGAGCGCCGCGCCGACGTGCGACGGCCCGCTCGCGAGAAAGCCGGATGCGACGGCCTGGGTCAGCGTGACGCCGGTGCCGATCGCGACGCGCGGCGCGAGCACGGTCGGCGTGATGTAGCCGAAGCCCGCGTGCCACGCGACGAGCAGCATGTCCATCGCCGCTTGCGCCGGTGCGTCGCGGCGCGTCGCGCCGGTCAGCACGAGCATGCGTTGCGCTTGTGTCTGCGCTGCGTCGAGCGCCGTGCTGCCAGCGCCCGCGCCTGCCGCGAACGGCCGGCCCTCGATCGCCGCATGCAGTAGAAACGGTGCGGCGGCCGCGCATCGCAGCATCGTGTCGAGATCGGCATCGTCCGGCGCCGCGCCATGTACGCGTGCGGTCACGTCGTCGAGGCCGCGCAGCAGGCCGGACGCGGCCGCGAATACCGGCGCAACGCCGGCCGCGCCGAGCTCGGCCGCGACCGACTGCGCGACCGAGCCGGGCGCCAGTGCGTCGGCGAACGCGGCGAGCCGCGCGCCGATCGTCGCCTCGTGCGCGCGATGGTCGGTGCTGCCGGGCGCGACGTCGAACCACAGATGCGCGAGCGCGCCTTCGAACGTCGTCGCGCCGATCAGCGCGTTCAGGTCGAGATCGCGCACGCGCAGCGCTTCGGGGTCGAGCGTCGCGCCGTCGATGTCGGTGCCGCGATGGCGCGTCGCCGGGCGGCCGAGCAGGTTGCGCGGCGCATCGTCGATCGCGGCGATGGTGGCGGAGGTGCCGGAATCGAGCGTCGTGTCCATGTCATTCCACCGCGGCGAGTTCGTCGCTGCTGACGCTGATCGCCGCGTGCGCCATCGCGGCGATCACGGCCGCGTGCTGGTCGACGACGGGCAGCACGTTCGCGAAGTAGTAGCGCGCGCTTTTCAGCTTGCCGCGATAGAACGCGAGTTCGGCCGGCGCGTCGGCCGTTTCCGGCGCATCGAGCCGGCGCGCGGCGATCGTCGCCGATTCGAGCAGCACCCATGCCGACGTGACCACGCCGAACATCTCCAGAAAGCGCGTGTAGAACTGGCTGCTGCGATGCGTATGGCCGTCCTGCACGTCGCGCGCGATGTCGTCGAGCGCGGCGGCGATGCGGTCGGCGCCCGCGCGCAGCGCATCGAACAGCGGCCGCAATTCCACATGCGTGCCGGGTTGATGCTGCTGCGCGAGGAACGCGTCGAGTTCGTCGCGGTAGTACTGGATCAGCCGCGAATGGCGACCGAAGCCGAGCTTGTCGCGCACGAGATCCTGCGCCTGGATGTAGTTCGTGCCTTCCCAGATCGACAGGATCTTCACGTCGCGCGCGTTCTGCTCGACCGGGCTCGCATCGGTATAGCCGAGCCCGCCGTGCACCTGGATCGCCGTTTCGCAGATCCGCCACGCCTGATCGGAGATGAACGCCTTGCAGATCGGCGTCAGCAGCAGTTGCAGCTTGCGATGACGCTCGATCTCGGCCGGGTCGGCGTCCGGCGTCGCCTCGAGCATCGCCGCGCGCGTCGCGGTCGCCGCGAGCTTGCCGAGCAGGCCGCGGCAGCCGTCGACGCGGCTTTTCATGTCGACCAGCATGCGCTGCACGTCCGCGTGCTCGACGATCGCGACGCGTGCCGCGTTCGTGTTCGACGCGCGCTCGATCGGCCGGCCCTGCAGCCGGCGGCCCGCATACTCGACCGCGTGCAGGTACGCGCTCGACGCGACGCCGACGCCGAACATCCCGGTGCTCATCCGCGCCTGGTTCATCAGCGGCATCAGCTGCAGCAGGCCGACGTTGCGGCGGCCGCCGAGCAGCCAGCCTTTCGTCGTGCCGTTCGAGCCGAACACGAGATGGGTGTTCGCGCAGCCCTTCAGCCCCATCTTGCGCGGCAGGCCGATGCAGTCGACGTGGTTCGGCTGCAGCTCGCCGGTCGTTTCGTCGGGCCAGAAGCGCGGCACGACGAGGCACGACAGCGAGAACGAATCCGGCGATGCGGTGTCGACGCGCCCGAGCACGAAGTACAGCGTGTTTTCCGTCAGCTCGTGCATGCCGGCCGAGATATAGACCTTCTCGCCGTCGATCGCGTAGATGTCGCGTTCGAGCGGCGTCGCGCGCAGCGCGACCGCGGTCAGGTCGGTGCCGGCCTGCGGTTCGGTCGCGCAGAAGCACGCATCCCAGCGGTATGCTTCGAGCGGCGCGATCAGCGCCTTCTGGTGCGGCGTGCCGTGCATCTGCAGCAGCTTGACCGCGGGGCGCGTGAAGCCGCCGTACGTCATGAACGACGGATTCGCGCCCATGAACATCTCGTAGATCATCTGCGTGACGATCGGCGGCAGCCCGTGCGCGGTGCCGAACAGCGTGTTCGACCACTCGTCGCGAAAGCGCGCCCACAACGCGTGGAAATGCGAAGGAATCCGTACCTGGCCGTCGTCGAGCAGCGTGCAGCCCTCGACGTCCGCCTGCTGGTAGCTGCGGCCGAGGTCGAGCGCGAAATCGCGTGCGCGTTCGAGGAGCGCATCGATCGACGCGCGATCGTGCGTGCCGTACAGGCCGTGTTCCGACAGGAACCGCTTGTCGGCCTCGAACAGTTCCCACAGAAAGAAGCGCAGCTCGCGCAGGCTGACCTTGTAGGCGCTCATCATGCGTCTCCTTCGATATCGAGTGCGGCGTCGAGCCCGCCGGCCAGGTCGACGACGGCTGCTGCCGCCGCGCCATGCAGCGCTGCATCCCATACGAGCACCGTGCGGCGTTCGCCTTCGTCGAGCGCGCCCGCGAGCCGGATCAGCGCGGCGGCCGATTCGGCCGACGACAGATGGCCCGACCCGTCGTGCTGGATGCGCGCGGGGACCGGAATCGACGCGGCGTCGGCCACGCGCGCCGCGAAGCCGGGATCGAAGCCGGGCGGCACGCACCAGTCGATCTGGTTCGCACGCAGGTTGGCCTGGTCGAGCGCGCGGCGGATCGCGCGCGCGGCGACCGGCGCGAGCGTGTCGCGCAGCGTGGCCGGCGCATCGGCCCACGGATCGGCGATCGACGGCCCGAATTCGAGCGCGACGGACCGCACGCCGCCCCACGCGGCCGGCTCGGGCGACGGGCCTGCGCGCGACACGAGCAGCGCGGCGGCCGCGTCGCCGTAGCCGACCAGGTCGCCGAACTGGCGGAAGAACGGGTAGAGCCACTTGTCGCTGAGGATCACGAGCGCCTGGTCGCCTTCGTCGCGCAGCAGCCCGTCGAGCAGCATCAGCGCCGAATACCAGCCGAGCGTGCCGTTCTGGCCGAGCGCGAACGGCGTCACGCGCTGCAGCCCGAGTTCGTACTGCATGCGGCCGACGACCGAGTCGCCGATGCCTTCGTTGAGCGCGCAACTGGCGACGATCACATGCGTCGTGCGGGCCAGCGCGCCGGAGCCGAGCTGGTCGCGCAGGTCGAGCGCGGCATCGGCGGCGAGATCGGCGAGGCTGCGCCCGGGCGGCGCGACGCGCAGCGCGGGCCGGCCGCCCGGCGCGAGACGCGTGCCTTCGTCGGGCGTCAGCGCGCCCAGGCCGCGCGGCCGCGCAAAGCGCGCCTGCGGCAGCAGCAGGTGCCGGTAGCCGGGATGGCGCTCCTGCGCCTGGATCGCACTGAACACGACGGCGGGCGGCAGCACCACGACGCCGCCGGACAGCGCGAGCATGCCGGGCGCGGCGACGCGCGGCGCGCCGACACAGGTTTCATCGAGCGTCGACAGGGTCATGCGGCGGTCTCCTCGAGGTTCGGGCGCGCGAACGCGTCGCGATACTGCGCTTTCAGCGCCGGTCGGTCGATCTTGCCGTTCGGGTTGCGCGGCAACGCGGGCAGCGGCTCGACGACGAGCGGGTTCATGTAGGTGGGCAACGCGTCGCGGCATGCGCGGGCGATGTCGGCGCGGCACGCGTCGGCGTCGAGCGTCGACACGACGCACGCGGCGATCGCCTCGCCGAGCGCCGGGTGCGGGACGCCGAATACGGCAGCCTCGCGGATGTGCGGCAGCGCGAACAGCACGTCCTCGACCTCGGTCGGGCTCACGCGATAGCCGGACGTCTTGATCATGTCGTCGCCGCGCGCGACGAAGTACAGGTAGCCGTCCGCGTCGCGCCGCACGATGTCGCCGGACCACACGGCGACGTCCGGGCGCGGGATTTCGCCGTGGCGGCGCGGCAGCGGCCGAAAGCGCTGCGCGGTCAGCTCCGGCCGGTTCCAGTAGCCGAGCGTGACGAACGCGCCGCGATGCACGAGTTCGCCGGGCTCGTCGGCCGCGCATTCGCTGCCGTCCGCGCGCAGCACGAGGATCTCCGCGTTCGGCACGGCCTTGCCGATCGACGTCGGGCGCAGCGCCGCGTCCGCGGGCGGCAGGTAGGTCGAGCGGAACGCTTCGGTCAGCCCGTACATCAGGTACGGCGACGCCTGCGTGAACAGCGCTTGCAGGCGATGCAGCAGCGGCGTCGCGAGATGGCCGCCGGTGTTCGCGAAGCGGCGGACCCGCGTGCGTGTGCTGTCGCTCCAGCCGGCCGACGTCAGCTGCATCCACAGCGGCGGCACGCCGGTGATCGACGTGACGCCGAACGCTTCGCAATGGCGCGGCACTTCGGCCGGCTGCAGGAAGTCGAGCGGCGTGTAGCACGCGCCGGACGCGAGCGCGGTCGTCAGCTGGCTCAGGCCCGCGTCGAAGCTGAGCGGCAGCACGCCGAGCACGACGTCGTCTTCGGCGAGCTGCTGGTACGCGGCGACGCTGAACGCGCCCGATACCAGGTTGCGATGCGACACGACGACGCCTTTTGGCTTGCCGGTCGAGCCCGACGTGTAGAGCAGCGCGGCCGGATCGTCGTCGACCGGGCGGCCGAAGGGGGGCGCTGCCGATGCCGACGCCGGCGCGTCGGTGTCGGCCGCTTCGATCGCATCGGCCAATTCCTCGATCAGCAGCGTGCGTTCGCCGACGAGCGCGGCGAGTGTTGGCAGGCGCTTGAGCCGCTGCGCGCCGGTCACGAACAGCGCGGCGCCGCTGTCGGCGACGATGTGTTCGATCTGCGCTTCCTTCAACTGCGGATTGACCGGCACGAAGATCGCGCCGAGTGCGTTGGCCGCGAGCATCGCGACCACGGTTTCGATGCGCTTCGGCGCGTAGATCGCGACGCGTTCGCCGGGTCGCACGCCGCGCGAGGCGAGCGCGGCGGCGGCGCGCCGGACCGCGCGCGCGAGCTGGTCGTAAGTCAGGGTGCCGCCGCCGTCGGCATACGCCGGACGATGCGGCCAGCGCTCGGCGCCGTGTTCGAGCAGGTCGGCGATGCTGATCAATGCGTTCATGATCGGCTCCTCGGGTTCAGGCCGGCCGCACGTACACGTGCGCGGCTTCGTGGGACAGGAAATGCGCCATCGAGTACGTGCGGTGATACGCGCCGCAGCGTTCGAACACCGCGATGTCGCCGACCTGGGGCGGCGCGCCCGTGTCGTCGCGGCCGATCAAGTCCGCGCGGCTGCAGGTGCTGCCGACGTAGAGCGTCGGCACGCCACGGGGCGGCGGCGCGGGCGTGCGGCGCACGAGCGACGGCGCGGCCAGGCGGCGCATCATCGTTTCGGTCTGCGCGAGCAGGAACGCATGCGACAGCCCGCCGTCGCAGACCGCGATCGTGCGGTCCTGCCACGTCTTGACCGCGACGACGCGCGTCGCGAACACGCCCGCATCCGCGAAGATCGCGCGACCCGATTCGTGGGCGAGCGAATACTGGCCGGCGAGCGGCGCGAGCGCGGCGGCATAGCGTTCGAACGCGGCATCGCCCGGATGATCGTCGGCGAAACCGCCGCCGAGGCTCAGCGACGCGAGCGGCGCACCGTTGGCCGGTGCGAGATCGCGCGCCAGCGCCGCGAGCCGTTCGGGCAACACGAGCGTGTCCGGCTGCGTCGGGTCCTGGCGGATGAACGAATGCGGGCCGGAGAACACATGCAGCCCGGCGACGGGCAGGCCGGCGGCCGCGAGCGTGCGCACCGCGTCGTGCGCCTCGTTCGGCGTCATCCCGAAGTGGTCGTGCCATAGCGCCCGCGCGTGTTCACCTGCCAGCGCGCCGGCGTTCACGCGCAGCAGCACGGCGCCCGGCGTGCTGCCGCCGGCCGCCGCTTCGCGGGCGAGCGGCACGAAGCGCGCGACCGCGTCCGGGTTGTCGAGCACGAAATGGCAGCGCGACGCGAGCCCCGCGCGCATGAACATCTCGTCCATCGACGGATTGTTCAGGTAGCGCGGCGTCTTGATCCGGCCGATCACCGCGTCGAGTTCGCCGCGGCTCGCGAGTTCGACGCCGTCCTCGTACGCATGCGCGCAGCGCGCGAGCATGTCCTGGTTCGGATTCGCCTTCAGCGACACGATCAGCCGCGTGCCGAGCCGCGCCTTCAGCGACCGATAGCGGGCGATCGCGATCTCGGGCTCGTACACGTAGCACGGCGTGCGCAGATCGGCGATCCACGCCGGATCGGCGGCGGCGGGAAGCGGGCGCTCAGGCGTCATGGCGGCTCACCGGATGGAGCGTGGCGGCCGCATACGCACCGCAGTTCGACTGCATCACGCCGAGCACGCGCCGGCCGTGCGCGACCGCATCGAGCCCGACGTCGGCCAGGTTGATCGGGAAATCCGAACAGCACGCGTGGCCGCGCGCATGGATGTTGTCCGCATAGAGCCGCTCGGCCGGCACGCGCATCGCGCGGCACAGCGCGCTCCAGCCGGGCAGGTCGGCGTTGTGCGGCAGCACGAGGTCGTATGCGTCGAGCGCATGCGGCTCGAGCGCGACGGCCGCGTCGATCGCACGGCGCGTGTACGGCCACTCCATCATGATCAGGTCGGCCTCGTTCGCGGCGACCGTGTCAGACCCGCGATGCCATTTCGCATGCGTTTCGATCGCAATGCCGCCGAGCCGGTTCTTCGTGCTGTTGCGCGCGATCAGCATCGCGGCCGCGCCGTCGCACTGCACGCCCGTCATCTGCCGCATCCGGTAATCCTCGCCGTACACGCGGTCGGACGACACGACGAGCGCCGCGTCGATCTGCGGATGGCGGCGCATCAGCGCGCGCACGGTTTCGATGCCGGCCGCGACCGATACGCAATTCAGTTGCGCGACGGAGCCGAGCCACAGCGGCTCGATGCCGAAGCGCGCGGCCACTTCGTGCGGCAGGCTGCGCGGCGCGGGCGGCACGCTGAACTGCTGCGTGTGCACATGCACGATCGCGCCGACGTCGGACGGAGGCACGCGCGCGGTATCGAGCAGCCGGCCGACCGCCGCGATCGCGAGATCGGTCTCGCTCGTGTCGAGCGCCATGTGGAAATAGCGGCTGCCCGACTGCGCGATCGCGGCCGCCCGCTGGGCCGGATAGTCGCGTTCGGCGGCCCAGGCTTCGATATCGACGGGCGGGCCCGGCAGCTCGTAGGCCACCGCGTCGATGCCGATCCAGAAGCCGGCGTCGCGGGATGCGTGGGGGGAGGGCATCGTCATGTCAGTTGAGCGGCATCGCCGCGTAGTCGAGGACGTCGAGCTTTTCGAAGGTCGCCTGCACGGTCGGCGTGAGCAGGCCCATCTCGCGGATCGTCGGCACCAGGCGCCGGAAGATCGAGCGGCGGATCGAGCTCGATACCGGCGACTCGCGCACCATCGCGCTGCATTCGCGCTTGGACAGTCCCATCGGCTCCCAGATGTCGTCCGCGCATAGATGCTCGTACAGCACGGCCGCGCCTTCGCAGATGAATTCCTCGCGCTCGCGCAGCTCGTGCGAACTCATCTCCGCGTACACGCGGCACAGCGTGATCCGGCCGACCGCGAAGTGACGCGCTTCGTCGCGCTGGATCCGCAGGAACAGGTCCTTGATGAACGGGTCGGTGCTGTACGCGACGACGCTCTGGAAGATCGACAGCGCGATGCCCTCGACCAGCACCTGCATCCCGAGGTTCGTCATGTCGAGCGCGCTGCTCGTGATCGTGTCGTGCAGCAGCCCCTTCAGCGAGCGGCTCATCGGGTAGCTGACGTCGAGCTTCTCGTTGACGAGCTTCGCGTACGCCTCGACGTGGCGCGCTTCGTCCATCATCTGCGCGGCCGCGCACAGCCGCGCGCTCAGGCCGTTCTCGGCCGACGCGAGCTTCGACGCGCAGATCAGCGCAGCCTGCTCGCCGTGCAGGATCTGCGACAGCAGCCAGCCCTGCGCGTGGTGGCGTACCTCGCGCTTGTCGGCGTCGGCCAGCTTGCCCCACAGTTCGGTGCCATAGATCAGCAGCGTCGGGTCGGGCATGCCGAGCGGGTTCGCCGGGTCGAGGTCGTGGCGCCAGTCGACGTCGGTCGCGACGTCCCACTGCGCGGCCTTAGCCTTCTCGTACAGCCGGTTCAGCGCCTCTTCGCGCAGCGCGTAGTCGTTCGACATCAGCGCATCGACGGGCATCGACCAGCGGATATCGGCCGTGTCCTGCATCACGGTAAGCGTGTCGTTCATCAGGGTCTCCCCGGCCGCGCGGCGGCGCCGGAATGATGGGCGGAATCGGTGAATGGGGCGGCGCGCGACGCGCCGGGGTGCGGTTCGAGCCGGATCGCGAACGCCGGCCACGCGCCGCGCAGTTGCGCGTCGAACGCATCGGCGAGCCGCGCGGGCCAGATCGCGCAGCACACGCGGTTGTCGCCGGCGAATTCCGCATCGCGCAGGATGCGGTCGCCGATCCAGACGACCGGCGCGCCGCGCGCGGCATCGCGCAAGGCTTCGTCGTACAGGTGCACGCCGAGCAGCACGTGCGGCGCGAGCAGTTCGGCCGGCAGCGCGCCGAAATACGGCGCGCACACTTCGATGAACAGGCGCGCGTCCGGGTGCACCGCGTCGCGAATCCGCGCGGTGATTTCCGCGAGGAATGCGAAATACTGCACGTGGTCGAGCAGCACGCGGCGTTCGCCGTCGGCCGCGTCCGACGTATTGCCAGCGTCGTACGCATCGCCGGCCGCTTCCGCGAGCGCGGCGCGTGCGTAATCGGCCGGCGTGTCGAGCGGCATCCGGTATGCGCTGGCCGCGACCGCGACCGGCTGGCGCGCATCGCGCTCGATCCGGTAGGTGAAGTGAACGGGTCGCACCATCTCACGCCTCGCCGTCGAGAGAGAACGTCGCGTCCGGCGCGAACGCGACGTCCGCGATCGCGTAATAGCCGTTCAGCGCGAGGGAGCAGACGGCCGCGCGGCGCGGCGTGTCGCCGTCGCGCCGCGCGAGCAGCACCGACAGCCACGGGTCGCTGCCGAACGCATGGCCGAACACGCCGTGGCCGTCCGGCAGCAGCGGCGTCTTGCCGACCGACGCGAGCAGCGCGCGCCGCGACGTCGCCGGAAAGAACGGCAACGCCGCGTGCAGGCCCGGGCGCGCCGCGCAGAACGTGCGGATGTCGCGGCCGAGCCGCACGACCGCGCTGGACGGCGGCGCGGCGTCGGCGATCACCGACTGCGCCGGTTCGCGGCCGACGTCGACGAGCAGCGTGCAGACGCCGAAGCCCGAGCGCCCCCATGCGGGATTGCCGTGCCAGTACGTATAGCCGTGCACGTCGATGTCGACGATCTGCAGCAGCAGCGTGCGCGGCCCGGTCTCGGCCGCGGTCGCGAGCGTGCGGCGCAGCACGTAGCCCCAGCCCGCGCATTCGTACGAGCAGGTCATCCAGTCGGGCGTGTAGTCGTTCGCGCCGGCCAGCGCCTGCGCGAACACGCGATGCTGCGGCGAATCGTTCATCAGCAGCATCGACAGGATCGTCGAGCTGACCACGTAGTCGTCCGCGCCGACCGCGCCGCACAGCCGCTCGCGCTCGGCGCACGCGAGCGTGCCGATCGCGTGCGCCGTGTCGTCGAGCGGCACCGCCGCGCCGTCGCGCGACGGCGCGACGCGCCGGTACGCGAGCGCCTGCACGGTCAGCGCGGTCGCCGGGGCCGGCTCGATGGCGGCGGTCGCCACGGGGGCAAGGGGCGCGAGCATCGCCGTATCAGGCCGCGTGCTGCTGGCTGCGCAGTTGCGCGTCGAGCTGCTGCAGCGTCGTGTACTGCGTGATGTTCAGCGCTTCCGGATCGATCGAACCGTAAAGCTGTTCGCAGAACACGATCAGCTCGACGATGTTCAGCGAATCGATGCCGAGTTCGCCGATGCCGGCGTCCGTGTCGACGGTTTCGACGTTGAGGATCTTCGCGACTTCGCGGGACAGGATGTCGAGCGCGTCGGCCGGAACGTTCTGGGTCGTCATGAGGGGAGCTCCTGGAGTTGAGTTGAATGGATCGGGATCGATCGGCCTGTCGCGTGGATCAACTGCCGGCTTCGCAGCGCAGGCTCTTGCGAAGCTCGTGATAACAACGGTACGAACTGCCTTCCATCTTCGAAAACGCCAGCAGGTCGCGCTGGTCGTCGAACAGTGGCACCTTGCCGTCGCGCACGAGCGCGCTCAGGAACTCGTTCGACAGCAGCTTGATCGCGAGCACGCGCTGCACCTTGCCGAAGCTGTAGTGCGCGTCGTCGGTCTGGGTGCGCGCAGCGTCCGCGATGAAGCGGTGCACGGCGCGCGCGTCGGCATCGAGTTCGACGCGGCCGGTCCGTTCGAGCCAGCCGACGTGCGCCATCAGCGCGCGGACGAAGTACGGTCGCACCACGGTCAGGTATTTGTTGAAGACGGTCGGCCCGCCGATCCGCAGCCGATCCTCGGCGGCGACGCGAACCTGGCCGCCGACGTTTGCGAGCTGCAGGTTGCCCGCGAGGAACGGCGCGCCGCAGGTCGTGCGTTTCAGTTTTCGATACTCTTCGGGCCACACGAGATAGGCGGCCGGGAACATCACGCCCGGCAGGCGCGCGGCGACGACGGCCATGCAGTCGCGATGCGCCTCGATGCCCCATACCTTGTCAACGGTCAGCGCGAGCCCGTTGTCGTCGGTACGTACGACGGTGCGCCAGGCGGCCAGCGTCGGGCCGCCACCGTCGCTCATCAGGAACGCGAAGTTGTGGCCGGCGTCGATGCACGCGCATGCACGGCGGTTCTGGTCGTCGGAGAAGAACAGCCCGAACATGATGCGGATGAATGCGCGCATGAACGGCTTGAACAGGTGATGAAACCCTTCGCGGTCGATCTGCTCGAGCAGCGCTTCGGTGAGCGGCGCCTCGTCGTGCCGCAGCGGTGTCGACGCGGACGCGTCGGGCAGCACGTCCGGCGTGGCGGCGCGCAGCGCGATCACCATCTCGCTGTCGAGCAGCCGCACGGCGGCGGCTTCGACGAGCCGGGCCGCCGCGCGCGGCGGCGTGCCGATCGCGTCGAGGTGGCGCAGCACCGGATACGCAGCCTGGTCGGCCACGCGCAGCAGCAGCGGCGGTGCGATCGGGGCGGGGGCGGAAAGCGTGGACATGGCAGGGTTCCTGTCAGAAACGCACGCGCACGGCGGCGTCGATGCGGGTGCCGAGGCCGACCATCCGGTACTCGGACTGGCTGTCGGAGAAGGCGTGGGTGAGCGCGACATCGACGCTCACGCGTGTGTTCACGTCGGCGACGACCTGCGCGATCGCGAGCAGGCCCTTGTCCTGCGGCGAATAGACGCCGCGCAGCGAATACTCGACGCGGCCGACCTTCTTGCCGAGCCGCGCGAACAGGTAGTCGCGCAGGCTGCCGTCGACGCTCACGAAGTTGGCCGTGCCGCCGAGGCCGGCCAGCGCGGCGCCGGGCGCGACGGGCAGCAGCGCGTTGTTCGCCTGCACCGCGCCGACCATTCGGCGCCACTGGCTCGCGTCGTAACGCGCTTCGTCGTGCGACCACTCGACGATCAGCGACAGATTGCCGGGCAGCGCGCTCTGCATGCCGACCGCGCTGCGCCACATGTACTGGCGATCGTTGCGGCGATCGACGGCGTCGTACGCGGCGGCCGAATCGAGCGGCGTGCCGTTCGCGATGAACGCGGGCAGCGGCCGCGTCGTGCCGCGCTCGAGCCACGCGCTCGCATAGACGGTGTTCGAGCGCGCGACGTCGAACGACAGCGTCGCGCCCGCGCCGCCGCGGCCCGCGTGACGGCCCGCGAGCAGCGCGGCCGAGCCGCCCGACCCGTTGTACGCGCCGCGCACGAGTTGCGTCGCGCCCTGCACGTCGCGGTTGTCGACGTCGTTGCGCAACGTGCGGTTCTCGCCGGCGATGAACTGCAGCGTGGTCTGTTCGCCGGCCCATTTCGCTTCGACGAGCGGCGTGCCTTCGACGTCGCCGTAGCGATCGTAGATGTCGGCCGTCGCGGCCCGCTTCTGGAAGAAGCCGAGCGGGAAGAACGCCTGCGACGTGTCGAGCGTATCGATCCGCTTGCCGGCCGTCAGCGTGATGCCGTTGTCGAACGCGTAGCGCACGCCCGCTTCGTTGAAGCGGCTCGCCTGCGCGCCGAGCGAATGGTTGCTGGCGACGACGCGCGCGTTCACGAACAGGTTCTCGCCGTCGATGCGTGCGAGCAGGCCGGCTTCCTGCTGGTTGCGCGGCGAGTCGCCGATCAGGCGGCCGAGCAGCGCGCGGCCGTCCATGCTGTCGACGGAGCGCGCGTAGCCGATACCGTTGAGCGTGCCGAGCTGATCCATCAGCGATGCTCCGTGCGCGAGCGTGCAACCGAGCGCGAGCGGGATCGCGAGCGCGACGCCGGGCCAGCCGCAGGACGTGCGGCTTGCGCGGTCGGGCGACGAACGGAGGCGGTCACGATGAGCGTCGGCATCGGCGTCGTACTCACTGGCCATCGGCGAGCGTGTCGGGATTGAACCAGCCCGACGGAATCTTGCGCGGTTGGCCGTCGAGGATGTCGACGACGCTCGCGCGCTGCTTCTCGACCTCGTTGCGATACGTGATCTTGCGGATCACCTTGCGGCCGTTCGCGTCGACCGGAGCCGAAAAGTCGGCGCTGCGAAACAGCAGGCCGCTCGCCAGGAAGAACTGCGCGCGCACCGGCACGTCGGTGTCGGGCGTCACCCAGAGCTTGATCGTCGGGTACACGTTGTCGGGATCGGTCGCGCTCAGGTCGAGTTCGGTGGCCGGCTTGCCGGCGATCGGCGTCGTGCCCGGCACGGCCGTCGCGCGATAGCTGTCCGCCCAGTGCGTGCGCGTGATATCGCTGATCACGACTTCCCCTTGCAGCCGCTGCATCCCGTTGATGCGCACCGCGCTGCGCGTGTTCGGCACGTAGAACCAGTGCCCGCGCGTCGTCGCGAGGTATTTCTGGCCGTCGTTCTCGCCGCTGCGCGTCAGCGCGAGCGTGTCGCCGTTGCCGCGCGTGTAGACGAGATAGCGCGTCGCGTCGCCGGCTTGTCCGCCGACCTCGTTGGTGATCCGGATGTTCGTCTGCGTATCGGCGGCCGTGCTGCGGTATGCGTCGGCACGGGCGAGCATGGTCTGGGCCGTCGGCGTGTCGGCCGCGTGCGCGGCGAGCGGCACGCACGCGACGAGCGCGGCGAACGTAAGGCGAATGCGGTTCATGGGGCGAGTCCTTCGAGGATGTTGCGTTTCGCGAGCCCGATCGTCGCGAGCAGCGCCGCGGCCACGCCGAGCACGACGAACGCGGCTTCGACGGCGGCCACGGCGACGGGCGATACGGTGAATTCGAGCAGGATCGGTTTCACGCGGCCGGGCGGCGCGGGCAGGTGGATCTGCGCGTGATTGAGCGCGACCATCGTCAACAGCGCGAGCGCGATGCCGGCGGCCGCGCCGAGCAGGCCGAGCAGCGCGGTTTCCTGGATCAGCACGCCGCGCACCGTCGCGGCCGGCACGCCGAGCGCGCGCAGCGTCGAGATCTCGCGGCGCCGCTCGACGATGCTCATCAAAATCCAGTTGCTCATCGACAGCAGGATCGTCGCGCACAGAATCGCGCCGAACACCGAGAACTGGTTCTTGTACAGCGCGACGACCTGGTGATAGAGCGACACGAGCTGGTCCCAGGTCCGCACGTCGAGCGTCGGCAGCGCGGTGCGCAGCGTCGCAGCGACGGCCGTCGTGCCGGCGGTGTCCTCGAGGAACACCGCGATGCGCGACGCGCGGTCGGTGCGCAGCAGCGCCTGCGCGGCCGTAAACGTCACGTTGACGATCCGTTCGTCGACGTCCTTGTTGCCGGTGCTCATCACGCCGACGATCTGCGCGTCGGTCGCGTTGATGCCGCCGTGCGCGGTCGACGCCATCAGCTGCACGACCGAGCCGACGTGCACGCCGAGCTTGCGTGCGAGTTCGGCGCCGACGACGACTTCGGTCCCCGCGTTCGTCGGCGACAGATAGCGGCCCGACAGTACCGTGTGATAGTCGAAGAAGCCGGGCGGCTCGCGGTTCGGTTCGATTCCTTCGCCGACGAAGCCGTAGCTGAGATCGCCGTTCGATACGAGCCCGTCGAAGTCGATGCCGCGCGCGGTCGTCGCGACGCCGGGCACCTTTGCAATCGCCTGCGTGGCGGCGGCCTGTTCGTCGGCGGTCAGCCCGTATTGCAGCGGCCGTTCGCCGATCAGGTCGAGGTAGCCGTGATGCAGCACCTGCACGTGGCCGACGCCGCTGTCGATCGACCCTTCGCGCACGGCATCGAACGTCGCGATCACGTAGCCGAGCGCGAGGCTCGACGCGAACGCGGCGACGCCGATCATCGCCATCGTCAGCACGGTGCGGCGCCGGTTGCGCCAGAGGTTACGCCACGCAAACGTCGACCAGTTCACGATTCACTCCCGGTACGCCGTCGCGCATCTCGATGCGGCGCGGCAGGTGCGCGCACAGACGATCGTCGTGCGACGCAATCAGAAAAGCGGTGCCCAGCGTGCGATTGGTGTCGAGGATCAGCTCGGCGACCGCCCGCGCATTCGTGCTGTCGAGGCTCGCGGTCGGCTCGTCCGCGATCACGATCGCCGGCTCCTTGGCGAGTGCGCGGGCCAGGGCGACGCGCTGCTGTTCGCCGCCGGACAGCTCACCGGGGCGATGTCGTTCGCGCGCGGCGAGCCCCACCGCGTCGAGCATCGCGCGCGCGCGTTCGCGCCGCGTGCGCGGCGTGCCCCACGCGAAGCAGCCGAGTTCGACGTTCTCGAGCGCCGACATCACCGGTATCAGGTTGAACTGCTGGAATACGAAGCCGATGCGTTCGCGGCGAATCCGTTCGAGCGTGTCCGGCGCATCGTCGATGCGGCGGCCTTCGAGCCAGCGTTCGCCGCTCGTCGGCACGTCGAGAAAGCCGGCGAGGTTGAGCAGCGTGCTTTTGCCGCTGCCCGACGGACCGACGAGCGCGACGACGTCGCGCCGGGCGATCGAGATCGTCGCGTCGCGCACCGCGACGACGCGGCCCGCGCCTTCGTACGTGCGTGTGACGTCGCGCAGCTCGAGCACCGGGGCCAGGGGCGCGGCCGTCATGCGAATGCTCCCTGGCCCGCTTCGACGGCAACCGGTGCTGCGATGACGGGCAGCGCGCCGTTCGCATAGAGATCGCGACACTTCACGCGCTGCAGCTTGCCGCTCGTCGTGCGCGGCAGCGAGCCGGGCTCGACGAAACACAGATCCTGCGCGGCGAAGCCGATGCGCGACGCGAGCAGTTGCTGGCACTCGGTGCGCGTTTGCGGCGTCGCGTCGACGGGGCGCGCCTCGATCGCGACGACCAGCCGCTCGGTGCCGGTTTCGGGATCGGGCAGCCCGAACGCGATGCACGTGCTCTTGCGCAGCGCGCTGTGCGACGCCAGCGCTTCCTCGATCTCGTGCGGGAAATAGTTGCTGCCGCGAATGATGATGACTTCCTTCTTGCGGCCGAGGATATGCAGCTGGCCGTCCGCGACGTAGCCGATGTCGCCCGTGCGGAACCAGCCGTCGGCCGTCAGCGGCGCGGCGATCGTGCCGTCGTCGGGGTTCAGGTAGCCGAGCATCACCGACGTGCCGCGGATCGCGACTTCGCCGACCGCGCGGTTCGCCAGCGCGTGGTCGCCGTCGTCGAGGATGCGGAACGCCATCCCGTCGATCGGCGTGCCCATCGCGAGCACCGTTTCGGTGTCCGTCTCGCGACCGTCGTTCGCGGCGGCCGGCTGCGCGTCGCGGCGCTCGATCAGCGCGCGCCGGTCGAGCGTGTCGGCGATCACGTACGGCGCGCCGTCGACCGCGCCTTCGTGCCACGCGCGATGCATCGATACCGCGAGCGTCGATTCGGCCATCCCGTAGCACGGTTGCAGAGCCGATGCCGCCAGGCCGTACGGCGCGAACGTCGCGGCGAAATCGCGCAGCGTCGCGTCGTCGACGCGTTCGCCGCCGATGAAGATGTTGCGGCACGCGGACAGATCGACGCCGATCATCGCGGCCGCATTGAAGCGGCGCACGCAGTAGCGCAGCGCGAAGGTCGGCACCGACGTCGTCGTCGCGCGCGCCGACGCGATGCGCTTCAACCAGCCGAGCGGATTCCGGATGAAGCTGTTCGGCTGCATCATCAGCAGCGGCGCGCGGTAATGCAGGTTCGACAGCAGCGTGAGCAGCCCCATGTCGTGATAGAGCGGCAGCCACGACGCGGTGCCGTCGCCGGCCGCGATATCGAAGCGCACCGAGCCGCCGATGCCGAGCACGTTCGCGATCACGTTCTCGTGGCTGAGCACCGCGGCCTTCGGATGCGACGTCGAACCGGACGTGAGCTGCACATGATGCGGATCGCTGCCGCTCTTCGCGCTGATCAGTGCGCGCGCGCCGGCGTCGGCGGCATTCGACAGCGTCGCGAGATCGACCACGCGCGTTGAGGCCGCGGGAAACGCGTCGTCGCGCCACGCCGCGGCCTGCGCATCCGCGGCGACGACGATGCGCGGCCGGTACAGCTCGCACGCGACGTCGATCACCTGCCGTCCGGCCGCCGCGCGCCGTGCGGGAACGGGCACGGTGCAGGGCAGCGCACCCGTCATCACGCAGGCCATCATCGCGACCGCATGCTCGACCGACGCGGGCAGCGCCAGCATCACCAGATCGTTCTCGCGCACACCGAGCTCGCGCAGCGCGCCGGCCTGATGAAACACCGCTTCCGCGAAGCGCCGGTACGTGACGCCGGCTTCGTTGCCCGCATCGTCGACGAACGTCATGCGATGCATGGCGCCCGCGACGTCCTCGAGCGATTCGATCAGGCGATGAATGGTCGATGCGTACTTCGTCACGAGGATTCTCCCGTTGCGGAACACGGCCGCTCGCGCCACGGTGCCGGCGGCGCCGTTCGTCGAGTGAGGTGGATTCTTGCCGGATCGATCGGCCGCGACAAACGGAATCTATGCAGGCTATGCATGAGCGGAGCGCATCCACTCGGGGCAGCGCACATTCGTTATCAGCGTGAACGATGAATACGCGCTAGGTGACTGGTCTGTCTCATTCGACCGGTCGTCTAGTTCACGATGTGGTGCGCTCATGCGCAGGCGTCATGCAATGCGTTCGGAAAATTCGCTTGTCCGAAACATCGACTCACAGAAGAATTGCATCCCGGCAGCGCGCCAGCGCCGCCGCGTCATCGTGCCGGGCGGGGCCCGGCTCAAGGAGAGCGTCTTGTCCGTCACCTCATCGCTGGTCGCCCGCACGAAATCGGTTGCAGACATGAAGAGCCGCCCGAGCGGCGTGGTCTTCTCGCTGAAGCTGGCGGTGTACGTCGCGCTCATCGCGCACGGGATGATGTTCGCGCTGTCGGCGCTCGTGATCCTGAAGATCTTCGGCATCCTGCTGATCGGTGCGATGTATGCGCACGGCGTCGAACTGCAGCACCAGGCGCTGCATTACCAGGGGTTCCGCAGCAAGCGCCTGAACATGGTGTTCGGCGTGCTGCTCGGCATGCCGATGCTCGTGTCGTTCCACGCGTACCAGGACAGCCACCTTCGCCATCACCGGCTGCTCGGCACGCCGGAGAACAAGGAGTTCTTCGACTACGGCGACCAGTACGGCGCGCGCCCCGTCGTCAATGTCGGGCTGTGGGCGTGGCGGCTGTCGATGGCCGCGCACTATATCCAGTTCGCGAAGAGCGTTGCGAAGCTCGTCGTGCCGGGCGCGCGCTTCGGCGACAACGCGCTCGTGTCGCGTGCGATCCGCCGCGACTACCTGCTGATGGCGGCGGCGATCGCGCTGCTGGCCGCGCTGTCGTTCGCGCTGCACTCGTGGTGCGTCGTCTGGGTGTGGGTCGTGCCGCTCGTGTGCGTCGCGGCGCCCGTGCATGCGCTGGTCGAGATGCCCGAGCACTACCGCTGCGACCTGACGAGCACCGACCCGTTCCGCAACACGAGGACGATCGAGAGCAATGCGTTCATGACATGGTTCACGAACGGCAACAACTATCACGTCGAGCATCACATGATGCCGAACCTGCCGATCGAGCGCCTGCACGATCTGCATGGCGCGATCGCGCCGCGCATCCGCTATTACCACCGCACGTACCGGCAGTTCTACTACGCATTGCTGCGCGGCCGGCTGACGCCTCGCTCGGTGGACGACGATCGGGACGATCGCGAGCCCGATGCCGAAGCGGTTGCGCCGGCGTCCACGCAATCGGCATGACTACCGCTGCCGACTATCTTGGGACGACGATGCTCTATCCGGAACTGTTCAGATCGCTCGAAGCGGTTCGCTGGGACATGGAGAAGGACATTCCGTGGAACCGGTTCGACGCTTCGCTGCTCACCGACGAGCAGGCGAAGACGATCAAGATGAACGCGATCACCGAATGGTCGGCGCTGCCCGCGACGGAGATGTTCCTGCGCGACAACCAGCACGACAGCGATTTTTCCGCGTTCATGAGCGTGTGGTTCTTCGAGGAGCAGAAGCATTCGCTCGTGCTGATGGAATACCTGCGCCGCTTCAAGCCGGAGATGGTGCCGACCGAAGCGGAACTGCACGCGGTGCGCTTCCAGTTCGATCCGGCGCCGCCGCTCGAGACGCTGATGCTGCACTTCTGCGGCGAAATCCGCCTGAACCACTGGTACCGCTGCGCGGCCGACTGGCACACCGAGCCCGTCATCAAGCAGATTTACGAAACGATTTCGCGCGACGAAGCGCGTCACGGCGGCGCGTACCTGCGCTATATGAAGAAAGCGCTGAACAACTGCGGCGACGTCGCCCGCGCCGCATTCGCGAAGATCGGCGTGCTGATGGCGTCGGCGCGCCGCACCGAGAAGCCGCTGCACCCGACCAACCTGCACGTGAACCAGGCGCTGTTCCCGCGCGACACCGTGCAGTCGCGCCTGCCCGATCCGGAATGGCTCGAGCGCTGGCTCGACGAGCAGATCCGTTTCGACGGCGAGTGGGAGAAGAAGGTCGTCGAGCGGATCCTGCACAACCTGTCGATCCTGTTCGAGCGCACGTTCGCGAGCGCGCAGGAACTGAACCGCTATCGCCGCGAAGTGACCGCGCGGACGAATGGCGCGTTGGGCCGCCCGTAGCGGATCGATACAGGCAGCCCGTCGCGCGGTGCGGGCCGAAATCCGGCCGACATCCGAACGCCATGCGGCCGAACGGCGCTACCGGCAGGCGAATTAATCATTCCAGACATAATCGGCGCATCAGTTGCTTGAAATTGCATGGCAGCTTTGAAATTCATTCGTTTAGCATATTTATGTAAACACGGAATTCCGGATTTAGATGGCATTTTCGTGTATGTTACCGACCGGTTGTCTTTCGCAGTCCGGGAAAATAAATTTAAAAGTTGGCTGATTGAAATTGAATTGTAGGAATCGGATGATGCATCTGATTGTGCGACGAGATCGACGTGATAGCGTCGAATTCTGGCGGTAATCCTCTGTTTTTGAAGGAGTTTGTCGGCTATTTGAAGTGCTGGATTCGTTCTCATATTAATTTACAAAATCACTACCTGGATAATGTTCATGTAAGGATATCATTGCGATCAAAATCGATAGATAAATACAAGTGTCACGATTGAAAATAAGAATGATGTGCATCCATGCTTCAATATAAAATCGTTTCCGAATCCAAATGGGAGAGACGATTCAGGGAGACGAACGGCGACTTATCGGTCGATGGGTGCAACTTTGAGGCGGCGGTATGGCTAATGTGAGATTGGCAAAGCGATTGAGAAGTCTGCCTTCGCTGGATTTCCTGAGAGGCTTCGAATGCGCGGCGCGCCATTTGAGCTTCACGCGGGCGGGGCAGGAACTGAACGTCACGCAATCGGCCGTGAGTCGGCAGGTCAAGGCGCTCGAAGAGCAGCTCCGGATCGAGCTGTTCCATCGGCACATTCGTTCGTTGACGCTGACCGACAAGGGGCGCGAGCTGTACGACGCGATCTCGTTCGCGTTGTCCGACCTGGAATCGGTGGTCGGTAAGCTGTCGTCGAGTGTCGGCCAGCGCGCCATCTCGTTGTCGACCACCGTCTCGTTCGCCGCGCTGTGGCTGATTCCACGCCTCGGTTCGTTTCGCGCCAGCTATCCGGACATCGACGTGCGCGTGTCGGCCACGAGCGAAATCGAAGATCTCAAACGCAAACGTTTGCACCTGGCCGTGCGCTATGCAGGCCCGTATACGTCGACCGACGATACGGACGTGCTGTTTCGCGAGCGTGTCGTCGCGGTGTGCAGCCCGAGCCTGGTGGCGGCGGGCGACGCCGCATCGATGAAGCCGGCCGACCTCGACAAGCACGTGCTGCTGCATCTCGACGACCCGCGCGGCGAATGGCCGTGGCACGGCTGGAGCCATTTGCTGAAGGCGCTCGGCGTGCCGCGGCTGCGGCCGGTCGGCGCGCTGCACTTCAGCCAGTACGATCAACTGGTCCAGGCCGCGGTCGACGGCCACGGTATCGCGATCGGCAGGCGGCCCCTCGTCGACGGGCTGTTGAAGCAGGGGCGGCTCGTCGAGCTGTTCCCGCACTGCACCGTTGCATCGGGCAGCTACGTGCTCGTGCAGAACCCCGATGCGTGCAACGAATTCGATATCGCGGTGCTGACCAACTGGTTGCTCGAACAAGCGTGTCATTCGCTCGAGGAGGAGCCGGGCATCGCCGGCAGCAACGTGCTGCCGATGTACCGCGTCGGATAGCGCGGCGAATACGTCGTGCGCGGCGTCATGCACGACGCCTGCAACCTGTGCGATGATGCGCCGCTTCGCGTTCGTCGCAGAACGCCGCCGACTGCGGCACCCGTTTCCGGGCCATCGCCGCGTCCTCACATCCGGAGACAGCATGCCCGCACACACTATTCATGGCAGTACCCTGCACTACCTCGATCACGGCGCCGGTTTTCCGGTGCTGCTCGGGCACAGCTATCTGTGGGACGCGACGATGTGGGCGCCGCAAATCGACGCACTGTCGCGCCGGTATCGCGTGATCGTGCCGGATCTGTGGGGGCATGGCGAATCGGGCGCGCTGCCGGACGGCACGTACACGCTCGACGATCTCGCCGCGCACGCCAGCGCGCTGCTCGACGCGCTGGAGATCGAACAGTGCGCGATCGTCGGGCTCAGCGTCGGCGGCATGTGGGGCGCGCGGCTCGCGTTGCGCGAGCCGCAGCGCGTGCGCTCGCTCGTGATCATGGATGCGTCGCTCGAGGCCGAACCCGATGCGACGCGCGCCCGCTACTTCGGGATGCTCGACGCGATCGAGACAGCGGGCCGCATCGCGCCGCCGCTGCTCGACGCGATCGTGCCGCTGTTCTTCCGGCCGGACGTCAATCTCGACGACCCGGTGCCGACGGCGTTTCGCGATGCGCTCGCGAACCTGCCGGCCGACCGGCTGCGGCAATCGATCGCGCCGCTCGGCCGGCTGATTTTCGGCCGGCCCGACACACTCGCGACACTCGCCGACCTCGATGCCGCACGCACGCTGCTGATGTGCGGCGCGGGCGACATGGCGCGCCCGCCGTCGGAAACCGTGAAGATGGCGAGCGTGATCGGTTGCGCGCATGCGCTGGTGCCCGACGCCGGCCATATCTCGAACCTGGAAAATCCGGCGTTCGTCACGCGCACGCTGCTCGACTGGTTCGACGCGCAGTCACTGCCGTCGAACTGACGATCGCGCGAACGGCGACGCCCGCGTGCCCGGCGCCGCGCAGATCGGTTTTTCCGGTGGCGAGCCGCCGCAGCGCAGCGGTCGGACGGGCATGGGCGGCTGCCGGGTTTCTAGCGATCCTGATTGCGTGGGCGTGAGCGCCGCCCTCGGGTCGCGCGGCCGAATGGTTGCGATCGACCACCGATCTTCCGGAATACTACCGATTCGGTTGGACATTGAGGTTGCCTGTCGACACACGAAAATCTGCAGTACGAACGAAAGTTTAAAACGCATCGGGCGGGGTCGCCCGCAACCGTTTCCTCCTTTCCTGACCCGGGCCGGCGGTGCGGGCAGGGCAACGCGCATATCGCACGCGCCGCATTCGACCGACGCGAACGCCCATCAAAACGAGTCGATCCGAATTCGATGAGCGCGCGCCGGACGAACTGCCCTATGACGGATCGATACCGACAAGTCCGACAAACGGCATAGGATCCGGCACGCGAACGAATCGTCCCGTGTAATTGATCGTAATCGCATGTAATCCTTGGTCATACCGTGTGATCCCGTGTATCGCCCATAGGTTTCGGTCTCTTCAACGACAAACGTTTGCGTGCCGCTATACCGAAAGATTCGACGATGGAGCCGGTATTTCATTACCGATCCGAGGTCACGCA
The DNA here is from genome assembly GCF_902833245.1 of Burkholderia sp. BCC0398. NCBI lineage: Bacteria > Pseudomonadati > Pseudomonadota > Betaproteobacteria > Burkholderiales > Burkholderiaceae > Burkholderia > Burkholderia sp. BCC0398. Next base: position 204,220 of record NZ_CADFEM010000005.1, read on the forward strand.
CGATCTGAATTTTCCTTAAATGCCTGGCCAAAATCCCGGGATGACGTTTGCGCGAAATCGCCGGTTCACCCGCCCTGAGCGACATTCGACCATGCTGCCTGAACGGCTCTCACCAGCGCCCACGCGGGGTCGCCGCGATGCGGCCCGTTCGCCCATTGCGGCGGCGGCACTCGAAAAAGACGGCTCATTCGATCGATTTCGGTTTCTCTTCATTACCGGTGATTTCCCCCGCCTGCGTTATCGCGATTTATATTTCCTGGCATTGATGCACGTCAATTTTCAATGAAATGGCGTGATCGTATTTCCACCGAAATTGATGAATTTCAATAAATAGGTCCATATCATTGGCTTGATTGAATCCGACAACAACACGGCGAAAACAGACATTGACAAATCGGCGGGCGAGGAGCGCCCCTTATGATGCGGCGCAGAAAACAACAAATGTAAGAAATTGTTAAAGGGCCGCAGGATGCAAACAGTGCCGAATCATTCATCGACGGGGTCAAGCGTGAATCGGGGAAGAGGCGCCGGCAACGAACATCAACGGGCAAGCGTAATCGTCCTGTTGCTCGAGGGTTTTTCCATTATGCAGATGGGCAAGCTGGCCGCCGTTTTCGAACTGGCGAATCAGCTCGGACGGGTCGATGGCGCATTCGTCGACCGTTACGAATTGCGCCTGTATTCCGTGCATGGCGGCCCGGTTCGTTCGTCGTCGGGCGTCGGCATCTGGACGGAAGCGGCGCGCACACTCGAAGCCAGCAGGGTGCACGCGATGTTCGTGTTGAGCGGTCAAGGCGGGACCGACGAGCTCGACGAACAGTTTATTGCGTGGGTCCGGCATGTCCATCAGCGGGCGCGGGTCGTGCGCGGCAGCCATGGCGGCCGGAGATTGCTGACGCAGATTCGCCTGGGGCAGAAGGAGATAGAGAAGGCAGCGTCGGGAACGGACGGCGGCGCGTCGGACGATGAAGCCGCCGGCGACGAAGACGACGGGCCTTTCTCCGATGCGTTGTCGATCGTCCGGGTGGACATGGGTTACGAAATCGCGCAGGAAATCGTGATGTGCATGGTGTCCGGCGCGAACCGCAAACTGACCGACGTGTTGTTCGGCGCACGCGTCGCCCGTGCGAGCACGCTGATCCGGATGGCTGCGCATCATCTGCGGGTCAATAGCGAGAACCGCATTTCGATCGCCGATGCCGCGCAGGCCGCCGCGATGAGCGAGCGCAATTTCTTGCGGCGCTTCAAGAACGAAATCGGTGTCACGCCTACCGAGTTCGTGCTGAGGATACGCCTCGAAAAGGCATGCCGCATGCTGATCGAGACGGATCTTCCGGCGGACAAGGTCGCGCGGCGCACCGGCCTCGGCAGCGGCGACCGGATGGCAAAACTGTTTCGCCAGCACTTGCAGACATCGCCGACCGAATTTCGGGCGGCTGCACGAAAAGACAGTGACGCGTCGACGGACACGCTGTACGCGTCGGATTTGGGCGACTGGATGAGCGGCGCATCGTCCTAGAGCGGGCGATCGCAATTCGCCATCGGACGCCCATCGGCGAAGTCGCTTTACCCGAATTCAAATCCATGCCTGGATATCGATGTTCATTCAGCATGACGGTTTTATGATTTGGAATGCAAATCAGTGGTATCGGTAATTCTGATTTGACGAAGGCGGATTCGGCCACAATCGTGGCGCGGTCGGACATCGATCAACCCGCGCGTATTTCCACTGATTAGGTTATCGACTGGCCTTTCGAGGAGTCGGCACCCCGGTACTCCTCGGAATTTTGCCTGCCGTGTCGTCGTGAGCGCACCGTGCAGGCCTTTTTATTCGTTAGGCGAGCATCGAGCGCCGTCGTTCGGCCGATGCTCGCTCGTAGGCCAGGACGCACCAGGCGATGCATGCGCATGCCCCGTGCGCGCGCATGGCGGCCGCGGCGAATTGCAAATCGACATGAAATTCATGTCGTACATCCGATCCGAATCCGGGCATGAATGGGTGCGAACGCACGTTATTCGTGCATCGCTCGATTCGAGAAATGGATCGAATAATTCGCTCGGGAAATCGGCCTTGATTTGTTCCGCCATCAACAAGGCGGATTCGGACGCAATCGATAAAGGCGCAAGTCGAGGCGAATATGATGCACTGCGGAAACGTTGAAGCAGAGGCGCCGCAACCAGCGTTCCGCGTGATGTGATGCCGCGCTGCGTCGTGAATGGATATTGGGTGATGACTTAGGAGTTCATATCAATGAATTCGTTGATCAATCGAGCGACCGATATCGGAATGATCGTGCTGGGCGCGTTCATCCCCGCGTTGATCGGTGCGACCGGCGGTGCGCGCGGCACCCTGTTCGACGGTGCCCTCGTCGCGTTTGCCGCCGCGCTGGCGTTGTCGGTATTTCCCGCATGCGGCATCTACGAGAAGGTGCGGACGCAATCGGCGCTGCACCTGCTCGGGCGCACGGTGCTGGCATGGATCGTCGTGCAGGGCATGAGCACCGCGCTGCTTTACGTGCTGCATCGTGCGCATGTGCTGTCGAGCGAGTGGTTCGTGTGCTGGACGCTCGCCAGCGGGATCGGCCTGATCGCATTCCGCGCGCTGACGCTCGCGATCTTTGGTGTGATCGAGCGTGCGGGCGGTCAGGTGCGCGCGGCGGCGATCGCGCACGCGGACCGGCGCGGCCAGTTCGAGATCGGCCACCGGACGGTCGGACGCGTCAAACGGACGGTCAAGCGGAGCTTCGACCTGGTGGGCGCGTCGGTGCTGCTCGTCGTACTCGCGCCGGCATTGCTGGGCATCGCATGGGCCGTGAGGCGCGACGGCGGTCCGGCGATCTTCGGGCATGAGCGTGTCGGCCGAAACGGCCGGCGCTTCAAGTGCCTGAAATTTCGCTCGATGGTGACGAACGCCGATGTGGTGCTCAAGGCGCTGCTGGAGCGCGACGCCGACGCCCGGGCGGAATGGGCGCGCGAATTCAAGCTGAAGAACGATGTCCGCATCACGCCGATCGGCCGCCTGCTCCGCAAGACGAGCCTCGACGAACTGCCGCAGTTGCTGAACGTGCTGAAGGGCGACATGAGCCTGGTCGGGCCGCGCCCGATCGTCGAGGCCGAGCTCGAACGCTACGGCGCCGACGTGCGCTACTACCTGATGGCCAAGCCCGGCATGACCGGCCTTTGGCAGGTCAGCGGCCGCAACGACACCGACTATTCGACGCGCGTGTCGCTCGACGTGTCCTACGTGCGCGACTGGTCGCTGCGCCGCGACATCGGCATTCTGTTCAGGACGATCACCGTGGTGGTGCGCGGCTCGGGCGCGTACTAGCCGCTTCCTCCCGCGTGTGAAGGCGGTGCGATCGCGCGTGGCGGAAGGCGGCGCAACGGTACGGTGTGGCAGCAGGCATGTCCGGTCTCGACAGGGGTGCTGTACTCGCGGTCGACACGACGCGAGGCGACCGAAGCAATTTCAGACTAAAAAAGAGCGAGGTTGTAATGCAGAGGTTGCGTCAAATGGAGCCGGCGCGCGCGCCGCGCCGACGATCGCGTGTCGGTCGACTCGTGATGATCCTGCCGCTGTGTGCGTTGCTGGGCGCGTGCGGTATCGCGCCGGGCATGCGCATGCAGCAGCCGGCGTCGATTCCGCTGCAAAGCGGCACGACGCCCGGTGACAACGCCACGCTGCCGGTTCCGGTGACGAATATCGACCTGTCGCTGATCCGGCGCATGCGCGATACGGAACGCAGTGTGCCCGGCGAGCTCCGCGATATCGCCTCGTCGCCGGACGCATACACCATCGGCCGCGGCGACGTGTTGCAGATCACCGTGTGGGATCACCCCGAACTGGCGGCGGCGCTCGGCGCGCCGGCACAGTCCGCGCCGCGTGCCGCGGATGCGCCGCCGGGTTTCGTCGTCGATCAGGACGGTACGCTGCAGTTTCCTTACGCGGGCCGGTTGCCGGTCGCCGGGCTGACGGCCGAGCAGGTACAAACGCAGCTTGCGCGGCGTCTTGACAAGACGTTCAGGAATCCGCAGGTCACGGTGCGGATCGCATCGTTCCGTGCGAAGCAGGTGTATATCGAGGGCGAGGTGCATACGCCGGGCTCGCAGCCGGTGAACGACATCCCGATGACGCTGTATGACGCGATAGGGCGGGCAGGGGGATTCTCGGCGGCGGCCGACCAGAGTCGCATCGTGCTGGTGCGCGACGGCGTCGAGCGCAGGATCGATCTGACCGGGATGGCCGAACAAGGACGCAATCCGTCGAAGATCGTGCTGCGCAACGGCGACCTCGTGCGCGTGCTGGCACGCGACGAGAGCGGCGTATTCGTGATGGGCGAGGTCAACAAGCCCGTCACGGCGTTGCCGATGCGCAATGGCCGGCTGACGTTGAGCGAGGCGATCGCGCAGGCAGGCAGCCTGAACGCGAACACGGCCGACGCCGCGCAGCTCTACGTGGTGCGCGGGATGCAGGACGCGCAACCGCAGGTCTATCACCTCGATGCCCGCTCGCCGGTCGCGATGGTGCTCGCCAACCAATTCCAGTTGAAGCCGAAGGACGTCGTCTACGTCGACGGCAACGGGCTCGTCCGCTTCAGCCGCGTGCTCAGCCTGTTGCTGCCGGCCATCAATGCCGGCCTGACCGCGGCGATCGCGACCAAATGATGGAGTCCATCCTGATCGTCTGCGAAGGCAACATTTGCCGCAGCCCGATGGCCGAAGCGATGCTGCGTCAGTCGATGCCGGGGCGCCGCGTCACGTCCGCCGGCCTGAACGCACTGGTCGGCATGCCGGCCGCGCCGTATGCGCTGGACGTCATGCGCCTGCGCGGGTTCGACGTGTCGCCGCATCGCGCCCGGCAGGTCGACCGCGCGCTGTGTACCGACGCCGACCTGATCCTCGTGATGGACCGTCGACAGCGCACGTCGCTCGAGAACCGGTTTCCGTTCGTGCGGGGACGCGTGTTCCGTCTCGGCGAATACACGGACTTCGACGTGCACGACCCTTACCGGCAGCCCAGGTTCGTATTCGAACGCTGCGCGCGACTGATCGAACTCGGCGTGTCCGAGTGGTCGAAGCGCCTTCGTATCGTCTGAAGCCGCCGTCGGCCGACGCTCCACTGGAACCCCTACGCCTCATATCGTTGCCATGACCCAACCCTCCGCCCCGCCGCAGCAAGCCGCCGAAGACGGCAGCGAGACCGATTTCGTCGCGGTGCTCGACATTCTGCTGGAAAGCCGCTGGCTGATCGCGTCCATCACGTGCGTGCTGCTGGCGGCCGGCCTCGCGTACGCGATGCTCGGCAAGCCCGTGTTCGAAGCCAACATCATGGTCCAGGTCGAGGACAGCCCCGACACGTCGGCCGCCAAGTCGTTGCTCGGCGACGTATCGGCGCTGTTCGACGTCAAGTCGTCGGCCGCCGCCGAACAGCAGATCCTCGCGTCGCGCCTCGTCGTCGAACGTGCGGTCGACAAGCTCAACCTGTTCATCGACGCGGAGCCGAAGCGATTTCCGCTGATTGGCGACTGGATCGCGCGCCATCGCGATGGCTTGTCCGAACCCGGCCTCGCCGGCCTGGGCGGCTACGCGTGGGGCCGCGAACGCATCGACGTGCGGCGTTTCGACGTGCCGCGCAAGAACGAAGGCGACGCGTTCACGCTGACGAGCCTCGGGGGCAAGCGCTATCGGCTCGACGGCGGCGATCTCGATGCGCCGGTCGAGGGCACCGTCGGCGCGCTCGAGCGCTTCGACTCGCCGCGCGGCCCGATCGTGCTGCAGGTCGCGTCGATCGCCGCGAAGCCCGGCGCCGCATTCGTGCTGGCTCGCCACTCGCGGCTGAAGACGATCGAGGATATCCGCGACCGCCTCAACGTGCAGGAGCGCGTGAAGCAATCGGACGTCGTCGTCGCCAGTCTTCAGGATACCGATCCGAAATGGGTCAGCGACACGATGAACGAAATCGGCCGTCAGTACGTGCGGCAGAACATCGAGCGGAAATCGGCGGAGGCCGCGCAGTCGCTTGAATTCCTGACCGCGCAATTGCCGCAGCTCAAGCAGCAACTGGCCGATTCCGAAGCACGTCTGACCAAACTGCGAGACGAGCATGGCACGGTCGACCTCACCGAGGAGGCGAAGCTCGCGCTGGCCCAGACCGCGGACGCGAAGACGCGCCTGCTCGAGTTGCAGCAGAAGCGGCAGGAGTTGATGTCCCGTTTCACCGAACGGCACCCGAGCGTGGCCGTGATCGACGAGCAGATCGCCGCGCTGAACGGCTATCGGAACGCCGCCGAGCTGCAGATCAGGCGCCTGCCGGACCTGCAGCAGGAAGCCGTGCGGCTGATGCTCGACGTGAAGGTCAACACCGACCTCTACACGGCATTGCTGAACAACATGCAGCAACTGCAACTCGTGCAGGCCGGCAAGGTCGGCAACGTGCGTCTCGTCGACACGGCCGCGGTGCCGGAAGTGGCGGTGCGGCCGAAGAAGGTGCTCGTCGCGCTGGCGTCGCTGCTGCTCGGGCTGCTCGCCGGCTGCGGCACCGCGATCGTCCGCTCGATGCTGTTCCACGGCATCTCGGATCACAACGAGATCGAGCGCCGCCTCGGCCTCGCGGTGTACGCGACGGTCCCGATCAGCGACCATCAGCGCGACCTGGCCGAAGAAGCCGCGCGCAAGAGCGGCCACAAGTCGATCCTGTCGATCGATTTCCCGAACGAGCCGGCCGTCGAGTGCCTGCGGAGCCTGCGCACCGCCCTGCAGTTCGCGATGCTCGAGGCGAAGAACAACATCGTGCTGATCGCCGGTCCCGCGCCGGGCGTCGGCAAGACCTTCATCTCGTCGAACCTCGCGGTCGTGATGGCCAGCGCCGGGAAGCGTGTGCTGCTGATCGACGGCGACATTCGCAAGGGGCGGATGCATGACTATCTCGGCTTTCCGCGCGGCCGTGGCTTCACGGAGCTGATCGCCGGCAGCGCACGCGTGGAGGACGTGATTCACCGAGAGGTGGTCGAGGGTCTCGACTTCATCTCGACCGGCACGATGCCGAAAAATCCCGCGGAACTGCTGTTGAACCGCAATCTCGCGGCGCTGGTCGACGGCCTGTCGTCGGGGTACGACATCGTCGTGATCGACTCGGCGCCGGTGCTCGCCGTGCCCGATACCGGTATTCTCGGTGCATTCGCCGGTACCGCGCTGCTCGTCACGATGGCGGGCAAGACAAAGCTCGGCGAGATCGACGAATCAGCGAAGCGCTTCGCGCAAAACGGCGTTCGCCTGAACGGCGTCATCTTCAACGGCGTCAACCCGCGGCTCGGACAGTACGGCTACGGTTCGAAGTACGGCGGTTATCGCTATGTCGCCTACGAGTACGGAGCGCAGGATGCGTGATATGTCCAGCGCAGCCGGCGTCCCGGCATGCGAATCCGGTCGCGCGCGGCGCACGGAGGCGCGATGATCAATCCGCGGGATTCGATCGTTTCGCTGGCCGGCGTCGTGATGGGGCAGATCGCGCTGTTCGTCTGCATCTTCGTTATCGGACGTCGGTTCGGGCCTGAGTCGCTCGGCCACTTCAACTATCTGCTCGCGCTGGCGTCTTTCGTCGGCACGCTGCTCGCATTGCGCTACGAGCTCGCGTGCGTCGACGATTCGCCGCGCGAATCGTTCAATGCGCTGGTCAACGTGACGGCGTTGGGCCTGATGGTCGCCGCCGCGGGCGGGATGCTGATCGCGATCGCCGGCCGGGCGGATCTCTATCCTGTCGCCGTCTATGCGCTGGCATCGTTCATCCAGCTGGCTGCCGGGGCCTACCTGAACAGCCTCAGGCGCTACGGATGGATCGCGCTGTCGCGCATGGTCGTCAACGGTGCGTTCCTGATCGGTCTCGTGCTGTCGCTCGCCTGCTCCGCATGCGGCAAGGTCGACGTATTCGCGTTGTACGCGTGGGTGACCGCCGCAGTGTCGGTCGTGATGGCCGGTGCGATCGTGCTGAGCGGCTATCGCGCAGGGTATGCGTTCAGGTTGTCGCCGGGTTTCTTCGTCAGGAATCGCCGGTTCGCGCTGTACATCCTGCCGTCGACGCTGTGCGCGTCGGTGCTGACCTACGCGCTGGCGATCGCCATTCCGCACTGGTTCGATGCGCAGAGTGCCGGCTACTTCGCCGCGGCTTACCGGCTCGGTTTCTTTCCGGTTTCGCTGATCGCGCAGAGCGTGGGCGGCGTGTTTCGGCGCGACGCAATCGGCGCGATGGCACGACCGGATGGCGGCTCGGCGGTGCATCGGGTGTACCGCACCTACGCGCGTGCACTCGCGGGCCTCGCCGTCGCGTACATGGCCGGCGGGCTGCTGCTGTTCGCGCCGCTCGTCGATCTGTTCTTCGGCGCAAGCTGGCGCGGCTCGGTCGGCTTCTATTACAGCCTGATGCCGTTGTTCGCGCTGCAGCTGATCTACGTGCCGCTGTCGCAGATCTTCCTGGCCACGCGCGCACAGCGCACCGATTTCCTGTTTCAGCTGACCTGCGGATTGGGCCTCGTCGGCGCGCTGGGCGTCGCGCGGCTGACGAACCTGTCGGCCCCGACGAGCGTCCTGATTTTTTCATTGACCGGCGCGGCGCTGATGGCGGCGGGCATCGCGCTGACGTACCGGGTCCTCGACGCGAACCTGTCCCGGTCGGGGGCGCTGGCGTGAGAACGCCGATACGACGAACGAGTACACCATGATCCTGATAGTCATCGACTCCCTCGAGCGCTACTACTTCGCCACCCGTCTGGTGAGCGGGGTCCGGCACGAATACGAGTTCGCATTCCTGACGAGTGAACCGGTCGCGCATCTCGGCCTGCTGCTGGGCGGCTTCCGGTCGGTGTACCTGAACCGGCTGATGCCGATCGACGTGTCCGACGGCGGCGCGGCCGACCGCACGCCGTACCAACTGTCGATCGAAGTGATGAACGGGCAGATGACCGAGGCGCGCGCGAAGCGCGAGTCGGCGGCGATCTTCCATATTGCGTTGGAAGTCCTTCGTGGGCTGCGGATCGAGCAGTGCGTGATGTGGAACGGGCAGCAGCTCGTGTGCCGTGCGGTGCGGCAGGCGTGCACGGTGCAGGGCGTGGCGACCCGCTTCATCGAGATCTCGAATCTGCCGGGCAAGCTGTTCGTCGATTCGCTGGGCGTCAATGCATTGTCGACGATCAGCCGCTACCCCGAGGTCATCGATCGCCTGCCGCTACCCGACGAGGACACGCATGCGCGCTGGCTGTCGACCTATGAACGCGACAAGCGCAAGCCGCTGCCGCAGGCGCGGACGTCGTTCGGACGCAAGGCGACGTCCGCGACGAATTATGTGCTGAAGCTGGTCAGCCGCGGTGTCGGCCGGCGGCGTCTGGCAAGCGTGCGCGCGCGCAACGGCATGCCGGCGCCGCGCCAGGCCACCTATATGTTGCCCGACACGCTGTCGACCTGCCGCTATGTATTCCTGCCGCTTCAGGTGGCCGGCGATACGCAGATCAAGCTGCACTCTGACGTCGGCAATCTCGACGCGATTCGCCATGCGTTCGAGTTCGCGGCGAACGAGAGCGCCGACCTGTTCGTGAAACTCCATCCGGCGGAAACCGATGCGGCCGAGATCGACGCGATCGTGCGCCTGCAGCAGACGTATCACTTCGAGATCGTCACGACGCCGACCACGGAGCTGCTGCGGCATGCGCATGCGGTCGTCACGATCAATTCGACGGTCGGGCTGGAGGCGATGCTGTACGGCAAGCGCGTGGTGTCGCTCGGCCGGTGTTTCTACAAGGAGTTCGACCGCGAGCGCCTGCTGAAGTACATCCATTCGTTTCTGGTCGACGGCATCGACTACTTCGGCACCGCGCGTATCCCGGCCGATGCGGCGCGGCGCGTTTTCGCGGGGCAGCGTTGACATGACCGTCACGTTGAGACAGACCGCCGACGCGATCGCCGAAGATTGCCGCCGCAATGCGTTCGTGAAGACGCGCAGCGTGGTGATCTTCTACCGCATCGTGCACTACCTCGCGTGCCGGAACCGGTTCACGCTGCTGGCCGGCGCGCCGCTGATCCTGCTGTACATCGTGTTGTGCGACTGGCTGATGGGCATCGAGATTCCGGCGAAGACGAAGATCGGCAGGGGGCTCGCGATCTATCACGGCACCGGCCTCGTGATCAACGGATACGCGACGATCGGCGCGTACTGCACGCTGCGGCACGGCGTGACCGTCGGCAACACGATCCGGAAGGACGGCACGCTCGGCGGCGTGCCGACGATCGGCGATCACGTCGAGTTCGGCGCGCACAGCGTCGTGCTCGGCGAGGTTCGCATCGGCGACCGCGCGCGGATTGGCGCCGGGGCGGTCGTGCTGACCGACGTGCCCGACGGCGGCGTCGCGGTCGGTGTGCCGGCGCGCGTTGTCGACAACGGACAGGAATCGAAATGAAAGTGTTCATTCTGCATCCCGGCAAGGCGAACTATCCCGAGATCGCCGCCTACGGCCGTCGGCTGAGAGCGCACGGGTTCGAGGTGTTCGACGGCGATCTCGATGCGTATGTGCGCTTTCCGGACCGGGACGTCTGCATCCTGTGGTGCATCATGGGTTTCTATCGGGCATTGCCGCCCGCGCGGTTCGTGATTCACGACTATCGGTCGCTATCGGTGGGCCGGCTCGCGGCCGTCAAGGACCGCGTGAAGCGCGTGCTGAACGTACGGCCCGATTTGCGCATCTTCCAGAACGCGCGGATGCGGGACGCGATGGCGTTTGGCGACGGCGTACGCGCGTTGCTGTTGCCGATGGGCGTGCCGGACTGGATCTTCGATCCGGTGGATGCCGGTGCCGGTGCCGGTGCCGGTGCCGGAGCCGGTGCCGACGTCGCGGCCGCGGGTGACACCGATACCGTGCAAACGCCGTCCGGAAGGTTCTGCTATATCGGCGAGATGAGCCGAGAACGCGGCTTTCACAAGGTGCTCGCCGCCTACCGCGACGCGCGGCGCGACGCAGCGGACACGCTCGTGCTGGTCGGCCATCCGGAGCCCGAAATCCGCGCGGCTTTCGCCGACACGCCGGGCATCCGCTTCGTCGGCCGCGTACCGCAACGCGACGCACTGCGGATCGTGCGCGACAGCGAATACGCGGTGTGCTTCTTTCCGTATCACCGGCCGCATTGCTTCCAGACGCCGACGAAGCTGCTCGAATACGCGTCGCTCGGAAAAAAGATCGTCTGCAACGACGCGCCGTCGAACGTACGCACCGCGAAAGAACTCGGTATCCCGTGTCACGTCACCGGCGCGGCGATCTTCGACGAAGTGTTTCCGCTGTCGCGGATCCGTGCGCGTCGTCCCGATCCGGCTGCGATGAAGTCGCTCGAATGGGGGCGTGTAATCGAAGGGTCCGGCGTGCTCGCGTATATCGATGCGGTCGCGGGGCGCGGCCCGCGTGTTTGACGGTCGTTCGGCGTCGGTGCGCGACGGCTCATTTTTCATGGAACGGACCCGATGAAAATCGTCCACATAGTCGAATCCAGCGCGACGGGCACGTTGTCGATGGTGTGCCTGATTGCCAATCGCTTCGCTCGCGAAGGGCACGACGTGCACGTCGTCTATTCGGTGCGGCCCGATACGCCGCCGGGTCTGGCCGCGATGTTCGACGCGAGGGTGTCGTTGCGCCACCTCCAGATGAAAGGCGCGGGCCTGTTGCAGACCGTGATGCGCCTGCGCGCGACACTCAACGGGATCGGCCCGGACGTCGTGCACATGCATTCGTCGTTTGCCGGTTTTTTAGGGCGGCTGTCGACGCTGTTTGCGTTGCCGAAGGCGGCGTTCTTCTACAGTCCGCACTGCATTTCTTTCATGCGTCGCGACATCTCGCGCGTGAAGCGCCTGGCGTTCGTCGGCCTGGAGAGAATCGCGTGCGTGCGGAAGTGCCTTTACGTCGCGTGCTCGGAGAGTGAAGGTCGGGCGATTCGCACCTGGCTTCGTCAGCCGGTGGTGGTGGTCGAGAATGCGGTGGTCGAGGCTGCGTCGACCGCGCATTCGGGCGACGCCGCGCGGCCCGCGGACGGTCCCGCCTATGTGGTGACGGTCGGCGGCATCCGCGCGCAAAAGAATCCGGGCCTGTTCGCGCAGATCGCGTACGGCATGCGCGCGCGCGGTACGCGTTTCGTCTGGATCGGCGACGGCGACGATGGTGCGAAGGCGGAACTGGCGAAGGCCGGCGTCGAAGTGACCGGATGGCTGTCGCGCGACGAGGTCGAGCGTCGGCTCGGATGCGCGGACGTGTACCTGTCGACCTCGTCGTGGGAAGGGATGCCGGTGTCGGTGATCGAGGCGATGCTGGCCGGCCGACCCGTCGTCGTGTCCGACTGTGCGGGCAACGTCGATGTCGTCCGTCATTTGCAGACCGGCGTGATCTATGCGACGGCAGCCGACGCGGCCGCGTGGCTGCAGCGCCTCGCTGGCGACGTTGCATTGCGGTCAGAACTGGGCCGGCGGGCGAACCGCGAGGCGCGGCAGCGTTTCGGCGAGGAACGCCTGTTCGGCGAGCTTGCGCCGCTCTATGCGACGAGCGGGGAGCGCTGACGTCGGCAAGCAGCGGCGGTCGACCTCCGCGTTTCGCGCGGCGGCGGTCGCGGCCGCAGCACGACGCGAACACCATCGTCCTCATTTCGTGGAGATCCATATGAATGTAACCATCACGCCGGACGTCACGGTCGGCAACGACCTGCCGTTCGTCCTCTTCGGCGGCCTCAACGTGCTCGAAAGCCTCGGGCTCACGCTCGACGTCTGCGGCACGTTCGTCGAGGTCACGCGCCGCCTCGGCATTCCGCTGGTGTTCAAGGCGTCCTTCGACAAGGCCAACCGTTCGTCGATCCACTCGTATCGCGGCGTGGGGTTCGACGTGGGGCTGCGGATCCTGGACGAAGTCAGGCACCGGTTCGGCGTGCCCGTGATCACGGACGTGCATGAGGTGTGGCAGGTCGGGCCGGTCTCGCAGGTCGTCGACGTCCTGCAGATACCGGCATTCCTCGCGCGCCAGACCGATCTCGTGGTCGCGATCGCGCAGACCGGCAACGTGGTCAATATCAAGAAGCCGCAGTTCATGAGCCCGACGCAGATCGAGCACGTCGTATCGAAATGCCGCGAGGCCGGCAACGATCGCGTGATCCTGTGCGAGCGCGGTTCCTCGTTCGGCTACGACAATCTCGTCGTCGACATGCTCGGTTTTCGCCAGATGCGCGATGCGACGGGCGACTGCCCGGCGATCTTCGACGTCACGCACAGCCTGCAGATGCGCGATCCGCACGGCGCCGCGTCGGGCGGCCGGCGGCGCCAGGTACTCGATCTCGCGCGCGCCGGGATGGCGGTCGGGCTGGCCGGGCTGTTCCTCGAAGCGCATCCGGATCCCGACCACGCGCGTTGCGACGGCCCGAGTGCGCTGCCGCTCGCGTTGCTCGACGCGTTCCTGCAGCAGACGAAGGCGGTGGACGATCTGGTCAAGCGGCTCGCGCCGCTCGATATCCGGTGAGCGGCGCGATGTATCGCGGGCCCGTGCGCCTGGCGCTGTTCGACGTCGACGGCGTGTTGACGGACGGCCTGCTCCACGTGACGGCCGACGGCGAGTTCATGAAGAGCTTTCATGCGCACGATGGCGTCGCGGTCGCACTGCTGCGCGCGCACGGGATTCGCGTCGGCATCCTGTCGGGCAAGCATAGCGGCGCGCTGGCGTGGCGGGCGGCCCAGCTCGGCGTCGACGTGCTGGTGACCGGCTGCGACGACAAGGCCGCCGGTTATGCGGACATCAAGGCGCGGCAACGGATGGGCGACCCCGAAATCGCGTACGTCGGCGACGACGTGAACGATCTCGCGGTCATCGAACGCGTCGGCGTGTCGTATGCGCCGGCCGACGCGCATCCGCTCGTCCGCGCACGCGTCGATCATGTCGTACGCACGGTCGGAGGCCGCGGCGTGGCGCGCGAGGTGGCCGAGCATCTGCTGACCGGCGCCGGGCTGTCGCTCGACGACGCGTACCGGCCGTTGTTCGACGCATGGAGCAGCCATGACGTCATTCAATAACGGGCGGCCGGTGCACGTCGTGATTCCGGCACGATACGGCTCGACGCGACTGCCGGGAAAGCCGCTCGTCGATCTGGACGGCGAACCGATGATCGTCCGCGTGCACGCGCGCGTGAGCCGTGCGCTGCCCGATACCGACATCGTCGTCGCGATCGACGATCCGCGTATCGCCGACGTGCTCGCCGCGCGCGGCATCCGTTTCGCGATGACCGATGCCGGGCATGAGTCCGGCACCGATCGCGCGGCGGAAGTCGCGCGTGCGTTCGGCTGGCGCGACACCGATGCCGTGCTCAACGTACAGGGCGACGAACCGCTCGTGCCCACGGCGCTGCTGCGGGCATTCGCCGGCTTCTGCAGCGCGGCGCCGGACTTCGGTGTCGCGACGGTGGCCTGCCCGGTCGGCGACACCGCGTTGCTCGACGAGCCGGGCATCGTCAAGCTCGTCGTCGACGGCCGCGGCCGTGCGCTGTATTTCTCGCGCGCGGCGATTCCATTCTGCCGCGACGGCCGGCCCGCGCAAACGAGCGGTCCGAACGGCGGCGGCTTTCTGCGGCACATCGGCCTCTACGGCTACGCGAATACGGCGTTGCAGTCGTTGGCGGCCGCGGCGCCGTGCGAGCTCGAACGATTGGAGCGGCTCGAGCAGTTGCGGGTGCTCTGGCTCGGCATGCCGATCGACGTGATGCAATGGCCCGATGCGCCGCCGGCCGGCATCGATACGCCCGACGACGTCGCGCGCGTCGTCTCCCTTCTCAAACGGCAAACTGATGATGCGACAGAACCATATTGAATCCGCCCGGCAGGTCTTCGAGATCGAATCGCGGGCGTTGGCCAGCGTGGCCGCGCGGCTCGACGCGAACTTCGACGGTGCGATCGAGATCATGCTCGGCTCGCGCGGGCGGGTCGTCGTGTGCGGGATGGGCAAGTCCGGGATCGTCGGCAGGAAGATCGCCGCGACGCTGTCGAGCACCGGCACGCCCGGCTTCTTCATGCATCCGGGCGAGGCTTATCACGGCGATCTGGGGATGGTGACGCCGGACGACACGTTTCTCGCGATTTCGAATTCCGGGGAAACGGACGAGGTGATCAAGCTGATCCCGTTCTTGCGCAGCAACGGCAACGACCTGATCGCGCTGACCGGCGATCCTGCGTCGACCCTCGCACGCGCCGCGCGGGTCCATCTCGACGTCGGCGTCGAACGCGAGGCGTGCCCGCTGCAACTCGCGCCGACCGCGTCGACGACGGCCACGCTCGCGATGGGCGATGCGCTGGCGGTCACGCTGATGCGGGCGCGCGGCTTCCAGCCGGAGCACTTCGCACGCTTCCACCCGGGCGGCTCGCTCGGCCGCCGGCTGCTGTCCACGGTCGACGACGAAATGGCGCGCCGGGACCTGCCGATCGTGACGGAAGACATGTCGACGCTCGACGTGCTGGACGCGATGACGCGCGGGCGTCTCGGGCTCGCGATCGTGAAGCGCGACACGGGTTGGGGCATCGTGACCGACGGCGACATCCGCCGCGCGATCGAGCGGTATGGCGACGGCGTATTGCGGCGCACGGCAGCCGACATGATGTCGATCGAGCCCTGTACGGTACGGCCGGGTACGCGGGTCGAGGATGCGCTGCTGCTGATGCAGACGCAGCGCATCGGCGCGTTGCTGGTGGTCGACGGCAGCGACGTCGTCGGCGTGTTCAAGAAATAGACGGGCGGCGGCCTCGGCCGGGGCTACTGCAACTCTTGTGTCAGCGCAGTGGATGCGGCGTTGTCGCGGAACCGCCGTACGCGCAGGAACGTGATGAAATTCGAGTCGTGCTGGCTGGCCGCGCCGCCTTCCGGGTCGTCGAACGCGACGCGGAGCACGGCAACGAGATCGCTGCCGTCGAATTGCCAGTCGACGTACTGGAAGCCGTGCCGCTTCTTGTCCGCGTGTTGCAGCAGGATGCGCCGCGCGGTCCACCGCCGCAGATCGGGGGACGACAGCAGCACCAGCGTGTTGCGCACGCGCTCGAGGTTCATCGGCCCGACGCTCTTCGGCACTGCATTCGTGATCGTCCAGTATTGCTTCGACTGGGGATCGAAGCGGATCGTGAACTTCTTGCCCGCGCCGGGCAGGTCGACGAAATCGCGCGTCGGGTCGAACGACAGCGTTCGGCCGTCGTCGCTCGTCGTCACCAATGCGGCTTTCTCCGGGCCGTTCTCCGTATTCACGCGCAGCATGACGACGGGCGCGGCGCCTTGCCTGCCGACGACATTGCCTTCTTCCCACGACTGGAATGTGCCGTCGAGCCAGCGTTTGTCCGACGGCAGATGCGCGGACATGCGCCAGTTGCGCGCGTCGAGCAGATCGCGGTCGACGGGGGCGGACAGCACCGTCGCGCGCAGGTCGCCGCCGTCGACGCTTTCATACGCGCGCCAGACGCGCCCGCGATCGACGAGCACCGGAACCGGCCCGGTGATGAACCGCCCGGAATACGGCAGCAGACCGGTGGACGCATCGACCGGCGTGGTCCACGACGCACCGCCGTCGTCGGAGCGGCGAATCGACGGTGTGCCCATCGAGCGGTTGGTGCCCATCAGATACAGCGCGCCGTTCAGCACGAACAGCGACGACCAGTACTGGTCCGGCACGTCCGCGAGCCGCGACCAGGTCGCGCCCTTGTCGTGCGACGCGAACACGGACACGCGGTTCTGTGCCGCTGCGGCGCCGAACGTGTCGAAGCTCGCGACATAGTCGCCGTTCGGCAGCAGGGCGAGCGACGGGGAGCCGAGATACACGCGCGTGGCGGCCGGACTGTGCGCGATGACTTCGCCGGGCGGCGCGGGTACGGAGTCGGCGTTCGCTGCCGTCATCGCGCAGGTCATGCACAGCGCCGCGATAAGCAATCGTTTCAACGTGCGAAACGTCGACGCATGTCGGAGTGATGTCATGTCGGATGCGCGACGGGCTCGTCGCCGGACAGATTGGGAAGCGGGCGGACGACCGCGCGCCGCCGCGGCGCATCCTGGTCGGCCAGCACGACGAACAGCAGAATGGTGAGCCAGAGCATGCCATACAGCACGTGATATTTGAACAGCAGGATCGGCAGCAGATAGAGCAGATACTTGCGTCGACCCTTGCGGCGAAACAGCATGACCAGCGTACCGAAGAACACGATGAAACCGGCGACGCCCGCGGCGAATACGAGGTAGATGTAGAACGAGCTGTCGCGCACCTGATAGCCGCGCAGGTGCGTCTTGCCGACGTTGTTGCGCTCGTCCCAGAAGAGGCCGCCGCCGAACACGCCCGCGACGACGTCGCGCTCGGTCAGCTCGGTCAGCACGAGCGTACGGCTGCCGACCGCATCGTAGTCGACGGACTGGTTCACCCGCTGGTCGTACACGCTGTAAAGCCAGGGCACGCAGGCGAGCGCGACGACGACGACGGCGATCCGGGTCCGCAGCCGACCGCGCCCGATGAGTACGTGCAGCCCGCACAACGCGGCGCACACGGCCATCGACGCGACCGAGAAGCTGAGCAGCGCCGTCGCGAACCCGACCGCGGGCGCGAGCGTCATGCGCCGCTGCGACAGCAGCAGGACCACCGCGCTCGGCACGACCGTCATCGCGTAAAACGACGGCTCGGAATACAGGCCGAGCGCACGAATCGAAATCAGGCTGTCGGTCAGCGCCTTGGTGGCGTAGAGCGCTTCGGAGTCGGCTTCGCGCACGTAGCTGTCGAAATCGATGAAGGTACCGGTGCCGAGGTAATAGACGAGCTGAAACGTGAAGAACGCGGCGTGGACGTAGATGAGCATCCGGCATGCGGTGTCGAGCGTATTCCGCGTGAGCACGCCGCCGGCAAACATCCAGTAGCACAGCGCGATATACGTCTGGATCAGCATGAACTTGACGTAGAAGTTCACGTAGAAGTCGCCAAACGCGGACAGAACGAACGCGATGCTGATGCTGATCAGCCAGTATGCGCAGACCGGAAACAGGTGACGCTGCCGGTTCATCAGCGTCGGCGCGCGAAGAAAGGCGAGCGCGCAGAGCAGGAAATAGGCGGCGAAGGTTGCCCGTACGCTGAATGCGTTGAGGGAGAAGAACAGTACGCTGGCTGAAAAGAGCAAGGTCGACATGCGTGCGCCCGATCGGAGACTCCGGATTCGCCACGCGCCGGCCGTTCCGGCGCCGTACGGCGAGGTGCGTCGCGACGCGGGCAAGGTGCCTGTCGGGCAGGGCTCGCTTGCTCGCCGGTTCGCACGAGGAATACGGGGTCGTCGTTCGGGACGACTCGATTCCGGCGATCAAGCATAGGCGGTCGGACGAGCGGGCGAGCGGCGTTGTCCGATCCGGGCGGCATTCCGTCTTTTTCCGGCGGGGTCGACGAAGCGGTCTGCGCGCGCCGGCGCCGGCGAGGGGCAGCGCCGGCCGTCGCACGCCGCGCCGTCCGACCCGCGCCCGTCAGGGCCGCAGCGCGAACCGCCCGCACAAAAACGGCGAATAGTTGTCGATCGCCGCTTGAATCGGCGCGTGTCGACCATAGGCGACGGCCGACACGGCCAATAGCGACCCGGCGACGAGCGCGCGATACCGCGCATCGACACGCGGTGCGCCATGCCGCCGCACGAACGCCAGCGCGACGGCCGAGCCGACGAGCCAGCCGGCGACGACTTCCGCCGGCGTGTGCGCGTCGTCGAACACGCGCGCCACGCCGATCAGCGCGCCGAGCGCGAGCCCGAGCGACAGCGACGTGTTCGCCCGCCATGACGTTCCGCTGCTCAGTGCCAGCACGCATGTCATCGGCCAGACCGCCGATGCGAGCATCGTATGTCCGCTGATCACGCGGAAATCGATCGCGCGGATCTGGACCCCGCAGCCGGCGTACAGCATCTTCGTGGCGCCGACCAGCGCCATGCCGGCCGCGAGCATTAGCGCCCACGACGCCGCGTAACGTCGCCCGGTCGCCGAGCACGTCAACCAGCCGATGCACACGAGCGCAAGCGGCAACGTCATCGCCGCGTCGCCGAGATCGCTGATGGCCGTCCACATGACCGGGTGCGTCGTGTGGCCGGTCAGGCGGCCAGCAGCGTCGACATGCGCGCGGCCAGATAGCTTTCGAAGTCCGCGGCCACCTCCGGGTGCCGCAGCGCGAACTCGACCGTCGCCTTCAGATACCCGAGCTTGCTGCCGCAATCGAAACGCGTGCCGTCGTAGCGATGGGCGAGCACCTGTTCGTCCGTCAGCAGCGACTGGATCGCGTCCGTCAGTTGCAGTTCGCCGCCGGCCCCCGGCCGCAGCGCGCGCAGATGCTCGAACACCTTCGGCTTCAACACGTAACGCCCCACCACGCCGAAATTCGACGGCGCGTTCGCCGGCGCCGGCTTCTCGACGATGCCGGACACCTTGAACAGGTTGTCCTCCCAGCGCTTGCCGTCGATCACGCCGTACGACGTCGATGCCTCGGGCGCGATTTCCTCCACGCCGATCACCGACGCGTGATAGTGATCGAACACGTCGATCATCTGGCGCAACACGGGCGTCGGACCGTCGAGCAGGTCGTCCGCGAGGATCACGGCGAACGGCTGGTCGCCGACCAGCTTCTCCGCGCACAGCACGGCATGGCCGAGCCCCAGTGCTTCGGCCTGGCGAACGTAGAAGCAGTCCACGTGGTTCGGCTTGATGCTGCGAACCAGCGACAGCAGCTTTTCCTTGCCGCGCGCCTCGAGCTCGGCTTCGATCTCGTAGGATTTGTCGAAGTGGTCTTCGATCGCGCGCTTGCTGCGGCCGGTCACGAAAATCATTTCGGTGATGCCGGCGTCGATCGCTTCCTCGACCGCATATTGAATCAGCGGCTTGTCCACGACCGGCAGCATTTCCTTCGGGCTGGCCTTGGTCGCCGGTAGAAATCGCGTGCCGAGACCGGCGACCGGAAAGACGGCTTTCGTCACTTTCAACATGGTTTTCGGATTCCACTCGTTCGGGTTCAGGCATCGACGATGCCGACAGAGGGCGACGATGCGCGAATGCCATCGTCGTTGGCACGGTACCGTGCGCGCTCGCGCAACCGGCCCCGCGCGCCGTCCGAAAATCGTAGGGGTGTTCCGCTTTCCGGGGGTGACCGAATCTAGGCTGAATCCGACAGCGACGCATGGCGAATCGCGAATCATCGCTTTGCAAGCGGCGATTTCGCGTATGTCGGATCAGACCTGGGAATTGTCCGCATGATGCGCGTCGCCTGACATAGATTCAGGGATTCATTACTGCACGGCCGGTCGCGGCGCCGCGCGCGGCCCCGCAAGACCCGCCGTCGGCTCAGGAGCGGTCATGACCGAACAGGGCGATATCTTCGATGCAATCGCGGAATTCAATCGCGCGTATCTCGTGCTGGCCCAACGCATACTGCGTGTCCACTACGAGCAGGGCAAGCGGCAATTGGGCATCTCGGATGAAAGTGCCGCAACGATCGTCGCGCTGACGGCCGATCAGATCGACGAACTCGCGGTCGGCGGCGAACTTGTCTGCGAATTTCGCGCCGAAAACGCGCCGGGGCGCGCATGATCCATCGTCCGGTTTTCGCGCATGGGCGTCCGACCCACGTCCGCGAAGCGGAGGCGTCGTGGCAAGCCCGTTGCCCATTCGAACGATCGCGCGAACGGCGACGCCCGCGCAAGCCGCGCGGCGTCGCATCGGCCCGCAGAGGCCCGCGTTACGCGCGCTCGCCGACCGCCGTGAACTTGCGGTCGCGCACCCGCGCTTCGTCGGCGCCGCCGCGCACGAGGCTCAACGCTTCCGCGCGGCTCGCGACGCACGGCCCGGAGCCCGGCAGCGGCTGGCGCGCGGTCTCGCGCAGCGCGAGCACCGACACGATGCCGATGAACGACGCGCCCATCAGGTAGTACGCGGGCATCATCAGGTCGCCGGTGCGATCGACCAGCCACGCGGTGACGAGCGGCGTCGTGCCGCCGAACAGCGACACCGACACGTTGAAACCGATCGCGAGCGCGCCGTAGCGGATCCGCGTCGGGAAGAGGGCAGGCAGCGCCGACGGCATCACGCCCGTGAACGTCGACAGCAGGATCCCGTAGATCAGCATCCCGCCGAAGATCGGCAGCATGCCGCCGGTGCGGATCAGCATCAGCGCCGGCACCGACAGCGCGAGCAGGCCCACGCAGCCGGCCATCATCACCGGCTTGCGGCCGATCTTGTCGGACAGGTGCCCGGCGTACAGCGTCATCGGCATCATCAGCACCATCACGAGCAGCACCATGAAGAGGCCGTGCGATTCGCGCACGTGCAGCGTCGCCGACAGGTAGCTCGGCAGGTACGACAGCGCCATGTAGTCGGTCACGTTGAAGATCAGCACGAGGCCGACGCATTGCAGCAGCGGCTTCCACTGTTCGACGAGCAGCGTCGCGAAGCGCTGCTTCGGCCGCGCGCGCTCGTCCGCTTCGCGTGCTTCGGCCTCCTTCTGGAAGGCCGGCGTTTCCTCGAGCTTGAGCCGCACGTAGAGGCCCACGAGGCCGAGCGGGCCGGCGATGAAGAACGGCACGCGCCAGCCCCATGACAGCAGCGCTTCCTGCGACAGCGTGGCCGTCAGCAGCGCGACCGTGGCCGCGCCGAGCGTATAGCCGATCAGCGTGCCGAACTCGAGGAAGCTGCCCATGAAGCCGCGACGCTTGTCGGTCGAGAACTCGGCGATGAAGGTCGCCGCGCCGCCGTATTCGCCGCCGGTCGAGAAGCCCTGCACGAGGCGGGCGACGAGCAGCAGGATCGGCGCCAGGATGCCGATCGACGCATAACTCGGGATCAGGCCGATCGCGAAGGTGCCGACGGCCATCATGATCATCGTCGCGGCGAGCACGCGCTGGCGGCCGATGCGGTCGCCGAGCGGCCCGAACACCATGCCGCCGAGCGGACGCACGAGGAACGCGGCCGCGAACGTGCCGAAGGTCGCGAGCAACTGCGCGGACGGGCTGCTCGACGGGAAGAACACCTTGCCGAGCGTGACGGCGATATAGCTGTAGACGCCGAAGTCGAACCATTCCATCGCATTGCCGAACGCCATCGCGCCGACCGCGCGCTTGAGGACGGCCGGGTCGACGATCGTGATGTCATCCAGCTTGATGGACTGGCGCGAAGACCGGGTTTTCGCGGGGCGCGCTTGCGATGAACTCAATGATCTCTCCTGGAATGGCCTTGGCGGCGCGGCCGGCGGGAATGCAGCGGGGGCGTGCGGGCCGACGGACAGCGAAGGCGGATGTCTCGGGGATGCCTCGATGCCGGTGGCGTGACGCGCGCGGCGGACGACACCGGGCAGGTGTGTTGTGCGAACCAGTTTAGAGAAACGGGCGCGAGCGGCTATCGGTCATGCGCCCGGAACCCGGTGGTAAACGACACGCGGGGAAGCAGCGATGCCGATCGCGCCCCGGTGGGCGCAGGCGCGGCGTGGACGGTCATCTCGCCGGGCGCCGGCTCGCGGAGACCAGCAACGCGACGAACGCCGCTTCGTCCGCGCGCAGGCCGCGCGGCGTACGCCGGACCGCGAGCGCGGCGAGCGTGCCCGCCTCGAACGCGTCGAGTACAGCCGGATGGATGTAGCAGCGCCGGCACACGGCCGGCGTGTTGCGCAGCAGGTCGGCCACCGCGCGCACGGTCTCGACGATCTGCTTGCGCGCATGCGTGACGCCGCGATGCTCGATGCGCCGCAGCAATCCGAGCGCGTGCACGCTGCCGGCCCAGGTCCGGTAATCCTTCGCGGTGAAATCGGCGCCGCCGGCCTCGCGCAGGTAGTCGTTCACGTCGGACGACCCGACCGGATGGCGTACGCCGTCGTCGTCCACATACTGGAACAGCTCGTGCCCGGGCAACTCCGCGCAGCGCCGGACGATCCGCGCGACCCGCGCGTCGTCGACCGTCACGTCGTGCTCGATCCCGCTCTTGCCGGCAAAGCGCAGCCGCACCTGGCCGGGCTGGATCTTCAAATGGCGCTTGCGCAGCGTCGTCAGCCCGTACGAGCCGTTTTCGCGCGCATATTCCGCGTTGCCGATCCGCGCGAGCGTCGTATCGAGCAAGCGGACGATCGTCGCGACGACCTTGTCGCGCGGCATGCCCGGCAGCGCCAGATCGCGCGCGACGCGGGCGCGGATACGCGGCAGCGCCCGCGCGAACGCGGCCATCCGCGCGTACTTGTTCGCATCGCGGGTTTCCCGCCATTGCGGGTGATAGCGGTACTGCTTGCGGCCGCGCGCGTCGCGGCCCGTCGCCTGCAAGTGGCCGAGCGGGTCGGCGCAGATCCACACGTCGGTGTACGCGGGCGGGATCGCGAGCGCGTCGATGCGGGCGATTTCCGCGGCATCGCGAATCCGCATGCCGTCCGGCCCGTAGTACGCGAAGCCGTTGCGCAGCCGGCGGCGCGTGTAGCCGGGCTGGCGGTCGTCGACATGGCGCAGCGCCGCGACGGCGCTCGAAGCGGGCCGCTTCATGTCGCGACGCGCCGGCCGGCGGCGGCGGTGCGCGGCGACCCGCGCTCACGGGCAGCGATCATGCTTGTCTCCTTGGGTTCGCGTGAAGGGCGCTCGCCTGGCATGGGGTGCGAACAGCCATTGCGACGGAGCAAGAACCGTGCGCCGCCGCGCCCGGCCTCGCTCGCGTGGTTAGGTGTTTATACGCATGCCGATTCCGACATCGCCCCAATCCAATATTTCATTGGAAGGTTATCGGACTTGTTCCTAAACTGATGCGGGGTCTGTATACCGCGCCGGCACGACACGCCGGCCGGGGCAGCCCGATCCGCGCCAGCGCCACGCAGAAACACAACAGCGCCGCGGCACACAACGACATCATCGGAGACGGACCATGACATTCATCAGGAAGCTCGCGGCCGGCGCGATCGTCGCCGCGGCGACGGTGCTGGCAGGCGGCGCGCACGCGCAGCAAAAGCCGATCACGCTCGGGTTCTCGCAGGTCGGCGCGGAAAGCGCGTGGCGCACCGCGAACACCGTATCGGTGAAGGGCGCGGCGAAGGACGCCGGCATCAACCTGAAGTTTTCCGACGCACAGCAGAAACAGGAGAACCAGATTCGCGCGATCCGCTCGTTCATCGCGCAGAAGGTCGACGTGATCGCGTTCTCGCCGGTCGTCGAATCGGGCTGGGAGCCGGTGCTGACCGAAGCGAAGGCCGCGCATATCCCGGTGATCCTGACCGACCGCGGCGTCGACGTGAAGGACCCGTCGCTGTACGTGACGATGATCGGCTCCGACTTCCTCGAGGAAGGGCGGCGCGCCGGCCACTGGCTCGAAGAGCGCTACAAGAACGATGCGGGCCCGATCAATATCGTCGAGCTGCAGGGCACGGTCGGCTCCGCGCCGGCCAACGACCGCCGCGCGGGCCTGCTCGAAGTGATCAAGAACAATCCGAAATTCAAGGTCATCGCATCGCAGAGCGGCGACTTCACGCTCGCCGGCGGCAAGCAGGTGATGGAAGCGTTCGCGAAGACCTACGGCAAGCAGATCAACGTCGTCTACGCGCACAACGACGACATGGCGCTCGGCGCGATCCAGGCGATGGAAGAGGCCGGCATCAAGCCCGGCAAGGACGTCAGCGTCGTGTCGTTCGACGCGACCAAGGGCGGCTTTCAGGCGATGGTCGCGGGCAAGATCAACGTCGACGTCGAATGCAGCCCGCTGCTCGGCCCGCAACTGATGACCGCGGTGAAGGACGTGGTCGCCGGCAAGCAGTTGCCCAAGCGCATCGTGACCAACGAGACGGTGTTCCCGATGAACGTCGCGGCGCAGGTGCTGCCGACCCGCAAGTACTGACCTGTCCGCCCGGGCGGCGGCCTCGCGGCCGCCGTCCGGCGACGCTTCGAGGGAGGATGCATGCAGAGTCCGCCGGTGGTCGAGATGATCGGCATCGACAAGTCGTTTCCGGGCGTCAGCGCGCTGCAGCGCGTGGACTTCCGGCTGTTTCCGGGCGAGATCCACGCGCTGATGGGCCAGAACGGCGCGGGCAAGTCGACGCTGATCAACGTGCTCACCGGCGTGCATGCGCACGATGCGGGCGAGATTCGCGTCGGCGGCGCGCCGGTGAATTTCACCGCGCCGCGCGAGGCGGAGGCGGCCGGGATCCAGACGCTGTATCAGGAAGTGAACCTCTGCGCGAACCTGTCGGTCGCGGAGAACATCTTCGCGGGCCGGCAGCCGATGCGGCGCGGTGCGATCGACTGGAAGACGATCCACGCACGGGCGCGCGACGCGCTCGCCGAACTCGATCTCGCGCTCGACGTCACGCGTTCGCTCGATTCGTATCCGATCGCGGTGCAGCAGATGGTCGCGATCGCGCGGGCGGTGTCGGTCGACGCGCGCGTGCTGATTCTCGACGAACCGACGTCGAGCCTCGACGACGGCGAGGTCGCGCGGCTGTTCGACGTGCTGCGCCGGCTGAAGGCGTCGGGTATCGCGATCCTGTTCGTCACGCATTTTCTCGAGCAGACCTATGCGGTGTCCGACCGGATCACCGTAATGCGCAACGGCGAGCGCGAAGGCGAGTACCTCGCGCGCGACCTGCCGGTCGACGTGCTGGTCGCGAAGATGACCGGCCGCGAGCGCATGTCCGACACGTTGCAGGCCGGCGCCGCCGCGGTCGAGCGTACCGCCGCGGCCGATGCGCCGTTCCTGTCGATGCAGCAGGTCGGCCGTCGCGGGATGATGAGCGCGCTCGATCTCGACGTGCGCCCCGGCGAGATCGTCGGGCTGGCCGGACTGCTCGGCTCGGGCCGCACCGAGACCGCGCAACTGGCGTTCGCCGCCGCGCGCCCCGATACCGGCGCGATCGAGATCGACGGCGCGCGCAAGCGGCTCGCGTCGCCGCACGACGCGGTGCGCAACGGGATCGCGTACTGCCCGGAGGATCGCAAGAAGGAGGGTATCGTCGCCGCACTGTCGATCCGCGAGAACATCGTGCTCGCGCTGCAGGCGCGGCGCGGCTGGTGGCGGCTGATCGGTCGGGCGCGCCAGCGCGAGATCGCGGACACGTATATCGCGCGGCTCGGCATCAAGGCGCGCGACGCGGAACAGCCGATCGGACTGCTGTCGGGCGGCAACCAGCAGAAGGTGCTGCTCGCGCGCTGGCTCGCGACGGACCCGAAGCTGCTGATTCTCGACGAGCCGACGCGCGGCATCGACGTCGCCGCGAAGTTCGACATCATGGAGCGCGTGCTCGCGCTGTGCGCGCAGGGGCTTGCGATCCTGTTCATCTCGTCGGAGATCGGCGAGGTCGTGCGCGTGAGCCACCGGATCGCGGTGCTGCGCGACCGGCGCAAGGTCGCGGAGCTGAGCGGCGCCGATGCGTCCGAGGAACAGGTTTACCGGTTGATCGCAGGAGGCCAGTCATGACGTGGCTACGCACGCTGTTTCGTCATTCGCTCGCGTGGCCGGTGCTGACGCTCGTGCTGCTGTTCGCGCTGGACGTCGCGCATCGTCCCGGTTTCCTGTCGATCGCGCTGCTCGACGGCCATCTGTTCGGCGCGCCGATCGACATCCTGAATCGCGCGGCGCCGCTCGTGATCGTGTCGCTCGGCATGACGCTCGTGATCGCGACGCGCGGGATCGACATCTCGGTCGGCGCGATCGTCGCGATCGCCGGCGCGGCGGCCGCGACCGTGCTGGAGGCGGACCCGTCGCAAGTCGGCACGGCGCTGGTCGCCGCGCTCGGCGTCGGGCTGCTGGCCGGCGCGTGGAACGGGCTGCTCGTCGCCTTCGTCGGGATGCAGCCGATCATCGCGACGCTGATCCTGATGGTGGCCGGGCGCGGCATCGCGCAACTGCTGACGGGCGGCCAGATCATCCCGATCGGCGCGCCCGGCTACCTCGCGCTGGGCGGCGGCTATCTCGCGACCGTGCCGTGCGCGGTGTGGATCGCGCTGGCGACGATCGGCGCGATCGCGCTGCTGGTGAACCGCACGGCGCTCGGGCTGTTCATTCGCGCGATCGGCGTGAATCCGGTCGCGACGCGGCTCGTCGGGCTGCGCTCGGGTGCGATCGTGTTCGGCGTGTATCTGTGCTCGGGCGTGATGTCCGCGCTCGCGGGCATCCTCGCGAGCTCGAACGTGCGCAGCGCCGACGGCAACAACGCGGGGCTGCTGCTCGAACTCGACGCGATCCTCGCGGTCACGCTCGGTGGCACGTCGCTGCTCGGCGGCCGCTTCAGCCTCGCGGGCTCGGTGCTCGGCGCGCTGATCATCCAGACGCTCACCTACACGACCTATTCGATCGGCGTGCCGCCGGAGGCGACGCTCGTCGTCAAGGCGGTCGTCGTGATCGTCGTGACGCTGATCCAGTCGGACGCGGCGCGCGCGCTGCTCGTGCGGCATGCGTCGCGGCTGCTGCCTTCCGCGCGATCGCGCGCCACCACCACCGGAGCGACGCCGCGATGACCCGTTTCCTTGGCCGCCTCGCCGATCCGCGCACGCTGCCGATCGTCGTGACGATCGTGCTGTTCGCCGCGCTGTTCGGCTTCGGGTCCGTGATGTACACGGGCTTTTTCTCGATGCAGGTGCTGACCGGGCTGCTCGTCGACAACGCGTTCCTGCTGATCGTCGCGATCGGGATGACGTTCGTGATCGTGTCGGGCGGCATCGACCTGTCGGTCGGCTCGGTCGTTGCGCTGACAACGATCTTCTGCGCGGTCGGCGCCGAACGGCTGCACTGGCCCGTGTGGGTGATCGTGCCGCTGGTGCTCGCGTTCGGCGCGCTGTACGGCGCGGCGATGGGCGCGCTGATCCACTACTTCAAGCTGCAGCCGTTCATCGTCACGCTCGCCGGGATGTTTCTCGCGCGCGGCGCGTGCTTCCTGATCACGACGCAGTCGATCACGATCAATGCGCCGGCGTTCCATGCGATCGCGGGCATCAGCGTGCCGCTCGGCAGCGGCATGCTGAGCGCCGGTGCGCTGATCGCGCTCGCGACGCTCGCCGTCGCGATCTACGTCGCGCATTTCACGCGCTTCGGCCGCAACGTGTATGCGGT
The DNA here is from genome assembly GCF_902833245.1 of Burkholderia sp. BCC0398. NCBI lineage: Bacteria > Pseudomonadati > Pseudomonadota > Betaproteobacteria > Burkholderiales > Burkholderiaceae > Burkholderia > Burkholderia sp. BCC0398. Next base: position 232,299 of record NZ_CADFEM010000005.1, read on the forward strand.
CGGCGGCAACGAACGCTCGGCGCTGCTGATGGGCTTGCCGGTCGCGCGCACGAAGGTCGGCGTCTATGCGCTGAGCGGCTTCTGTTCGGCGCTCGGCGGCGTGGTGTTCACGCTCTACGTGCTGTCGGGCTACGGGCTGCAGGCGCAGGGGATGGAGCTTGACGCGATCGCCGCGACCGTGATCGGCGGCACGCTGCTGACGGGCGGCGTGGGCTACGTGATCGGCTCGGTGTTCGGCGTCGGCATCCTCGGCACGATCCAGGTGCTGATCACGTTCGACGGCACGCTGAGTTCGTGGTGGACGCGGATCGTGATCGGCGCGCTGCTGTGCGTGTTCTGCGTGCTGCAGCGGGTCATCGAGCGGCACGCGACGCGGCGCCGCACCGGCGGCACGGGGCTCGGCGCGCGGCGGCCGACGCAGGCTGCCGCGCCCGCGCGGCCGGCGCCGCCCAAGGAGGACATCGGGCTGGTATCGACGATGCGGCGATCGTAGTGCGACCGACTACCCTTGCGCGAGGAGAACACGATGAAGCGCGATGATCTGACGACGGGCATGGCCGATGCGCTGGCCGTCGAGCATGGCCGTCGGCCGCTGCTCGACCTGGGCGACGCGCGCGACTGCCGGATCGTGGCCGACGCGCTGCGGGTGCTGCTGCGCGAGCGCTCGGAAGCGCTGGCGTTCGCGATGCGCGTGGCCGACGAGCATGGCCGGCCGCGCCCGGATGCCGGCGAATTCGGCTTGACCGACATCATTCGGCTGGCCCGCGTGGTCGAGCGGGCCGATCGGCGGCGCGCGGGAATCGCGGTGGAGTGACGCGCGCGGCCGCATGCCGCCTGCGTCCGCGCCGTCACGCCGGCCCGGTCGTGTCCGCCTCGGTGTCGAACGACGTATCCGCGACGCGCGTGCGTTTCAGCGAGCCGGCCAGTCTTTCGATCGCCGGCAAGTCCAGCGCATCGAGGTGCGCGCGCACTTCCTGCGCGAACGGCGCATGGTCCGGCTCGTCCGCATACTGGCCGAGCCATTCCTCGATATCGGTCAGCCGGCCCTCGCCGGCGAGCGCGATCAGCTCGGCGAGCGCGTCGGCGGGCGGGCAGTGCATCGCGGGCGCGGCGCTGGCCAGTTCCGCTTCGACGGCGGGATCGAACCGCCTGACGAGCCCCGACGCCGGCGCGAGCGCATGGCCGAGGGCCGGCGCGACGACCGCGAACGAGAACGTCGTGCCGACGCCCGGCTGGCTCGCGACGGCCAGCTCGCCGCCCATCGCGGCGACGATGCGCTGCGCGATGAACAGGCCGAGCCCGGTGCCGCCGTTCACCGCCTGCACCTGCTGGTACGCGCGGAAGATGTCATCGGTCGCGCCGATGTCGATGCCGATGCCCGTATCGGCGACCTCGAACAGCAGGCGCCATGCATCGCCTTCGCGCGACGCGTGAACCGACAGCGCGACCGTGCCGTCGCGCGTGAATTTCGATGCGTTCGACAGCAGGTTCAGCAATACCTGTTGCAGGCGAATGCCGTCGATCCGCACCGTGCGCGGCAGCGCCGTGACCGGCCGATAGTCGAACCGGTTGTGCTGCTGCTCGCACAGCGCGGCCGCGTAGTGGCCGATGTCGTCCAGCAGCCCGGGCAGGTCGGTGCGATCGGGCGCGACGCCGAGCGGCTGGAGTTCGGCCTTCGTGAACGCGAGCAATTCGTCGATCAACGCGAGCTGATAGCGGATGCTGCGGTCGATCGACCGGATCAGCCGCGCCTGCCCGCGCGTCGCGCCTTGCAGCAGCAGCTTCGCGTAACCGTTGATCGTCGACAGCGGCGCGCGCAGGTCGTGGCTGACATAGCCGAGCGTCTCGATCTTCTGCTGCATGTGCGTCTTCGACTGCTGCAACGCTTCGTTGAGCGCCACCGTGCGCCGCGCGACCTCGTCGCGCAGCCGGTCCTGCTCGGTGAGCTGCCAGTGTTCGAGCCGCTTGCGTGCCTCGGTGCGCTGCCGGCCCACGTGATGGATCCACGCGGCCAGCACCAGCAGGTGCGTCGCGAGCCCGATGATCGCGATGACGGGGTTCGGAAAGACGTCGGAGTGGATCCATGACAGCACGGACGGCAACGCATCGCGGCCGTCGAGTATGCGGATCAGCATGTTGAAGGTCGCGATCGCGATCGCGATCAGCATCACGCGGCCCGTCGGGGTGCGGCGGATCGCGAGCGTCAGCGCGACGCCGATGTCGAGCACCGACATCGCGGCGTTCAGCCACAGGCAGAACCGGGTGAAGGTCAGCAGATCGCCGACGGCGACGCCGGCCATGCCGATGCATTCGAGGACGAGGCACGTGACGAACAAGCCGCGCACCGGCAGCCGGGCCTTCTCGTCGTGCGCGACCTTCAGGATGAAGACGATGAACAGCGCGACCGCCAGGTACGCGAAGATTACCTCGCCGCGCGCGGACCATTCGTGCACGCCCGGCCACGGAATCAGTGCCGTATAGCCGCGGTACGTCGCCTCGAACAGCGTCGTGCACAGGCCGATCCCCGCCAGCACGTAAAACACGGCGTTGCGCGAGAAGAACCCGATCAACAGCGCGCACCAGACGAGCGCCAGCAGTCCGCCGAGGAAGCCGAAGTTCCACATGGCCGCGCGGACTTCCTGCGCATCCCATGCCAAGCGGGTGAACGCGAACGGCGCGAGCCGCATTTCCTTGCGTGACGTGACGCGGATCAGCACCGGCACGCTTTCGCCCGCCTGCAGCGTGACGTCCAGGGCCGGATAGCGGGACAGCAGCCGGCTCGCGTCGGTGTCGCCGTTGCGGGCGGTGGCAGGGAAGCGGCTGGCGGCGATCCACTGGCCGTTGCGGCCGACAAAGAAGTCGGCGCGGTCGACGCGTGCGTCGCGAATCGCGAGCACCAGCGGGTGCGCCGTGGTGTCGCGATTGACGAGCGTCGCGCCGACCCACCATGCCGATCGGGAGAACGTGACGTTGAACGACGGCCGGAGCGCGGCGGACGTGCCGCGTGCGGAATCGGCGAGCCGTGCAGCCACCACGTCGGCGGACAGCGTCGCGCCGGTGTCTTCGAATACCGACACGGCTTCGAGTTGAGCGGGATTCGGCGCCATCGCGGCACGGGCCGTCGCGCACGTGACGGCCAGCGCCGCCAGAAGCAGGAGCAACGCGCGACATCCGGCCGTCCATGCCGCGGGGTGCCTACGCATCGCCGTGGCGCCCCCCCGGTGCGGCCGGGGTGTCGACCGCATGGCGCTGGCGCCGCCAGTCGGACGGCGTGATGCCGAAGCGTTCGCGGAACGCCGTCGCGAAATTGCCGGGCGTGGAGAAGCCGATTTCCTCGGCGATGTCGCCGATTCCCATCGACGTTTCCGACAGGAAGTGCATCGCGGCGCGTAGCCGCGTGTCGCGCAGGTACTCGAATACGGTCTGGCCGAGATGGTCGCGGAACACGCGCGACAGCCGCTTTTCGTGCGTGCCGACCTGCTTCGCGAGATCCTCGAGGGCCGGCGGATGGCGCAGGTCGCGCAGCAGCACGTCGCTCGCCGCGCGCACGAGCGTCGCGTCGGGGTTGTCAGGTAATTCGGGCAGGTGCGCGAACGGCTGGCTGCGCCGCACGCGCTTCAGGTGATTGCGGATGCGCGCGATGACTTCCGCCGGTTCAAAGGGCTTGACGATGTAGTCGATCGCGCCCGTTTCGAGCCCCGCGATCCGATCCTCGAGATCGCCCGCGGCCGTCAGGATGATCACCGGAATGGACTGCGTCGACGGCGTCGACGCCAGCAGCCGGCTCGCGGCGAAACCGTCCATGCGCGGCATGCGCACGTCCATCAGGATCAGGTCGGGCGCGATGGCCTGCGCACGGTGATAGGCCTGCAGCCCGTCGAATGCGACGCTGATCCGGCACTGCGCGGTGCGCAGGATTTCGGTCAGGAGCCGCAGGTCGTTCGGGCGGTCGTCGACGATCAGGATATGGGCGCCAGCGAGATCCGGCGTGGTGCGTGGCGACGCCGAACTGGACAAGCGGGATGACATGGTTGCGAACGCGTTGGAAGGGAGTGGCCTGTCAAATCGGGGCATCGCAATCTGGACGATTGTTGCGAAAAATTATATGTCGACAGCAGCGTCGATTGTGAGGATTCCGTGCGGCGCGTGGGGGCTTGTCGCGTGGGCGTCGCGGCTGCGCGGCGGTGTCGTCCCGCTCGTCGGGAAAATGAGTCGGAAAAATGTGCCGAATCGATTTATAAAATCCCGGTCTTTATTTCCGGTTAAATGACGGTTTGAATGGAATTGGCCCGAATGATGAATTAATGCAAGTAGTGTCGAATTCGATGATGACGGCGTAAATCGAAACCATCGATTCCTTGTCGTCGAATGAGCTTTGGTCGAATACAGGACGGCATTCGCCTTTCTGAAAAATCGGGTTTCCGTCTGATGTGTATGAATGTAAATGTCGTCCGCTCCGGAAAAGTATTTTTCCGCTGCAGAAAAGGTTTGTTTGGACGAATATCGGCACACTAGCCCCAACGTGGCTGGAATCGGTTTTTTGGACGCGTCCGGCCGCCATAAAAATTGCGGTCGCCGTCGCTTCGTGTGTGTCCCGTATTCAATTTCGTATCGATTGATGGCATTCCAATGGGGCGTTCGGACGATTACAAGAAGATAACGAGCACGAGGGTAATGAAAACGTCATCATTCGCGAAATTCACAGATAAACAAGATGAGTCGCGAAATGGCGGGGTGGGTCTGGGTGTGAGGCATCGGGCGAGAATAAATCGTCACGAAAATTCGATCGATTAATTCGATGCCGGGGTCGTTCGGTGAGTGGCCGGTTTTTCCGGGAACCCGGAAAGCCGGACGCCAGCCGGACGGAAAGGGGTGAGTGGCTTCGCGTGGGCCGCCGGGCGGATTGATCGATCCGACGGGCCGCGCGTGGCGCTCTATCGAATCAGGCGGATACGAAAAATATGAATACGACAAGCATGGCAGGTCAGGGTGTCGGGTCGATCGATCCGGTGCCGGCCGTCAGCGTCAGCGATCCGGCGGCGAATGCTTCAGATGCGGGGACAGCATGGCGCCTTTCGCCGCCTGAATGAAAGATGACGGGCCGCCCGCGATGCGGGCCGGCGTCCGTTCGTCCTGCGTCCGAGCGACGCTTTTCCAATGAGACTCGAAGTCGCCCCTCGGCGGGTGCGACGGTGTGCGCGCGTGCGGATTCGCGACGCGTCGTGCGCCGTGTCGCCGCCGGGCAGGCGATGTCGACTTCCGTGAATCGATAACCGGCTTTTCGCCGTCGCGCATCGTGCCGAACGGGCATGCGCGGCGATCTGTCGTGCACTCGCGATGTAGGGCGAGCGTGTCGGGCAACGTTGTTCGTGGTTTTGATTAGTTATGCGAAGTGAGAGGCGAGACGTCGCGAGACAGGCAAAAGCGCAGAGGGTCCGCGCTGCGCCTGACGCCGCGTTCGCTGTTGCGTCATCCAGCACATGAGAACCGAGGGAATACAAGATGAACAAGTCGTTCAAGTCGATCTGGAACGAAGCATTGGGGGCCTGGGTTGCGGCTTCGGAGCTTGACCGGGCACGCGGCAAGCGTGTCGCATCGTCGCTCGACGCGTCGGCGCATGCCGCGAGCGCGGGCGGTTCGACGCATGCGAGTATGCCTACGCCGCGACGGCTCGCCGTGCTGATGGCGTCCGCGTATCTCGCGTTGTTCCATGTGGGCGCCCATGCGCAGTACGCACCGGATGGCGGTACCGCGAACGGCGGCGTGACATCGATCTCGATCGGCGTCGGTTCGACTGCCGCGCAGCAGAATTCCACCGCCCTGGGCAACCTGTCGACGGCGCAAGGCGTGTCGGCCACGGCGCTGGGCCCGGGCGCGCATGCGATGGCGGATGCTTCGACGGCCGTCGGCATCAACGCGCAGGCGACCGGCGTCAACAGTTCGGCGCTCGGCGTGCAGGCGATCGGTTCCGGTGACTACTCGGTCGCCATCGGCAACCTGTCGAGCGCGACTCAAAGCGGCACGGTCGCGATGGGCAGCGGCGCGGCGGCGACCGGTGTGTCCGCCATCGGGTTGGGCAACAACGCGCTGGCGTCCGGTCAGTACGCGGCGGCGGTGGGGCTCGGTGCCAGTGCGGCGGGTGCGCAGAGCGTCTCGCTCGGCTATGCGTCGCATGCCACGAACACGGGCTCCGTCGCGCTCGGCAACCAGTCGACCAGTACGGGCGCGGCAGGCGTGGCCGTTGGCAGCGGGGCGCTGACGACCGGTAATTCCGGCGTCGCGATGGGCGTCAACAGCGGCGCGAAGGGCACCTCGTCGATCGCGATCGGCTGGGGCGGCACCGCCGGTGTGCCCGGCTCGGGCACGCAGTCGCTCGGCACGAGTTCGATCGCAATGGGCTCGAACACGTCGGCCGGCGCGGACAATGCGCTGGCATTCGGCCTGAACGCGAATGCGTCGGGCCTCAGCTCGATCGCGATGGGTGTGCAGGCGACTGCAACGCAACAGTTCGCGACGGCGCTCGGCAATCTGTCGCTGGCGACCGGCGTTTCGTCCAGCGCGCTGGGCCCCGGCGCGACGGCGTCGGCCACGAATGCGACGGCGGTCGGCATCAACAGCGTCGCGGCGGCCGGGTCGACCGTCGCGATCGGCGATTCGAACTCGGTCGCCGCCACCGCGGGGGCGGGCTCGATCGCTGGCGGCAACAACTCGAAGGTGCTGGGCGGCATCGGTGCCGTCGCGCTCGGCCTGGGCCAGACGGTGAGCGGCAACGGCGCGGTCGCGATCGGCGATCCGAGCAGCGCGATCGGCACCGGCGCGGTCACGATGGGCTCGAACAACACCGCGAACGGTGACGGCGCGGTGGCGATCGGCAATACGAACAACGCGCAGGGCACGGGTTCGCTCGCACTCGGCAATACGTCGACGGCAGCGGCGGCGGGGGCGGTCGCGTTCGGCGCGTCGGCCGTGGCCAACAACGCAAACGATGTCGCGCTCGGCTCGGGATCGACGACGGCCGCGCCGAACCCGACGGCCAGCGCGGTCATCGGTGGCGTCACGTACAACTTCAACGGCGTCAACCCGACCAGCGTCGTCAGCGTCGGTAAAGCGGGCAGCGAGCGCCAGATCACCAACGTCGCGGCCGGGCGGATCAGTTCGGCGAGCACGGACGCGATCAACGGCTCGCAGCTTGCCGCGACGAACACGGCGCTCGATTCGCTGTCGACGTCGACGGCGTCGAGCATCACGTCGTTGTCCACGTCCACGTCGACCGGCATTAGTTCGTTGTCCACCGGTTTGAGTTCGACCAACAGCACGATCACGTCGTTGTCCACGTCGACGTCGACGGCCGTCGATTCGTTGTCCACCGGCCTGAGCTCGACCAACAGCAACCTGACGTCGTTGTCCACGTCGACGTCGACCGTCGTCGGCTCGCTGTCGACCGGCCTGAGTTCGACCAATAGCACGATCACGTCGCTGTCGACGTCGACGTCGACCGTCGTCGGCTCGCTGTCCACCGGCTTGAGCTCGACCAACAGCACGATCACGTCGCTGTCCACGTCGACCTCGACCGTCGTCGGCTCGCTGTCCACCGGCTTGAGTTCGACCAACAGCAACCTGACTTCGCTGTCCACCGCCACGTCGACCGGCATCGGTTCGCTGTCGACCAGCCTGAGCTCGATCACGAACAACAACACGAACCTCGGCAACAGCACGGCCGGCGCGATCGGCGGCGGCGCCACCTACGATCCGACCACCGGCACGATCTCGTCACCGTCGTACGTGACGTACAACAGCGACGGCTCCACCACGATCAACAACAACGTCGGCTCGGCGATCGACAACATCAACGCGAACGGCATCAAGTACTTCCACGCGAACTCCACCGCGCCGGACAGCCAGGCGCTCGGCCTGGACAGCGTCGCGATCGGCCCGAACGCGATTTCTCGCGTGGACGGCAGCATCGCGCTCGGCTCCGGTTCGGTGGCCGACCGCGCGACGGCGCCCGCCTCCGGCATCATCCGCAACGGCAGTGCGTCGATCCCGTTCGACACGACCGACCAGACGCTGCTCGGCGCGGTATCGGTCGGCGATGCGACGAACCGGACGTACCGCCAGATCACCAACGTCGCCGACGGCACCGGCCAGCAGGATGCGGTGACGGTGCGCCAGCTGACCGGCGCGCTGCAGTCGTTCGCGGTCACGGGCCAGAAATATTTCCACGCGAACTCGACGGCCGGCGATTCGCTCGCGGTCGGCGCGGAATCGATCGCGGTCGGGCCGACGACGGTCGTCAACGGCGACAACGGCGTGGGCATCGGCAACGGCGCGATCGTCGACCAGACCGCGCCGGGCGGCATCGCGATCGGGCAGGCGGCGAGTGCCGCGCAGGCCGATGCGATCGCGCTGGGCAGCGGCGCGACGGCGACCGGCGCGCAGTCGGTCGCACAAGGCGCCAACGCGGTGGCGGTCAGCGTGGGCAGCGTCGCGCTCGGCTCGGGGGCGCGCGGCAGCGCGACCGATGCGCTTGCGCTCGGCGCAGGGGCCTCGGCGACATTCGCGAACAGCGTCGCGCTCGGCGCCGGTTCGCTGACCACCGTCGGCGCGCTGACGAACTACGTCGCGTACGGGCTGAGCAGCCCGCAGTCGTCGGCCGGCGAAGTGAACGTCGGCAACCGGCAGATCACCGGGCTGGCCGCCGGCAAGAACGGCACGGACGCGGTGAACGTGTCGCAGCTCGATTCGGTCGCGAACCAGCTGACGACGTTGATCGACCAGCGCACGACCAACCTCGGCGGGCAGTACACGACGAACCCGCCCGGCGGCAACGTGCCGCCGGGGGCGAGCGGTTCGAATTCGTCGGCGGGCGGATCGGGGGCGGTCGCGTCGGGCTCGAACAGCACGGCGGTCGGCAACAGCTCGACGGCGTCCGGCAACGGCTCGACCGCGATCGGCGTGGGGTCGACCGCATCGGGCAACAACTCGACGGCGCTCGGCGCTGGCAGCAACGACGGCGGGCGCTCGAACGTGGTCGCGGTCGGCTCGGCGGATTCGGCGCGCCAGGTCGTGAACGTCGCGGCCGGTACGCAGGGCACCGACGCGGTGAACGTGAACCAGCTGAATGCGGTATCGAACCAGTTCACGCAATCGCTGAACACGGTGAACAACCAGCTCACGCAGATGCAGCAGCAGATCCAGCAGACCGATTCGATGGCCCGCGAGGGGATCGCCGCGACCGCCGCGATGGCGTCGATCCCGCACATGGACCGCGATTCGAACTTCGCGATGGGGGTCGGCACGGCGACGTTCCAGGGGCAGAAGGCGATGGCGGTCGGCGTGCAGGCGCGCGTCACGGAGAACCTGAAGGCGACGCTGAACGGCGGTTTCGCCGGCAGCCAGCGCGTGGTCGGCGCGGGCGTGCTGTATCAGTGGAAGTGATCGCACGCAGCGGTTCGTTCCGGCACGCGTTGCCGGAGCGGGCCGCGCCGAACGCAAACGCAAATGCATGCGCGTGCGGCCGCGTCATCGCGCCGCGCACGCTGCGCCCATCGCATTCTCGGAGTAATCAAGTGAAAAACATCCATCTTGCCCTGCTGACGTCCGTCGTTGCCCTCGCGGGTTGTTCGAGTGCGTCGGGGCCGACGTACAACGCGTACGAACTGCAGTCGCGAAACGGCATCCGGACGTTCCAGGTCGACTGTCACGGCATCCTGTCGACCGCGAAGACCTGCATGAAGGTCGCGACGCGCATGTGCGGCAACGAGCCCGTGCGTCTGGTCGACACCACCACGCCGTACCGCGACGGCGCCGATCCGCATTCGATCGTGTTCCAGTGCGGTGCGGCGCTCGCGCCGGCCGCCGCGGTCGTTGCGCCGGCGCCCGTGTCGGCCGAGAAGGTGAGCCTGACCGGCGATGCGTATTTCGCGACCGACTCGGCCGTGCTGACGCCCGCGGCCACCGCCGCGCTCGACACGCTGCTGAACCGGCAGGGCGACCGGCATTTCTCGCGCGTGGAAGTGGACGGCTATACCGACGCGACCGGTTCGGATGCGCACAACCAGGCGCTGTCGAAGCGCCGGGCGGATGCGGTCGCGGGGTATCTGCGCGAGCACGGGCTGAAAGCGGATGCGTTCGCCGCAACCGGTCACGGCGAAGCCAATCCGGCGGCGTCGAACGATACCGCGGAGGGGCGCGCGCGTAATCGTCGCGTGGAAATTTCGCTGCGGAAGTGAGAGGTTGTCAGCGAATGGCTGCGGGCGTGGCCGTCGAAACCGGACGGCTCGCTTGCGGCAGGCGCCGTCCGGAGACGCAGGCGGGTGAGTCCCGACGCTCTCCAGTTCAGCGACACGTGTTTTCCCCAAGGGAAATGAGTGGTATGAACAGCTCGCGGCTCCCCGACAAACTGGCCGAGCCGCTGAATGACCGGCCCAGGCTGCTGTTCGCCTGTCGAGCCCATACGTTTGATCCGCCGCAAGCGCGCACCCATCGCGGCTCGCATGTTCGCAATGGACGAGTACACTGAGGATGCCGTAGAAACAGGAGAATGCGATGATCGACGCTGGCCCCCAAAGCACCTTCCGAGGGCTGCCGCTGACCGTGGAGCAAGACGCGGAAGTGAGGCACTACATCAAGGATCGGACCCGGCGTGGGCTGCCATGGGACACGTCGGAGTTGAGCGCGATGCTCGAGGACATGCTGCATCCCCCAGGCGACGGCGACAGCGATGTCGCCTCCGACGCAGACGAAACCATCGCGGCGGCCGAGCGCGCAACGGCGTCGGTTGACGAAGCGATGGACCCGATCGAGGCGAATGAGGAGTGGAATGCGGCCATGGAGTCGGAGGGCATGAAAGGCCCCAGACGATAGATAAATCGGAGCAACGACGCTCCGGTTCCCGGCAGCGCCGCATACGAGGCGTGCGCGCCGGATGCCGGGCGTTTCAGGAAAGGCGCGTGCGCCGTACACGGTGGGACTGTTGATGCGCAGGGCGACCCCATCGCGAGAATCACGACACGCAATTCGTCCGTTCGCAGGGAATTTCGTACGCAGCCGATCGCGCCACCGATGTCACATGGCGCCAGCGGAGCCGCCAGCCGCATCACGTCGCCGAGCGCCCGGGAGCGGGCGCCATGTCAGTGCCTGAGCACGCAGACGGCGACGATTTCGTATCCGGGATCGGCATGCGCGTGCGCTGCCTTTTCCGCTTCTTCGTACGAAAGAAACGACGTGGCATCTTCAACCGCCGGTGCCATGCCGATATCGCCATCCTCGGCGGTACACAGGAATTGCTCGCCAGTCTTCACGACGTAGACGGACAACATGATTCCCTCCATCGTTTGCAGGGGGAAGTTCCAGTCTAGCAGGCCGGAAACGGGGCGCGGGCGGTTTGGAGCGGCCTTTCCGTGAGGTCGTTGCCGAAAGGGCGGCCGCGTCGAATGTCCGTGCGTCAATCCGGCCGGCGCATCCGGATTCACCGAGGCTTGATCCGACGGGCACCGGCGCCGCCGGCCGGAGGTGATCGATGGCCGTCACGCTGGAACTGCGTCACGATTCGGCCTCCCGTGAAGGGTCGAATCCGGCCTTCGATCGCTCGGCCCCCGACGCGAGCGGAAAGCCGTGCACAATACCCGCATGCAAACCCCAGACCTTGAACAACTCGTCACCGTCACCATGCCCTTTGGAAAATACAAGGGACGGCCGATTGCCGACCTGCCCGGGCCTTACCTGAATTGGCTGGCCCGCGAAGGGTTCCCGCACGGCGAAATCGGCCGGCAGCTTGCGTTGATGCACGAAATCGATCACAACGGCCTGCGGCACCTGTTGGAGCCGTTGCGCAAACGCGGATAGCCCCCCTCTCAATCAGCGGCGCATGCCCTGGCATGTCACGCGGGCGCATCGCGCATGCATCGCCGCCGTATGGCCCGCGCGCACCTGGCGCGCCGCCGATGCTGACATAGAATGGAAAGTGCGATTGATTGCAAAAAGGGGTGTCAACATGAGACGCCTTTATTTCCTCGTACCCGATACGCTGACGGCGAAGGCGATCGTCGATGACTTGCTGCGCGCGCGCATCATCTGGCGCCACATCCACGTCCTCGCGAATCACAGCGTCACACTCGATCAGTTGCCCGAAGCATCGTTGCTGCAAAGCAGCGATGTCGTGCATGCGCTCGAGCGCGGCGTCGCGCTCGGCGGTGCGGCCGGTGCGCTGATCGGCCTCGTCGCGCTGGTATTTCCCCCGGCGGAGCTCGTGATCGCGGGCGGCGCCGTCGTCGGGTTGACGTTGGCAGGAGCGGGTTTCGGGGCGTGGACCGCCGCGATGATCGGCATCTCCGAGCCGAATGCGCGACTCCAGCGATTTCGCGACGCCATTCAGGAAGGCCAGATCCTGATCATGGCCGACGTGCCGGCATCGCGAGAGCAGGAAATCGAAGAGATGGTCGCGCGGCATTTTCCGAACGCGGACCTGGAAGGCGCCGAGCCGACGACACCGATCTTTCCCTGACGCGCGACAGCAAGCCGGCCTGCCCGATACGCGCGTTCAGCGACGCGTGTCGTCGAGCGCACGGCCGCCACCGCGGGCCGCGCGCGGAGCGGGCCGTTCGCACGTTGCGCCGGCAACGCTGCCCGCCATGCCGAATCGCGCAAGGGACGCCGGCCCGATGCGCGTGACGCCGTCGGAACCGAAGCGTCGACGTCGAATCGTCGACAAGGAGGTCGTATGGAACTGCACATTCGATCGCACCATTGGGCGCGTCGTACGCCCGACTGGGTCGCCGCTGCCGTGGCGGGTCTCGCGGGCGGTGCGCTGGTGATCGCGCTGGAATTCGTCTGGTCGACGCTCGTGCTCGGCGCAAGCCCCTGGCAACCGACACACAAGATCGCGGCGATGGTGATGGGCCGCAGCGCGCTCAGCCAGATGACGCAATTCAACCTTGAAATCGTGGCGATGGCGCTGCTGCTGCACTACGTGCTCGGCGCGATCATGGGGATGATGCTCGCCGCGGTCATGGCGCCGTTCCGCCTCGATTCGAGCGTGGGCATGGAAGCCGCCATCGGGCTGGCGTTCGGGATCGTCGCGTATGGGTGGAACTTCTACGTCATGACGGCCGTGTTCCCGTGGTTCGTCTCCGAGCGGGGGGCCGGGCCGTTGCTGGCCAACCTGTTGTTCGGCGTGGTTGCGGCCATCACCTACGGCAGGCTGGAACGCTTGCGCAAGCGGAACGTGGACGACTGACGCATCGCGTTTCCCGCCGCGCCGACCTTGAACACGCGGCGCCCGCGGGAGACGCGGAACCCGGTGTCGGCGGCTCCGGAGAGCGACACGCAGCGAGGTGGCCCATGACCCTTGCGATTGCCCTGGTCCTGATCGTCATCCTGGCGGTGGGGTTTCACTTTGCCAGTCCGTGGTGGATCACGCCCATCGCGTCGAACTGGGTGCGCATGGACGACATGCTGACGATCACGCTCGTCATCACCGGCGCATTCTTCGTCGCAATCAACCTGTTCATCGTGGTCGCGCTCGTGCGCTATCGCCACCGCAGCGGGCATCGCGCGGCCTACGAGCCGCACAACCGGCCACTGGAATGGTGGCTGATCGGCCTGACCGCCGTCGGCGTGGCGGCGTTGCTGGCGCCGGGCCTGTTCGTCTACGCCGACTACATCCGGCCGCCGCGCAACGTGCTGCAGATGGAAGTGCTCGGCCAGCAATGGCAATGGCGCTTCCGCTTCGCCGGCCCCGGCGGGAAGCTGGGCACGACCGACGTGCGCTACATGAGCAACGACAACCCGTTCGGCATGAACCCCGCCGACCCCAACGGCCGCGACAACTACCTGATCGAGACACCCGAGGTGCACCTGCCGCTCAACCGGCCGGTGCAGGTCCTGACACGGTCGCGCGACGTGCTGCACGACTTCTACGTCCCGCCGTTCCGGGCGCGCATGAACATGGTGCCGGGCATGGTGACGACCTTCTGGTTCACGCCGACCAAGGCTGGGCGTTACGACATCCTGTGCGCGCAGCTCTGCGGGATCGGGCATTCGACCATGCGCGGCGTGGTGGTGGTGGAAGACGAAGCCGCGTTCTCGCGCTGGCTGGCGCAGCAGACCACGTTCGCGCAACAGCAGCAGGCCCGCGTGCAGGCCGCCCCCGCCGCGGCCGGCGGCAGCGCGCAGGCGCTTGCCGACCTGGGCAAGACGCTCGCGGCCGCCAAGGGCTGCGTCGCCTGTCACACCGTGGACGGCACGCCGCGCGTCGGCCCGACGTGGAAGGGCCTGTACGGCAAGACCGAAACGATGGCCGACGGCAGCACCGCGCAGGTGGACGAAGCCTACCTGCGCGCGTTTATCCGCGATCCGACGGCCCGGGTCGTGAAGGGCTTCTCGCCGATCATGCCGCGCTTCGACCTGAGCGAGCAGGAACTGACCGCGCTGGTGGCCTATATCAAGGCGCAAGGCGGGCCGGCCCCCGCAAGCAGCGCAGCCCAACCCTGACGGAGCGGATGCCATGCCCCACGCGCACCTCGACCATGTCCCGCACAGCTTCTGGACCCGCTATGTGTGGAGCCAGGACCACAAGGTCATCGCCGTGCAGTACGCGCTGACGGCCATCGCCATCGGCCTGGTGGGCCTCGTGCTGTCGGACCTGATGCGGCTGCAGCTCGGCTTTCCGGGCAAGTTCGCTTTCATCGACGCGAACCACTACTACCAGTTCGTCACCATGCACGGGATGATCATGGTGATCTACCTGCTGACGGCATTGTTTCTCGGCGGCTTCGGCAACTATCTGATCCCGCTGATGCTGGGCGCGCGCGACATGGTGTTCCCGTTTCTCAACATGCTGAGCTACTGGGTTTACCTGCTGGCCGTGCTGGTGCTGGCGGCGAGCTTCTTCGTGCCGGGCGGGCCGACCGGCGCGGGCTGGACGCTGTATCCGCCGCAGGCCATCCTGCCGGGCACGCCGGGCGTCGAATGGGGCATCGTGCTGATGCTCGTGTCGCTGGCGATCTTCATCGTCGCGGCCACGATGGGCGGCCTGAACTACGTGACCACCACGCTGCAGGCGCGCACGCGCGGCATGACGCTGATGCGCATGCCGCTCACGGTGTGGGGCATCTTCATCGCGACCATCATGGCGCTGCTGGCGTTTCCGGCGCTGTTCGTGTCGGCGGTCATGATGCTGCTCGACAGGACGCTCGGCACCAGTTTCTTCATCCCGGCCGTGGTGTCGATGGGGCAGACGCTCAAGCATGCCGGCGGCAGCCCGCTGCTGTTCCAGCACCTGTTCTGGTTCTTCGGGCATCCGGAGGTCTACATCGTCGCGCTGCCGGCCTTCGGCATCGCGTCGGACCTGATCAGCACGCACGCGCGCAAGAGCATCTTCGGCTACCGGATGATGGTGTGGGCGATCGTCGTCATCGGCGCGCTGAGCTTCGTGGTCTGGGCGCACCACATGTTCGTCGCCGGCATGAATCCGTACTTCGGCTTCTTTTTCGCGACGACCACGCTCGTCATCGCCGTCCCCACCGCCCTCAAGGTCTACAACTGGGTGCTGACGCTGTGGCGCGGCGATATCCACCTGACCGTGCCGATGCTGTTCGCCATCGGCTTCGTCAGCACCTTCGTGCTGGGCGGGCTGACCGGGCTCTACCTCGGCAACGTGAGCGTCGATATTCCGCTGTCGAACACGTACTTCGTGGTCGCGCACTTCCACATGGTGATGGCCGTGTCGCCGATCCTGGTGGTGTTCGGCGGCATCTATCACTGGTACCCGAAGGTGACGGGCCGCATGCTCGACGACAGGCTCGGGCGCGCGCACTTCTGGATCACCTTCGTCGGCACCTATGCGATCTACTTCCCGATGCACTATCTCGGCATCCTTGGCATGCCGCGGCGGTATTACGCGTATCAGGGCTACAGCTTCATTCCGCATTCGGCACAGACGCTCAACACGTTCATCACCGTCGTCGCGCTGATCGTCGCGGCGGCGCAGTTGCTGTTCCTGTTCAATCTCGCGTGGAGCCTCGCGCACGGCAGGCGTGCCGACGGCAATCCGTGGCGCGCCACCACGCTGGAGTGGCAGACGCCGCAGACGCCGCCCGTGCACGGCAACTGGGGCGCGGCGCTGCCTGTCGTCTATCGCTGGGCATACGAATACAGTCCGCCGGGGCAAGGGGCAGACTTCGTGCCGCAAAACCAGCCGCCCGCGACGGCGCCTGAACCGGTCCATCCGACGCTTCACCCCGGCGAGGCACGCGAATGACCACGCTGCCGCGCCCCTTCGTTCCCGACGCGCCGCCCGGCTTGCCGAATGCGGGCCGCACCGGCCTGATCGTCTTCATGGCGGTCGCCACGACGTTGTTTTCGCTGCTGCTGCTCGCCTATGCGATGCGCATGCGCGAACCCGACTGGCAGCCGATCCCGCATCCGGCGCTGCTGTGGTGGAACACCGGTGCGTTGGTGCTCGCAAGCGTCGCGATGCAGCGTGCCCGGCAACCGGCCGTGCACCGCATGGCGTGGCTGGTGGGCGGCGGCGTGCTGGCGGCCGTGTTCGTGATCGGGCAACTGACCGCCTGGCACATGCTGGCGGCGGCCGGGCAGACCGTCACCGTCAATCCGTCCAACAGCTTCCTTTACCTGCTCACGGGCCTGCACGGGTTGCATGTGCTGGGCGGGCTCGTGGCGTGGGCCGTGACGATCGTGCAACTCCGGCGCGCGGACCCGTTCCGGGCCCGGCGCGCCATCGCGCTGTGCGCGCTTTACTGGCATTTCCTGCTTGCGGTCTGGCTCGTGCTGCTGGCCGCGATGTGGTGGCTTACCCCAGGGATCGTCGCCGCGATCTGCGGGCCGCTGTATGGAGCCGCGCCATGACTTCGCCCACGGTGCACACCGAATCCGCTGCCGAATCGCCGGCGGCCCCGCCCGCCGACGCCCGGCCCGACGGCTGGCGCGGCATCGTCACCGACTGGTCGGCCGACCGCGAAGCCTTCAAGGTGCCGTGGGGCAAGGCGATGATGTGGATCTTCCTGCTGTCGGACACGTTCGTCTTCAGCAGCTTCCTGATCGGCTACATGTCGGTGCGCATGTCGACCACGGCGCCGTGGCCCGACACGTCCAAGGTGTTCGGGCTTACGGTGGGCGGCCTGGATGTGCCGTTGCTGCTGATTGCCATCATGACGTTCATCCTGATCACCAGCAGCGGCACCATGGCGATGGCGGTCAACTTCGGCTACCGGCGCAACGCCAGGCGCGCCGGCGCGTTGCTGCTCGCGACCGCGCTGCTGGGCGCGAGCTTCGTGTCGATGCAGGCCCTCGAATGGACCAAGCTGATCGTCCACGAAGGTATCCGGCCCTGGGGCAACCCGCTGGGCGCGGCGCAGTTTGGCGCGTGCTTCTTCACGATCACCGGCTTCCACGGCTTTCACGTGACCTGCGGCGTGATCTACCTGCTGCTGATCGCACGCAAGATCCGGCAGCCGGGTTTCGCCGAACACGGCAACTTCCAGATCGTCGAAATCGCCGGCCTGTACTGGCACTTCGTCGACCTGGTGTGGGTGTTCATCTTCGCGCTGTTCTATTTGTGGTGAGGCAGGCCATGGAGCACACCGATCCCGCCGATCGACCCGACGCCGCACACGGCCAGCAGCATCCGATCGGCCTCTACCTGAAGATCTGGGGCCTGCTGTTCGTGCTGAGCACGTTGTCGTACCTGGTCGACTACTTCAACGTGCAGGGCCTGCCGCGCTGGGTGCTGATCGTCGTGCTGATGATCGCGAAGGCCGGGCTGATCGTGTCGATCTTCATGCACATGATGTGGGAGCGGCTGGCGCTCGTGTACGCGATCCTGATCCCGCCGTTGTGCCTGCTGGTGCTCATGGTGCTGATGGCGGCGGAAGCGCATCACACGTTCGGGATGCGGGCGCTGTTCTTCCACTGATTCATTCGACGGCCGATTCGCGGACATCCGTTCACGCAAACATGGAGGAGGACGCCATGAAGTTTTCACGCCGACGTTTTATCGCAACCACCACCGTTCTGGCATCCGCACTGGCCTTGGGACGCCGCGCGGCGGCGGCGGATGCCGGTGCCGTGAAGGAGTCCGATGCAAATGCCCAGACGCTCGGCTACAAGACGGATGCCAGCCGGGTCGATCATGCGAAGTTCCCGAAACTCCAGGCGGGCGAGACTTGCTCGAACTGCCAGTTCTTCCAGGGCAAGGCCGGCGCCGGGATGGGGCCGTGCGCCATTTTCGGCGGCAAGCAGGTCAATGCTAAAGGCTGGTGCAGCGCCTATTCGAAAAAGGCGTAGCGCGGCAGGGACGGCGTGGCGGCCGTGCGGCTAAATCGTCGTGGTCGACGGGGGCGCCGGCGAACATCGTCCCGTCGACGACGATGCCGAGCGACGTGCTGGCCCGCCGGTGCGTCGCCCATGCGATCGCTGCGGCCTGCCGAGCGCGTACCCATGTCGCACGTCAGGCGTCGATCATCGGCGACGAAGCGGGCTCGCGTGATCGCGGGTCGCGCGCGCGACGACGCCGGCAGTCCCGCTTCGATCGCCCGTCAAACCGCCTGATCCTGCACGCTCGCCGCGTCCTTCCTGCGCGCCGCCGCATTCGTGGGCATCACCACCGCCGTGCCTTCCACGACGACGAGGCCGTCGACTTCGCAACGGGTTTCCAGCACGACCCGACGCCGGCTCGCGAGAATCTCCTTGACCGTCACCGTCGCGAGAACCGTTTCGCCCAGCTTGACCGGGCGGCGGAATCGCAGATCCTGCGACAGGTAGATCGAGCCGGGCCCCGGCAGATGCGTCGCGATCGCCGCCGATATCACGGAGGCGGACAACATGCCGTGCGCGATGCGGCCGCCGAAAAACGTTCGCTGCGCATAGGCCTCGTCGAGATGCACGGGGTTCCGGTCGCCAGTCGCGTTCGCGAACAGCTGCACGTCGTGCTCGGAAAGGGTCTTCGAAAAGCACGCGTTCATGCCGGGCATGAGATCCTCGAGATCGTATCCGCCTTCATCGTTCATCGTCGTTTCCTGTGTCGTTCGTGCCGAATGGTATGGGGGAGGCGGAGCGCCTTCGTCTTCAGGCCAGCACGTTGCCGTGCTCGCGCGCCGCGTGCCGATCCGCCGAGGCGAACGACTGGTGCGCCACGGCGAGCGCCCATTGCACGGCCAGCACGCCGGCATGCGGCAGTGCGCCGACGATGGTCTCGACGATCTCGTGCCGCGATGCGCCCGACCGGCGTGCGTCGCCGATGTGCGTGGTAAGCGAGTGGGCATCGGCATTGCGCGCGAGGCAGGTCAGGCACGCGATTGACGTGAGGTGGCGCGCTTTCGCATGCTCGACCGGCTCGTCGCCCGATGCCGCACTGGCCAGCCGGTCGACGCCACGCGCGATGGCAGACGACATGTCCGCGAAGCCGCCTACCGCTGGCGGCGGACACAGGTCGCGTTGCAGCGCATGCTGCTCGGCCGGCGCGTTCGCCTGGATCTCCGCCGAGCCGTCCTGCGCGCCGTTGAGCGCACCGAACGCATCGAACACGTCGAGCACGATGCGGGACACGGGCAGGATGAGCGGCCAGCCGATATAGCCGGTCAGTTGAATCAATACCTCCGTCAGCTCGCTGCGCGTCCAGCAAGCGTGCAAACAGGCGTTCACATGGACGCGAACCGCGTCGTGCCGGTTTTCGCACGCGATGACGATCGCGAGCGCGGTGAGGCGGCGCTCCTTCGGCGTCAGCGCATTGAATGGCCGTGGCCGGCGTTGCAACAGCGTGGCGATCGCCGCTTCGGAATCCTTGAAAAGATCGACGTCGAGGCCGATATCGATGTCACGCTCGCGCAACAACGCTACGATGTGGCGCATCGCGGCCATGGCCACCGGCACGCCTGCGTAATGGAGCGTCTCGAACGCCGCGTCGAGCACCGCATGCGGCGCCCAGCCGGTATTCAGCATGCCGCCCGCGTGGTATTTCAGGGCACCGTCCGTATTGCCGATCGTCGCGAGCACCGCGACCGTGACGAGTTCCCGGTGCTTCAGCGAGAGGTTGGGGCGCGCGATGATGTCGGCATAAGCGCCCTCGATGAGCAATCGCTTGAAATCGGGGTCGAGACGCTCGAGCGCCGCGCTCAGGTCGACGAAGCCTTCGTCGCCGATCGCGTGAATGACGGACATGCCGAGTTCATGCCGGGTGATCGTATTCGCGCGCATAGGAGGCCGATGAATTGAAGGTGAAGTGTCGTGACGTCAGCGATGATATTCGTCCGTCCGACAATCAAATTTGAACTTTTTTCACTTTTCATCGGCGCAGGGTTTTCGCCGTCTAGAATCCATCCCGTCAAGAACCGACGATTCATTTGCGATTCGATCTGAAAAAGATTGGTGTGGTGATGACGGGGCCTGCATATCAACGCGACTGGAGAATACGATGCTGAAGCTTCATCAAAAGGTTGCCCTCGTGACCGGGGGAAGTTCGGGTATCGGCCGGACCACGGCATTGCTGTTCGCCGGCGAAGGCGCGCGGGTCGCGATCGCGTCGCGCCGCATCGACGAAGGTCTGGCCGTTGTCGAAGAGATCCGCCGCGCGGGCGGCGAGGCGCTGTTCGTGAAGACCGACGTGTCCAGCGCGGAGGATTGCGCGCACATGGTCGCGCAGACCGTACGTGAATTCGGCCGGCTCGATATCGCGTTCAATAGCGCTGGCGTGGAGGCATTCGGCAAAGCCGTGGCCGATACCGACGAGGCGAGCTGGGATTACGTGATGGATATCAATCTGAAAGGGATGTTCCTTTCGATGAAATACGAAATTCCGGAAATGCTGAAAGCGGGCGGCGGCGCGATCGTCAATATGTCGTCCACGTATGGCCTCGTGGCATCGGCATTCGGTGGTTGCAGTTATCACGCGTCGAAGGCCGGCATCCTCGGGCTGACGAAAGCGGCCGCGCTCGAATATGCGAAGCAGAATATCCGTGTCAACGCGATCTGCCCGGCGTTCGTGGCGACGGCGATGGTGGAGAAGTTTCTCGATGAAACCGGCATGACCGACCAGATCAAGGCGTTTCATCCGGTCGGCCGGCTGGGGACCGAGCAGGAAATCGCGGAGGCGGTCGCGTTCCTCGCGAGCGACGCGTCCTCGTTCATGACCGGCACCGCGCTGTCGGTGGACGGCGGGATGGCCGCGACGTGATGCGCACGACCGCGTCACGGGCGGCCTAGCGCGAGTACAACGCTTATCGGATCAACTCTTTCATGAATATTGTTATGGATACCAAAACGATAGATCTGGTTGTCGAAACGAGAAGGAACCCGCCCGAACTGTTCGACATCGGCAGCGCGATTCCGCTGGGCGTCGTGCCGAAGAAAATGCACGCGTGGACGATTCGTCGCGAGAACCACGGGGAGCCGCAGCACGCATTCACGAACGAAATCGTCGACGTGCCGTCGCTCACAACATGTCGGGGCCACACGGCCGTCGTGCCGATGGCAGCAGCCGTCAATGGAAAGCTGTATGAATGTACAGTATAGTATCCGTCGAACTCCATCGGCGCGGGCGTCACCTGTGCGGCATCCGCCGCAGCGTGCCGGCACCGTGAATTCCGGCTAACTCATCCAGACGGGCAGGCAAATTGTCATCCAGCACTCTGATCCGCATTCGCGGAGCACGTCAGCACAACCTCAAGAATCTCGATCTCGACCTGCGCACCGGCGAAATGACGGTCGTCACCGGCCCGTCGGGCTCCGGCAAGTCGAGTCTCGTGTTCGACACGCTGTACGCGGAAGGCCAGCGGCGCTACGTCGAAACCTTCAGCGCGTATGCGCGGCAGTTCCTCGACCGGATGGATCGCCCGCAGGTCGAGCGCGTCGACGGCGTGCCGCCCGCGATCGCGATCGACCAGACCAACCCGGTTCGCAGTTCGCGCTCGACCGTCGGCACGATGACCGAGCTGAACGATCACCTGAAGCTGCTGTACGCGCGCGCGGCCGAGCTGTTCGACCGCAAGACCGCGCGGCAGGTGCGGCACGACACGCCTGAAACGATCTACGCGGAACTCGTCGCGCGTACGCAGGCGGACGATCCGCGCGTCGTCGTCACGTTCCCGGTCGAATTGCCGGAAGCGGTGTCCGACGAGGAAATCGCGCAGTGGCTGTCGGCGAGCGGCTACACGCGCGTGCAGGCGCAGCGCGAAGTCGCGTCGCCCACCGGGCCGCGCAAGCTGCTCGACGTGGTGGCCGACCGCTTCCGCGTGCAGCAGGCCGACAAGGTGCGCGTGGTCGAGGCGATCGAGGCGTCGCTGAAGCGCGGCGGTGGCCGCGTGAACGTGTATGTGCTCGCGCCCGAAGCGGAAAACGCAGTGGCGGAGCCGGTGATCTGGCGTTTCTCCACCGGGCTGCACGATCCCGACAGCGACTTGCGCTACGCGGAGCCGCAAGCCGCGCTGTTCTCGTTCAACTCCGCATACGGCGCGTGCGAAACGTGCCGCGGCTTCGGCCGCGTGATCGGCGTCGATCTCGGCCTCGTGATTCCCGACGCGCGCAAGACGCTGCGCGGCGGCGCAGTCAAGCCGATGCAGACGCCTGCGTGGAAAGAGTGCCAGGACGACCTGATGCGCTACGCGGCGAAGGCCGGCATCCGGCGCGACGTCGCGTGGTCCGAGCTGACGGACGCCGAGCGCGACTGGGTCGTCAACGGTTCGCCGGACTGGAACGGCAAGTGGCAGAGCCAGTGGTACGGCGTGAAGCGCTTCTTCGGCTACCTCGAATCGAAGGCGTACAAGATGCACATCCGCGTGCTGCTGTCGAAATACCGCAGCTACACGCCGTGCGACGTGTGCGGCGGCGCGCGCCTGAAGACGGAATCGCTGCAATGGCGGCTCGGCTCGAAAGAGAATGCCGACGGCGTGCTCGCGCCGGCCGATCGCTTCATGCCGCGCGGCGTCGATTGGAGCCGCGCGCAGCTCGAAGCGCTGCCGGGCCTGACCGTGCACGACCTGATGCTGCTGCCGATCGAGCGCATCCGCCGCTTCTTCGACGATATCGTTCTGCCGAGCGCGCTGCTCGACGATGCGCTGAAGCTGCTGCTCGCCGAAGTGCGCACGCGCCTGAAATACCTGTGCGACGTCGGGCTCGGCTACCTGACGCTCGATCGCCAGAGCCGCACGCTGTCGGGCGGCGAGGTGCAGCGGATCAACCTGACGACCGCGCTCGGCACGTCGCTCACGAAAACCCTGTTCGTGCTCGACGAGCCGAGCATCGGGCTGCATCCGCGCGATCTCACGCGGATCGTCGAGGCGATGCAGCGGCTGCGCGACGCGGGCAATACGTTGGTCGTGGTCGAGCACGATCCGTCGGTGATGCTCGCGGCCGATCGATTGATCGACATGGGGCCCGGCCCGGGCGAGCGCGGTGGCACGATCGTGTACGACGGCACGCCGGGCGACATTCGTTCCGCGCACACGCTGACGGGCGAGTATCTCGGCGGCCGCAAGCAGGTCGCGCATGCGTCGAACTGGGCGCGTCGCCCGGTCGACGCGAACACGCCGCGCATCGTGCTCGAAGGCGCGACCGAGCACAACCTGCGCGACGTGACGGTCGAGATTCCGCTGCAGCGGCTCGTCTGCGTGACGGGCGTGTCCGGCTCCGGCAAATCCACGCTGCTGCAGGACGTGCTGTATCCGGCGATGGCGCGGCACCACGGCAAGGCGACCGAATCGCCGGGCGCGTTCCGCAGCCTCACGGGCGCCGACCAGGTCGGCGACGTCGTGTTCGTCGACCAGTCGCCGATCGGCAAGACCACGCGCTCGAACCCGGCGAGCTACGTCGGCGCGTTCGACGAAATCCGCAAGCTGTTCGCGAAGGCGCCGCTCGCGCTGCAGCGCGGCTACGGCGCGGGCACGTTCAGCTTCAACTCGGGCGACGGCCGTTGCCCGACCTGCGGCGGCTCGGGCTTCGAACATATCGAAATGCAGTTCCTGAGCGACGTCTACCTGCGCTGCCCGGATTGCGACGGCAGCCGCTATCGTGCCGAAATCCTCGAAGTGCGCATCGAGCGCGACAGCCGTGCGCTGAACATCGCCGACGTGCTCGATCTCACCGTCAGCGAAGCGGCCGCGTTCTTCGCGACCGATGCCGAGGTGCTGCGCGTGTTGCAGCCGATCGTCGACGTCGGCCTCGAATACGTGAAGCTCGGCCAGCCGGTGCCGACGCTGTCGGGCGGCGAAGCGCAGCGCCTGAAGCTCGCCGGCTTCCTCGCCGAATCGGCGGCGGCGGCCAACGGGCGCCGGGTCGCGACGGAAGAGGCGCGCATCGCACGCGCGAAGCTGTTCATGTTCGACGAGCCGACCACCGGCCTGCACTTCGACGACATCGCGAAGCTGATGCAGGCGTTCGGCAAGCTGCTCGCGGCCGGCCATTCGCTGATCGTGATCGAGCACAACCTCGACGTGATCCGCGCGGCCGACTGGCTGATCGATCTCGGCCCGGAAGGCGGCGACGGCGGCGGCCTCGTGCTGTGCGCGGGCACGCCCGACGACGTGAAGGCGTGCGCCGAATCGCATACCGGCGTGGCGCTGCTGCAGTACGACCGCGAGATGGATGGCGACGCAGTGCGCGCCGACGAAGGTGTACCGCTGCAGGCCGTGCTGAACGCGGCGCGCGCGCGCCGGGCGATCGAAGGCGAGGACGTCGTGCGCATCGTCAACGCGCGCGAGCACAATCTGAAGGCGCTCGACGTCGACATCCCGCACGGCAAGTTCAACGTGATCACCGGCGTGTCGGGGTCCGGCAAGTCGACGCTCGCGTTCGACATCCTGTTCCACGAAGGCCAGCGCCGCTATCTCGAATCGCTGAACGCGTATGCGCGCTCGATCGTGCAGCCGGCCGGCCGCCCCGAGGTCGACGCGGTGTACGGCATTCCGCCGACCGTCGCGATCGAGCAGCGGCTGTCGCGCGGCGGCCGCAAGAGCACGGTCGCGACCACGTCCGAGGTATGGCACTTCCTGCGGCTGCTGTATGTGAAGCTCGGCCTGCAGCACTGCATCCACGACGGCACGCCGGTCACGTCGCAGTCCGTCGAATCGATCGCCGCGCAACTGCTGCGCGATCATCGCGGCGAACACGTGGGGCTGCTCGCGCCGCTCGTCGTCAACCGCAAGGGCGTATATACGGATCTCGCGAAGTGGGCGAAGGCGCGCGGCAGCACGCATCTGCGCGTCGACGGCGAATTCGTCACGGTCGACCCGTGGCCGAAGCTCGACCGCTTCCGCGAGCACACGATCGAATTGCCGGTGGCCGATCTCGTCGTGTCGCCGGACAACGAGGCCGAGTTGCGGCGCAGGCTCGACGAGACGCTCGAGCTCGGCAAGGGCGTGATGCACCTGCTCGCGCCGCTCGACGGGTTGCACCACGCGATGCAGAACGATCATTCGACCGCGCAGGTCGGCGCGGTCAAGGTGCTGTCGGTCAAGCGCGCGTGCCCGGTGTGCGGCACGAGCTATCCGGAGCTCGACCCGCGGATGTTCTCGTACAACAGCAAGCACGGCTGGTGCACGATCTGCGTCGGCACCGGCGTCACGCTCACGCGCGAACAGCGCGCCGCATACGACGACACGGTGCTCGCCGGCGACGATCGCGGCCGCGAGCAAACCTTGCCGTCGGACGAGCAGGAGCCGGAAGGCGTCGGCAACGAGCCGTGTCCCGATTGCCAGGGCACGCGGCTGAACCCGTCCGCGCGCGCGGTCACGTTCGACGCGCATCCGATCGTCGAGGTCGCGCAGTGGACGGTGTCGGACACGCGCCGCTGGATCGACGCGCTCGAACTCACCGGGCGCGACGCGCAGATCGCGCGCGACATCGTCAGCGAGATCGGCAGCCGCCTCGCGTTTCTCGAGGAAGTCGGGCTCGGCTACCTGAGCCTCGACCGCGCGGCGCCGAGCCTGTCGGGCGGCGAAGCGCAGCGGATCCGGCTGGCCGCGCAGCTCGGCAGCAACCTGCAGGGCGTGTGCTACGTGCTCGACGAGCCGACGATCGGCCTGCATCCGCGCGACAACCAGATCCTGCTCGACGCATTGCGCAAGCTCGGCGACAAGGGCAATACGCTGGTCGTCGTCGAGCATGACGAGGACACGATCCGTCGTGCCGATCACATCATCGACATCGGCCCGGGCGCAGGCAAGCGCGGCGGCAAGCTGGTCGCCGAAGGCGCGGTGGGCGATCTGGCCGCGCAGCCGGATTCGGTCACGGGGCGCCTGCTCGCGCAGCCGATGCTGCACCCGCTGCAGCCACGCCGCAGCGTGAGCCTGCCGGGCAAGAAGGGCGGTGAAGCCGTGCCGGAAGCGTGGCTGACCGTGCATGGCGCGAGACTGCACAACCTGCGCGACGTCACGGTCGGCATTCCGCTCGCGCGGCTCGTCGCGGTGACGGGCGTCAGCGGCTCGGGCAAGTCGACGCTCGCGCGCGACGTGCTGATGACGAACCTGCTCGACGCGGTCGGCCGGTCGGTACTGTCGTCGCCGGCCACGCGGCGTGCGCGCAAGGCCGCGCAGCAGGACGCGCCGGCCACCAACCGCCGTTCGAGCGTGCTCGCGCGCAGCGCACCGCGGCCGTCGCTGAACGTCACGCATGCGTGGCAGGGCTGCGAGTCGCTGAGCGGCTGGGAGCAGATCGATCGCGTGCTCGAAGTCGACCAGACGCCGATCGGCAAGACGCCGCGTTCGTGCCCGGCCACCTACATCGGCGTGTGGGACACGATCCGCAAGCTGTTCGCGGATACGCTCGAAGCGCGCGCCCGCGGCTATACGGCGTCGCGTTTCTCTTTCAATACCGGCGACGGGCGTTGCCCCGCGTGCGAAGGGCAAGGCGTGCGCACGATCGGCATGAGCTTCCTGCCCGACGTGAAGGTGCCGTGCGACGTGTGCCACGGGCAGCGTTTCAATCCGGAAACGCTCGCCGTCACGTGGCGCGGCCGGAACATCGGCGACGTGCTGACGATGGAGATCGACGAGGCGGTGGAATTTTTCGCGCCGATCTCGAACATCGCGCATCCGCTGCAACTGATGAAGGATGTCGGGCTCGGCTACCTGACGCTCGGCCAGCCGTCGCCGACGCTGTCCGGCGGCGAGGCGCAGCGCATCAAGCTCGTCACCGAACTGACGAAGGTGCGCGACGACATCACGCGCCGCGGCCAGAAGGCGCCGCACACGCTGTACGTGCTCGACGAGCCGACGGTCGGCCTGCACATGGCCGACGTCGCGAAGCTGATTCGCGTGCTGCACCGGCTGGTCGATGCGGGGCATAGCGTCGTCGTGATCGAGCACGACCTCGACGTGATCGCGGAAGCCGACTGGATCATCGATCTCGGCCCGGAGGGCGGCGTGGGCGGCGGCACGATCGTCGCGGCGGCGCCGCCGGAAGCGCTCGCGAAGGTGAGCGCGAGCCATACCGGGCAGGCGCTGAAGCCGGTGCTGGCGCGAACGGCCAGCGAAGGTGCGGAAGCGGCGCAGCAGGGCGCGGCGCGGGTCGGCTGAACACGCTGCACCCGGCAAGCGGCCCCGGTGCCGGGTGAGGCATCCGGGCCGCTCTCGTTTCGTCATTCATGTCGACGATGGCGCGGCGCTCAATTCCCGTTGACGCCGATCGCCTCGATGATCGTCTCCAGTTGCGGGCTCATCGGCAGGTTGAGACTCAAGCCCGACGGAAGCGGACGCAGGAACCAGCGCTTGTACTGCCGCGCGATCTCGCCGTCGGCGGCCAGTTCCTGGAACGTGGTTTTCACGACCTGCGCGAGCTGCGGATCGTCCTTGCGGAACATGATGCCGTACGGGTCGTAGGACAGAAAATCGCCCACCACGTCGTACTGGCCGCCCTTGCTCGCGTTCTCGGCGATCAGGCCGTACAGCAGCACGTCGTCCGTCGCGAACGCGTCGGCGCCGCCGTTCGCGACGAGCGCGAAGCCCTGCGCATGATCGGGCACCACCTGGAGCTGGATCCCGAGCCTGAACCGCTCGTTCAGGTCGCGCAGCGCCTTCTCGTTGGTCGTACCGGCCGTCACCGCGACCTTCTTGCCTGCGAGATCGCGGAACGAGCGGATCGGCGCGCCGCGTTTCACCATCACCTTCGTGCCGGCCACGAAGAAGATCGGCGAGAACGCCACGCGCTTCTGGCGCTCGAGGTTGCTGGTCGTGGAGCCGCATTCCAGATCGACCTTGCCGCTGACCACCGCGTCGATGCGGTTGTCGGACGTGACCGGCACCCAGCGGATCGTCAGGCTCTTGTTGATCGCATCCTCGATCGACGACACGAGCGCCTTGCACAGCTCGATCGAATAGCCGATCGGCTGGTTGCGCGCGTTCAGGTACGAGAACGGGATCGACGCGTCGCGATAGCCGAGCGCGATCGTGCCGCTGCCGCGCACCTTCGCGAGCGTGCCGGTCAGTTGGGCCGGCGCGAACGGTTCGACGCGCGGCAGCGTCGACGGTGCATCTTCCGCGTGCGTGGTCACGCCCGCGGCAAGCAGGCCCGCGAGCGCGAGCGCACGCCAGAATCGCTGCATCTTCATCGCCGGGCCTCCGTCAGACTTCGGTCGGATGTGCGATCGTCGCTTCCTGTTCCGCTTCGATGCGCGCCGCGTTGGCTTCGGCTTCCGCTTCCGACAGCAGCTGGCCTTCCCATTTCGCGACCACCGCGCTCGCGATCGAGTTGCCGACCGCGTTCGTGGCCGAGCGGCCCATGTCGAGGAACGTGTCGACGCCGAGAATCAGCAGCAGGCCGGCCTCCGGCAGCCCGAACTGGTGCAGCGTGGCCGCGATCACGACGAGCGACGCGCGCGGCACGCCGGCCATCCCCTTCGACGTGAGCATCAGCACCAGCAGCATCGTGATCTGCGTGCCGAGCGACAGGTGGATGTTGTACGCCTGTGCGATGAACAGCGACGCGAACGTGCAGTACATCATCGAGCCGTCGAGATTGAACGAGTACCCCATCGGCATCACGAAGCTCGAAATCTTGCGCTTCACGCCGAAGCGGTCGAGCGCGTCGAGGATCTTCGGATACGCGGCTTCGGAGCTGGCCGTCGCGAACGACAGCATGAATGCTTCCTTGATCAGCAGCAGCAGCTTGAACACGCGACGGCCGAGGAACAACAGCCCGGCACACACGAGCAATGCCCAGAGCAGGAACAGGCTGACGTAGAAGTCGCCCATGAACACCGCGAACTTCAGCAGCACCGACAGCCCGTTGACCGCGACGGTCGCGGCCATCGCGGCCATCACCGCGAGCGGCGCGAGCTTCATCACGTAGCCGGTGATCTTGAGCATCACGTGCGACAACTGGTCGATCGCGGCGATGAGGATCTTCCCGCGCTCGCCGAGCGCGGCGAGCGCGACGCCGAAGAACATCGAGAACACGACGATCTGCAGGATTTCGTTGTTCGCCATCGCCTCGGCGAACGACTTCGGCACCATGTGGCCGACGAAATCCTTCAACGTGAACTTGGACGTCGCGAGGTTCGCCGATGCGCCGATGTCCGGCAGCGGCAAGCCGAGATTGTCGCCGGGCCGCAGCAGGTTCGCCATCAGCAGCCCGAGCAGCAGCGAGACCAGCGACGCGGTGACGAACCAGCCGAACGCTTTCGCGAACACGCGTCCGACCGAGGCCGCGTCGCCCATGTGCGCGATGCCGACCACCAGCGTGGAGAAGACGAGCGGGCCGATCACCATCTTGATCAGCCGCAGGAACACGTCGGAGACGAGCGAGATGTACCCGGCGATTTCAGCGGCGGCCTTCTTGTCCGGAAAGCTCGTGAAGACCATGTAGCCGATCGCGATGCCTGCCACCATCGCGATCAGGATCCAGACGGCTGCAGCATTCTTTTTTCGCATCGTAAGCCTCCCATGCAGCGGTTTCGCAATCGGGGATGGGAGGACGATACAGGACCAGAATGGCGATGAACAGTGCAACCGGGTTCGGGTTTGCGCTAGCGCCAGGTCGCGGGCCGGGCGCGCCGGCGACTGCGCCGGTGGCGCTTCGTGCCCGAAGCCGGCGCAACCCGCTGCCGGTTTGTGCGGAGCAGCACGTCGCCTGTTCGGCGGTCGCCGGATCGGGATGGCCGGCGCCGCTGCGCCATTTGCGCCTGTCCTGTGCCTATAGGCGGGCGATGCTGCGTTGCCGCGACGTTGCACTCGTCATGCGCGCGAGGATCGGGCAGGCGCGTGCTGAAATCGCACGCCTGGGCCGCGAGCCGGACGATCCCGGCGGCCAGCGCGACGGCACGCGGTTTTCGATCAGGCCGCCGGCGCGACCGATGCGCCCGTGATGCGGTGCCGGCGCAGCGAATCGGCGACGAAGCCCGACGCCTTCATTTCCTCGACGAAGGCGCTCAGTGCCGCGGCGGCGGCGTCGCCACGGCTCTTCGGCACGCCCATCGCCTGCCGGATCACCATGAAGCGTTCGTCGAGCAGGCGCAGGCCGGGCGTTTTCGCGGCGTCGGTTTCGAGCTGCTGCTTCACGCCGGCCGCCACTTCCAGTTGCTGCTCGACGAACGTCGCCACGACGGCCTGCGACGTCGGTGCGCGCACGATCGTCGCGGCCTTCAGTTCGCGGGTGAGGAACAGGTCGTACGCGCTGCCCTTGCCGACGGCCACGCGGTTGTGCGGCTGGTCGACGTCCGCGTTGGTGCGGATCGGCGATGCGTCCGGCACGAGATAGAAGCCTTCGATCAGCACGTACGGCGCGGTGAACGCGATCGTTTCGCCGCGCAACGGATCGACCGCGAAGAAGCCGAAATCGGCGCGCTCGTCAGTCAGCGCCTGCACCGATTTGCCGGCGGCGTCGAACACCACGAGTTCGAGGTCGACCGACAGGCGCTCGGCGAATGCACGGGCGAGGTCGATCGATACGCCGAACGGTTCGCCCGTTGCCGGGTCGCGGTTCGCGAGGATCGGGTTGCCGAGGTTGATCGAGGCGCGGAGCTTGCCGGTGGGGGTGAAGGCAGAGACGACAGCTGGAGCGATGGGCATGGGCGGACTCGCGGGAGGCGTAGGGTCGGTCGGGTGGCGGGATGCGCGACGGCGCGTCGACGTCGAGCTTATCACCGGACGTCGCGCATCGTGTGTCGCGGGCGTGCCTGCGTGGAGACGATGAGGTCGAGTCGGGCCGCGGCCTTCATGGTCGGTCGCTGCATCCTGTCACGGGGCTGCACACGTCTGCGCAGTCGCAGCTAGACGCCGGACGACGAGCAACACGCGATCAACCCGCGCCGCAGCATGATCGGCAACGACGACGAGGCACTTTTCAACAGCGTGCTAGTACATTTTTCGGGGCGGCAACAGGCGCTTGGCTTGCAAGCGCTGTCGGGCAACGGCGCTGGCTTTTTTCCGCTTGCGCTCCGTCGTCGGCTTCTCGTAGCTCGTGCGACTGCGCAGCTCGCGAATCAGTCCGGTTTTCTCGATGTCGCGCCGGAATCGCCGCAGCGTGACATCGATCGGTTCGTTCAGCTTCGGCGTGATTGTCGTCATGTAGATTCTGTCTGGAAAGAGGTGGGAACGGAAAGCTAGCCGAGCCGCGTCATGACGGCGCTGGCTATCTCGTCGGATTCGAATTCCGAATAGCCTGCGCCGATCGATAGCGCACGTACCGCCATGAACATGTGCAGCTCGGGTTGATGGCACATCGCCGAATCGGCGAGGCCGGCAGGCACGGCGGTGTCGATCCGGGTGACTTCACGCCGGCTGATCAAGCCGAGCAGTTCGTCGATGATCATTTCGACCTCCAAAATACCAACACACTATGTGGCGTTGACGAGCCGCGTCAGCACGCGCTGGCGAAGAATCCCTGTTTGCCACGATTGTCGTCGATGATGTTCTCGGCATAGCGCACCGACGCTCGACGTGCGTCACCGGCGTTATCGAACGGGGACGTGTCGCGCAATCTGAAGGTCTGGCTCTGCGTCAGCGTATCGGTGGTGCCGCGCAGGCAAATCTTGACGGCCGCGTCGAACCCGGCATCGTAGTTATGCGGGCTGCCGTTCAGCGCGGCAACGTGAGGATAAATGAGTGGATAAATCTCGAATCCACGATAGACGTGCATGCTCATGACGAACTCCTGGCGTTCGGCCACGACGAGTCGCATGGGCGAACACATCCGGCCGGTATTCCCGTCATGGGGCGGGCCGATGGGTGAAGGGGACAACGTTGCAGCGCGAAGGAGGGGCGATGCAGCAAGCGGGCGGGTGGAGGGGCGAACGGTCAAAGGACGGCTGATCGCGCGGATGAACTCATCATACGCGCATCGTTTGCCGAGCGGTCGATTTATTCCGGGGTTGGCGCACGCACGGGCACGCCCGGCGGCGACGTCAGAGCGTCGTCAGCAACTGCAACTGACGTTCGGTCTCGTTTCCCGCGACCAGCGAAAAGAACCCGGTCTCGCGACGTTCGACGACCGTGAGCCCCTCGCTGTCGGAGAAGACGTTCCACGCGCTGTCGTCGACATGGGCGATCGCGCCGCGCGTGCGCGCGAATGCCAGCAATAGCGGACTCGCCTGGCGGCGCAGCACTTGACGATCCGCATTCAACACATAGGGTGGCCAGCCGGCCCGAAGGACGAGATAGTAAGGAATGGAGCCGGGATCGATTGTCATTGGGGCCGTTTCATGTGTGGGCCTGCGTTTGCCGTCCGGCTGCATTCGGAGCGGTGTCGGCGAAAGCGTGCGATGGAGCGAGGGGCGTTCGCCGTGGCGTGCTTTCAGTTTATGCGTTGAACCGCTCGATTCGCAGGATATCGTCACGATTTCCCGCGGCGTCGGTCCGGCGACGACGCGATCCGGCCGTCAGGCCGAGCGCTCGCTCCGCGCGTCGAGCGGAACTGCCTGCCACCGAAGCGTTGTAGCGATATCTACTGAATTGCAGTGCTCGTGACGGCCCATTATGCTGCCGTCATGAATCCTGCCCCGACGTCGTGGCTCCTGCTGATCGTCAGTCTGCCGACTTCCGGCGCGACTGCGCGCATGCGCATCTGGCGTACCGTCAAGGCGCTCGGCTGCGGCGCGTTGCGCGACGGTGCCTACCTGTTGCCCGCGCATGCCGAGCAGGCGGCGCAGTTGCGCGAGCTGGCCGACGACGCGCGTAACGGCGACGGCCACGCGTGGCTGCTGGACGTCCATGCGGACGATCCCGCGGACGAACAAGCATACAAGTCGCTGTTCGATCGCGCGGGCGATTACGCAGACTGGCTTGCCGAGCTTTCGGAGGCGCGCAAGGCGCTGTCCGATCTGGCGGCAGCCGATCTCAATCGCCTGCAACGCCGCCACGCGCGCACGTACGACGCCATTCGAAGCATCGATTTCTTTCCCGGCGAAACGTCGCTGCGCGCGCAGGCGCAATGGCGGGATTTCACCGCCGCGATCGAAGCGCGGCGCTCGCCCGGCGAGCCGCATGCCGCTCAACGCGGCATTCCCCGTCGCGACCCCGCGCAGTATCAGGGCAGGGTGTGGGCGACGCGCCGTCACCTGTGGGTCGATCGCGTCGCCAGCGCGTGGCTGATTCGGCGTTTCATCGATCCGCATGCGCGCTTCGTGTGGCTGGACAACCTCGCCGATTGTCCGGCTGACGCGCTCGGCTTCGATTTCGACGGCGCGCCGTTCACGCATGTGGGCGATCGCGTGTCGTTCGAGGTCCTGGTCGCGAGCTTCGGGCTTGGCGACAACTACGGACTCGTCCGGCTGGGGGCCATGGTGCATGCGCTGGACGTGGGCGGCGCCACCGTGCCGGAAGCCGCCGGATTCGAGGCCATTCTCGCGGGCGCCCGCAAGCGTCTGGCCGACGACGATGCGTTGCTGATGGAGATCGGCGCGGTACTCGATTCGTTGTACGTGCATTTCCGCGGCAACCGCAAACCCTGACCTTTTCGCCCGCCTCGACATGAATACACATCGCGACCGCCCGGCCTATACGCTGGGACAACTGATCCTGTACTTCGCGTGGCTCGGCGCGACGGGTTTCGGCGGGCCGGTCGCGCTGGCCGGCTACATGCATCGGGACCTCGTGGACACGCGCCGCTGGATCGCGGACGCGGACTACAAGGAAGGCCTGGCGCTCGCGCAGTTGGCTCCCGGCCCGCTTGCCGCGCAACTGGCGATCTATCTCGGCTACGTGCACTACCGGATCGTCGGTGCCACGATGGTCGGGATCGCGTTCGTGCTGCCGTCGTTTTTGATGGTGGTGCTGCTCGGCTACGCGTACACGCGCTTCGGCGGCCTCACGTGGATGCAGTCGGTGTTCTACGGCGTCGGCGCGGCGGTGATCGGCATCATCGCGATCAGCGCACGCAAGCTGACCGCGAAAAGCGTCGGTCGCGACAAGCTCCTTTGGGCGATCTATCTCGCGCTGGTCGCCGTGACGGTAATCACGGAATCCGAAGTGGCGTGGCTGTTTCTCGCGGCCGGCGTGCTCGTCTGGTTCACGCGCGCGCCGCCGAGGTGGTTGCGCCAGCGGCGCGTCAATGCGGCCGTGGCGTTGCCCGTGTCCGCCACCGGCGCATGGCTCGGTATCGTCGACTGGCCGCAGCTCGCGCAACTCGCCGTCTTCTTCGCGAAGGCGGGCGCGTTCGTGTTCGGCTCGGGGCTCGCGATCGTGCCGTTCCTCTATGGCGGCGTGGTCACCGAGCACCATTGGCTCAACGAGAAGCAGTTCGTCGACGCCGTGGCGGTCGCGATGATCACGCCGGGCCCGGTCGTCATCACGGTCGGCTTCATCGGCTATCTGGTGGCGGGGCTGCCGGGCGCGTGCGTGGCGGCGGCCGGCACGTTTCTGCCGTGCTATCTGTTCACGGTGTTGCCGGCGCCGTACTTCAAGAAGTACGGCAGGCTGCCGGCGATCCTGGCATTCGTCGACGGCGTGACGGCCGCGGCCGTCGGCGCGATCACGGGATCGGTGATCGTGCTGGCCCGGCGTTCGATCGTCGACGTGCCCACCGCGTTGATGGCGCTCGCGACGATCGTGCTGCTGGTCAGGTTCAGGAAGCTGTCGGAGCCCATGGTCGTAGGCGGGGCTGCCGTGATCGGCCTGATCGTGTACCCGCTGTTGCATCACTGATCGTGGAGGCCGCCATGCAATGGATTACGCGACAACGTCCGAAAATCGACCGGGTGGCGTGCCCCTGGCTCATTGCCCGTTTTATCGACGAGACGCCCGAATTTCTGTACGTCCCGCCGGGCGACGTGCTGCGGATCGCCGACGAGACCGGGGCGATTCCGTACGACATTCCGGGCGTGGAGTTGACGCACGTCGGCGAGCAATGCAGCTTCGACGCGTTTCTCGACAAGTATGGTCTGGCTGACGATCGGGCATTGCAGCACATGGCCCGCATCATTCGCGGCGCGGATACGTCGCGGCTCGACCTGACGCCGCAGTCGAGCGGCCTTTATGCGATTTCGCTCGGACTGTCGGACATGTTTGCCGACGATCACGACATGCTCGAGCATGGTCTGGTCATGTACGACGCGCTTTACGCGTGGTGTAGGCATTGTCAGGCCGAAGGCCATGCATGGCCGCCGAAGATGGCGGAGTGACGACGCGGGGAATGGCGGATTCGTCGAACCGTCCGGCTCGCGCGACAGATGAAAAAATGCCCGCGATGCGCGGGCATTTCGTCAACAGTTGCCTTTCTTGGCCTGTCCCGGCGGACAGAATCCATTCCCTGGCCCGCCTTGCGGCGCGACCACGACCGGTGGGCCCGGAACATAGGCGACGCACCCGCTGAGCGCGCCCACCATGCTCGCCGCTGCGAGCACTGCGATCATCCCTTTTTTCACTTCGTTCTCCCGTTGGTAGGAAAGGGCCGTTCGGCCCTTTCGATGATGCGGTCAGCGCGTCAGAAACTGAAGTTGACGTTGGACTGACTGGTCGTTGCGTTCACGTTGGCCGACTGGGCCGCGCCCGATGCCGCGTCGGCCTCGATCGTATATTGGCCTGCGGCGGCCGGCGCCGCGGTCAACGCGACCGGCAGCGAGCCCGAGTAGGTGCCGACGATCGGTGCAGCCACAGGCACGGACAGCGCATAGGCGCCGGTGTCCATGTTCGCGTTGATCGACGTGATCTCGTACGCGTTCGCGTCGATCGTCTGCAGCGCGCGCACGAAGGCGTTCGCGCTAGCCGTGACCGTACCGCTGACGGTGCTCATCGTCGAGGCCGGCAGCGTGATCGGTGCGCTCGACGCCGACACCGCCGTGGTCGCGTTCACGACCACCGGAACCGAGCGAACGATGCCCGACGCGAAGTTGTTCTGCACGATCACGACGTCGTAGTTGCCCTGCGTCGAGCTCTGGATCAGCGGCGACAGCACGAACTTCCCGGAGCTGTCGGCCACCGTGCCGCGGACGACCTTGCCGCCTTGTTCGGCATAGACGGTCGCGCCGGCTTCGGCGGAGGCGACGTAACCGGAGATCGCGCCGCTCACGACGGTCGGGATCGCGGTGACGACGGGTTTCAGCGCGTACGAGCCGTTGCCGCGCTGGACGATCGACTTGCATGCGTTGAAGTCGAGCACGAGATCGACGAGGGTGTTGGGCTGGACCGTGAACGGCCGGATGATCTTGTAACCGCTTTGCGTCGCGCTCGGCGTGGCGAGCGCCTGTTCCGCGCCGCCGGTCGGGACGACCGAGTTGGCGAGGGTGTTGCCTTGGTTCTGCGCGAGCACGAGCCGGACTTGCTGATACTGGCCGGCCGGCAGCGCGGTCTGGCCGAGATCGGCGAGCACGCCGTTGGTCAGCGACAGCAGGTCGATCTTCTGCGGCGTCGCGAGGGACACGGTCGACCAGCCGGCGTCGTTGTCATTGGCGTTCGCGTTGGCGTTGACGCGGACTTGCGAGACGGTGACGTACACGTGGTCGAAGCCGCACGATGGCGCATCCGTCATCGCGACGTGCAGCGTACCGGTTTGCGCACCGCCACCGTCGTCGCCGCCGCCGCAACCGGCGAGAACGAATGGTACGAACGCGGCGCACAGGGCGCTCTTGATCATGTTGTTCATATGTCACCCCCAGTGGGATCGTTATTGTGGGTGACGGAAGAATAGCCGGGCCGCAGCTCACTATCTGGGTAACTTTGAAACGAACGGTAAGTATTTGTTAGGTCGGTCAGTTTTTTCCGGGATTGATGTCGCAGCGGCGCGCGCCGGGGGTGGCGAGGGGCGATTGCTTCCTGCGGAGGCGGGAGTCGGCTCTTTTGTCAGACGTTAGCAGCGCCGAGTTGGGCGCGGGATTCCATGAAGCTGACCATGACGGCAGCCGCAGTGGCATGTGCCATCGACGTCGCGTCCAGCGCGGAGTCGGGCGGCTCGGCTGGATCGCCCGTTCCCCGCTATGGGCGAGGCATTAACCCGGACCATCGCTCGCGGCCGCGAGCAGCGGCACGACCAGATCGCTGATCGGCGTCGGAATGCCGTGCGTGCGTCCGTATCGCTGCACGACGCCATTCCGGCAGTCCCATTCGAGCGGACGGTTGCCTTGCCGGTCGGCAAGAATCGACGTTCCCAAATCGGGCGGAAAGCCATGGAATCCATCGACGATCTCCTGCGGCACTTCATCGCCGAGCTTCGCCCCCTCCGCACGCGCGACCTCGAGACATTCCCGCAAGTACGCGAGCGACAGGTCGGTGATGT
The DNA here is from genome assembly GCF_902833245.1 of Burkholderia sp. BCC0398. NCBI lineage: Bacteria > Pseudomonadati > Pseudomonadota > Betaproteobacteria > Burkholderiales > Burkholderiaceae > Burkholderia > Burkholderia sp. BCC0398. Next base: position 269,949 of record NZ_CADFEM010000005.1, read on the forward strand.
CGCTTCGCGCGAACATGCCGGCGCGGCGACCGGTCAGTACCATCAGCCCCGCCACCGCGTTCTGCAACAGCTTGCGCCACGCGAGCGAGATGAAATCGTCCGCCACCTCGGGCGAGCATCGCGTGCCGCGCAAAGCCGAAACCACCACGTCGCTCGCGGGCGTATCGGGCAGTGTGAGCCGAGGCTTGCCGCGCAGCCACACCGACGTGCCCGATTCGCGTTGCGCGGGAAACCAGACGATCGACGGCACGATCGTGGCGCCGGCCGCATACGGCGCGAAGGCGGCTTTCTGCTCGACGCCGTTTTGCAGCACGCAGACGACGGTATTCGTATCGCATAGCGCGGAGACCCACGGTGCCGCACTCGGTATCTGCGTCGACTTGACCGCGACGAACACGAGATCGAACCGTTGGTCGACCGCTTGCGGATCGGTCAGCACGGGCCCGGGCACGACGATCTCCCCGCCGTCGAAGCGCAACGTCAACTGCTCGTGCGCCGAGCGGCCGCAGATCACCGGCGTGCGGCCGGCTTCATGAAGGGCCGCGGCGACGGTCGTTCCGATTGCACCGGGACCGACGAGAGCGACGCTCGGATAGTCAGGCTTCGTCATGGCGTTCATCCTGTGAGTGGTCTGTCAGATGCGGGCGCAGTGCGAGAGCGAGCGGAAAAATCGCCAGCGCGGTCAACGCGGTCGCATACGTGGCGCCGTGCACACCGATCCGGTCGCCGAGGAAACCGTAGAGGACGGGCGATAACGCGCCCGATGCGATCGTCCCGGTATAGAAAATCGCGAATGCGCGCTCGGTGCGCTCGGGCGCGGACATCTCCGGGACGGTTCCGTACAGCACCGACGACGTGCCGTTGAGCATCATGCCCAGGATCGGCAGCAGCACCATGGTAAGCGTCAACGGAAGATAGATCACCGCGACGATGCACGCGGCCGTACCGCCCTCGGTGAGCAGCACCGTCCTCACCGTCCCCATCCGCGCGCCGAGCCAGCCGCACATGAATTTGCCGGCCGCACCGCCAATGAAAACGAGTGCAAGCGCCGTTCCCAGCAGTTGCGGAGAAACGCCCTTTGCCTTCAGCAGGAAAGGCAGGAAGGTAAGCAGTCCCATGCGTACGGCCGTATCGAGCACGCCGATGGAAAACAGCGCGGAGAATCCGCCTCTCCCTGTGCCACTGCGTCGAGCGGGCGCTTGCTCTTTTGCCGTCGTCTGCGCGGCGGCGCGCGGCACGGCGGGAAACCACAGCGCGATGCCGGCGGCCACGACGCAGCCCAGCCCGGCGACGATCCATAGCGCATGACGCCACGGCATCATGGTCACGAGCAGCGAAATGGCGGCCGGCAGCGCGGATTTCCCCAGATCGCCGGAAAAGTTGTAGATGCTCAGCGGACCTCTCGCGTCGCGCCCATAGACGCGGGAGACGGCGCCCGACGCGATCGGATGCTGCGTGCTGGAGCCGACGCCCGAGATCGCGAGCGCGACGCCCAGCCCGAGCAGGCCGCCGGACATGCCCGCGATCGCATAGCCGAGCGCGGCGAGCAGCGTACCGATTGCGAGCGTCGCGCCGCTGCCCAGACGTTGCGCGACACGCCCCGCGGACAACTGCAGCGTTGCCATCGTGCCCGCATAGACGCCGCGCAGGATAGCCAGGGCCGCGAAGTCGAGCCCGAATTCCGACTGCCACACGGGTAGCAGCGCGTAGATCATGTCCGTATAGCCGTCGTGTATGGCGTGCGCAACGCAGGAGAGCCACAGCACGCGCGGCCTCGACGGTGCAGTCTCTCGCGCGACGGGCGGGGAAAAAACGGGCAAGCGCATTGTCATTCTCTCCGTACGAGCGATGCATGGAAGGCGCTCGCGGTGTGGTTTTCAGGCTCGACGTGGCAATTTTATGACCGGGATGTCAGGCATTTCAATTGAGCTAAAATCCCGTCAACAGAGAGAAAAAGTCACGTCATGGACGAAAGCCGAGGTGCTTCGACGCACCGGGACGAACTCCCCCCGCTCAATGCGCTGCGCGCTTTCGATGCGGTTGCGCGGCACGGCAGCTTCGCCGGCGCCGCGGCGGAACTGCACGTCACCCATTGGGCTGTCGGAAAACAGATCCGGTTGCTGGAGGACTGGTTCGGCCTGCCGTTGTTCGATCGTCGTCCGCGTGGCGTCGTGCTCACCGACGAAGGGGCCGCGTTGCTGAGCGACGTCAGCCACGCGTTCGAGCGCCTCGGCACCGCGGTGGTGCGGCTGCGCCACAATCCGTTCGCGCACCGGATATCAGGCGTCGTGCGGGTGAACGTGCCGATGAGCTTTGCGCTGTGCTGGCTGCTGCCGCGGCTCGCCGATTTCCATGCGCGGTACCCCGACATCGACGTCAGGGTGTCGACGACGTCGCGCAAGCTGCGCTATGTCGCCGATGCGTTCGATATCGGCGTTCGCTCCGGTCCCGAGCAAGGCGCGGGCGTCGTCTCGCGTTCGTTGATGCCCGACCCGCGTGTGCCGGCTTGCAATCCCGCCTTGCTGCGCCAGCATCCGATACAGAGCGTGACCGACCTGCGTCATCACACGCTGCTGCATTCGGCCACGACGCGTTCCGCGTGGTCGCACTGGTTGAAGGAAGCGGGTGCGCCCGATCTGCGCGCCGCGCGCCACGTCGAATTCGATCACGTGAATCTTCAGCTGGGCGCGGCGATCGAGGGACTCGGCGTGGCGTTGGCATCGCTGCCGCTGATCGGGCGCGATCTTGCCGAAGGGCGCCTCGTGTGTCCCATCGCATCGCCCGTCTGGCGTGCCGACGACTACATGCTGGTGACGAACGCCGATCGCGCCGACGATGCGGCCGTGTCCGCGTTCGAGGCGTGGATGGAAGGCATGGCGAGTCAGGAGGGCGGCTAGGTTCGCCGATCAGGCCGGGCGAGGTACGACACCGGAGCCATGCCGCCACTGCTCCGGTGTCGCGAGTCGGCGATCAGAAGCCGTGGAACATGCCGATGTTGACCTGAACCTGGTTGCCGCCCGACGACGTGTTGCCGAAGTCGGCAGCGGAAGCCTGCGCACCCTTCGCATGCACGTAGGCGCCCATCGCATACAGCGCGGTACTCTTCGACAGCGAGTACGTCGCACCCAGCGACACCTGGTTGATCGAGGCCATCGTGCGACCCTCGGCCGCTTGCGTGGGCGTGGCTGCGGAACCGTAGACATACGTGTAGCCGGTCGCCAGCGACAGCGCCGGCGTGACGCGGTACTGCAGCAGCGCACCGAGCACGTTGAAGTGGATTGACGGCTGGCCATCGTTGCCCTTGTACTGGGCGTTCGAGTAGCGCAGCCCGGCCGTGTACGGACCGACCTCGTATTGCGCGGCGACTTGCGCGATGCCCGCGCTCTTGAACGCATTGCCGCCGTTGTAGCCCGAACTCGGATAGCCGAGCGCGCCGCCGAAACTCGGTTGGGCGGTTGCGTTCACCCATCCGTTCTCGCCCTGGTTGGCCGCACGGAAGTAGCCGCCGGCGACCGTCAGGCCACCTTGAGCGTAGGTCGCGGCCGCCGACCACGATTGCCCCGAACCCGTTGCACCGGCCACGCCGCCGAACGAGTACGCGGCTTCGGCCTGGAAGCCGTGGATGATCGGCGAAATGTACTTCACCGCGTTGTTCTGGTTCGTCGTGTTGTCGTTGTTGTCGACGTCGCCCGGCGTCGAGAAGGTCGACGCCGAAATGGCGTCGCCCGTCAGGACCTGAACCATTTCCGTCACGGCGTCGAGCTGGCGCCCCATGCGCAACGCGCCGTACTGATTGGACGCGAGGCCCACGTACGCCTGGCGGTTGAACAGCGAACGCGTGTTACCGATCGGCCCCTGGCCGCCGATGCCGCCCGTCCCGATGTTGAAACCATTCTCGATCTTGAATACCGCCTGCAGGCCGCCGCCGAGATCCTCCTGGCCCCTGAGGCCCCACTTGTTCGAACCCGAGGCGCCGCCATCGAGGCCGTACCGACTGTGGCCATTGATGTTCGACGTGTAACCGATACCTGCATCGAGCATGCCGTACAGGGTGATCGACGACTGTGCCATTGCTGCCGACGATGCTGCGAAGGCGGCAACAGCGATAACGCTGATGTTGATTTTTTTGTTTTTCATCTGCATTTCACTGTCAGGAGTAGTTTCGGGATGGGGTGAAACGACTTTCGTCGTATCCGGATGCAGCGGGCGGCGCATGGCCTGCGCGTCGTTTCGGTCGCGACGGCCTGCGTCATGTTCGCCGCATCGGCATGCCGGATCGGCTCACTTCGTGATCCTTACAATTTCCCTTGCTCGGTTGTCGCATCGGTCGTCCTTGCGGACTGGCCAGGCGTCCGGTTCAGCCGCCGGCGACGGGCGCCGATACGGCCTGGCCGCACTTTGCAAGTGGAAGGACCATATCAGGAACATAAATGCCGGTCAAAATTTGTTTGATATAAGTTAATCTCGTCTGATCGGCGGGCGCCTTACGGGATTTCCCTTATAAGAATCGGCGCGAAGGCGACGGGTTATCGCGATCCGCGCCATCACGCTGACGATCTCGACCACGGCAAGCGAATTCAGGTGGGGGGAGGGAATAATCGGCTTGAAGGGCTGGCACGACGGGCAACGCTCATGCAGTCCCGGTTGTAATCGTTCTATTTATTCCCGGGTTGCAATAATCGAAACAGAGGAGGCGATTGTTGAATGTCGGTGCGATTGGCCGCAAGCGGGTTTTCCGCGTGTCGCTGAGCGGCGGATAGTTTTACGCGGGCGAACCGGCTCATGCGGACGCCGGACGAACCGGTTTTCCGGGTCGGCAGCCAGCGCCTGACCTTGGCGTCCGATTCCAATCGAACGTCAATCGCGGACGAAACTCAGCATTCGATCCGGCGTTGCATTAAATAGAATTTCATGTCGTCGCGGCCATGCATTGAAATCGGTATCGGGTCCCGCTCAAAGCCGAGCATTTCGTAGAACGGGTATGCCGATTCGCGCGCCGTGCACCAGAGCAGCACGCCACGCTGTTCGCGCACATGGCGAATGGACAGATTGACCAGCAGGCGTCCGAATCCCAGGCCGCGTACCGACGGATCGACGGCCATGCCGCGAAGGCGCCACATTTCAGTGTTCAAAGCGCCGGATTGTGCTTCTTTACACACCGATGCCACCGCAACGATCCTGTCGTTGTCACGAACGGCAAAGTGCATCGTCGTTGGGGCGTGATCTCCGTGTAGCGCGCTTCCCTCTTCATCTCCCGCCATCAGGATGGCGGCCCTGAGGGGATAGGTTTCTTCCGCACGGACGGCACAGATGGTAAAGCGCACATCTTGTGAAATCATATAATTATCGGCTCTCTTCGTAACGCGGATTTTCTTCCAATTCTCTTTCGACATACCCACTCGCAAAATTAGCAGTTGCCGGGCATGGCGAGTAAGGGTAATTTCCTACCTGTTTTGTTTTTTGAATCATACGCTAACTGCGATCACAGATGACGTTGAAAGTATCGACAGATGCAGAACTGGCCTACGACGAGATCCGATCGCGGATCTTTGACGGCCGTCTTGCGCCTGGGCAGAAAGTATCTCACCGAGGCCTGTCGGACGAACTGGGTTTCGGCCAGATGCCGGTGCGCAGCGCATTGCATTTGCTCGAATCCGAAGGGCTGGTCGTCGTGATCGAAAAGAGCGGCACCTATGTCGCGTCGCCGACGACCAGCGATCTTCGCGAAATTTTTGAAATGCGGCTGGCCCTCGAGAGTACCGCAGCGTTTCTCGCAGCGAAGTCCGGCGTAACGGCAGGCCTTCGCGAGGCCGCGGCAAAAATGCGGGAACTGATCGACCGGGACGTCGCGGACATCATGCTCGAGCAACGTATCGGTTGGGTGTTTCATCAAGAGTTGTTTGCTGCCGCACGGAACGTCCGGATTTCGTCGGCGTATGGTTTATTGCGGGCCCAGACCCTGGCCCTGAACGAACTTCCGCGTGGCGACGCGGAAACCGTTCGGCGCGGCACGATCGAGCACCTGCACATCTTTCACGCAATCGAAGCGAACGACGGCGAGCTCGCGCGTCAGCATATGTGGAATCACATCGTTGACGGCACACCGGCACGGATAAAACTGCTAAAGGCACGGCATGAACACGAAAAATAAAGGGCTTTCCCTCCCGATGCAAATGTTTGGCGGACTTGTGCTGGGCGTCGCTTGCGGCGTGTTTGCGCCGGGCTTCGCCGCGAAGCTGGGCTTTCTCAGCACGATGTTCGGCCACGCGATCAAGATGGTCGTCATGCCGTTGATCTTCCTGTCGGTCACGGTCGGGGTCTTCCGTGCGGGCCGGCTTCGCGAGCGGCTTGGCAAGGTCGCCCTGTCCAGTATCGCCTTCTTCATTTTGATGACGGGGCTGGCTGCATCGTGCGGCCTGCTGCTCAACTTTGCATTTCGACCGGGTCTCGGCGCGAGCCTGACTCACTCTGGATCGATGCCCGCCGCGCTTGCTTCCAGCATCGACTGGACGAAATTCCTCGTCGATTTGATCCCCGCGAACATCGTCGCTGCGCTTGCTGCGGGGAATTCGCTCCCGGTGCTCGTTTTCGGCGTCATTTTCGGCGCCGCATTGTCGGCCGCCCCGGAGCGGGCCGAGCCTGCGATTGCCGTTTTCGAGGCGCTGCTGTCGGGGCTGTTCAAGATGATCCAGTGGGTGATCGCATGGTCGCCGCTCGCGATCTTCGCCGCGATCGCGCAGTTGTTGGCAGCCAAGGGCTTTACGGGCGCGCACTCGCTCATCGAGCTGCTGGGCGTGGCCTATCTCGGCATGGCGATTCTGGCGGTCGTGCTGACCATCGTCATTCGCGTCGCCGGTCAGTCGCCGCTCGCCGTGCTCAGGAAGGTGAAGGAGCCGCTGATCCTGGGGTTCACGACGCGTTCGTCCGAAATTACCTATCCGTTGCACCTGAAGAAGCTGGTTGAACTGGGCGTGCCCTATGGCGTGGCGTCCACGATCTTGCCGCTCGCCTATATTTTCAATCGCGACGGCGCGGTGCTCTACACGGCCCTCGCGGTCGGGTATCTGGCCGACGCCTATCACCTCGTCTGGTCCTGGCCGCTGGTGATCACGATTTTGATCTTGACGATCGTCACCATCGACGGAGCAGCCAACGTGCCGTCCGGCGCGATCGTCGCGATCACCATCGTTCTCACGTCGATCGGATTGCCGGCCGATGCGGTGCTGCTGCTGTTGGGCGTCGACGCGTTTTTCGACATGGGAAGAACCGCGCTCAACGTCTACGGGAGCACGGCGGCCGCGGCCGTGGCGGTGAAGCTTTCCGGTTCGGAGAGTACGGCCGCGGAAACCGTGCCGGGCCGGGCAAGCGTGTAGGGGCTCCGGAAGCGACGGGCGGTGCGCGTTTCCATGTTGCGCCCGCCTGTTGCAACGCGCTGGCGTACCGCCATTCGCGCATCCAGGCACGACGAGGAGAGGGCATTGGATGAGCGCGTGTCTTTATCAAGTTACAGTTAGTAGAGCGGCGTATCGTTGCAGGAGAAACATGATGATTGGTTCAGAATCCGCAGATTTTTTCATGCTGCGTTTGGGCACGCCGCATCCGTCGTGGACATTCACCGATGACAGCAACATGATCGGCATTGTCGATTGCGACGGGGTGGTGAGCGCCATGTTCGAGCTGGATCGCAACCAGGTCGCACAGATCAGAGGGCTGGGCCAATCGGTGGAGAGAATCCGGTGTACTTGCGAGCGCGCTGGCCGGGAGCTGCACTTTTATCTCCATGGGAGACAGGTGTCTCAAGGACTGTGGGCCGGCGTCGCGTCGGCCGATCCCGACTATCTGCCGACCGATGCGATGATCGCGACATGGGAAGGGCCGAATTCCGACGATGCGTTGGAGCTTGCGGGCGTGAACGCTCGCGTGGCAGCATCCGTGAGCTTGGCCTAAACTGCGATCACAGATTGTTGCGCGGGGTCGAGCCGGGCGTCCCGATCTTTGGGGCAGGTCGTTTGCCGTCTCCGTCCGTTTGTACACGTACGCCGGTCAATGTATGCGGTTCTGGCACACTCAACCTCGGATCGCCAGAACCTTTTGCTGGCCAGCTTACTGGCCAGCGTTTTTTATTCCTTGAGCCGATCGCATCGGCTCGCTCGCTTGCTTCGCGCTCGCCGATCGACGAGAGGTGTGCCGCCGAAGTCCGTGTTGAGCGAAGATGTCCGGAGTCAGTTCATGCAAGCGCAAGGCATCGAGGCGCGCTGAAGCGATCACGCGTCCTCGATGCCCGGTGGCCCGTGCCCGCGCATCAGCGCAAAGGCATCGGCGCCGCCGTGCTGCGCGCGATCCTGGCCGACGCCGACGAACAGCGAATGCCCGTTCGCGTCGGCGCTTTGCGCGGCAGCGATTCGAACCGCTTCTACGAACGGCACGGCTTCGTGCGAACCGACGAAGCGGAATGGGACATCACCTACCGCCGCGAACCGGGCGCGGCAACGACGTAGCACTCGCGTGATGCATTCCGGTTGAAATCGACACGCACGCATTAGCGTTTTCACCAATGTGGAAAACGCGGCACCGGCCGATGTTGCAGAGAGGGCGTAAATAATGGAGCCGAGGCCGATTATGACGACATCTGCAACAAACGGCGTGAATGCCGTGCCGCCCGAAACGTCCGACACCGCCGCGGCATCCGGCGACGCGGCGCGCGTACCGTCGATCCTGCTGGTCGACGACGAACCGAACGTGCTGTCCGCGCTCAGGCGCGTGTTCCGGCCCACCGGCTACGACATCGTGACCGCCGACAGCGGCGAGGCCGCGCTCGAGATCTTGGCGTCGACGGAAATCGATCTGATCGTGTCCGACATGCGGATGCCGCACATGAGCGGCGCGGAATTCCTGGCGCGCGCGCGGGGGCTGTACCCGGACACGATGCGCATTCTGCTCACCGGCTATGCGGAGATCGCGTCGGTCATGCAGGCCGTCAACGAAGGCGGCGTGTATCGCTACCTGAACAAGCCGTGGGACGATCACGACCTGCTGCTGACGATCGAGCACGCGCTGGAGCAGCGCCGTCTGCGCGGCGAAGCGGCCCGGCTGGCGGCGCTGACGGAAGCGCAGAACGAAGCGCTGCGCCGTTTCAACACGGATCTCGAAACGCAGGTTCGCGCGCGCACCGAGGAGCTCGGCCAGACGGTGATGTTCCTCGAAGCGGCGCAGCGCGACCTGAAAAGCAGCTTCACGGCGATGGTTCAGGTGTGCGCAAGCATGATCGAGCTGCGCTGCGGGGCCGCGAGCGGGCATGCGATGCGCGTCGGCGAGATCGCGCGCCGGCTCGCGATCGCCGACGGGATGAGCGAACTGCATGCGCAGGACGTCTATTTCGCGGGGCTGTTGCACGGCATCGGCAAGCTGTCGCTGCCGGACGAATTGCTGCACAAGCCGCTCACGCGGATGACGACGGACGAGCACCGGGTGTTCCAGGAGCATCCGCTGCGCGCGCAGATGGTGCTGACGCCGGTCGCCCAGTTGCACAAGGTCGCGTCGATCGTGCTGCACCAGTACGAGCGCTTCAACGGCCGCGGCACGCCGGATGGGCTGGTCGGCGACGCGATCCCGGTCGGGTCGCGGATCGTCGCGATCGCGCGCGATTTCGAAGGGCTGCGCCACGGCGAAATCGGGGCGCCGCATTCGATCGAGCAGGCGATCGACGTGTTGCACTCGCAAGCAGGCGTGCGTTACGACCCGCAACTGGTCGCACGCTTCGTCGAGTTGATGCGGGATCCGGCGAGCCTCGGCATCGCGGCGTCCGTCGCGGAAATCCGGTCGGCTCAACTGCGCGAAGGAATGGAACTCGCCGACGATCTGCGCACGCATCGCGGCGTGTTGTTGATGACGAAGGGCAGCGTGATGTCCGCGCACCAGATCGAACTCGTGCGCCGCTTCGAAACGCGGGAGGGCACGCCGTTCGACATTCTCGTGCTGGCCCGTCCGGCGGGGCACGCGCACGCCCCCCACCCAGGCGCGCCGCCGGCCTGACGTCGAACGGCGGCCTGATGGCCGCGGTGCGCGCGAGCGCCCGCACCGCGGCGATGCAATCAACCCGTTCCGGGCGTCCGATCATGCATGGCATCTACAACGTTCCGCTCGTCCTGCTGTCGCTCGCGATCGCGACGCTGGCCTCCTATACGACGCTCGACCTCGCCGCGTTCATTTCGCTGCTCGACAATCCGAAGCTCAAGCGCGCGTGGCTGGGCGGTGGCGCGGCGGCGATGGGCACCGGCATCTGGTCGATGCATTTCGTCGGCATGCTCGCGTTTTCGTTGCCGGTGCCGCTCGGCTATGCATGGCAGGAAACCGGCGCCTCGCTGGCGATCGCGGTGCTCGTGTCGTATTTCGCGCTGAACGTCGTCACGCGCGCACGGCTGGGCTGGCGGCGGATGTGCGCGGGCGGCGTGCTGATGGGCGGCGGGATCGCCGGCATGCACTACACCGGGATGGCCGCGATGCACATGCAGCCCGGCATTCGCTACGATGCGTTGCTGTTCGCCGCGTCGATCGGCATCGCGGTGATCGCGTCGACGGCCGCGCTGTGGATCGCGCAGGCGTTGCGCATGCAGCAGGCACGCTACGCGACCGCGCAGCGCATCGGCGCGGCCGTCATCATGGGCATCGCGATTACCGGCATGCACTACACGGCGATGGCGGCCGCGCATTTCGCGCCGGATGCGCGGTGCGGCGCCGCGAACGACGTCGACGCACCGTGGCTCGCGACGACGGTCGCGTTGTTCACGATGGCGACGCTGGTCGTCACGCTGCTGGTGTGCCGTTTCGATGCGCGCACAACGTTCCTGCGCGGGATGACCGACACGCTGGAGCGACTCGTGCGGTTGCGAACCGGCGAACTTGAACGCGCACTGCATCGCTACGAGCAGACGACGCAGATGCTGCAACGTACGCGCGAGAACATGGCGACCGAGATCGACGAACGCAAGGCCGCGCACGCGCTGCTCGAACAGGAGAAGGACGAACAGCGGCGCCTGCTGCATGCGCTCGAGGAAACGCACGAGCAATTGCTGCAGTCGGAAAAGCTCGCGTCGATCGGGCAGCTCGCGGCCGGTGTCGCGCACGAGATCAACAATCCGATCGGCTTCGTCAGCGCGAACCTCAATACGCTGAAGACGTGGGTGCGCAGCCTGCTCGACGTGGTCGCGGCGCATGAGGCCACGCTGCCGCAGCTCGATCCGGCCACCCGTGACGCGCTGACGGCCGTGCACCGTGTCGCGGATCTCGACTACGTCCGCGACGAGATCGCGATGCTGATCGACGAATCGATCGACGGCGCGCTGCGCGTGCGGCGCATCGTGCAGGATTTGCGCGATTTCTCGCGCCCGGCCAGCGACGAATGGAGCGTGGTCGATCTGCATGCGGGCCTCGAGAGCACGCTCAACGTCGTCCACAACGAGCTCAAGTACAAGGCCGACATCGTGCGCGATTACGGCGACGTCCCGCACGTCGAATGCTTGCCGTCGCAGTTGAACCAGGTGTTCATGAACCTGCTGGTCAACGCGGCGCAGGCGATTCCGGAGCGCGGCGTGATCACGATCCGCACGTCGAGCGACGGCGACCAGGTATCGATCGCGATCAGCGACACCGGCGCCGGCATGACGCCCGACGTCGTCCGGCGGATCTTCGATCCGTTCTTCACCACGAAACCGGTCGGGCAGGGCACGGGGCTCGGGCTGTCGGTATCGCATGGCATCGTCGAGCGTCATCGCGGCACCATCGACGTGACCAGCGAGCCGGGACGCGGCACGACCTTCCGGATACGGTTGCCGGTTCGGCGTGCCGGCGATCGTGCGAACGCGGCGGCGTTGGAGCAACGGGCATGACGACGCGATGGCGACGGGCGCGAGCGCCGCGCGTCACGCCAATCGCTTGCGGCGCTGACGACGAAAGAAATGCCAGAACATCGCGGTCGCGTCCGGGCCGGTGGCGGAATGGAACGGCTCGCCCGGATCGCCGCCGCTCCATGCATGCGGCAGCCCGCGGACGATGCACACTCTGACGACCAGCCGTCCACCCTTCAGATAGTCGACGTAGTCCGCATCGTCGTGCGCGTAGCTGCGTTGTTCGCCGACGCGGATCGCACCGTGTTCGTCGACGAGCCGGTTGAGCCGCGCGAACGCGATGCCGAGCTGCGTCGCGTTCCGGTCGGTCACGACCGTATCGAGCCGGCCATGGATCACGAAGGCCGGCATGCCGGGATAGGCCGCGACGTCGGCGCACGCGTCGAGCGCGTGGATCGGATCGTCGCGGAGGCCGCGACGCATCAGGCTCATCGCAGCCATCGTCGACGACGGCGGCGCGATGGCCGGCCCGGAGTGCAGGCCGATGGCCGCGAAGCGGTCGGGATACCGGAGCGCCAGCGCCGCGGCGAGCCCCGCGCCGGCGGATAGGCCGGCCACGTAGATCCGGTCGCGATCGAAGCCGTGGCGCTGAACGATGGCGTCGACCAGCGACGCGACGGACGCGGCTTCCGACTGGGTCGCGTCGCCATGCCAGTGCCAGCAACGGTGCGCATGGGCCGTCTTGGCCTGCTCGGGGAACAGCACGGCGAACCCCGAGCGCTCCGCGAGACGGCAGATGCGCGTGCCCGCGGCGAACGATTCGGCGGTTTGCTTGCAGCCGTGCAGCATGACGACGACGGGCATGCCCGCTGTCTGGGCAGGTGTAGCGGGAAGATACAGCGCGTACGCGAGATGGTTCACGAGCCGGCCGGCGCTCGGGCCGGCCGAATGAAACGACCGGAGCCAGGTGCCGGGCGGCCGGGCCGACGGCGCGCGTGCGGTACCCGTCCGTTTGGCGGCGCGGGCGGGGGCGGCCGGCTTGGCGGGCCGTTGAGCGAGCCTGGTGGCGGTTTTTTGGGCGGCCGGCCGCGCCTTGCCGGCGCGCTTCTTCGGACGTGCACCGGCCGCCGCGGAAAACAGTTCAAGATGTCGCAACCAGAGGCTGGATTTTTTCCTGGGCATGTGCAATCTCGTGCCGGCGGCCGGCCGTGACAGGAAGCGGCGGCCGATCCCACCGTCGGATGGAGGTCGAACGGGCGCGAAGCAAGGTTCGTGCTGCCGGTGTCGCGGCAATTGAAAGGTGGCGCCCTGCGGAACCGGAATGACGCGGATCGATTATCGACGATAGTGGCCGCCCGACGTGACGGGCGTGCGAATCGAAGCCCGCTGCGGGCCTCGCCGTCATTCACGTGATATCTTGCGGTTCGACAGAAGCGTCCACCGTTCATTCCGTTGTGAGGGGCGACATGCGTCTTTCCGATTTCATCGTACGGAACATGGAACCGATCCTGGTGCAGTGGGAAGCGTTTGCTGCCACGCTGTTACCGGCCGCGAGGCACATGACCTCGCACGGACTACGCGACCACGCGCGCGAGATCCTGATCGCCGTCGCCAAGGACATCGCGACCCCGCAGACGAGGGAAGCGCAACACGAAAAATCGCTGGGGCGCGCACCCGAGCCGGCGAACGCCAGCGAGACGGCCGCGCAGACGCATGCCGTTTTGCGCGCCCAGCGGGGTTTCAACATCAACCAGTTGGCGGCCGAGTATCGGGCGCTGCGTGCCAGCGTGCTGCGCCTGTGGATCGACGCGTGTCGGCCGGGCCCGGTCGACATGGACGACATGATTCGCTTCAACGAAGCGATCGATCAGGCGCTCGCGGAATCCGTCTCGTTTTTTACCGAACAGGTCGAACAGGCTCGTAACTTGTTTCTCGGCATGCTGAGCCATGACATGCGCACGCCGCTGCAGACGATCCAGCTCACGGCGTCGTATCTTGCCGCGCTCAATGCGGGTGAGGAGATATCGGAGGCCGCCGCTCGGCTGATCAGAAGCGGTGGTCGCATGCAGGGCCTTCTCGATGATCTCTGCGATTTCAATCGAACCCAGCTCGGGCTGGGCATCAACGTCGTTCCCCGTCCTATCGACCTCGCGCATGTGCTCGTCAATGTGGTGGACGAGCTGCGGGCAGGTCATCCGGATCGCGAAATCACCGTCGATATGGGTGGGGATCTCCGGGGCGAGTGGGACGACCAGCGCATGCAGCAGTTGCTGAGCAATCTGGTGAGCAATGCCGTCAAGTACGGTGCGCGCGATACACCGGTGCGGGTGGTGGCCGCGACGACCGGCGCCGACGTGGTCGTCGAGGTCGGCAACAGCGGGCCGGCGATCGATCCGCGCACGCTCGACCGTATTTTCGATCCGCTCGAGCGCGGGGAGGCTGATCGTTCGCGACGGACGGGGGATGATGCCGGTCTAGGGCTCGGGTTGTTTATCGCCAACGAAATCGCCAAGGCGCATCGCGGCCGGATTGATGCGCGGTCGGATCAGACGGAAACCGTTTTTACGGTGCGGTTGCCGAGGGGCGGGTGAAGCGGGGAGTGCGGGCCGGGGGATGATTCGCCGTCGGGCTTGCGGTTGGCGGTGTGGCGAGAGGCCGCTATCGGCCAGAAGCGGCCGGTCGACGGGTTGACATAGACTGGCGACAATTCTGATCCAAGCACACGAAAGGTGGGCAGTTGCGCATGAATCTGGTCAAGACGCTCGTGATTGGAAATTCCGGTTCGGGGAAAAGCTGGCTTTCGGAACAGCTCGCTACCGCGTTCGGTAGCGCTTGGGTCGACCTTGACCTGCTCCACTGGGAGCCAAGTGGTTACAACATGCCGCGGAAGCGAGAAGATGTAATCGCAATGGCACGCGAAGCGGCCGCCGGAGAGCGTTGGGTAATTGAAGGTATCTACGGCTGGATCGTCTCCGAGATTTTGTCGGCTGCGACGGCGTTGGTTTGGATAGATGTGGACGAATCTGAATGCATCGAGAACATTCGCCAGCGTGGTATGCGGCGCGGCGGGGATGCGCAGTCGTTTGCGGAATTATTGAAGTGGGCGAATTCGTACCGGTATCGGACAGGTTCTAGTTCGTATGGCGCACACGAGGCGATCTTCAACTCGTTCAGGGGACAAAAAGCCTGTCTGAAAACCCGAGACCAAGTTACTGCTTTCGCTGACAGTTCCATCTGAGAATTTCGCCTTGACCGAATGGTCGGCCCAGTTCGGCCAACAGGAGACACTTGACCAATCCCTCGGATCGTTGACAATGCCTCGTCGAAGAGCGATTTGCGTCTCAGAGTCAAAAGCCCGGCGCTAAGCGCCAGTGAACAAATGGCGGATACGGTGTACCGCTGAGGAAGGCCAGAAATACTTCGACGACTTGGTCGGCCATGAACCATTCATCGGAGCGCATCGGGATGTTGCCCGCTCGAAAGACAAGGACCGTGCCATCCGGGCGTACAGGCGAGGGCTTATCGTGGAACCCTCTCCATCGTTCTCTGCCGAATTCGAAGCGCTCGATCATGCAGCTCACACCTCCGCCAGCAACCTGCACGTAGTTTCCTGCATCGTCAGTCAATGACGCATAAGTCGACTTGCCGTAGCTTCGCAGTGACTTGAGCGCACGAGCGATCTGTGTGTGCGTGGGCGCGGTGATGGCCGCTTTGCCCTCGATGTCCAGTCTCATTCGCTGTTCATTCTCGCTTCTGTCCAGTCAAATCAGAATCATACCAACGCCCAAGCCCAACAACGAATGACCGCTACCGAGCAAAACGATGGTCCGCTCAGGGTCGGCAGCGGTCATCGACGCCGCCTTCTTTCCGGGTCGGCAACGGCTCGTAAGCTACCGTTCGCACCTCGCCGCAATAGTCATTCAGCGTCGTAGCCATTCAACCGGGCACATGGCGGAACGTCACTCCTGTACGAAGCATGCGGCCGACGCGCGTTGCCCACCGACGCGACGCGGTACATCGCCGCGCCGGCGGGCATGCTGCCGTCAATGCACGTCAATAAACCGCGAATCGATATACGCATCGACGTCCTGCGACTGCTTGTACACGGCGTTACGCACGTTGAATGCATTCGCATTTCGCGTCGAGCCGTAGATCGAATCGAGCCCGTCTCCCTTGCGGAACGCACGCTTCGCGGCCGCTTCGTCGAGCAGGTGCGTGCCCTTCAGCAACGGAAGGTATTGCGCCGGCGCGAGCCCGACGCGCGCCGACATGATCTTGACCGCATCGGCCTGCGTCTTCGGATCGTTGATGTACGCGACGCAGCGATACCAGACCTTGACCACCTTCGCCCAATCGGCGCGGCGCGCGGCGAGGCTCGCCGGCGCGACCGTGATCGCGTCGTAGATCAGCCCCGGCGCATCCGCCGACGTGAAGATCGCGCGTGCGCCCGGCGCGCGCTTCAACGCCTCGCCCGCGTTCGGCTGCCACGCCGCCACCGCCGCGATGTCGGCCGACGAACCGAGCACCTGCGGCAGCTCGTTGGTTTTCGCATTCACGAGCGTGACGTCGCTGTCCTTGAGCCCATGCTTCTGCAGTGCGGTTTCGAGCAGCAGGTGGTCGACGAGGCCGAGCTCGACGCCGACCTTCTTGCCCTTCAGCGCCTCGACGGTGCGCAGCGGCGGCTTCGCGACGATCATGTCGTTGCCGGCCGAATAGTCGGTCAGCAGGATCATCACGTTCTTCGCGCCGGATGCGCCCGTCACGAGCGCATCGCCGTTGGTCGCCGCGACCGCGTCCAGCTTGCCTGCGGAAAACGCGTCGAGCGACGCCGAATAATCGAACCACTCGAAATCGACGTCGACGCCGGCCTCCTTGAACCAGCCCTTGTCGAGCGCGACCTGGAACGCGACCCAGCCGGGCCAGTCGCTGTAGCCGATCTTCAGCGGTGCGGCAGCGTGCGCGGCAGGCACCGCCCATAGCGCGGCGGCCGCGGCGGCGGCGCCCAATGCATGACGGATGAAACGGAAGGACGGCAGGCGGCGGAACGCCGGGGCGGGACGGGTCATCGTTGTTCTCCAGGAGACCGGGATCGGGATCGTCGATACGGACCGTGCGCGTACACACGTTCCGGCTGCGTGACCGGTTCCTGCGGATGCGGAACGAACGGGGCGGCCACGGAGAGGCGCGACGGCCGTTGCCATCGCCGATCTCCCGGGCTTTTGTCCCGCCGTGTAGCACGCGTGCATCCGGTCTCGCGATCGGATGAACCCGCGCCGGGCTGCTCTCGGACCAGACATTCGATGAACCGGAACCCTAGCACCCCTAAGATGCGACGCCGCCGCACCTCTCGGCGTCATGCCGAGCGAGAAGCGTGCCAACGGCGCGCGGCAATGCGATTCAACGGCGGCGCAGGGTGCGCTGAAGTTCGATGAAGCGGGCGGCGAACAGCGCGTGCAGCGCGCGTCGGAGCAGGTCGAGCTTGTTCATGAAGGTGCGAGGATGAGGTGGCGGTGCGTGAGTTCAGCAATGCCCATGCCATCGCGGATCGTTCGGTGCGAGAGCACGCGACGCGCACTGCACCGGTGCGCGGTTGCGTGCGCATGGTGCGCCGCACGCCCGCCGCGAGGGCAAGCTCATGCGTGCGCCATTCGCTTGCCGCGCGCCATCGCGCCGCCGGGCCGCGTCGTACGGCCAACGGGCCGCGGCTGGCATGCAACTCGCTTATTCGATACCCGAGAGGTGCGAAGCAATTTGCATCATCTTCAGGATCGCTAGGGTTCCGGTCGTGCGGCATGCGCCGCGCGATGCCTGGTCCGAGAGCAATCCGGTCTTGCCTTCGCCTCGATGAGAGGAAACGGCGAGGCTCCACGGAGGGATAAAAGCCCGGGAGGTCGCGATGTCGTTCGGTCGCCCTCTCACGCCTTTTGTCCAACCGACCCCGGAGCCGCCATGTCGCCGAGCCCCCAAGCCGTCCTTGCCCCGCCGCCACACGTCGCGTGGGAAACGCTGATTCCCGCCGGAACCCACTGGTCCGGCATCCTGCGCCGCGGTCTCGCGCTGCGCATCGTCGATATCGACGGCGGCGCGAACCTGTCCGCCGTGTTTCATCGTCAGGAAGACCCGCTCGAACGCTACAACATGGCCGATACGCTGAAGGCGCAGCACACCGCGCATCTCACGCGCGGCCATGCGCTGTATACGGACATGGGGCGCGTGATCGCATCGATCACGGCCGACACGCTCGGCTGGCACGACCCGCTCGGCGGCGTCGGCGATGCGCGGCTGTTCGCGCACAAGTACGGCACGTCGTCGTATCAGATCGATCGCAACGCGATGATCCGCAACGGCCGCGACAGCCTCGTGCTCGAGCTCGCGAAATACGGCCTGTCGGCGCGCGACCTCGCCGCGAACGTCAACTTCTTCAGCAAGCTGGATACGCGCGACGACGGCGCGCTCGATTTCGTCGTCGGCCATTCGCCGGCCGGCAGCGCGTTCGACCTGCGCTTCGAGATGAATACGCTCGCGGCGTTCTCGACCGCGCCGCATCCGCTCGATCCGCGCCCGGACTACGCGCCGAAGGCCGTGAAGCTGATCGCGTACCGCGCGTATCCGGTTGATGGCGCGGCGCCCGAGGATGACCCTTGCCGGCGTGCATGCGCGGAGAACACGCGCGGCTTCGCCAACACCGACCGTCTGTTCGCATGAGGAGCGAGACCATGCCGATCATCGAAAGCCGACTCGACCCGCGCGACGCGATCCACGACACCACGCTGAACGCGGGGGACCCGTGGCTGCACGACCTGAAGCGCGGGCAGACCTTCCGCATTCTCGATCTCGAAGGCAACCAGGCCGTCGACACGCTGTTCTATAGCACCGACGATCCCGAGGAACGCTACAGCGCGCAGGACACGATCCGCGCGCAGCGCAACCTGTACCTGAGCGCGGGCAGCGTGCTCGTGTCGAGCCGTGGCAACCCGATGGCGACGATCGTCGCCGACACGTGCGGCCGTCACGATACGCTCGGCGGCGCGTGCGCGGCCGAGAGCAACACGGTGCGCTATGCGCTCGACAAGCGTTACATGCACAACTGCCGCGACAGCTTCCTCAACGCGATCGCGCACTGCACGTGCGGCGCCGGCGCGCGACTGACCAAGCGCGACCTGGTCGGCAACGTCAACTTCTTCATGAACGTGCCGGTCACGCCGCTCGGCGGCCTCACGTTCGAGGACGGCATCTCCGCGCCCGGCAAGTACGTCGAGATGCGCGCGGAGATGGACGTCACGGTGCTGATCTCGAACTGTCCGCAACTCAATAACCCGTGCAACGGTTACAACCCGACGCCCGTGCGCCTCCTCGTGTGGGAGGCGGAATGAACTGCCCCCACGCTCACTTGCTTTGCATGGGGCCGGAGTACGCGCTGAAGCGCTACTCCGGGCCGACACGTTCGCTGCCCCCCAAGGGGGCGGTTGCCGTCCACGGCCGGCTTTGCAAAGCCGGCCGGCTGCGCGGGCGCGGAGCGATGCTCCGCGAATTCCCCGCTACGCCCCTTGGGGCGGCCCGGCAGGAGGCAACATGAGATTCGCCAAAGTCCTCGTCGCGAACCGCGGCGAAATTGCGTGCCGCGTGATCCGCACGCTGAAGCGCCTCGGCATCGCATCGGTCGCGATCTATTCGGATGCCGATCGCGACGCGCGCCACGTGGCGCTCGCCGACGAAGCCGTGCGTGTCGGGCCTGCACCGGCGGCCGACAGCTATCTGAATGTCGCGGCGATCCTCGACGCCGCACGCGAGACCGGCGCGCAGGCCGTGCACCCCGGCTACGGCTTCCTGTCCGAGCACGCGGGCTTCGCCGACGCGTGCGAAGCGGCGGGCCTGCGCTTCATCGGGCCGCGCGGCGATCACATGCGCGCGTTCGGCCTCAAGCACACCGCGCGCGAACTTGCCGCCGCGCACGGCGTCGCGCTGCTGCCCGGCACCGGGCTGCTCGACGATGTGACGACGGCGCTCGCCGAAGCCGACGCGATCGGCTATCCGGTGATGCTGAAAAGCACCGCGGGCGGCGGCGGCATCGGCATGTCGCTGTGCCGCGATGCCGCGCAGCTCGGCGCGGCGTTCGAATCGGTCGTGCGGCTCGGCGCCGCGAACTTCGCGCATGCGGGCGTCTATCTCGAGAAGTTCGTCGAACACGCGCGGCACATCGAAGTGCAGATCTTCGGTGACGGCCGCGGCGGTGCGATCGCGCTCGGCGAACGCGATTGCTCGGTGCAGCGGCGCAACCAGAAGGTGATCGAGGAAACGCCCGCGCCCGACCTGACCGACGCCGAGCGCGACGCGCTGCACGGGAGCGCGGTGCGGCTCGCGCGCGCGGTGGGCTACGCATCGGCCGGCACGGTCGAATTCGTGTTCGACGCGAGCACGCGGCAGTTCTATTTCCTCGAGGTGAACACGCGGCTGCAGGTCGAACATTGCGTGACCGAGGCCGTGACGGGCGTCGATCTCGTGGAATGGATGATCCTGCAGGCCGAAGGCGACCTGCCGCCGCTCGACACGCTCGCCGTCGCGCCGCGCGGCGCGAGCATCCAGGTGCGGCTCTATGCGGAGGATCCGAACAAGCAGTTCCAGCCGAGCGCCGGGCTGCTCACGCACGTCGCGTTTCCCGACGACGTGCGGGTCGACGGCTGGATCGACGCAGGCACGGAGATCAGCGCGCATTACGATCCGCTGCTCGCGAAGCTGATCGTGCACGGCGACACGCGGCGCGACGCGCTGGCCGCGCTGCGCGCCGCGCTCGACCGGACCGAGTTGTACGGGATCGAGACCAACCTCGACTACCTGCGCGCCGTCGTCGGCTCCGACACGTTCGCGCGCGGCGCACCGACGACCGCGTTCCTGTCGCGCTTCGCGTTCGCGCCGCACACGATCGACGTGCTGGACGGCGGCGTGCAGACCACCGTGCAGCAGGCGCCCGGGCGGGTCGGCTACTGGAGCATCGGCGTGCCGCCGTCGGGGCCGATGGACGATCGCGCGTTCGACCTCGCGAACGCGCTGCTCGGCAACGCGCGCGATGCGGCCGGGCTGGAATTCACGATGGTCGGCGCGACGCTGCGCTTCAATACCGCGACGCTGTTCGTGCTCGGCGGCGCGCCGCTCGCGGCCACGCTCGACGGCGAAGCGGTGCCGTTCTGGCAGGTCGTGCGCGCACGACCGGGTGCGGTGCTCAAGCTCGGCGGAGTGACCGGCGCGGGCGTGCGCGCGTGTCTCGCCGTCAAGGGCGGGCTGCACGTGCCCGACTATCTCGGCAGCAAGGCGACCTTCACGCTCGGCCAGTTCGGCGGCCATGCGGGCCGCGCGCTGCGCAAGGGCGACGTGCTGCATCTGCACGCGGATGCCGGGCGCGGTGACGCCGGTGCGACGCTGGCCGCGGCCGATATTCCCGCGTTGACGCATGCGTGGACGCTCGGCGTGCTCGACGGTCCGCATGGCGCGCCGGATTTCTTCACGCCGGACGACATCGCGATGCTGTACGGCACGCAGTGGACCGTCCATTACAACTCCAGCCGCACCGGCGTGCGGCTGATCGGCCCGAAGCCGCAATGGGCGCGTGCGGACGGCGGCGAGGCCGGGCTGCATCCGTCGAATATTCACGACAACGCGTATGCGATCGGCGCCGTCGATTTCACCGGCGACATGCCGGTGATTCTCGGCCCGGACGGGCCGAGCCTCGGCGGCTTCGTGTGTCCGGTGACGGTCGTGCGCGACGAGCTGTGGAAGCTCGGGCAGTTGCGGCCGGGCGATACCGTGCAGTTCGTGCGGGCGAACGTGTCGGTCGGGATATCGGCTGCGGCGATCGTGAATGCGACGGATGACGTTGCTGCTGTTGCTGCTGCATCCGCCTCGTCCGACGATTGCGTGCTGCACCGCGACCCGTCGGCCGGCGGCGGTATCGGCGTCGTCTACCGGCGCTCGGGCGACCGCAACGTGCTGGTCGAATACGGGCCGCCCGTGCTCGACCTGAACCTGCGCTTTCGCGTGCACGCGCTGATGGGCTGGCTCGACGCGCACCGGCTGCCCGGCATGCTCGACCTGACGCCGGGTATCCGCTCGCTCCAGGTGCAGTTCGATTCACGGACGCTGCCGCTGGACGCGCTGCTCGCGCATCTGCAGGCCGCCGAGCGCGAACTGGCCGACGTGGCCGACCTGCGCGTGCCGAACCGCATCGTGCATCTGCCGCTGTCGTGGGACGACCCGTCGACGCGCGTCGCGATCGAGCGCTACATGCAGTCGGTGCGGCCCGATGCGCCGTGGTGCCCGAGCAATATCGAGTTCATCCGGCGCATCAACGGGCTGGCGAGCATCGACGACGTGAAGCGGATCGTGTTCGACGCGCGCTATTTGGTGATGGGCCTCGGCGACGTCTACCTCGGTGCGCCCGTCGCGACGCCACTCGATCCGCGGCACCGGCTCGTGACGACGAAGTACAACCCCGCGCGCACCTGGACGCCGGAGAACGCGGTCGGCATCGGCGGCGCGTATCTGTGCGTGTACGGAATGGAAGGGCCGGGCGGCTATCAGTTCGTCGGCCGCACCGTGCAGATGTGGAATCGCCACCGCACCACGCGCGAATTCGAAGCCGGCAAGCCGTGGCTGCTGCGCTTCTTCGACGAGATCCGCTTCTACGAAGTCAGCGAGGCCGAACTGGCTGCGCTGCGCGCGGATTTCATCGCGGGCCGCGCGACGCTGAAGATCGAGGAATCCGTGTTCGATCTGCGCGCCTACAACCGTTTCCTGCACGACGAGGCGGAGTCGATCGCCGCGTTCAAGGCGACGCAGCAGGCCGCGTTCGACGCGGAGCGCGAGCGGTGGCGCGCGGCGGGCCACGCGGAATACGTCGGCGACGGGGAACTGGGCGATGCGCAAGCGGACCGCGTAGCGGGCGCGCTCGACGACACGCAGCGCGCGATCGCCGCGGACGTATCGGGCAGCGTGTGGAAAGTGCTGGTCGAAGCCGGCGAGCGCGTGACCGAAGGGCAGGTCGTCGCGATCGTCGAGTCGATGAAGATGGAGGTGGCGGTGACGGCAACGGAAGACGGCACGATCGAGACGATCGATTGCGCGCCTGGCGCGGCAGTGGTGGCCGGCCAGCGGCTGATGGTGATGAAGACGGGCGCCGCCGAGGAGGTCGCATGAGCACGACGGAACGCCCGGTTCTGCCCGGGCTGCACTCGATTGCCGCGCTGCGCGCGCGCTACGCGGCGGGCGGCCTGACGCCGCATGCGCTCGTCGACGCGATCGCCGCGCACTTCGACGCGGGCGACCCGCACCATGCGTGGATCCGGCCGCTGACGCGCGACGAGATGATGTCGTACGCCGACGCGCTGGCGGGGCGCGACATCGCGTCGTTGCCGTTGTACGGCGTGCCGTTCGCGATCAAGGACAACATCGACCTCGCCGGCATACCGACGACAGCCGGTTGCCCGGCCTATGCGTACACGCCGGCACGCAGCGCGCCGGTGGTCGAGCGATTGATCGCGGCCGGTGCGATTCCCGTCGGCAAAACCAATCTCGACCAGTTCGCGACCGGGCTCTCCGGGCAGCGCTCGCCTTACGGCGCGTGCCGCAATGCGCTCGATCCGCGCTATGCGTCGGGCGGCTCGAGTTCCGGGTCGGCGGTGGCGGTCGCGCTCGGCGTCGCGACGTTCTCGCTCGGCACCGATACGGCCGGCTCCGGGCGCGTGCCGGCCGCCTTCCACGGGCTCGTCGGGCTCAAGCCGACACGGGGCGTGCTGAGCACGCTCGGCGTGGTGCCGGCCTGCCGGTCGCTCGATTGCGTGTCGGTGTTCGCGCGTTCGGCGGACGACGCGCGCACCGTGTTCGCCGCCGCGCACGGCGTGACGGAAGGCGACCCGTACGGGCGCGCATGGCAGCCGCTGTTGGGCGCGGACGGATTGCGCGCGGACCCGGCGCGGCCGCTCGCACAATTGCGGTTCGGCACGCCGCGCGCCGATCAGCTCGAATTCTTCGGCGATGCATCGTATCGCGCGGCGTGGGGCGCGGCGCTCGACCGGCTGCGCGCGAGCGGCGCGTGGATCGTCGAGATCGACTTCGCACCGTTCCTGGCCGCCGCGCGGCTGCTGTACGACGGCCCGTGGGTCGCCGAGCGGCTCGCCGCGATCGGCGCGTTCGCCGCGCGCGAGCCCGACGCGCTGCATCCGGTGATCCGCGAAATCGTTGGCGGCGCGGCGCGCTTCAGCGCCGCCGATGCGTTCGCCGCCTTCGACCGGCTCGCGGCGCTGCGCGTCGATGCGGCCCGCGCGTGGGACGGCCTCGACGCGATCGTGATGCCGACCTCGGCGACGACCGCGACCGTCGACGCGCTCGAAGCCGATCCGATCGCGATCAATTCGCGCTTCGGCTACTACACGAACTTCGTGAACCTGCTCGACCTGTCGGCGATCGCGGTGCCGGCGGGCACGTGCGCGACCGGGCCGCATGCGGGCTTGCCGTTCGGGATCACGTTCGTCGGCCGTGCGCACGACGACGCGCGGCTGCTCGATCTCGCGCACGCGTGGGGCGATGGCGCTGCCGCCGTCGACGACGTTCGGCCGCCTGCGGCCGCGATGTCGGCGCGTGCCGCAGCCGCGGGTGTCGTGCGGGTGGCCGTCGTCGGCGCGCATCTTCGCGGCGAACCGTTGAACGGGCAGCTCACGCAGCGTGGCGCGCGCTTCGTCGCCGCGACCACGACCGCGCCGGCCTATCGCCTCTATGCGCTGTCCGCCGATGCAAGCGGCGGTGTCGCCAAACCGGGCCTCGTGCGCGTGCCGGACGGCGGCGCGCCGATCGCGGTCGAGGTCTGGGAGATGCCGGTCGACGCGTACGGCAGTTTCGTCGCCGGCATCGCGGCGCCGCTCGGCATCGGCACGCTGACACTCGCCGACGGTGCGCGCGTGCAGGGCTTCCTGTGCGAAAGCGCAGCGCTCGACGATGCGCAGGACATCACGCGCTTCGGCGGCTGGCGCGCTTACCGCGCGCAGGCGGCGCGCGGCGCACCGCAATGAACGCACGGTCGCGCGATGCCGCGGCATCCGCGCGACCGGCACCCGAAACGAGACGGAGATTCCGATGACAACGACCCGCAACACGACCGGCTGGCTCGCGGTGCGCCGCGAGCTCACCACGCGCGGCAAATGGACGCTCGGGCTGGCGTCCTTCCTGCTGCCGTTCGCCGTCTGGTGCCTGATCAGCTATGTCCCGTTCGTCTGGCATCCGCAGATGCGCATCACGAACCCGGGCAGCGTCGATTATTTCCAGACCGGCATGCAGATCGACCGCGACGTGTTCGACGACGAGCTCGCGCATGCACGCGCGACGCACGCGGCGGTGCCCGAAGGCGTGCGCGCGAATCCGGTCTACCTGCCGGCGCCGCACCAGGTCTTGCGCGCGTTCTATACGGCGTTCACGACGCCGCCCGCGTCGCGCGACGGCGTGTGGCTGCACGAAAGCCTGTGGCACAGCATCCGCATCATCTTCTGGGGCTTCGTGATTTCGTCCGCGATCGGCGTGCCGCTCGGCATCGTCTGCGGCACCTTCAGCGCGCTCGCGCGGCTGCAGGAGCCGTTCCTGGAGTTCTTCCGCTATCTGCCGGCGCCCGCGTTCGGCGCGCTGATGGTCGCGATTCTCGGCATCTACGACGCACCGAAGATCGCGATCATCGTGATCGGCACGCTATTCCAGCAGGTGCTGATCGTCGCGAACACCACGCGCAAGCTCGAATACGGGCTGTTCGAGGCCGCGATGACGCTCGGCACGAAGAAGCTGAAGCTGCTCACGCACGTCGTGATTCCGGGCGTGCTGCCGGACCTGTATCGCGATCAGCGGATCCTGCTCGGCTGGGCATGGACTTACCTGATCGTCGCCGAGCTGGTCGGCACGAGTTCGGGCATCACGTGGTACATCAGCCAGCAGGCGCGCTACCAGCATTTCGACAACGTGTATGCGGCGATCCTGATGATCGGGATCATCGGCCTCGGCACCGACATCGTGCTCGGGTTGCTCGGCCGCCGGCTCTTTCCGTGGGACCGCACGCTGAAAGCGTGAGCGCCGCCCGCCCGTACCCATCGACCGATTTCCGCAGAGGGCATCATGCAGAATCCGCAAGCCGTTCCCGATTACCTGGTCCAATCCGACGCGGTGCGCGAGCGCTTCGCGCGGCTGAAGGCCCGCGACGTGATACTCGACGTACGACACGTCGGCAAGCGTTTCGCGACGCCGCAGGGCGACTGCGTCGCGCTCGACGACATCAGTTTCCGTACGCACCGGCGCGAGTTCGTGTGCGTGATTGGTCCGTCCGGCTGCGGCAAGTCGACGTTGATCCGTATCCTCGCCGGGCTCGACGCGCAGACGAGCGGCGAGGTGCTGCTGGACGGCAAACCGGTCGACGGGCCGGGCGCCGATCGCGGGATGGTGTTCCAGGGATACACGCTGTTTCCGTGGCTCACGGTGAAGAAGAACGTGATGTTCGGTCTGCGAATGAACGGCAGCAGCAGCGGCGTGGCCGAGCGCGAGGCGTTGCAGTGGCTCGATCTCGTCGGGCTGACGCGTTTCGCCGACGTGTATCCGCACCAGCTGTCGGGCGGCATGAAGCAGCGCGTGGCCATTGCGCGCGCGCTCGCGAACCGTCCGCGCATCCTGCTGATGGACGAACCGTTCGGCGCGCTGGACGCACAGACGCGTGCGAGGATGCAGACGCACCTGCTCGACATCTGGCGCAACATCGACGTGACGATCCTGTTCATCACGCACGACCTCGACGAGGCGATTTTTCTGGCTGACCGGATCCTGGTGCTGAAGGCGAATCCGGGCGGGGTGCAGGAGCTGATCGAGGTGCCGGTGCCGCGGCCGCGCGATTATTCGCAGGTCAATACGCCCGCGTTCATCGCGACGAAGGCGCGGCTCGAAGCGCTGATTCATCCGAAGGAAGCCGCGACGGCGGAAGACGACGGCATCAAGCCGCACATGATCCGGATGACGGATGTTGCGGATAACGTCGAATAGCGCGGAGCCAATTCATGCCGTCACGCGTCGATCCATGTCTCGTGCCGGATATCGGGGCTCAAATTGACGACTTCACTGACGCTTGCACCCAAATGATGACGTCGACTGGCTTACACCGGATTAATTTTGTCCACGCTTAGTGAACGTCGACTTCCCACGGTAAGCTGATGAATTCCTGATCGATTCTTCGGCTTGCGAGAGAAAGCGATGAAGGTGAGCATTGCGTACATCGAAGAACCGCCATTCGGCTGGACCGAAGCGGAGGGCACCGCTACCGGCGCCGATCTCGAACTCGCGGCGATGATCCTCCGGCAGATTGGCGTCACCCGGATCGAGTATTGCGCGACGACGTTCAGCGAATTGCTGCCCGGCGTCGCATCAGGTCACTGGGACATGAACGTGCCGCTTTTCGTGACGCCGCAGCGGGCCGATACCGTTGCGTTCAGCGCACCGGTGTGGGGCATCGAAGACGGTTTTCTGGTTCGGCCCGGCAACCCGAAGGCGCTCACGAGTTATGCGTCGATCGCCCAACGTCCCGATGCGCGCCTCGGCATCATTGCCGGGCAGGTCCAGCACGATTCCGCGATGGCGTCGGGCGTGAGCCGGCGGCAAATCGTCGTCTTCGAGCAGCAGGCCGACGCGATCGCGGCCGTGCTCTCCGGCGTGATCGACGCCTATGCGAGCACCGCGTTGGGGAATCGAATCGTGGCGGGCCGGATAGGCAGCGCGCTGATCGAGGCCGTCGCGCACGAGCCGGATGTCGACGGCAGACAGCGGACACCGCCGCTCGGCGCGTTTTCGTTCAGCCGGGAAAACCGCGGTCTTCTCGACGCGTTTGATCGGCAACTTCGTCGCTATCTCGGCTCGCCCGACCATCGCGCTCGCATGGCGAGGTTCGGGCTGACGGCGCGCGAGATCGATCCGGCCGTCTCGCAGGCAGGATAGGTCGGCGCCCGGCCGCGAGGGGGCATGCCCGCGCGTTGCCGTTCGGGCGTCGGACGTGCCCGGCATCAGGTGACAGGGTAGTGATGGGGCAGCGGTGCTCGACTCGACCACCCACCAGCACGTCACTTTGGCCATCGCCACACGGGATTGCCGAGATGTTCGGCGAAGTAGTCGGACAATGCCGTCACCTTGGCCGGTCGCGCCCGTGCCGACGGCGTAACGAAATAAAGACCGCCCTTCGTCAGCGACCAGTCGGTGAGGATCGCTTCGAGACGGCCATCGGCCAGATATTCGTACGCAATGAACTCCGGCAACTCGGCGATAGCAAGACCATCGAGCAGCGTCGGCAACAGCGCATCGGCGTTGGTCACGCGTAGCGGGCCCGTCGGCATCACCGATTCCTCGTCGCCCGCGTCGTTCGTGAAGCGCCATACGGCACTGCGCGCGCGATACGCGTACGACAGGCACGGGCGATCCGCCAGCTCGGTCGGATGCGTGGGTCGCCCTTCGCGCCGCAAATATTCCGGCGACGCCACCACGAATTGCGTGACCGCGCACAGCCGACGCGCGACCAGCGACGAATCCGGCAGCGCGGCGATGCGCAACGCGGCGTCGAATCCATCGGCAATCAGATCGACCGACGCATCCGATAAATGCAGGTCGATCGATACCGCCGGATACGTGCGAAAGAAGCCTGGCAGCAGCGGCGCGACCCAGCGCAGCCCGAACGACATCGGCACGGCCAGACGCACCAGCCCGCGCGGCTGCACCGACATTTCGCGCGCCGAGCTTTCCGCCTCCTCCGCCTGGCGGTAGATCTCGCCGGCTTTCTCGCTGATCGTCCGGCCGAACTCGGTCAGCGACAGCTGGCGCGACGTGCGGTTGAACAGCCGCGCACCGAGCCGGTCCTCCAGACGCGCCACACCGCGCGAGACAGTGGCGACCGACACGCCGGTCGCGCGCGCCGCGGCGGCGAACGATCCGTGCTCCGCCACCTTCGCGAACATCGCGAGCCCTTCGAAATCAGGTAGCTGCGCCATTTCTCCTCGTCTTTGCATTTATGCAACGTTTGTTTGCGATTGATTCTATTTCGAAAAGATTGGGCCGTCGATATTCTCTTCACATCGCAGCACGTCACACCCAACCGAAACACATTGATCGAACGAAAGGAGCAATACCATGGCACGCAAACTCGACAACAAGATCGCACTCGTCACCGGCGCAACCAGCGGCATCGGCCTGGCCACCGCCCAACGCTTCGCGGTTGATGGCGCGCACGTCTATCTCACGGGCCGCCGGCAGGCCGAACTCGATGCCGCCGTGGAAGGGATTCGCGCAGCCGGCGGCAACGCGACCGGCGTGCGTTCGGATTCCACGAAGCTCGATGAACTCGACGCGCTGTATGCGCAAATCAAGGAAGAACAGGGGCGCCTGGACGTGCTGTTCGTGAACGCCGGCGGCGGTTCGATGCTGCCGCTGGGCAGCATCACCGAAGCGCACTACGACGAAACCTTCGATCGCAACGTGAAGGCCGTGCTGTTCACCGTGCAGAAGGCGCTGCCGCTGCTCGCCGATGGCGCATCGGTGATTCTGACCGGCTCGACGGCGGGTAGCGCGGGCACCGCTGCGTTCAGCGTGTACTCGGCGTCGAAGGCGGCCGTGCGTGCGTTCGCGCGCAGCTGGATTCTCGACCTCAAGGACCGCCGCATCCGCGTGAACACGATCAGCCCGGGCGCGACCCGCACGCCCGGCCTGCTGGATCTCGCCGGTGACGATGCGGCTCAGCGGCAGGGGCTTGCCGATTATCTGGCGGCCCAGATCCCGATGGGGCGCCTCGGCGAGCCGGGCGAGATCGCGAGCGCCGCGCTGTTCCTGGCGTCGGACGACGCGAGCTTCGTGAACGGCATCGAATTGTTCGTCGATGGCGGTCAGCAGCAGATTTGAGCGGGACTGATCGACGCGACCGGGTGCAGGCGGTCGCGTCGATCGTCTTTATCGAGGTAAGCAATCACGATATCGACGCCCCCGGCGCATTCAATTGCCGGATACCTGCCGGCACCCTGTCGAAGCTCGCTAACGGGTTTCGCCGGAACAGCACTAACGGGCGCCGACGCCGCCGTGCACGCCCGTCAGTTCGACCATGAAATCCAGGAACGCGCGAGTCTTCGCCGGCACGTGATGCCGGGATGGGTAGTACGCGTATAACGGGTACCGCTCGTCGGCCCATTCGGGAAAAAGATTGATCAACCGGCCGTCGGCGATCAGCGGCTCGGCGCCGAGCAGCAACATCTGCGCAATGCCGGAACCGGCGAGGCATGCGTTGAGCAGCGCGCCGGGATCGTTGACCGTCAGGCGTCCGCGGGTGTCGACCACGATGCGTTTGCGCCGGCGATGGAATTCCCACGCGAACGGCCTGCCTGTCTCCGGATTGCGGAATTCCAGGCAGCGGTGGCTGCGGTTTTCGAGGTCCTGGGGTTTGGCCGGTCGTCCCCGGCGTGCGATGTACGAGGGCGCCGCGACCGTCACGACGCCGGTATCGAGCAGCTTTCTCGCGATCAGGCTGGATGGCCGCGGTTCGCCGAATCGCACGGCGAGGTCGAAGCCGTCCATGACGAGGTCGCCCAGGCTGTCGCGCGCGATGAGCTCGATTTCGAGCTCGGGATGCGCGTCCATGAACGCATCGAGCCGTGGCCCGAGAATGGCCCGGTAGACGACCGGATCCAGATTGATTCGCAGCCTTCCGCGCACCGCGGAGACGCTGCCCGCCGCCGCTGCCGCGGCTTCCTCCAGCCCGGCGAGATGGGGCATGACCTGCTCGTAAAAGCGGCGGCCCTCTTCGGTCAGCGACACCGACCGCGTCGTTCGGTTGAACAGCCGGATGTTCAGCCTTCTCTCCAGCCGCGCAATCGCTCGACTGACGCCCGGCGGCGTCATGCCGATGACGTCGGCGGCGGCCGAAAACGTCCCCGCATCGACCACGGCAGCGAACACGCTGATGCTGCCGGACAGTTTCTCGCTACTGGATCTCATGGTTGTTCGACTGAGTACGGTTGGCCGATCGCGCGCGACCCACTGAAGGCCGACACGCCAACGCCGCACAGCGTAGCCATGCCGGGCGTCGGTGTCGATCATGCTGAATTGATGACATGTTGTCACTTATCTGATTCCATCCATGTCATTTTGTTTTGGTCGGCGTTTGTCCAGAATGCGAGCCACGTATTCACACATGGAGAACGAGCAATGTATGCAATCACTGGAATCACCGGTCAGGTCGGTGGCGCACTGGCGCGCGAACTGCTGGCCTCGGGCGACGCGGTGCGCGCGGTCGTACGCGACACGACGCGGGCAGCGGCATGGGCGGCGCGCGGGTGCGAGGTCGCGACCGCGTTCATGGAAGACCCTTCGTCGCTCGCCGCCGCATTCACCGGCGCGAGGGGCGTGTTCATCCTGCTGCCGCCGGTGTTCGATCCGGCGCCCGGGTTTCCCGAAGCGCGGAAGGTGATCGAAGCCGTATCCGCCGCGCTGCTGAAGGCGCGCCCCGAAAAGGTCGTTTGCCTGTCGACGATCGGCGCGCAGGCCGACGAGACCAATCTGCTCACGCAACTCACGCTGATGGAGCAGGCGCTGCGCGAGATGCCGATGCCGGTGACGTTCCTGCGGCCCGGCTGGTTCATCGAGAACGCCGCGTGGGACGTTGCCTCCGCGCGCGACGGGGGCGTCGTCGCCAGTTATCTGCAGCCGCTCGACAAGCCCGTGCCGATGGTCGCCACCGCGGACGTGGGCCGCGTCGCGACGGAATTGCTTCGGCAGACGTGGAGCGGGGTGCGTGTTGTCGAGCTCGAAGGCTCGCGCCGGGTGAGCCCCAACGATCTCGCGCTGGCCTTCGCTCGCGTTCTGGGCCGGGACGTGCGAGCGGAAGCCGTCGACAGGCGAACGTGGGACGCGTTGTTTCGCGCGCAGGGCATGAAGCATCCGCGCCCGCGCACGCGCATGCTGGACGGCTTCAACGAAGGCTGGATCGATTTCGAAAGCGGTCCTGACGAAATCTTGCGAGGCCATGTCGCGCTGGACACGGTGCTGGGCGAGTTGGTGTCGCGTGCGGTCTGATTGAGTGCGGTGGCGGGGCGTGGCGTGCTTGCGCTACGCCCGCCCATGCATCGGATTTCCGGTCAGGCAGATAGTGGCTTCCATGCCGAAGGGGGGGGGTAAATGTCGCTATTGACGTCATTGATGACTATGGCGAACGGCCTCGTCCGGAGTCTGGACTGCGCAGCATTTCGGGCATCCGCCGGTGTCTCCTGCGGCTCAGCCCGATGGAGGCCAATCGGATGACATTTTCGCCGGAACTTCACCTGCTGGATAGATCGGAAAATGCAGCGCTTTCGCACCCCAAGAAAGATCCGCGTCGGGACAGGTCCCGACGCGAGCCGGCACTTGGATTTCGCCGCTGTGTTTGCACAAGCCACGGCCTCGATCCGTTTATCGACGCTGGTAGACAACGCCCTGAATCAAGACCTGATCCGGCTCCGGCTCCTCGTCAAAACGTTTATGCGCTTCGGCAATGGCGACTTGATTCTCGTTCGCCCAGTTGACCAACGCCATGACAGGCTTCAACAGCGTTCTTCCCATGTCAGTGAGTTGGTAATCGACGCGAGGAGGAATCGTTGGATACATCGTTCGCGTTACCAGTCCGTCGCGTTCCAGTCCGCGCAAGGTCAGTGTCAGCATCCGCTGCGAAATGCCGTCGATGCCGCGCTTCAATTCGTTGAAGCGCCGCGAGCCATTGGCCAGCATGGCGACAATGTAGAGGCTCCACTTGTCGCCGATGCGATCCAGGATTTCACGAGTTGCCAGGCAGCCGCCAGCGTCAGGTGCAGGCATATCGGCAGGTAGTTCGGAGTGACTAAGTGACATGCGTGTGCCTTCTTGTGGGAAAACGGCAGGAACCATACCATCCTTTGTATGAATTGGTAAGTAAGGATCGATATCTTACTTAGTTCTCTTTTTATACCTTGGAGCCGCCGTGAGCCACACCCTACTTGTCACGTCCAGCCCGCGCGGGGCTGACAGCCTTTCCACCCGATTTGCCACCGAAATCGCAGAGGGCATCCAGGCGCGCGCGGGCGGCCCGCTGACCGTGCGTGACCTTGCCGCGAATCCTCCGCCCCATATCGCACCGGCCTACATCCAGGGCCGGATCACGTCGCCCGAAGATCGCACGCCGGAACAGGTCGAGGCGGTGAAGGTCGCGCAAGAGTTGGTCGATGAGTTGAAGGTCGCCGATGTGATCGTGCTCGGTTCGGGCATGATCAACTTCAGTCTGTCCTCGCAGCTAAAGGCGTGGTTCGATCACGTCACCTGGCCGGGCGTCACCTTCAGTTACGGCGATACTGGGCCGAAGGGACTGCTGACTGGCAAGAAAGTCTATCTCCTTGCCGCTGCCGGTGGCGTGTTCTCGGAAGGTGCCTGGGCGCCGTTCGACTTCCAGACCAGCTATTTGCTGCATCTGCTCGGTTTCATCGGCCTGACCGACGTTGAAGTGGTGCGTGTCGAAGGCACGGTTTTCGGCCCCGATGCGGCGAAGGCCGCAATCGCCCACACCGAAACGGCTATCAAAGCCTTGTTGGCGAAGGCTGCGTGACGCTGGCTGACATTGCCGCCGACTACGGTTTTAACCGCGATCAGGCGCGTGCCATCGCTCTTGATCCTGAACGGCACCATCGCGTCGAAGCGGAAGCGTTCAAGTCGGCCAATGCCGGTGTGCGTTCGGTTCCTCATTTTGTCTTTGGGGAAAGCATTGCCATCAATGAGGGGCGCAGCGAAGACGAGATTGCTGGCAATACAAGCAGCTTCCGGCGCGATCGCTCTCTGACGCGGCTTCCTCAAATCCAATGACTCGGAAGTCGGCGTACGCCCGATAAGGTTCTGCGGAGGTGTCGACCGTGTTGGCCGATGCCCGACCAAAAGACCGGCCGTCGGATGACCGAAGTACTTCAAGAAGCGACGAAGGGACCGTGATCTTACGACCGATCGCAATGGGTCGACAGCTGACGACGCGCTGAAAACCCATACCGCCTTCTCCCACCGATTTCCCGCCGCAACTCACCGACCATTCCCCGCCCGCGCGGGAACGACTGCCACCCCCAAATTCGCGCCACCCATTCTCGGCAACCACGCAAACGCAATCGTAACCAGCGTGACGCCCACGCCAAGCATCGGCACCACCATCGGCCACGCGCCGGACGGATAGCGCGGATCGGTGAAAGCCGCCGCCGTCTGCCCCACGCTGAAAGCGAAGAACATCATGATGAAGCCGGACCACGAGACCGCGCGGCCGGCAAGATGTGGCAGCCCGCTGACCGCGCCTGCCTGCCCGCACGGCTGATGGATCCCGTGGCCGAGGCAATACACGCCATGCCCGACGAGCAGCGGCCAGATGCTGCCGGGAAGCAGCGCGCACCCCAATGCCTGGATCACCGCACCGGAGAGGCTCAACGTCGCCCCTTGGCGTACCGTTCGCAGCATGCTTTGACGTCGCAGCAACTGCCGGCAGCCAAAGGTACTCAGCACATAGACGAGCGTCCCGCTCGCGGGGATCCAGCCGTATCGCTGCGGCGAGATGCCGAACTGCCGGATGTAGATCGTCGGAGAAAGCAGCAGAAAACAGAACATGCCGGTGTACGTCGACGCGGCCAGCAGCGTCCATACCCTGAACGGGGCATTGCCGAATATCTCGCGCACGTCCCCGGTCGAGTTCCTACGCGGCGCGATTCTGGCGGCGCTTTCCTCGAAGCCGTACCAGCACATGACGAGCAAGCCGAACGCATACAGGCTCATCCCGGCGAGTACCCATCGCCAGCCGGCGTGCTGCGTGACATACGCACCGACAAGCGGGGCGAGGAACGCCATCATTCCCATTCCCATGAAACCGCGCGCCATCACGTACGGGCCGTCGCCCGCCGAATACCGGTCGCGCACCGTCGCACGGGCGCATACCAGGATCGCGGCCATGGCAAAGCCCTGCATCGCACGCGCGGCCACCAGCATCGCGGCGGTCGACGCGATCGCCGCCGCCAATGCACTCAGCGCATAGAGCGCAAGGCCGGTCAGCAAGACGGGACGACGGCCGAATCGGTCGGAAAGACTGCCCATCGGCAACTGTCCGATACCGAATATCAGTGCGAAAACCGTGAGGCTGACGCTGGCGGAGCCCAGCGTCGCGGCGATTTCGGGCAGTGCCGGCAGGTAACTGTCGGTCGCCACCGGCTGGGCCGCCAGCAGCAGCGGCAACATGAGCGCGAAGTTCAGGCGAGCGGGGCGCGTGGTGTCCGGCATGACGGTGTTCGGCACGGTCTCGGGCGTGGGAGGAGGGCCGCGGCAAGGCAGCGTTGCTCGGCGCGGCGCGTTCGTATGGACGCGCCGAGTCTACCCGATCGCGCCTGCCGCCTCTGTCGCGATCGATGGCATCGCGCATCGGGATCGCCTGCATGCCGATCCCCATCGCGTGTTCAGTCGAACGGCACGGCCAGCCGATCGATCACCGAACTGGTCGCGGGGCGCACACCGCGCCACCATGCGAACGCCTCGGCCGCCTGCTCGACCAGCATGCCGACGCCATCCGCGATCCCGTGCACGCCGGCATTTTTCGCGAGCCGGAGAAACGGCGTGAGTCGCTTGCCATAGGCGAGCTCGTAAGCAGTTCCCTTCGGACTGAACACGCTCGGCGGGACAGGCGGCAGGTCGCCGGTCAAACTGGCCGACGTCGCGTTGACGACCAGGTCGAAACGTCCCATCCGCGCGAGGTCCGCGTAGCTGCCGGCCACGAGCGGGCCGCGCCCGGCGACCTGCGCGGCCAGTGCGCGCGCCTTGTCGACGTCGCGATTCGCGATCACGAGTTCCGCCGGGCCGGCTTCGAGGAACGGCAACAGCGCGCCGCGTGCCGCGCCGCCCGCACCGAGCACCAGCACACGCTTGCCGGCCATCGGCAGATGGAGGTTCGCCTCGATGTCGCGAACCAGCCCGATGCCGTCGAAGTTGTCCGCCAGGATGCGGCCGCCGTCGAACTTGAGTGCGTTGGCCGCGCCCGCGAGTTGCGCACGCTCGCTGCGTTCATCCGACATCGCGAACGCGTCGAGCTTGAACGGCGCGGTGACGTTGATGCCCTTGCCGCCGCCATCGAAAAACGCACGCACCGCGGCAGCGAAAGCGCCTGCCGGCTCGAGCGGGCCCTCGATCGCCGTATAGCGGAGGTCCTGCTTCGTCTCTTGCGCGAAGAGGCCGTGAATCAGCGGGGATTTCGTATGTCCGATCGGATTGCCGATCACCGCGTATTGATCAGTCATCGTTGGCTCGCTTTCGAGTAGAGGACACCGTCGGCCTGCATCGCATCGATTTCGGCCGAATCGAACCCGAGAGAACGGGCGACTTCCGCGTTGTGCTGCCCGAGATCGGGCGCGACGTCGCGAATCGTCGTATCGCAATCGGAGAACCGGAACGGCAGGTTGGGCAGGCGCAGCGTGCCGTAGCGCGGATGCTGCTGCTCGACGACCATGCCTCTGGCCTGGATCTGCGGATCGTTCAACACTTCGTCGATGCGCTGCACCTTCGCGCACGGAACGTCGATGCCGTCCAGCAGGTCCAGTACCGACGCGACGGAACGCGCGGCCACCCACGGCTCGACCACCGACAGAATCTCCGTACGGTGCGCGTTGCGTCCGGTGCTGTCGTGAAACCGCGTGTCGGCGCCGAAACCCGCCGGGCCACCGTGTGCCGCGATCAGCGCGGCGAAGCGCTTCCACGCGTCGTCCACCTGCGCGGCGATCACGAGATCGCCGTCCGCGGCGCGGAACACGCCATAGAGCGTCGACGTCGGCATGTCGTGCCCGGTCTGCTCGGGCAGCACGCCCTTCAGCGTGTAGCACTGCACCGCGTATTCGTGCATCGATACCAGCGTGTCGTACAGCGCCATGTCGACGTGCTGCCCGCGACCGCTCTTCACGCGCCCCAGCAGCGCGGCGTTGATCGCCGCGACCGCATGAATGCCCGTGTACATGTCGCCGAGCGAAATGCGCAGCAGCGGCGGGCGCTCGCCCGGCGTGCCGACCATCTGCATGATCCCGCTCTTCGCTTCGGCGATCAGCCCGAAACCTGCGCGATGCGCATCGGGGCCGGTGTGACCGTACGCCGAAATCGAGCAATAGACGAGGCCCGGATTGCGCGCCGACAGTGCTTCATAGCCGAGCCCGAGCTTGTCCAGTGCGCCCGGCCGATAGTTCTCGATGAAGACGTCGGCGGAGTCGCACAGCCGCTGCATGAACGCCTTGCCGCGCGGGTCCTTCATGTTGACGCTCACGCCGCGCTTGCCCATGTTGAGCTGCAGGAAATAGCCGCTTTGCTGGTCGTCGAGCACGGTCGCGTGCTGGCGTCCGGCGTCGCCGGCGCCGGGACGCTCGACCTTGATGACTTCGGCGCCGAGCGCCGCGAGACAGCGCCCGACATACGGGCCGGCGAGGAAATGGCTGTAGTCGACGACGCGAATGCCTTCGAGGGGACGAGCCTGCATCACAGTGCCTCCGGACGGCGCGGCACCATCAGTCGATGTTCGCCGCGTTGAACGACCTGCCCGTCCTGATTGATCAGTTCCGACGGCAGCACGACGATGCCCCAGTCCGGACGGCTCTTGCTGGCCCGCATCGACCCGACGCGGAACGTCACGTGCAGCACGTCGCCGACCTTGATCGGCAGCAGGAAATCCCAGGTCCAGCCGAGCGACATGCCCGGCAGGAAGCGATAGTCGCTCTGCGTCTTCAGGCCGTCGGCCACGGACAGGCCGAACAGCCCGTGCGCGACGAGGCAGCCGAAATGGCTGGCGTTCGCGTATGCCTCGTCCACGTGAACGGGCGTGTGGTCGCCGGTGAGGTCGGCATACGCGAGAATGCGCTCCTTGGTCACGACGTAGGTCGGGCTCATGCAGGTGTCGCCTTCGCGGGCGTCGTCCCAGTATTTCTCGACGATGGTCATGGTCATGCCTCCGCGCGCGGGTTGATCGCCAGCGCCTGCGCAACGCAGGAAGCCGGCCGCGCCTGAATCAGTTCGACGGCGAGCCCGTCGGGCAGGCGAATCCAGTTGCGCCCCTGCGGCATCTCGGTCACGTCGAATCGCTGCGCCGCGGCCAGCGCGGCCTCCAGGTCCTCGCACATCACGCCGAGATGGGCGAGCCGGCCTTCCGGGCCGTCATGTTCCGGCGCGTGGATGAACTGCAGGCCGCCGAGCGTCCAGTACTGCCGCGGTGCGTCGAGCGTGCCGTCCACTTCGCGCAGCGTCATGCCGAGCACGTCCTCGAAGAAACGGATGTGCCAGTGGATGTCCTTCACCCAGATCGCAACGTGTTCGAGATAGGCTTTCGTGGCGCTCATGCGGCTGCCTCCTCGCGTTGGCGATCGGCCATCGCGCGCTCCAATCCCTTGATGCAGGCGACGAGCGTGGCATTGACCGGCGTCGGCACGCCGTGGCGCTGCCCGGCACGCACGACCGAACCGTTGATGAAGTCGATCTCGGTGATCGAGCCTTTCTCCAGGCTTTGCAGCATCGACGTCTTGAAAGCGGCCGGCAGGCCCTCGGCGGCGAGCGTCCATGCCTGTTCGGGATCGGTCATCGACAGTTTCACGCCGGCCGCCTGCGCCGCCGCGATTGCCTCGGCGACCGCCGCGAGCGACGTCGCCTTCAGCAGCGGCTCGTCGTAGAGCTGCCCGTAGGTGAGGCCGGTCAGGCCCGTCAGCGCGCCCGTCGCGACATTCACCAGCAGCTTGTCCCACATCGTGCCGACGATGTTGTCGCTGATCGTCGTCGCGAGGCCGGCGGCATCGAACGCGGCGGCGATCGCCTGCACGCGCGGCGTGATGCGTCCGTCGAGTTCGCCGATGTACGTGTATTTGCCGATCACGCCGGATTCGATATGACCGGGCCCGCGCAGCACGCCGCCGACGTAGGTCTTGCCCGCGAGCACGCGCTCGCGGCCGACGGCGTCGCTCAGAATGTCCTCGTGGCCGAGGCCGTTCTGCAGTGACAGCACGACGCTATCGGGCCCGACCAGCGACAGCGCGCCGCGGATCGCCGCGTCGGTGTGGAACGACTTGACCAGCACCACGACCATGTCGGCCGTGCCGACTTCGGCAGCCTGTGTCGTCGCGTGCACGCGTACCTGCCGGGTGCCGCGCGCGTCGTCGACCCGCAGGCCGTCACGGCGCATCGCATCGACGTGCGCGGGCGAGCGGTCGATCAACCAGGTCTCGTGACCGCCTTCGGTGAGGGTGGCGCCGATCGCACAGCCCAGTGCGCCGGCTCCCAGAATCGCAATTTTCAATGCTGTCTCCTTGACGTATGGCCTCACGATAGGAGCCGTCGCTCATGTCGACAATGCAATGGATACAATGGCGTCATTGCCCTGGACAATAATGAAACGATGCCCGCCGATCTGCCGGACCTGAAGCTGCTTCAGCTATTCGATCTCCTGTACGACGTGCGCAGCGTCACGCGCGTCGCCGAGCAACTTGGCCAGAGCCAGCCGACGGTCAGCATCTGGCTCGGGCACTTGCGGGAACATTTGCACGATCCACTCTTCATCCGCACGCCCGGCGGCATGGCGCCGACTCCTCAGGCCGACGCACTGATCGGGCCATGCCGGGAAATCCTCGAATCGCTGCGGCGCTTCACGGCGTGGGAGATCGCGTTCGACCCGGCGACCGCCCAGCGACGCTTTCGCATCTGCATGACCGACGCGAGCCACGTCACGCTGTTGCCGCGGCTGCTGGCCCATGTCCGCGCGCAGGCGCCGGGCGTCCGGCTCGAAGCCGCGCGGATCGACGGCAATACGGAGCGGGCGCTCGAATCCGGCGAAGCCGATCTCGCGATCGGCTACGTGCCGTGGCTGGGCGGTGGCATTTACCAGCAGAAGCTGTATGACCAGGACTGGATTTGTCTGGTGAATCGGCATCACCCGCGGATTCGCGGCCGGCTCGGGGTCAAGCAGTATCGGGCGGAAGGACATGTCGCCATCACGGCGGGAACCGGGGCGCAACTGCTCGAACAGGCGCTGCGGCAGGCGCGCATCGAGCGGGACGTGGTGCTGGAATTGCCGGGGTTTCTCGGGTTGGGGGCGATCGTCCAGACGACCGACCTGATCACGACGCTACCTCGTCATATCGGCGAGACGCTGGCGCAGGCCAACGATCTCGCGGTTCATGCCTGCCCGATTCCGGTCGACGGCTTCGCGGTGCGGCAGCATTGGCACGCGCGCTATCACCACGAGGCCGGCAACCGGTGGCTGCGCGGCGTCGTGATTCGACTGTTCGGCAATTCGCATTGACCTGCGGCTTGGGCATGCGAGATGGAGGCCGGAAGTCTCGTGGTTGAAGTGCGTCGAATTCCGGCCTGAACGCACCCGCAAGTCGATCATCGATAGACGATCTGTGCGGCAAGGTCGTGCTTGATCGACCTGGCCATTCTTCGGAATTCGGGGTACTCGTCCGGCTGTAAATACGGCCGCGGTGAATTCAGTTCGAGCGTCCGGGTCGCCCTGATGGTCCTGCCTTCCAGTGCATAGGACGACGTATAAGTGCCGAGCGGTGACGTCACCGTGACGGGCTTCGGAAGGCTCAACACCTGCATCGAAGTCGGCAACTCCAGTTTCGTGATTTCGCTGAAGCGTCCGGCTTTGAACAGGAACGGGGTTTTGCGTCTGGCCGAGCCTGCCCAGTCGAAGGCGCTGGCGACGGTGTCGAAGCCGCCCAGTCCTCTCGGGACGCGCATCGCGCCGGGGCCGGGGAGCGGCGTGTAGTCCGGTAGTTCGAATACACCGGAAAACGAAAACGCAGTGCGGAGATCACCGACGTCGCCGTGACGGTAGCGGCCGGTGCCTTCCGATCCGTTCGCGGTAAGGAACGCCTGCGCAAACATTGGTTCGGCGCCTGCCGGCAGCGCGGCAAATATCGAGCGGGCGATCCAGTCGTATTCGCCGCGGTTTTCGACTTTGCTGTCGCCGCGAACGGTGCCGAGTGGGTCGAGCGTGGTGTGCGTGGTGACCGTCACCGTATCGGCGTCGGCGTGTGC
The DNA here is from genome assembly GCF_902833245.1 of Burkholderia sp. BCC0398. Taxonomy (NCBI): domain Bacteria; kingdom Pseudomonadati; phylum Pseudomonadota; class Betaproteobacteria; order Burkholderiales; family Burkholderiaceae; genus Burkholderia; species Burkholderia sp. BCC0398. The sequence continues at coordinate 310,895 of NZ_CADFEM010000005.1, forward strand.
AACGGGAAGGACGACCAAGCGAGACGGCGCATCGCCGATGCCCGTCAGCAACGCCTGCTTGCCTTCCTCGTTGAAAGGAAGGGTGCCGAAGCGCGCCGTGCCGGCCGTCGAGTCGAGGTAGACGTCGAATTCGGGAACGTAGGTAATCGCGTGATTGAATACGGCCAGTGGACTGGCGGCCGAAGGCAGCCAATAGCGAGTGTCGGCATTCACGAGTACCGTGCTGCTCGAGATGCCTTTTGCTGCCAGCAGCGCCTGCAGCAGTGTCGTATGGTCCTTGCAGTCGCCATAGCGCGTGTGCAAGACGTCTTGCGCGGTGTGCGGCACGACGCCGCCGAAACCGAGGAACACGGCAACATAGCGGATGTTTCGGCTGACCCATTGATAGAGGGCCTCTGCCTGATCGCGCCGGTTGGCGACGCCGTTCGTGACGCGATCGGCCAGCGCTTGCACGTCGGGCGTCACGCTTGCCTGTGCCTGCGCACGGGCAGCGTATGCCTGCCCGAGCGCCGCGTAATCCGGGAACGTCGTCACCGCGAGCCGCGGGCTGCGATCGTCGATACTCGGCGCATGCGCTTCGAGTGGCTGTGCAGGCGCATCTTTTATCGTCCAGCGCCAGGTTTGCCGGCCATCGACATCGGCGGCAACGAGCCCGCCCTGCATGTCGACGACATCCGCATGCAGCGCCATCGAGGCGGGCGCGTTGATCGTAATGCTGGCGCGCTGGATCGGCTTGTTGCCCGGAAACGTGTCGTCGGCGGAGAACTGCCCGGGGAACAGCGGCGTAACCTGCGTCTCGCGCGTGCGCATGGTCACGGTGGCACCGGGCTCGACGCCGGGAAAGACGATCGTCTTGACGAGGTTGTCGTCGAAGCTGGGGGCGCGGACGCTCGACGCGCTTTGACGCGTGAAGATTGCGCTGGCCGGAACGTCGATCCGCACGCCGTCGTGCGTGGTGGTGTAGGCCTCGACCACGTCGAACTTCTGCAACTCACGGCTGTATTGATAGGAAACCTGACCATACGATCTGACGCCCTGTTCCGTCTCCATACGGATCGATCGTGTTTGATCATGGATCGACGAGCCGTCTCGATTCACGGTGTAGACGGTGTCGTCGGACAGGACGGTGACGGATGGAGCGGAATCGGCGGAATACGCGACTGTTGCATGCGCGGCGATTGCTGCCACGGCGACGTGTGCCCGTATCATGCGGCCGATTGAAGTGGATCGACGGTCTCGTGCAAGCAGCATGTGGAATGCCCTCTCGATTTCCTTGTTTTCCTCCGGTGAGGAGGACGCAAGAAATTACCACGACGATGAGGATGCCGCTATGAATCGAAGTGCGAATTCCACATTGACTTGCGCGTGTCGTGGTTGCGCAGACAGGTTTTTGTCAGCTGATTGTCGGGTCTTTCGTCAATCATTCGCCGCCTGGTGCGGTTGGATGCGAGGGCGAAATTTCGACGCTGGCGAATGGCGGGCGGTCGCGGCCGGGGCCGGGGCGACGATCCGCCGTTCGGGCGTAGCGGGGGGAGAGCGGCTATCGGCTGGGCCATCCAAGCGCCTGCGCCGAGTCGAGCGACGATCGCACGACGAGGCGATGGAAAGGCGCGATGACGCCGAGATAAGCCCGGCCCAACGGACGATTGTAGAAAACGAGCGTGGTGAGTGTCAGTCGCCGGGGCAGGTCATCAGATGCGGGCTGAACGAGCACCGACACACGGAAATCGAGATGCCTGTCGTCCTCGCCCAGAATGATCTCGTCGTCATGTCGTTCGAACACGCGAAAAATACTGATTCGGTCGCCGTTCGCGGCTTTCAACTCGGCCGTTCCTTTCAGGCCGAGCGGCCACACGACCGTGTCCCGAACGCGCAGCAGCATCACAATCCACTTGGGCTGCCCGGTAAAGATGTGTCGAGCGAGAGATTCCGCGTCGTTGCGGGCGGTCGCCGGCAAGGCCACCGAAAATGCGTCGGCAAAATCCGCCGCGCCGTATGAGCGGTTCAGCCTCGAGTTCGACGGCAGGTCGACCTGTTCGGCTTTCTTCGAATGCGTCTGCATGCCCGTTGTCCACGCGTTCACGTTGCCTGGGTACCGCTGCGCAGTTCAAGCAAACGCAGTCGGGAGAATTCGCTGCATCTCGTGCTTTCGCGGATACCGAACCGGTGCGGCATCACGGCGACGGGCAATGTCCCCGTGATGGGCGGAAGGCACGGCTCGTCACGACAACATCGGGGCGGATCACTCTTCGGTAGCACCCCACCCTTGGCCGCTGACATCTGCCAGCGCGGCGAATACGGCCGGCGAGCGTTCCAGGCGGGCGATCGTGCGTGCGCCTTCGAGCGCGGCGACCAACGCGGCCGCGGCCGAGGATGCGCGAGCGGAAGCAAAACCGCACCCCCTGAAATGGGCCGCAATCACCTCGGTCGAATCGGCAAACCCCCGCGCGACCCGCTCGGTCAGCTCGGCGTCGAGCGCGGGCAGTTCGTTGGCGAGGTTTTGCATGAGGCACCCGTACTGGAAATCGGCGGCGACCATTTCGGCCGCAAACGTGCTGAAGAGCCGACGCACGAAATCCAGCGCATGACCGGTCGTTTCGGCCGAGATGTTCTGCAAGACGGCAATGCGATTCGTGACGTACTGATCGATTGCTTCTTCCGCGAGTTGGGCCTTGCCGCGTGGAAAGTGAAAGTAGAACGATCCCTTGGGCGCGCCGCTTTCTTCGAGGATCTGGGTCAGTCCGGTCGCGGTGTAGCCCTGGATGCGAAACAGCCGTTCGGCCGTGGCAATCGCGCGAGCGCGAGCGTCAGTCTTGCGTGTCATGCCGGAAAAGTATCACGTTTGGCTTGACCCGGCTATGGCGATCGCCATACTATGGTGATCACCATAGCCCGGAGTGCCGCGATGCCCGTCGACAAGAGCAAGCTATCTGCGCCGAGACGAACGGTCCTGGCGATGGGCGCGGCCGGCCTGGTTGCGGCTTTGCTTCGCCCCGCCCGCGCAAACCCGACAGCAGAAGGGGATCCGACCATGCCGACCTACGCCGCAGGAACGCTTCCCAAAGGGGTGCGCTCGCGCATGATCCACGGGGTGAACGGCCTCGACGTCCATGTTCTCGAGGCCGGTCATGAAAGCGCCGGCCGGCCGCTCGCGTTGCTTTTGCACGGCTTTCCGGATCTGGCCTACGGCTGGCGACATCTGATGCCCATCCTGGCTGACGCGGGATACCACGTCGTGGCGCCCGACCAGCGGGGGGTTGGGCGCACCACCGGCTGGGTGAACGACTATGACGCCCCGCTCGCGCCGTTCAGCTTGTTGAATATGACGCGCGACGCGCTCGGATTGGTTTCTGCGTTGGGGTATCGGCAGACGTCAATGCTGGTAGGACACGACCTCGGCTCGCCCGTGGCGGCGTATTGTGCGCTGGCGCGACCTGACGTCTTTCCGTCGGTGGTGTTGATGAGCGCACCGTTCCCCGGCCCGCCGGCGCTTCCGTTCGACACGGCGCGAAGCGAGACATCGTCGGCTCAACCGAGCAGTGACGGTCGGAAACTGGCGGCGGCGCTTGCCGCGCTCGATCCGCCGAGACAGTATTACCAGCAATACCTGTGCACCCGGAACGCCAACCGGGACATGTGGCGCCCGCCCCAAGGTTTATCCGCGTTTCTTCGCGCATTCTTCCATGTCAAGAGTGCCGACTGGCCCGGAAACCAGCCGCATCCGCTCAAGGCGCTCACGGCCGCGGAGTTGGCGCAAATGCCCACGTACTACGTGATGGATCTCGGCAAGACGATGCCCGAAACCGTCGCGCCATTCCAGCCGTCCGCCGCCGAAACCCGTGCCTGCACATGGCTGACCGATGCGGAACTTGGCGTGTACACGGCGGAGTACGGCCGCACCGGGTTTCAAGGCGCGCTTCAGGCTTATCGTGTGTTGTCCGATCCTGATCTGAACGCCGAGTTGCGCCTGTTTTCGGGCAAGACGATCGATGTTCCCTCGCTCTTCATTGGCGGCACGAGCGATTGGGGCACCTATTCGGCGCCGGGCGCGCTCGACCTGATGAGAACGAAGGCGACGACGAGCATGCGTGGCATCGAACTGATCGACGGCGCAGGCCACTGGATCCAGCAGGAGCAACCGGCCAGACTGGGCGAACGCTTGCTCGCTTTCGCGAAGGCGTGAAGGAGGGGCGCGGTGGCATAGGGCTTTTTCGCGACCGGCGGCGGTAGCCGCATCAGGTCCGGGAGGCCGTTTCGGCGCCGAACCGGTCGACCACGAATTCCGTAAAGCTGCGAAGCTTCGATGATTTCTGCTTCTGTTGCGGATAAAGCAGATTCATCGACCGCACGGGGGCGGCGAAGTCCGGCATGATCTCGACGAGGCGCGCCTTGCGAATGTCCTCGTGGATCAGCATCGAAGGCAGCATCGCGATACCCAGCCCGCTCAACGTCGCGCGGCGCAACGCTTCCGCGCTGTCGATTTTCAGTCGGCCGTCCACGCAGATGCTCATCGGCCCGTCCGGGCCTTCCAGCATCCAGCGGGATTGTGCCGCGTGCCATTCCGATCGGGGCGGATACGCATACGTCAGGCAGTGATGCTCGCGCAGCGCATGCGGCGTAGTCGGCGCGCCATGTTCGTGAACGTAAGCGGGCGACGCACACATCACCAGCCGATAGGGCGCTAGCGGACGCGCCACCACATCCGGATTGGCTAGCGCGCCGATGCGAATGGCGGCCTCGAAACCCTCGTCGAACAGATCGGCGAGCGAGTCGGTTGCGACGATATCGAGCCTGATCTCGGGGTAGCGCCGGTAATAGTCCGCGAGCGCGGGAATCAGGCACTCGTTCGTGAACACGACAGGCGCCGTCACGCGCAGACGCCCGCGTGGATGCTCGAGGTGATCGAGCGCAAGCTGTTCCGTGTCGTCGACCAGACCGAGGACTTCGACGCATCGTTCGTAGTAAGCCTGGCCGAACGCGCTGACTTTCTGCTTACGCGTCGTGCGGTGAACGAGGACCGCGCCCAGCCGGCTTTCCAGCGCCTGAAGGTAGTTCCCGACCATGGTCGGCGACAGATCGGACGCTTGCGCGGCGGCCGTCAGGCTGCCCGTTTCCACGATGCGGACGAATACGGCCATCGCCTTGAAGAGATCCATTGTGCAATGCTACTGGATTCTGTTTCAAGGTGCGGCGCGTTTATCAGCCGCCGCTTTGGAAATACAGTGCAATGGAAATACATTGCGACAGGCGAGCGAAAGGAGGGCAGACATGCTGTATGAACTCACGACGTTGTCGTGTCCGCTTCTGGACCAGGATAGGGTGTCCGGCCGTGCGCATCGCTGGGTATCGGATGCCGACGCGCAAGGGCGGCTGCTTGGCGCATGGCGCACGGAAATTGGCGAGCTATCGCGGGTTGTCGTGCTGCGTGGCTTCGAGACGATGGATGAATTGCAGCATGAACGCAATCGGGCATTGAGCGCTGAGCAACCTTTCGGGATTGAAAGCGCGTCCGTTCGATTGAACATGGAAAGTTACGCACTTTTTCCTTTTCTACCCGATATCGAACCGGCGGTATTGGGCGACTTCTATGAGATTCGCCGCTACTGGCTGAAAGCCGGCGGTGTGGCGCCGACCATTTCCGCGTGGGAACGTGCGGTGGGTCCGGCCCAAGCCTATACGTCGCATCTCGTTTGCAACATGTACGCACTCGACGGACCGCCGCGCATCACGCACATCTGGGGGTTCTCGAGTCTGGAAGAACGCATGGCGTTGAGAAAGCGGCACTACGCGGAGGGTCTGTGGCCGCCGGCAGGCGGGCCGGAACAGATCGAACGGGCGACGTCGACGATCGGCTTGCCGGAGGCGTGGTCGCCGTTGCATTGAATGCGCGGCCGGCGCAGGCAAACCGCGCTCCCCCGAAGTCAGGCTGACTCGGTAGTTGATTTCAATTCACCGCACTCAGCCGCCAAACCCACGTCGTGCGCTGAACCGTGCACCGCCGGCAACGCTACCCGCACATAAAGAAACGCACGCCGTTCACGATCGGGCAGCACCTGCGGCCCATAGCTGATCCTGACCGCGCCATCGTCGATCTCGCCGCCTTGCGCGAAACGCCACGCACGGGGATCGCTGTCGAGCAGGAATTCGGCGCGCGCATACGCGTGCGGCTCGAACAGCTCGGGGATCGTTACCGCGCGCCCATCGAGCTTGTCGAGCAACGCGTCGACCACGTTGAAGCCGTAGCCGTCGCGCACGATGTCGCAGATGAAGCTGCCCGCGATGCGCGGATTCAGTTCGATCACGTGCGGCACGCGGTCGTGCACGATGCAGTCGAGATGCACGGGCCCCCACGTGAGCCCGGCGGCGGCCGTCGCGCGCGTGCCGACGTCGATCAGCGCACGCAGCGTGTCGGCGTCGAGATCGAGCTCGGACGTATACCCGCGTTCGAGAAAACCCGCGCCATGCCGCTTCAGCTTGCGCAGCGCGCCGACGTAGCGGCCGTCGAAATACTCGACGCAGTATTCGCTGCCGTCCAGGAATTCCTCGATGACGATGCGTTCGGTCGCAAGCGACGGTGCATCGGCCTGTGCGGTAGCGAGCGCGTCGAGCTGCGCGCGCACGGCCGCGATGTCCTCGCAGCGGCGCACGCCGTCGCTCGCGGAGCCTTCCGACGGCTTGACGACGACCGGAAAGCGCAACGGCGCCGCGGCGGCCGCGAGCGCCGCCGGCGCGGCGAGCGTGCCCGCGACGAACTGGGCGGCCGGGATTCCGTGCGCGGCGAGCAGCGCCTTCTGGTTCGACTTCGACACCGCATGCGCGACGTGCCGCGCATCGGGGCCGGGCAGGCCGAGCGCATCGGCGACCCACGCGGCGGTGCGCGCATAGCTGTCGTGCGCGGTCGTCACGCGCAGCGTGTCGAGTTCGTCCGGAAAGCGGGCGCGCAGCCAGTCGACGAGCTGGCCGGCGTCGGGCGCGAGGTTGACCGTCTCGACGCCGTCGGGAAACACGCCATCGAGACGATGGCCGGGTGCGGTGATGACGGTCACGGCCATCTGGCGTGCGATGGCGGCGCGCACCAGTGCGACGCTGCTGCCGGTGGCGCGTGCGCCGATCAAGATGAGTCGCTTCATGATGAATCCTGGATCGAGGGCGGAAGAGGGATGCCGGCTAGCGTGCGCGCCGGCGCAGTCGCTGCGCTTCGAGGCGCGGCAGCAGATGCTGGACGACGCGCGGCAGCGTATAGATCGGCAGCTGCGCGCACGCGAACACGAGCGCCATGGTCGGCGTCGCGGCGAGCCCGAGCGCGGCCCACATCAGCCCGACGTTGCGATTCGCGACGATCAGCGCGACGTTCAGGCGCGTGCGGACGTCGCCGGGCGTGAGCCCGTACGCGACGATCTGGAAGCCCGCGTTGACGGCGAATGCGAGTGCGATCGCCGTCAACGCGCGGTGCGGTGCGTCGATGATCGACTGCTGCATGCCGGCCATCGTGCCGAGCGCGAATATCAGCAGCGCGACGACGACGGTTGCATCGATCGGCGTCGCATGGCGCGCGAGTCGCGCGCCTGCAAAGCGCCGCACGAGCAGCGCGACGCCCTCGGCGCTGCCGATCAGCAGCGCGAGCCGCAGCGCGAGGCTCGACGGCGAAATCGACACCACCGCGTCGTGGCTGAACCACGCGGTCAGCAGCGGCGCGGTCAGCGGCACGAACACCATCGACGCGAGGGTCGCGACGAGCGCGACACTGGCGTCGAGCGACAGCATTCGCGCGATCGTCGACGTGCCGCTCGACGGCGGCGCGCAGTATGCGATCACCAGCGCGACGACCCAGTCGTACGGCAAACCCGCGAGCCGCGCGGCGATGCCGAGCGCGACCGGGCACGCGATCATCGTCACGGCGGGCAGCAGCAGCGACACGGCGGGCCGCCGTGCGACCGCGCGCACGGCGCTCGGCTCGACGCGCAGCAACGTGCCGAGCACGAACAGGAACACGGTAACGGGCATCAGCGGCCGTGCGAGATCCGCGAGCGGCGGCGCCAGCAACCCGAGGCCGACGCCGCACGCGAGCACGGTCGGGCCGCGCCGCACCAGCGCGGCGATCACTGCGCGCACGGACGAACCTCGGGCCGGCGGCGGACGGGAGTGAAGCCGAAGCAGGCAGCGGATGGCATGCGGATTCCTTGGAGAGGCGGCCGGCAGGGAATACCCGCTAGGCTAATCCCGATGATGAGCGAAGTAAAATGATATAAGATGAATCAGTAACAAGAGAAACTGATATGAACATCCCTCTGCTCGAAACTTTCCGGGCCGTCGTGCAGGAAGGCAGCGCGTTGCGTGCGGCCGAACGGCTCGGCTGTACGCAGTCGAACGTCACCGCGCGGCTGCGCCAGCTCGAAGAGTCGCTCGACGCGCTGCTGTTCGACCGGCACGGCAAGCGGCTGGTACTGAACGATGCCGGACGCCGGCTGATGCCGTATTGCGACCGCATCCTGCGCCTCGTCGACGAAGCGACGCAGGTGGTGCGCGAAACGCCGGTTGCCCGCAGTTTCCGGCTCGGCTCGATGGAAAGCACGGCCGCCACGCGGCTGCCGGCGCTGGCCGCCGCGCTGAAGGAGCGCGATCCGGCGCTCGGCCTCGCGGTGCAGATCGGCAGCGAGCCGGATCTGGCCGACGCGCTGCTGCGCGGCCGGCTCGACGCGGCGCTGACCGCACGCGCGGTGGTCCGGCCCGGGCTGCATTACGAGCCCGCGTTCGCGGAAGACATGGTGCTGGTGAGCGCGGCGACCGTCACGCGCCGGCAGCTGCTGGCCGACAACACGGTGCGCTTGCTCGCGTTTCACGACGGCTGTCCGTATCGCGCGGTCGCGGAGCACTGGTTGAAGGCGCGCGGCGTCGCGATCGAATCGGTGTCGTCGTTCGGCACGTTCGGCGCGATCCTCGGCTGCGTCGCGGCCGGGATGGGCGTCGCGATCCTGCCGAAACGGATCACGACCGAACACGTGGCGCGCAAGGAGCTGCGCACGCACGCATTCGACGATCTCGACAGCGTGACGACCTACCTCGTCACGCCCGACGAAGCGCCTGCGTTGCCCGAACTCGACGCGTTGCGCGCGGTGCTCGGCCGCCAGGCGGGTGCGCTGCTCGCGCGCTGACACACGCACGCCGCAGCCCTAGGCCGGCACGACCGCGCACTCATCCGCGAAGAAATCGGCCTCGATTTCGCGAATGCGCGCGCAGTCCTCGAGCAGTCGCTCGAACGTCGGGCTGTAGAGGCCGACCGTGCCGAGCGCCGTCTGCAGGTCGGTGGTCACGCGCAGCGTGTCGCCGACCTTGATCCACTGCTTGAGCCCGACGAACGACGGTAGCGCCTGGATCGCCTGCCACGTGAAATCCTGCCGCAGCACGCCGTTGCGCGACGACAGCAGCAGCACGTGCCCGCAGTACCCGTGAAAATCCGTCGGCGTGGCGACGTCGCCGAACAGCCGCTCCGGATGCAGCACGGCTTCGACGGTGGCCGACACGTGATTCTCGCCGCTGACCGCGCTCGTCAGCCGCGGGTCGAGGCTGCCGTGCAGCCGTGCGTTCAGCTCGACGATCGTCGGGCCGTCGGCCGTATCGAACAGCTCCAGATGAGTCGGCCCGAAGCGCACGTCGAGCGCGTCGAGCACGTCGGCCGCGTAGTCGAGCAGCGGCGCGTAGCGCGGGTCGGCGTGGTTCAGCACCAGCATCTTGTCGAGCCGCGGCGCGTGCGTGCGGTCGCGATGCACTTCCCACAGGCTGACCACGCGATGGCGGCCCTCGAACGACACCGAATCGACGATGTATTCCTGCCCTTCGGAGTAGCTCTGGATCACGATGTCGTCGTTCGGCTGGTTGTACAGCGAACGGGTGGCGAGCACGTCGCGCGCGGCGGCCTCGACCTGCGCGAGCGTCCGGCAGATCTTCACGCCGGCCACGCCCGCGCTGCGCGCCGGCTTCACGACGAGCGGCAAGGTACCGTGCGCGCGCGCCCAATCGAGCGCTTCGTCGACCGACGTGCTGTGGAAATGCGCGGGCGCGCGCAGCCCGGCCTGGCGAATGCGCTCGTTCATCGCGAACTTGTCGCGTCGCGCGGCGGAGGTCGCGAGCGGGTTGCGTGACGGCACGTCGAGCCGCTCGGCCAGCGTGTCGGCCAGCTCGAGCGCCGCGTCGAGACCGTGCAGCACCGCGCCGATCCGCAGGTCGCCCAGTTGCGCGAGCGTCGCGTCGATGTCGCCGCGATGCTGAACCTGCCTGATGTAGTCGGACGGCACGAACTGGTTTCGATAGATTGCCGGCAGATCGGGGTCGCTGATCACGTGCACGCAACGGATGCCGTAGGCGCGAAACGCGGGGGCCAGGTACGCGGCGGTCGACGCGCCGTCGACGATCAGGACGGTATCGATGAAGCGATGCTGCATGGATTCCTCGCTCGGATGGGGGATCGGTTGAAGGATGTCGTGCGGCAAGGTGCTCAGGCCCGCGTGCCGGCGTCGCGGGCGTCGCCGGGCCAGCGCACGGCGAGCACGACACAGACCGCGACGAGCGCGGCCGCGATGGCGAACGCGCGCGCCGCGCCGGCGACGATTGCCGCGCCCTGGCCGGCAACCAGCGCGCCGAGCGCGGCGACGCCGATCGCGGCGCCGACCTGGCGCGCGGTGTTGAGAATCGCGGACGCGGTGGCCGAGCGGCCGGCCTCGACGCTGCCGAGCATCGTCGACGTCAGCGCGGGAATCGCGATGCCGCCGCCGATCGCCATCGCCGCGAGCCCCGGCGCCAGCAGCGCGTACGGCGTGTGCGCGGCGAGCGTTTGCCACAGCCACACGTAGCCGGCGAGCGATACGGCGAGGCCGACGATGACGGTCGCGCGAAACCCGTAGCGGACCGCGAGCCGTGCGCTCGTGATGTTGGCGAGCATGATGATCGTGAGCGGCGCGAGCGCGAGCCCCGATTCGGTCGCCGTGAAGCCGCGCGCGTTCTGGAAATAGAGGCTCAGCGAGAAGATCAGCCCGTAGAACGCCGCATTCGTGACCGCGCCGATCGCGAGCACGCCCGGCACGCGGGCGATCCGGAAGAACGCGAGCTGGAGCATCGGCGCGGCCACGCGTCGCTCGATCGCGACGAACCATGCGCCGAGCACGGCCGACGCGATCAGCGCGGCGGCCGCATACGGATCGCCGATGCCGTGCGCACCGGCCCGGATGATCCCGCCGGTCAGCAGCCCGAGCACGAGCACCGCGACGATCTGGCCGGCCGGATCGAACAGCCGCGTGCGCGCAGCGGCCGAATCCTGCACGTGACGCAGCGTGAGCCATAGCCCGAGCGCGCAGATCGGCAGGTTGATGAAGAAGATCGCGCGCCAGCCGAGCGAATCGATCAGCAGGCCGCCGAGTGTCGGCCCGGCCGCGCTGATCGCGCCGCCCGTCGCGCTCCACCACGCGACGGCTTTGACGCGCGCGGCGGCATCGTCGGCGCACGCATGCGTGATCAGCGCGAGCGACGTGGGCAGGATCATCGCGGCGCCGACGCCTTGCGCGACGCGTGCGGCGACCAGCGCGGCCAGCGACGGCGCGAGCGCGCAGCCGAGCGACGCGAGCAGGAACAGCGCGAGACCGTGTGCGAACAGCCGGCGGCTGCCGAAGCGGTCGGCCAGCGTGCCGGACGTCAGCAGCAGCGCGGCGAACGACAGCGTGTACGCATCGACGATCCACTGCAGCCCGTGGACGCTCGATCCGAATGCGTGGCCGAGGCTCGGAATCGCGACGTTGACGACGGTCACGTCGAGCTGGACGATCGCGAAGCCGAGGCTCGCGGCCGCGACGGTCGGGAAGATCGCGCGTAGCGACGTGCGGGGCGGAGTCGCGGCGGCGGTCGGCGCGCGCTCGACGCGGTCGACGTGCTCGAGTGCCGGGGCATGGTCGCTCATCGCGGCTCCCACGGCAGATGGGGCGTGCGGGACATAGGGCACAACAGGCGGTATCGAGTCATCTGGCGGGTTCCCGTAGGGAGATGAACGGAGCCGGCTTCTCGTCGGGAGCCGGCCGCATCGTCGAATCCGACAGAAAACTAGCATCAACCCGTTAGCGAATACAAATAATAAGCAACGATTTTTTAACAAGTATTCGTGTTAAAGGACGGCGCATACGACGTGAACCGGTTCCGTCCGCATTGCTGAACTTATATCGATAATTTTTGTTTGCAATCGCATTAATATCATTTCGCAATGCAATGACGGTCTCCTAGTCTTGTCGAGCGCTTCGCACCGAGGACGGCGGGGCGCGGCGGCGATGCCACGCCGCTCTTCGAACCAGATCTTTATACGAGAGACTTATGACCTATCTCGCAGATGAACGTATTGCTTTGACCGCGGCGGAATCCGCTCACATCCGCAAGACGCTCGGCGCGCTGGATTACGACCCGGCCGGCGGCGCGGGCTATATCAGCGCAGTCCGCAAGCTGGCCTACAACGCGTTTCCCGACCGGATCGTCGACGCATTCGATCGGGCGAAGGCGCTGACCGCGGACGCGCACGGCTCGATCGAGATCGACAACCTGCCGATCGACGACGGCGTGACGGGCAGCCCGCGGTTCGAGGAAACCGGCCGCTCGTTCAAGGCCGGCGTGCTGAGCGAGAACGTGCTGGTCGCGTTGAGCACGCTGGCCGGCGAGCCGTACTCGATCGCGCACGAAGGCCGCGAGCTGGTGAACAACCTGACGCCGCACAAGGCGACCGCGCGCGACTACACGGGCCTCGGCTCGGAGGTCGAGCTGGACTTCCATATCGAGAACGCCGCGCAGGCGCACATGCCGGAAGGCGACACGTCGCCGTTCGCGCTGCTGCTGCTCGGCGTGCGCAGCGAGGCCGGCGGCGGCCCGTACACGCGGCTCGCCGATGCGCGTCGCGCGCTGCAACTGCTGTCGCCGGACGATATCGCGCAACTCTACGGCGAGCACTACATCATTCGCGTGCCGTACCGGTGGCGCGGCGCCGCGCCTACGCCGCGCGACAACACCGACCTGAGAGCCGTGCTGTCGGGGCCGCTCGAGGCGCCGCGCGTGACGGTCGCGTTCTATCCGGACATGGTGCTGGCGGTCAACGCGCGCGCGCAGGAAGCGCTCGCCAACCTGTATCGCGCGGTGCGCGAGGTGTCGTTCGGCGTGCAGGTGTCGCCGGGCAAGCTGGTGCTGATCAACAACCACTTCACGCTGCATTCGCGCGACCGCTTCGACCCGCAGTACGACGAGAACGACCGCGCGTTCCGCTGGGTGCAGCGCGTGTTCGTCGCGCGCAGCCTGTGGAACTTCCGCGCGTTCACGTCGCTGCAAGCGCGTGTGTTCGATCCGAAGGCGGTGTATGCGGGCGAGTCGGCGCACGCGAGGCGTCCGTCGTCCGTCGTGCAACCGGCGACGCAGCGTGCGGCCTCGGTCGAACTCGAAGCGACGCCTGCGTGATCGACCCGGCGGGGCAGCGACTGGCGCCGAACGTTGCCAGCCCGCTGCCCGCGCTCGCTCCCAGCATCCTCGAATAAAAACAGGAATCCACAAGAAATGAGAAGAACCGCCTTTCCCGTTGGGCGCATCGCCCGCGTGCTGGCCGTCGCGCTGATCGCCGCGAGCGCCGGAAGCGCCGTCACCGCGCGCGCTGCATCGTTCGACCTGAGCCCCGAGCAGCCGGCCCGGCAGCGCGGCGCCGTGAACCCGGCGGTCGAGCAGGCGCTGCCGGCCGGCTTCCGGTTTGCCGAAGCGAACACGCTGACGATCGGCATCGCGCCGAACCTGCCGCCGCTCAGCACCTATGCGACCGACGCGCGCACGGTGGTCGGCTTCGATCCCGATCTCGCGCAGCTGATCGCGGACAGCGTCGGCCGCAAGCTGAAAATCGTGCCGCTCGCATGGGCCGACTGGCCGCTCGCGCTGCAGTCCGGCAAGGTCGACGCGGTGATCTCGAACGTGACGGTGACCGAGCAGCGCAAGGAGAAGTTCGACTTCTCGACCTACCGGAAGGACCAGCTCGGCTTCTACGTGAAGACCAACAGCAAGCTTGCCGCGATCCGCGAGCCGAAGGACGTCGCCGGGCTGCGCGTCGTGACCGATTCGGGCACGAACCAGGAAAAGATCCTGCTCGAATGGAACCGGCAGAACGTCGCGCGCGGCCTCGCGCCGATCGAGATCCAGTATTACGCGGATGCGGCCGAGCGTTGGGTCGCGCTGCAGTCGGGCCGCGTCGACACGATCTTCAGCGTGAATTCGATGCTCGCGTACCAGGCGTCGCTGCGCGGCGATGCGAAACTGATCGGTACCGTCAGCGGCGGCTGGCCGCGCACCGCCGATATCGCGATCACGACCCGCAAGGGCAGCGGCCTCGCCGATCCGCTGACGCTCGCGATCAATGCGCTGATCGCGAACGGCAGCTACCGGAAGGCGCTCGATCACTGGCGGCTGGACGCCGAAGCGATCGACCGGTCGCAGACCAATCCGCCGGGGCTGCCGCGCACCTGAGTACCGCACGCGGCGGGGCGCACGTGAGCGTCGTCGTAGTCGTCCTCCGCCCCGGCCGCGTTGAAACCGGTAGTCGGCGGCTGCTTGAAATAGCCGTCGCGATCCGGTTACGGCTTGGCGCCGGGCGGTTTCGCGTCCGGCTGGCTGGCGGCGATCTCGATCGTCGTTTCCCAGCGGAAATAGCCCGACACGGCGCCGTCGCGATCGAGCACCGCGAAATCGGCCGTGCACGAGGTGGCGCCCGCGGCCAGCACCTCGCTGCGCCAGAAATGGTCTTTCATCGGCCGGCACGACGGATGCAGCAGATCGTCGCCGTCCGGCACCGGCACGGCGGCGTCGCGGATTTCCGCTTCGATCGGCGCGACGATGCCGGCGTCCTTCAACGCGAACCGGACGAACAGCACGGTCGCCTCCGCACGCAGCGCGAGCGCGGTTTCGCGCAGATGAAGCTGGTCGCCCGGCAACAGGCCGGCGAAGAGCCGGTTGTCGTTGCGGCCGACCTGCCCGGTGTCGCCGGGGCTCAACACGTAGATGTGCCGGCCGTCGATCGCGGTCGGCGCGTCGGCGTCCCGGCTCGCATCGGGATAGGCCGACAGCAGCGTGACGGCGTCGACGATCGCCAGGACATCGTAACGAACACCAGACATGAGCACGCCCTCCGCAACAAGGGAGCGGCACGGACGGCCGTCGTGCGCCGCCCGCGTGCCGCGATCAGTTATGGATCGAGATGAACGGATCCCACGAGAAGCAGCCCTGGCTCTGGCAATTGCGATCGATGATCTGGAACTGGAAGTGGTAGGTCACGCGGCCGACCTTCAGGCATTCGGAAGACCAGTAGTAGTTCGCGACCTTCTGGCACGTCGGCACTTCCGGTTTGCTCGTGTTCGGCACCGGGATCGACGCTTCCGCGACGCGCGGCGTCGGCGTCGAGATCAGGTCGTTGCCGGCGTTGCCGACGAACTTGTAGAACACCACCTGGTTTTCGAAGCCCAGCGACAGGCTCGTTTCGCGCCAGCGGATCAGGTCGCCGACCTGCGCCTTCAGATCGAGCTCGCCGCCCGCCTGCCCGGAGATGACGTTGTCCTGATTCGTCACCATATACACGTAATGCCAGTCGATCAGCGTCGGCGCGGCCGGATTCTTGCTGGGATTCGGATATTTTTTGAGAATGGTTTCGGTATCGAACGAGACGAGCACATCGGTAACGCGTGACATAGAAGCTCCCGTTTCAAGTAATGGAACTTATCGTTTCGAGAATTGCTTCATGCGGCCGCCATCGCGTTGTGCTGCAAGGGTTTTCGCCGGATTCGACGCATGCAGAAGCGACGGCGAATGCAGATTATCCCGTTTGGTTAATCGTGGAAGCTGTAAAAGTAAACAGGTCGGAAAATGATTTATCGGGTTAATTTTGAAATCGTAATCAATCGAATCGATGCGTGACATAAATATCACGAAATTGAATCTGTTAATTGATTGACCGATTATTGGCGGGAGCGGGAAGCGGGCCGCTTACCGGTACGTCCAGAGCCGGTGCAGCACGAACGTCGTCGGCGGAATCAGCAGCGCGATCGCGACGACGCTCATCGCGCGCGACGCATCCAGCGCCTCGGCGGCGCGTGCAAGCAGCATCGTTTCGACGAACCCGACGAGCGTGACCGCGAGAAAGCGCGTCGCGTTGCGGGTGCGCACCGTCGACGAGAAGCTCCACAGCGTATTCGCCAGATACGAGAACCCGGTCGCGCAGAGGAACGCGACCGCATTCGCGGTCACCGGCGTCGCATCGAACAGCGCGAACAGGGCGGCCGCGACCAGCGAGTGGATCGCGGTCGAGCCGAGCCCGGACACGCCGAAGCGCACGAGCCGCGTGCGCTCGGCCTGCAGCAGCGCGATCATGGCGCCTGCGCGTCAGCGCGCGCCGATGCGCGCCCGGACCGGCTGCGCGCGCCGGCGTGCGGGCTGGCGGCGTGCGTCGCGCGCGACCGGCAGTTCGATCACCTTGCCGTGCGTCTGGTAGCGGCGGCGGATCAGGTACACGGGCCGTTGCTTCGATTCGTCGTAGATCCGCCCGACGTATTCGCCGACGACGCCGATCCCGATCAGCTCGATGCCGCCGATGAACAGCGTGACCGAGATCAGCGACGCGTAGCCGAGCACCGGATTGCCGAACAGCAGCGTGCGCAGGATGATGAACGTGCCGTACACGAATGCGAGCGCCGCGATGCCGATGCCGATGTAGGTCCAGCTGCGCAGCGGCACGGTGCTGAAGCTGGTGATGCCTTCCAGTGCGAAATTCCACAGCTTCCACCCGGAGAATTTCGAGTGCCCGGCGCTGCGCGGATCGCGCTGGTATTCGACGATCACGGTCTTGTAGCCGACCCACGCGAACAGGCCCTTCATGAAGCGGTGCCGCTCGGGCAGGTTGCGCAGCGCGTTCACGACCTTGCGATCCATCAACCGGAAATCGCCGACGTTCTCCGGCAGCTTCACGTCCGACAGCAGGTTGTGCACGCGATAGTAGATCGCGGCGGCGGTGCGCTTGGCGAACGAATCGCATGCGCGGTTGCTGCGCTTGGCCGCGACGACCTCCGCGCCGTCGCGCCAGTGCTCGATCAGCACCGGAATCAGGCTCGGCGGGTCCTGCAGGTCGGCGTCGAGCGGGATCACTGCATCGCCGGCGGCTTCGTCGAGGCCGGCCGTCAGCGCGGCCTCCTTGCCGAAATTGCGGGTGAGATCGATGACGCGCACGCGCCGCTCGGCGGCGCCGATCCGGACCAGACGTTCCAGCGTGTCGTCGCGGCTGCCGTCGTTCACGCAGACGATCTCGAAGCGGATCGCATCGATCGCGCTCATCAGCGGAATCACGACATCGAAGAAGCGCTCGACGGCTTCGCCTTCGTTGTAGAACGGCACGACCAGCGAGACGAGCGGCGTGTAGATGGATTCCCGCATGATGATTCCCCTTGTGATGTCGTTTTACCGGTGGGCGCCGAGCGTCAGGCGGCCGGTGCGGCGCATGCCGTGCGCCGGGCGGTGGTGCGGTCGGACCGGGTGCGCGAATTCGGTCTCGGTCGAGATGTCGCGCGCGTCGGGCATCGACGGCACGTCGCGTCTTTCCTGGGCGATCCGGCTGACGAGCAGCGCGAGCGACGCGAGCGTCACGAGCGGCATGAACTGGAACGACAGATGCGGGACGATCGCGAGGCTCGCGAGCGGCATCGGCCACAGCAGCATCAGCCATTCGCGATCGAAGCGCCGCCAGCCGTGCGTCCACGCATAGCGTGCGTACCACGCGATCACGATGCCGTACCACGTCAGGTCGTAGTCGTACAGATAGGGGCTGACGAGCAGGCATGCGCATGCGAGGGTCGCGGCGCGCAGCGCGTACGAACACGCGCCGCGCCATGCATAGACGACCGCGATCGCCGCGCCCGCCGCCGACAGCAGTTGAAGGCCGCGCGCGACGAGCGCGGGCCAGCCGGCCATCGTCGCCAGCGCGAACATGGTCGGCATCCGCGCGAGCTTCGCGTGGCCGGTGCCGACGATCGTATAGACGTGGGCGATCAACTGGATGAACGCGATCCATGGGCCGACGCCGAACGCGAGCGTCGCGAGCAGCGCGCCGACGGCGATCGTCGCGGCCCATGCGCCCAGCGCGCGCCATTGGCCGGCACACAGCAGCGCGAGCGGGAACAGCACCGCGAGCTGCGGCTTCATCGTCAGCAACCCGAAACAGATGCCGGCGCAGACGGGGCGGCGGTTCAGCGCGAGCAGGCCGAACGCGGCGAGCGTCGCGGTGAAGAGGCTCGTCTGCCCGACGATCACCGTAAGGAACGCGCCGGGGAACGCAAGCGCGCACAGCCACGCGGCGTCGCGCTGCACGGTCGCGCGCATCGCCCCGGCGAACAGCGCATACGCGGTCGCGAGCCACAGCACGAGCGCCAGCGTGTACGGCAGCCAGCCAAGCGGCAGCACGAGCAGCAGCATCGTCGGCGGATAGAGCCACGGCAGCGTGCCGTCCGCGAGGGTCATCGTCGGGATGGCGAGTTGTTGCACCGCGAACAGCGTGGAGTAATGCCACGCGTCGGCGCCACGTCCGTGCGCGGCGAGCCATGCGGCGCTCCAGACCGGCGAGAAATCCTGCGACAGCGGCTCCAGCGCGCCGTCGTGCGACAAGTGCACGCGGATCAGGTAGATGACGATGAACAGCAGCTCCGTCAACAGCACGCCGGCGGCATAGAGCCGTACGCGATCGCGGTTGAGCCAGTGCGGATGGCGGCGCGGGCCGGCGATTGGGAGTTCCGGATGCAGGTCGGCGGCCGAGTGCGCGTGGCGGGCGAACGATGGCGTTTTCATCGTGCGCTCCGCGAGGCAAGCGCCGTGCGGCGCACCACCACGAACAGCACCGCGAGCAGCACGACCGGCCCGATCTGCGGCAGCTTCATCAGCCGGTTCAGCATTTCGAAGATGGGCAGCAGCCACGCCAGCACGAGGATGCCCTGGTCGCCGGGCAGCCAGCCTTCGTCGAGACCGTGCGCGATCAGACAGAAGACCGCGATGCCGAGCCACGTCAGTTCGTAGTTCCACAGGTACGGCGTCGTCAGCAGCGTGGCGACCGCCAGCACCGCGCCGCGCAGTCGCATGTCGCGCGTGCGGCGCCATACGTCGACGGCCGCGGCGAGTGCGACGAGCGCGACCGCCGCCTGCGCGGCCAGCGCGGCCGCCACCGGCGCGCCAGCCAGCCGCAGCGCGGCGAACGGCGTCGGCGACGCGAGCCAGTACGACGCGAGCATGAAGTGCTGCTCGCGCACCGTCGACATCGCATGACTCAACCCGTGCAGCGCGGCGGGGCCGGCCAGTGCGACGCCGGCGGCCGCGAACAGCGTCGCGCTGAGCCCGGCCGCCGCGAAGGTGCGCCATGCGCGCGTCGCGATCAGCACGAACGGGAACACGACCGCGAGTTGCGGCTTGATCGCGAGCAGCCCGATCAGCACGCCCGCCACGACCGGACGCTTGCCGAGCAGATGCAGCGCGAGCGCGGCGAGGCCGGCGGTCAGGATGCTGTTCTGGCCGAACAGCGCGGACATGCACACGGCCGAATACGCGACGACGACGAGCGCCGCGGCGCGCGGCACGGGAAGATGCGCGCGCAGCCCCGACAACCGCGAGACGGCGAACGCGTAGCATAAAAGACTGCCCGCGAAAAAGAGGAAGTAAGCGGGCAGGAAAGGCACGAGGGCAACCGGAGCGATGAACAGCAGCATCGTCGGCGGATAGAGCCAGGGAAGCGGCCGGTTTTGCAGATACGCACCGAAGTGCGCGAACTCGGCCTGCAGGAATGACGACGTGTCGTAGGCCGCCGCGGCGTGGCCTTGCAACACGAGATGCGATGCGGTCCAGAAGACCGAGAAGTCGGTGCCGGGGCGGGCGGTGGCGTTCGACGTGAAGCCGTCGGTCACGACACCCCAGACGATCAGCAGCGCAACGAAGAGCGCCAGCATGATGCAGCTGTACGGAATGATCCGGTCGGCCGTCAGCCATTGAGCACAGCGTATTGCGCGATCGCGCGTTCCACGATTGGCTGTGTACATGATGCCCCGTCTGTGGTGTGGCCGCGTGGTCTGTCGCGGCCGTTCGATGTTGTCGTGCCTGCGGATCGATCGCTCTGAAATGGCGTTGTCCGTGAATTCATTGTTGAAGAAAAAAACGCGTGATGCAAACCAGGCACGGCCGGACGGCATTGAATGTGTTCAGCGATTCGGGCGAAAACCGCCATTTCTGGTATGAGAAAACGCCGCCGCCGGAATTTGTGTTTCTGGCCTGAAACATTCCGTGATTGTTACCGACCGGGCATGCCGCCGAACCCGCGACGCTCGGGCAACGCGCGGCGTTCGGGAAAATCCCGAGAAAATTTTTTAGGCCCTTTGTGCAGCGCGATGACGGGGTTTCATGCCGGCTGGATGCGCCCGACCCGCATATATCAAAGTTGAAACATTTCGGCAGCCGGGCGTTTGACGGGCTGGCGTGCGGATCGCCGAAACCCTTGGTACGCCTCGATTCCGCCCGGGATGGTCCGCTCTTTGCGTAAGCGTTGGCACGGCAGTCGACGACGTGGCGAGCGGGCGGTTCAGGCAACAGGCAGCGGAACCGGCTCGCGAATCGCCTGCGGCAAGGATGGTCCGGAGCGCGTCGGGGAACAGCAGCTCCAGATCCATCAACCGCGGGAACCGTCGTCGAACGACCCACCAGACCTGGCAGCTTCCGGGCAATAAGAAATCGGCATGGCAGTACATGGGGAATAAAAATGAACGACCACAGCACATCGCGGATCGCAAGCCGCGTCAAAGACACATTGCAGCTTTGCCGGGAGTTCCTCTCCCGTTCAACCGGATTCCATGCGTCGAACGGCCGTCGTGCCGTTCCGGTCGCTCGACCTGCCCGATTCATCCGGCCGGTCGGACCGTACACGCGTCTCTCATGCTCCGTCTCGCCGATACCCGTTCGTACGAACCGCGGTAGTCCGCCCCGTTTCCGCGACTGATCGTCGGCTTCCGATTTCTAGCGTAGTGCCGGTGGTGCCCACCCCCGACGTCTTGACCGACGAAGGGTATTTCATAGCAGTCCGAAAGGAGAGTGCTCATGTCAAGAATCATCGAAAAGATCGCGTGGTTCGTCCAGGATCAGGACGGCGTGACGGCCATTGAATACGGCCTGATCGCCGCGCTGATCGCAATCGGCATCGTCGCCGCGCTGGCGACGGTCGGTACGGATCTGAAGACCGTGTTCAGCACGATCGCCGCGGATCTGGACTCGGCGGTAGCAGGCCTCTGATGGACGGTACGACGAACGGTTTGTCCGATCGTTCGAATCGTTCGTCGGCGCCACACGGCATCAACGATATTCCTCGACGTATCGATGCACGGTCGTCCGACCAGCCGGTGCGCGAGGGTTTTGAAAGTCACCACGCAAGGAGAACACCATGTCCAAGTTCATTCAACAAGCCGGCCGTTTCATTCGCGACGAAGACGGCGTGACCGCCATCGAATACGGCCTGATCGCCGCGCTGATCGCCATCGGCATCATCGCCGCGCTGTCGACCATCGGGAAGGACCTCAAGACCGTGTTCAGCACGATCGCGGCCGACCTCGATTCGGCGGTTGCAGGCATCTGATGCACCGCGCCGCGGGCGGCTCGGCTGGTGCAGCATTCGAGCCGTCCCCGGCCATCCCGATCAACCGGAAACCGGAGACCATCATGCAAGCCTTCGCGCGTGTCGCCCGTCGCTGGATCGCCGACGAACGGGGTGTGACGTCGATCGAATATGCATTGCTCGCGTCGATGTTCGCCGTCGCGGTACTGGGCAGCGTCGTCACGCTGAAGGGCTCGCTCGTCGATACGTACGAGATGATCGCCGCGGCCGTCAGCGCCGCCTTGACCACCGCGTTGTCCATGGTTTCCTGATCCACCGATTCGATACGCGAGGTTCGCCATGTTTCCCGTTGCGCCGCCTTACCCGGTTCCGTTGTGCGTGACGCTGCTCGCGATCGCCGCGGCCAGTACGGACATCGCCAGCCGTCGCATTCCGAACCGCCTCGTGTTGCTCGGCCTGGCCGGCGCGCTGGTTGCGCAGTGCCTGCTGCACGGCGTGCTGGCCGGCGCGCTCGGATGGCTCGCCGGAGCCGCGACCGGCTTCGGCCTGCTGCTGCCGTTCTACCTGTTGCGCGGGATGGCGGCGGGCGACGTGAAGCTGATGCTCGCGATCGGCGCATGGGTCGGCGCGGAAATGACGTTTTACATCGTGCTGGCCACGTTCGTGGCCGGCGGGGTCGGCGCCATCGCCTACGCGCTGCTGCGCGGGCGGATGCGCCAGATGTGGGCGAACGTGCGCACGCTGATCGTGCGGCGCTCGCGAGCGGCGCGCGCCGAGGCCGACGACGGCCCCGTCGAGATCGCGTCGGTCGGCACGCTGCCGTACGGCGTGGCGATCGCGGTCGGCACGCTGGGCATGCTGTTCGCGTCGTGCGCATAGCGCGGCGGATCCGCAACGAGGACGCAACGAGGACGGAGCGACCATGAACACGAACCACACCGAACCGAGACGCGACGCGCAGGTGGCACGCCTGCCCGATCCGCCGCCGTCGCGGGAGATCCATACGAAGCTGGGCGCGCAGCTGCCCGCGGCGCCGCGCACGCTCGCGGAAACCGGCCTGAGCACGACGTTCGTCGCCGGCCTCGTGCTGAAGTCGACGCTGATGCTCGGCCGCCCGTCGTACGGCGACCTGGTCGAGCGGCACTGCCTGCCGCTCGCGGTGCTCGACGACGTCTTTGCGTTCCTGGTGCGCGAGCATCTCGTCGAGCTGACCCATCGCGGCGCGACCGATCTCGACGTCACGTTTCGCCTGACCGACGCGGGCCGCGTGCTCGCGCTCGAGGAACGGGAACGCAGCGGCTACAGCGGTCCCGCGCCGGTCACGCTCGACGCGTATCTCGCGAACGTGGCCGCGCATTCGGTGCGCAAGCTGCACATCGGCCAGAGCGACGTGTGGGCGGCGTTCGAAGGCGTCGTGATCGACACGTCGATCCTCGACTCCGCCGCTGCCGCGCTGAACGCCGGCCGGCCGCTGCTGATCTACGGCCCGGCCGGCAGCGGCAAGACCTTCCTCGCCGAACGGCTCGGCACGCTGATGCATGGTCGCGTACCGATCCCGTACGCGATCTGCGCGGCCGGCGAAGTGATCCAGGTCTACGACCCGCTCCTGCATGTCGACGCAGCGTCGCAGGCCCGCGGCCAGTCGGTCGACCGTCGCTGGCGCCTGTGCGAACGGCCGGTCGTGATGTCCGGCGGCGAACTGACGCTCGGCGAGCTCGATCTTCGCCGCGACGAAGCGGCCGGCTTCTATCAGGCGCCGCCGCACATGAAGGCGAACATGGGCATGTACGTCGTCGACGATCTCGGCCGCCAGCGCGTCGAGCCGCGCGACCTGCTCAACCGCTGGCTACGTCCGCTCGATCGCGGCGTCGATTTCATGACGCTCGAATCCGGCAACCGCTTCGTGATGCCGTTCGACGTATGGCCGGTGTTCTCGAGCAACCTGGCGCCGGAGCAGTTCTGCGACGACGCGTTCATGCGCCGCCTCGGCTCGAAGCTGCACGTCGGCGCGATGTCGATCGATCACTACCGCGCCGTGTACGACGCGGCCTGCACGTCGCTCGGGCTCGTATCGGCGAGCGATGCTTTCGACTTCCTGCTGCACCGGCTGCATTTTCCGACCGGCAAGGCGTTTCTTGCCTGTTTCCCCGTGGATCTGCTGCGCCTGGTGGCCGCCGGTGCGCGGTATCGCGGCGATCCGCCCGAAGTGACGCACGACGCGCTTTACGACGCGTGGGCGAGCTATTTCGGCTCGGCGCCCGAACGTGACGACGGTCGTCCGCCGCCCGTCGAGCGCGGAGGCCGCACGTTCATCACCGGTTGAGCCGTTTCTTTCACGATTCGTCGAGGAGCATTGCCATGAAAAACAGTCGAGCGCTCATGATGCTGGTCGTCGCGATGATCGCGGGTCTCGCCGCGGTCGTGTTCGCGTCCCGCTGGCTGGTACAGACATCCACGAGCTCGGTCACGTCCGTCGCGGTGGCCACCACCGACCTGAACCTGGGCGAGCCGCTCGGGCCGAACCAGATCCACATGGTGAGCTGGCCGTCGGGCAGCGTGCCGACCGGCGCGTTCACCGATACGAAAACGCTCGAAGGGCGCGTCGTGCGCACCAGCCTCGCGCGCGGCGAGCCGGTGATCGAGTCGAAGCTCGCGCCGGTCGGCACGAAGGGCGGGCTGTCCGCGGTGATCGCCGACGGCAGCCGCGCGATCACGGTGCGCGTGAACGACGTGGTCGGCGTCGCGGGCTTCGCGCTGCCGGGCAACTACGTCGACGTGATCGTCAACACGCAGGAACAGCAGGGCAAGACCGACGGGCAGAGCATCTCGAAGATCGTGCTCGAGCACATCCTCGTGCTCGCCGTCGCGCAGCAGGTCAGCCGCGACGACACGGCGCCGAAGGTGGTCAACGCGGTGACGCTCGAAGTCACGCCCGACCAGGCCGAACGGCTCGACCTCGCGCGCAGCGTCGGCACGCTGTCGCTCGTGCTGCGCAACCAGGTCGACCAGAAGACGCTGACCACCGGCGGCGCGACCAAGCTGACGCTGCTCGGCAAGGAGCCCGCACCGGCAGCGGCGCCGGCGCCCGTCCAGGTGCGGCCGGTCCGTGTGCACGTCGCGTCGCATGCGGCGCCGGAAGTGCGGCGCGACTGCGTCGGCGTGCTGACGGGCGTGAAGGGCAGCGTCGAGTGTTTCTGAAGCCAAACCAACCAGCCAGATAAACAAACCGGCCGCCGGCAACGCGCGGCGGCCTTGGAAGTCGATAACCGGCACGGCGCCGGTCTCTCGGGGGATCAGACGAAATGAAGATCAAACCGCAACGCACAGGTACCGGCCCACTGCGCACACGCGTCGCACGGGGCACGATGATGGCCGCGATCCTCTGTTCGGGATGGCTGACCGTATATGGCGCACTCGCCCAGGAAGGCATCGAATCGGCGGTGCTGACCAAGGGCGGCGCCAGCGCGCCCGCCGCGGCCGGCAAGGGGCCGATGCAGATGACGATCAGCATGACGCCGGCGCCGGCCGCCGCGCCCGCCGCGTCGGCGGGGCCGCTGCGCGGGCCGAACTGCGTCGGCGCCGTGCGCGAATCGACCAGCGTCGCGGTGCCGCTCGGCAAGTCGCTGCTGGTGCCGATGCCGGAGCCGGTCCGCAACCGGACGATCGGCAATCCGGCCGTCGCGCAGGCGACGATGGTGTCGCCGCAGACGCTGTACATCCTCGGGCTCGCGGTCGGTACGACCAACATGATCGTGCAGGGCAGGAGCGGCGCATGCCGCGTGATCGACGTCGCGGTCGGCGCGGACGCCGGCGGGCTGCAGGCGTCGCTGCTGCAACTGATGCCGAACGAGCGCGACATCCATGTGTCGACCGCGGCCGGCACGATCGTGCTGGCCGGCACCGTGTCGAGCTCGCAGGCCGCGCAGCAGGCCGTGCAGATCGCCCATGCGTACGGCGACAGCGCGGGCGAAGGCGCGGGCGGCGGCAAGCAGGGCGGCGGCGTGCTCAACATGCTGAACGTCACGTCGCCGCAGCAGGTGATGCTCGAGGTGAAGGTGGCCGAGGTGTCGAAGACGCTGATCAACCAGATGGGCAGCGCGTTCAACATCCAGGGCGGCTTCGGTTCGTGGAGCGGCGCGCTGGTCAGCAACCTGCTTGCCGGTGTCGCGAGCGGCGCCATCTTCAACAAGGCGAACAACAAGCCGTTCAGCATCGCGGCCGACGCGCAGAACACCGACAACCTCGTGAAGATCCTCGCGGAGCCGAACCTCGTGACGATCAGCGGCCAGGAAGCGACGTTCCTCGCGGGCGGCAAGATCTTCATCCCGATCCCGCAGAGCGGCAGCAACGGCGTCTCGTCGATCACGCTGCAGGAAGAGGAGTTCGGCGTCGCGCTGAAGTTCACGCCGACGGTGCTGGCCAACGGCCGGATCAGCCTGAAGGTCGCGCCGGAAGTGTCGGAACTGTCGCAGACGGGCGTCACGCTGAGCGCGTCAAACATCGGCGGCACGTCGATCCTGCCGCTGATCACCACGCGGCGCGCATCGACGACGGTGCAGATGAGCGACGGCGAATCGTTCGCGATCGGCGGGCTGATCAAGGACAACGCGACCGGCGCGCTGAAGGCGATCCCGGGCGTCGGCGAAGTGCCGGTGCTCGGCGCGCTGTTCCGCAGCACGTCGTTCCAGCAGGACCGCACCGAGCTGATCTTCCTGATCACGCCGCACCTGGTGAAGCCGCTGCAGACCGCGGACGTCGCGCTGCCGACCGACAGCTTCTCGAAGCCGAACGAAATCGACGTGTATGCGACCGGCAACATGGAAGGCCGCCGCGGCGTACGCAAGGCAGGCGCGCAGCCGATGCAACCCGCGAACGATGCAGCCGCCGCGCCGCAGGCACCGGCCCAGGCGCCGGCACCCGCTCCGGCGCCGAAATCGGAAGCGCCGGTCGTGCCGGCCGCGCTGCCCGCGCCGCGTGCACCGCAAGCCGACGTGCAGCCGCCGGTGCCGGCCGAGCCGCCGAAGGCGCCCGCGCCGGTCGCGGCCGCCGCGCCGCAGCCCGATGCGGCCACCGCGGCGCGCGTCGCACGCATCGAAGCCGCCGCCGCGCGTCTTGCGGCCGCCGGCGCCGAACCGTCGGCCCAGCCGGCGGCGCGCACCAAGCACCGGACCGCGGCGGCGCCCAACGCGCAGATCGCGCGTACGGGCGCGGAACCCCAGTCCACCGATCGTTGAAGCCATCCAAGGGGAAGCTCATGAAATCCGCCTACCTCGTATTCGTGCGCCGCGCGGCGCTCGCCGCCCCGCTCGCGTTCGCGCTTGCCGGCTGCATGTCGTCGACCCCGGTGTGGGACAGCCGCTTCGGCGATTCGGTCCGCACCGTGATGCACGCCCAGATCATCGACCCGCATGCCGGCGAACATCCGGCGTCGGCGCCGGGGGTCGACGGCAGCGCCGCCGCGGCCGCGCTCGACAACTACGACAAGTCGTTCAAGCAGACCGTGCCGCCTGCCAATGCGTTCGTGATCGGCATCGGCAAGGCTACCCAATAACGACGGCATGCTCAGGGAGAACGCCATGAACCGCGCAGCCCGCTATCCGAAAGTCACGCGTCGCAGCCTGCATCGCCAGCGCGGTGCCGTCGCGATCATCGTCGGCCTCTCGCTGGCGGTGATGATCGGGTTCGTCGGGCTCGCGCTGGATCTTGGCAAGCTGTACGTCACGCGCAGCGAACTGCAGAACAGCGCCGATGCCTGCGCGCTGTCGGCCGCGCGCGACCTGACCTCGGCCATCAGCCTGTCGGTGGCCGAGGCCGACGGCATCGCCGCCGGTCACCTGAATTTCGTGTTTTTCCAGAAGACGTCGGTGCAGATGTCGACGAACGCGAACGTCACGTTCAGCGATTCGCTGACCAACCCGTTCCTGACCAAGAACGCGGTCACGAATCCGGCGAGCGTCAAGTACGTGCAGTGCACCGCGACGCTGAGCAACATCGCGCACTGGTTCATCGAGGTGCTGAACGTGCTGCCGGGCACGAAGCTCGCGAATGCGGCGGAAGTGTCGGCGAGCGCGATCGCGACCGTCGGCGGCGGGCAGACGACCTGCGCGATTCCGGTGTTCGTGTGCCGCGGCCCGTCCGACCCGGCCTACAAGGTCGGCGACTGGATCACGTCGCCGTCCGGATCGTCGTCGACCTACGGGCCCGGCAACTTCGGCTGGGCGGCGCTCGACGGCTCGACGAACGAGACGACGCTCGCGAGCGAGCTGTCGGGCAATACCTGCAACATCACGAGCCCGCCGGACCTGGCCACCACGGGCCTGAAGTCGGCGTCGCTGCGGGCCTGGAACACGCGCTTCGGCATCTATACGAACGGCGCGAATGGTTCGAGCGGCCAGCCCGACTTCACCGGCTACGCGTATGTCGGCCCGAACTACGGGCCGCCGGGAACGCCGGGCATCAAGGGTGACGCGTACACGCAGTTCGTGGCCGACCGCGCGAGCTTCAAGCCTTACCAGGGCGACGGCGCACCGCCGTCGGGCAGCGGCATCTCGACCAACGGCACGGCGACGGCGAGCAACTACGCGACCTACGGCAGCGACCGGCGCCTCGCGCTCGCGCCGGAGGGCGACTGTTCGACGCTGAAGGGCACCAGCGGCAAGGTGCACGTCACGCAGTGGGATTGCGTGCTGATGCTCGATCCGCTCCCGTTCAGCGCGGGCAGCGGCGCCATCGTCGCGCATCTGGAATACCTCGGCTCGTCGGTGTCCGGCAACAACCCGTGCGCGACGCACGGCTTGCCCGGCAGCGGCAGCGCGTCCGGAACTCAGGTTCCGATGCTCGTTCAATAGCGGAGAGACGATCATGAAGAAGCCGTCGATTCGTCGTTCGCGCACCCGCGGCGCCGTCGCCGTCGAGTTCGCGCTCGTGCTGATGCCGATGATCATGCTGGCGACCGGCGTGGCCGAGTTCGGCCGGGCGATCTACCAGTACGAGACGCTGACCAAGGCGACCCGCGATGCCGCGCGCTACCTGTCGGTCTGGTTGCCGACCGACAGCGCGTATCCGGTGTCGCAGGCGCAGTGCCTGGTCGTCTACGGCAGCACGACGTGCGGCACGTCGGGCACCGAGCTGGTGCCCGGGCTCACGACGTCGATGGTCACGATCTGCGACGCGCAGCACACGACCGGCTGCAGCGATGCGTCCGATCCGTCGCAGTTCGCGAACCTGCCGACCTACGATTCGAACAACAACGCGGCAAGCGGCACGGCCACGGGCGCGATCAACGTCGTCGAAGTGAAGATCAGCGGCTACAAGTACCAGCCGATTCCCGCGTACCCGGGGCTGCCGTCGATCACCTTCGGCAACATCGTCACCGTGATGAGGCAAGTGTCTTGACGTCCTCCTTCGCCTAAAGGCGGAGGATTCCCACACCTGGCGATGCACGTCCGCATCGGAGAATGTTCAACGCAGCGTTGGTATCTCGATCATGTTCGACACCACAGTCACTACAGGCCCACTCTCTTATTCGCAGTCCCGCGATACCTTTCGGCCGCGTCGTGCTGTCTTTCGACCCGCACGCCGAACAGGACTGGGTCGAACCGCTTTCGTCCACTTCCTCGAACGTGGCCCCGTGCGCGATCGCTTTGTAGCGGAGCTTGTCCCGGAAGGACGACCAGGATGCGTCGTAGACGCTCTTCGCCATCCTGGTTCTGGCGAGTTTTGCGGCCGACACGTTGCCGACCGCGATGTAATCGAAACGCAGCACCAGATCGAGCGCGAGCTTATGCTGGAAATCGGCACGCGCATTCGCAACCTTGGCGTGCAGCTTCGCGATATGCCTCTTGTGCTTGCGTGCTCGCTGCGCTTTCGCCAGCTTGTCCGCCGCTCGTCGACCGAATTGGTCATTGGGCAGTTTCTCGCCGGTCGAAAGTGTGGCGAAGTCTTTCAGGCCGAGATCGATGCCGACACCGGAACGGATCGGACGAGCCTGCACATCGGGCATCTCGATCACGATGTTCAAGAACCAATTACCGCGTGCATCCTGCGCAAAGCTGGTCCCGTCCTTGATCTTGCCTTCGGGAAGCGGCCGGCTGTTGAACACGCGAAACGTGTTGCCGGCAAAGCGAAACGCGTCGCCCTCGCGCTTCAGGTCGCGGCCCTTCAGCGGCACCCAGCCCAGCGACTTCCTGCCGCGATAGCGCAGGAAGGGCCGACGGTGCTGACTGCGCGACTTCGCGTATTGCTCGCACGTCGCGTTGATCGTGCCGGAGTGGATGCCGAGCGCCTTGCTGCTGCCGGTCGTGAGCATGTTCAGGTCAAAACCCGTCGGCCACTTCTTGCTCCACTTGAGCGCGTGCTTCTGCGTGTCATTGCAGAAGTTCCAGACGTAGTTCACCGCGCGGCTCTGCTTGTTGAGCAGTCCGTTGAGCGACTTCACCCGGTAGCGGTAGACAAGGATCATGCCGGTGATCCTAACCCGTGGAAGAAGCTACCTGTCAACAGCCCCCCTTTCCTTCCCGCCATCAACGGCGGGGTTTCTCGGAGCAAATACTGATGAACGCGCGCTCATTTCCGCTGTCCCGCCGGCGCGCGCAGCGCGGCGCGGCGATCGTCGAATTCGCGCTGATCGCGACGGTGCTGATCATGCTGCTGATCGGCATCTTCGAGTTCGGCCGCGTGCTGTTCTACTGGAACACGGCGAGCGAGGCCGTGCGCCTCGGCGCACGCACGGCGGTGGTCTGCGACGTGAACGCCGCGGGCGTCGTGAAGCGTGTGCGATCGCTGATGCCGCTGCTGTCGAACGCGAACGTTTCGGTTAACTACACGCCGTCGAGTTGCGACATCAACACCTGTTCGTTCGTGACGGTGAGCGTCACGAACGTCACCGTCAAGACCATGATCCCGTTCATGAACGTCACGCTGAAAATGCCGCCGTTCACGACGACGCTGCCGCGCGAAAGCCTGAATTCCGCGACGGGCGGCTCCGCCTGCAACTAATCGACAAGACGAGGCACACGACATGATCAATATCCTCGTAGCTTCCGACGATACCGCGCGGCTTTCGCAGATCGCGCGTCTCGTGGCCGACTGCGGACGCTATCGCACGACGCGCGCCACCGGCCGCCCGTCGCAGATCGAACATCGCACTGACGGGCTCGACGCGTTCGACATCCTGCTGGTCGACGGCGCGTCGCTCGAGCCGTTCGAGCTGTCGGCGATCGAGCGCATCTGCCGCGCGCATGCGGGCCTGACCTGCATCCTCGTGACGGCCGACGCATCGCCGCACGTGCTGCTCGATGCGATGCGTGCGGGCGCCCGCGACGTGCTGCAGTGGCCGCTCGATCCGCAGGCGCTCGGCCACGCGCTCGGGCGGGCCGCCGCGCAGAGCACGCGGCGCGATACCGACGACACGCGCATCGTGTCGTTCATGTCGTGCAAGGGCGGCGCCGGCACGAGCTTCGCGGCCAGCAACGTCGCGTTCGAGATCGCCGAGGGCTTCAAGCGCCGCGTGCTGCTGATCGACCTGAACCAGCAGTTCGCCGACGCGGCGTTCCTCGTCAGCGACGAAACCCCGCCGTCGACGCTGCCGCAGCTATGCGCGCAGATCGAACGGCTCGACAGCGCGTTTCTCGACGCGAGCGTCGCGCACGTGACGGAAAACTTCCACGTGCTGGCTGGCGCCGGCGACCCGGTCAAGGCCGCCGAGATGCGCGAGGACGCGCTCGAATGGATTCTCGGCGTCGCGGCACCGCGCTACGACTTCGTGATCTTCGACGTCGGCGTCGGCATCAACCCGCTGTCGATGGTCGCGCTCGATCGCAGCGACCAGATCCAGCTCGTGTTGCAGCCCGCGATGCCGCACGTGCGCGCCGGCCGCCGGCTGCTGGAGATCCTCGTGTCGCTCGGCTATTCGACCGACCAGTTGCGGCTGATCGTGAACCGCGCGACGCGCGCGAGCGAGCGGACCCGCACCGCGCTCGAGGAAGTGCTCGGGCTGCAGGCGGCCTGCACGATTCCCGACGATGCCGACACCGTGCTCGAAGCGATCAACCAGGGCCATCCGGTGTCGCGGCTCGCGCGCGGCTCGGCGGTCGCACGGGCGTTGCAGGGCCATGCGAAACAACTCGTCGACGGCGAGGTGCGCGCGGGACGCAGCGCGACGCACAGCGAGCCGTTGATGTCCCGGCTGTTCGGCCGCAAGGCCACGCCGAAGCTCAAGTCGATGTAATTCTTACGGGGAACCATCATGTCATTGCGCGAACAGATGTCCTTGCATCGGGCCCAGCCGGCGGCGGCGGGCGGCGAACCGGTCGGCCCGGCGCATTCGTCGGTGCGCGACGCATACCAGAAGCTGCGCCGCGAAATTCACCTGGCCGTGCTCGAGCGCGTCGAGCTCGAGCGCCTGTCGCGACTGCATCAGGACCAGGTCCGCATGGAGATCGGCTCGCTGATCGCACGCATCCTCGACGAGGAAAGGATGCCGGCGAACGACATCGAGCGGCGCCAGCTCGCGATCGACGTGTACGACGAGATGTTCGGCTTCGGCCCGCTCGAAGCGCTGCTGCGCGACCCCGGCATTTCCGACATCCTCGTGAACACGTACCGGCAGGTCTACGTCGAGCGCTGCGGGCAGCTCGAACTGACCGACGTGACGTTCTACGACGATGCGCACCTGATGAAGGTGATCGAGAAGATCGTGTCGCGCGTCGGGCGCCGCATCGACGAGTCGAGCCCGATGGTCGACGCGCGGCTGCCGGACGGTTCGCGCGTGAACGCGATCATCCCGCCGTCCGCGATCGACGGGCCGCTGATGTCGATCCGGCGTTTCGCGGTCAACCCGCTGAAGATGGACGACCTCGTGCGCTACCACAGCCTGACGCCGCCGATGGCCGAGCTGCTCGACGCGCTGTCGCGCGCGAAGGTGAACGTGCTGGTGTCGGGCGGCACCGGCAGCGGCAAGACGACGCTGCTCAACATCCTGTCCGGCTTCATTCCGCGCAACGAGCGGATCGTGACGATCGAGGACGCGGCCGAACTGCAACTGCAGCAGCCGCACGTGCTGCGGCTCGAAACGCGCCCGCCGAACATCGAGGGCAAGGGCGAAATCACGCAGCGCACGCTGGTGCGCAACGCGCTGCGGATGCGCCCGGACCGGATCATCCTCGGCGAAGTGCGCGGCGCCGAAGCGCTCGACATGCTCAACGCGATGAACACCGGCCACGAAGGCTCGCTCGCAACGATCCACGCGAACACGCCGCGCGACGCGCTGACGCGGCTCGAGAACATGGTCAGCGTGTCCGGCCTGACGCTGCCGCCGAAGACGATGCGCCAGCAGATCGCGTCGGCGATCTCGGTGGTCGTGCAGGCGGCGCGGCTCACGGACGGCAAGCGCAAGATCATCAGCATCCAGGAACTGACCGGGATGGAAGGCGACATCATCAACATGCAGGAGATCTTCACGTTCAAGCGCACGGGCGTGGACCGCGACGGCGCGGTGCGCGGCCACTTCTGCGCGACCGGCGTGCGGCCGAAGTTCGTCGAGCGGCTGCAGGCGTTCGGCATCAACCTGCCGGATTCGCTGTACGACCCGTCCATGCGGTACGAGGCGGACTGACGCCAGGGCGTCCTGTGCTGCCGGGGAGAGGCTCATGAATGCGATCTTTTACGGTTTTGTGATTCTTACCTTCGTCGCGGTCGTGCTGTCGATCGAAGGCATCTATCAATGGTGGAACGCGCGACACGGCGCCGCCGCGCGCCGGATCGAATCGCGCATTCGCGCGATGTCGGCCGGCGGCAACGTGCAGCAGGAGCGGCTGTCGATCCTGAAAAAGCGCATGCTCGACGAGTCGAAGCCGTTCGACCGGCTGCTGCTGCGCCTGCCGCGCGTGCATGCGCTCGATCTCGTGATCCAGCAGTCGGGCCTCGACTGGACGCTGCCGAAGCTGATCACGCTCAGCGCGACGTTCGCGGCGCTCACGTGGTTCGCGGCGAGTTTCGCGCGAGCGCCGCAGCTCGCCGCGGTGCCGCTCGCGCTGTTCGCCGGGTGGTGGCCGATGATGTACGTGTTGCGCCGCCGCGCCCGGCGGATGCGCAAGCTCGAACGGCAGTTGCCGGAGATCTGCGACATGATCGCGCGCGCGCTGCGCTCCGGTCATTCGTTCACGAGCACGCTCGGGATGGTCGGTGACGAGTTTTCCGAGCCGATGGGCGGCGAATTCCGCGTCACGTTCGACGAGGTCAACTACGGCGTGTCGCTGCACGACGCGCTGATGAACCTCGCGACGCGCGTGCCGGTGCAGGACCTGCGCTACTTCGTGATCGCGGTGCTGATCCAGCGCGAGACGGGCGGCAACCTGGCCGAGTTGCTCGACAGCATCGCCGCGCTGATCCGCGAGCGCTTCAAGCTGTTCGACAAGGTGCGCGTGCTGTCGGCGGAAGGGCGGCTGTCGGCGTGGATTCTCGGGCTCTTGCCGTTCGGCACCGCGGCGGTGATGGCGCTGCTGAACCGCGAATTCCTGTCGGTGCTCTGGGAGGATCCGGCCGGGATCCGGATGGTCGGCACGATGCTGGTGTCGATGCTGTTCGGCCTGTTCTGGATCCGCCGAATCGTGCGCATTCGCGTCTGACGCGCGAGCCGAATAACGAACCGTTGCGAGGTAGTCATGCAAAACCTGAGCGTGGTCCAGGCCGTGATGCTGGGCGGCTTGTTCATCTTCGTGGCCGGCGGCGTGCTCGTCGCGATGCTGCTGTTCGCGCCGCGCGGCATCCAGCGCCGGCTCCAGCAGGCCGGCGGAACCGGGGCGGGCGGCGTCGCCGGCCCGGGCGACGGCGACGACATGGCGTCGCGCTGGGTCGCGAAGCTGGTCGAGCTGTCCACGCCGATCTCGAAGCTGTCGGTGCCGAAGGAGGGCTGGGAGAATTCGCCGCTGCGCATCCGGCTGATGAATGCCGGCTGGCGCAACCAGAGCGCGGCCGCGCTGTATTTCACCGCGAAGACGATACTCGCGCTCGGCCTGCCGTGCGCGGCGCTGCTGGCGCTGATCACGACGTCGCTCGGCGACGAGCGCGCGGTGCTGTCGCTGATTCTCGTGGCGCTCGCCGGCATCGGCTACTACATCCCGAACATCGTACTGTCGCAGCGGGTCAAGGTGCGCCAGCAGAAGATCTTCGAGGATTTCCCGGACGCGCTCGACCTGCTGACGGTGTGCGTCGAGGCGGGGCTCGGGCTCGACGCGGCGCTGATGAAGGTGAGCGAGGAGCTGCGGTTTCGCAGCGAGGTGGTCGCGAGCGAACTCGATCTGCTGCTGCTCGAGATGCGCTCCGGCTTCACGAAGGAGACGGCGCTGCGCAATCTCGCGCTGCGCACCGGCGTCGAGGACATCGAATCGTTCTGCGCGATGCTGATCCAGGCGGACCGGTTCGGCACGAGCATCGGCGAATCGCTGCGCGTGCTGTCGGACATGCTGCGTACGCGGCGCCGGATGCGCGCGGAGGAACGCGCGGCGAAGATCGCGCTGAAGCTGCTGTTTCCGCTGATCTTCTGCATCTTCCCCGCGCTGATGATGGTGCTGCTCGGGCCGGCGATGATCCACGTCTATCGCGTGCTGCTGCCCACGTTCGTCGGCGTCGCGCCGTAAGCGGCGCGCGGATGCGGCTTCACGCGCATCGATCCAGGCTCGACGTGCCGGCCCCGGGGCGATTCGGCGGCCGGCGCGGCAACAGGCTTCATGGAGGCTCCCTCCCCAGGCGGCGCCGCGAGACAGGTCGACCATAGCGGCGTCGATGCATCCTGGACCCATGGTCGATCATGGAACGAGCCGTAGTCCACCGCCTTCACGGCTGCCCCCTGCGGCTAACCGCCGAGCCGGCGTGCTGCGTATCGGGACGGCCGACGCCCGGTGTATCACTGAAAGTGATGCACGTAGCGCAGCACCATCCGCGTCCCCTGCGGCCGGTTGCGCGCATAGGTCTCGAAGTACGCGTTGAACAGCAGGTGATCGTGCGGCGAGAAGCTATACATGGCGCCCGGCCCGATCGCGAACACGGCTTCCCGCGTGCCCGGCACGTCCTGCCCGTTGGCCTTCATGTCGGTGGTCTGACGTAGCCAGTAGCCGTTGAGCCCCAGCCGCAGGCCGGGCCGCACTTCGTACTCGGTCGCGAAGTTCACGTGGATCGCCTGGCCCGCTTGCGTCGACGTCACGTCCGGGCCGAGTGCCGTCGCCGGTTGATGGTTGGTCGCGTTCCACAGATAGTGCAGCCGCCACGATACGGTCCATTTCGGCGTGAGCCACAGCGTCGCGGCCCAGTACGGATCGAACGACCAGAAATGGCTGCCCGGATTGATCGCGCGCGCCGGATCGTAC
Organism: Burkholderia sp. BCC0398; assembly: GCF_902833245.1. Taxonomy (NCBI): domain Bacteria; kingdom Pseudomonadati; phylum Pseudomonadota; class Betaproteobacteria; order Burkholderiales; family Burkholderiaceae; genus Burkholderia; species Burkholderia sp. BCC0398. The sequence continues at coordinate 346,922 of NZ_CADFEM010000005.1, forward strand.
GCGCCGGTCGGCACGACGAACTGGAATTCGACGCGCTGCGCGAAGCGTGGGCCCTGCGCGCCCATCACCGGGTCGAACTGGACGAACGGGCCGATCAGCAGATCGCCGAAGCCGGCGCGCGCATTCAGCGCGACGTTGCCGATGCCGTCGTCGGTCCGCGCGGACGCGATCCACGGCAGGATCACGTCGAGGCCCGGATGCATGCCGGCAAACGTCAGCGGGGACTGATAGACGAGCTGACTCAAGCCCGCGAACAGGTCGATGTCCTGCTTCGGCAGCCCGACCTTGTTGCCTGCATTGTCGTTGACGCGGCCGGCCGTGTAGTACTGCAGGTACTGCGTGCCGTACCAGCCGGCGCCGGCCGGCGGCATGCCGTCGAGGAAACTGGTCATGCCGAGGTTGACCGCCGGCAGGTCGGCCGCATGGGCCGGCGTATGACCGGCGAGGCCGCCGAGGCCGGCGAGTGCGAAGCCTGCGGCGACGAGCAGGCGAGAGCCGATTTTCATGTTCACCACCTCTTGGCTATTTGATTGTATGTACTAATTAAATGGAGCGTGAAAGATCGGGATGATCGGCGATCGCGCGATACTGGCCCGCATGGAACACGAGCGGCGCCTTGCCGAAGGCGTCGAACTGCTCGATCTCGCCGATGAACAGCAGGTGGTCGCCGCCTTCGTAGTGGCCGACGTTGCGGCACACGAAGCGCGCGCTCGCGCCGTCGAGGCACGGCACGCCGCCGTTCTCCGAATCCGCGTGCGGCACGCCGTCGAACTTGTCGGCGCTGGGCGTCGCGAAGCGGCGCGACAGGTCGATCTGGTCGTGCGCGAGGATGTTGATCGCGAAGTGGGTCGCCGCGACGAAATCCGGGCGGCTCGGCGCGAGCTTGCGCAGGCTCCACAACACGAGCGGCGGATCGAGCGACAGCGACGAGAACGAATTCGCGGTGAGGCCGACCTTGCGCCCGTCGGCAGCGCACGTGGTGATCACGGTGACGCCGGTCGGGAACTGCCCGAACGCGGCGCGCAACTGCATCGGGTCGAGGGCCGGACGGTCGGTAACGGTCGTGTCCATGGCGCTCACTCCGCACGCACGCTGTGTTCGCGGATCAGCGCCGCGCACGCCGACGGTTCGAACCACCACGGCGCGAACCGGCGCGGATCGTCGAAACCGTCGACAATCGTTTTCGCGAGCGACGGCAACTGGCCGGCCGCGCCGAGCAGTTCGAGGATGTGCGGCGGCGGCGGGGTGAGCAGCGAGTTGGTCCAGCGCACGACGTGCCGCGCATACGCCCAGTAGCCTTCGAACGTCTGGTGCATCCAGTCTTCGCCGAACGGTGCGGCACCGCGCGCGACGATCGCGTCGAAATACGCGTTCGCGCATTTCGCGGCGTTGTTCGAGCCCTGGCCGGTGATCGGATCGTTGACCACCACCGCATCGGCCATCCCGAACACGGTGCGGCCCGACGGCAGCCGGAAGAACGGCTTGCGCACGGTCGGCGCGAAGCGCCCGGCCAGCGTGCCGTTCGGATCGGTGAGCGCGACGTCGCGGCAGCGCTCGTATTCCCACGGTACGTACTGCTGCAGGAACGACAGGCTGCGGTCCAGATGCTGCTCGGGCGTCTTCACGTCGGCCCAGCAGTCGAGCGGGCCGCCCGGGATGCCTTCGAACACCATGATTTCGCACGGGCCGGTGGTGGTCAGCGCGGGAAACACGAAGTACTCGCCGATGCCCGGCAGCAGGTTGAAGCGCACGCGCGAATACGGCTCGCTCGGCGTCATCCCTTTCACGTAGGTCAGCGCCAGCGCGCGCTGCGGACGATCGAACGGGCTGCGCGCATCGTCGCGGCCGAGCAGGTTCACGATGTCGCCCTTGCCGGCCGCGAGCAGCACGAGATCGTGGCTGCGGGCCAGTTCCTCGAGTTCGGGCACGCCGATGTCGGCGATGCGCACGTCCGCGCCGCGGCGGCGGACGCCGTCGAGCCAGTCGGCCATCTTCACGCGCTGGTCGACCGACTGCGCGTAGCGGGTCAGCCGCGACGACCAGTCGATCGCCTTGCGGCCGTGGCCGTCCGGGTGCGGCACCGCGATGCCGATGCCTTCGACGGACGGGCATGCTTCCTCCCACGTATTCAGGCCGAGATCGCGCTCGATCTGCAACGACGTGTGAAACATGCATTGGCTCGACATGACCTTGCCGGAGCGGATCTGCTCCGCGTCGCGGTTGGTCGCGAGCGTGACGTGGTAGCCCTGGTCGAGCAGGGCGAAGGCGAGTTGCAGGCCGGACTGGCCGGCGCCTACGATAGCGATGCGTCTCATGGGAGTGTCCTTGGTTGGCCGCGTGGCGGCCGAATGATTGCGTGAAGGGGCGACGCGAAACGGTCACTCCGCGAGCCGCGGAATCGCCGGCACCGCCTGTTCGGGGCCCATCGCGGCATAGCCGCCGTCCACCGCGTAGTCGGCGCCCGTCACGAAGCTCGCCGCGTCGCTGCACAGGAACGTGACGACCTGCGCGACTTCCGACGGATCGCCGACGCGGCCGAGCAGGTGGAACGGCGCGGCGACGCGATCGGTCTTCGCACGGTCGCCGTGCGTGAGCTCGTCCATCACGCGCGACCAGGTCCACCCGGGCGACACCGAGTTGACGCGAATCCGGTCGGGCGCGAGATCCATCGCCATGCTGCGCGTGAGCTGGCGGATTGCGGCCTTGGAGGTCGGATACAGCCAGCGGCCGGTTTGCGCGCACTGCGCGGAGATCGAGCTGAAATTCACGATCGCGCCGCCGCCGCGCCGCGCCATGTGCGGATGCACGGCCTTCGCGAGCATCGCCGCCGACACGACGTTGACGTCCATCGCCGCGAGCCAGTCGTTGCGGGTCGCGTGGATGCCGTTGTCGACATAGCTGCACGCGAGGTTGACGAGCACGTCGATCGCGCCGAATCGTTCGACGATCGTCGCGATCGCGCGCTCGATCGCACGGTCGTCCGTGATGTCGAGCGCGATGAACAGCGCCCGTTCGCCGAGCGATGCGGCTACGCGTGCGCCGTTGTCCGCATCGAGATCGAGGATCGCGACGCACGCACCGGCGCGGCTCAGGTCCTGTGCAACCGCGGCGCCGATCAGCGTGGCGCCGCCGGTGACGAGCGCGACTTTGCCAGCAAGGGCATTCATGGGGTGTCTCCGGGAATCATGGGGGTGAGGGTGGGGCCGCGTCAGTGCGCACCGGTGGACGGCGCACTGTCGCGCCAGCGGCGCATCAGGCCGTTCGACGGCACGGTGACGTCGAGCAGCTTGCGGGCCGTGTCGACGCCCGCGACCGGCAGGCCTGACGGGTCGAGCAGGCCGATCTGCACGAGCACGCTCGCCTGATCCCAGTAGATGTGCTCGTGATAGAGCTTGTCGCCGCGAAACTTGACGATTGCGACGAGCGGAATCTCGACGCGCTTGCCGGTCGGCGCGACGCCCGGCAGCATCCAGTCGATCTCGGTGGTGTGCGTGAAGCAGAACAGCAGCTCGTCGACGATCTGGCTCGCGCCGATCGTGCGCGAGATCGGCGTGATCGTCGTGTCGGGCGGGTTCGCATGCACGAAGTGATGCGTGTAGAAGCGCTTGAGCTCGTCATGGCCGACGCCGCCGGTCAGCGTCGGAATATGGTTGACGTACGGCTCGGCGACCATCGTGGCCATCGTCGCGTCGACGTTGCGCGTGTCGAACTCGTGCTGCAGATGCGTTTCCCACAGCGCGGACAGGTCGTAGTGCGGGCCGAGCGCGGCGCGGAACGCGGCGATCGCGCGCTGGTGGGCCATGACCGCGGCGGCCTGGTCGTAATGATCGCCGCCGGCGCGGGCGAACGCGTGGTCGACGCCGGGGTAGACGTAGACTTCGACGCCGTCGCGGCCGGCCAGCGCAGCCGCGATGCGCTGCTGCGCGTCGGGCGGGCAGAAACGGTCCTGCGCGGCGATCTGCAGCACGAGCCGCCCGTGCAGGTGCGCCGCTTCGTCCAGCGCATGCTCGATGCCCACGCCGTAGTAGCTGACCGCCGCCGCCACGCCCGGCAGCCGGCATGCGGCGAGATACGCGAGCTTGCCGCCGAGGCAGTAGCCGAGCACGCCGGCCTCGCCCGTGCATTCCGGCCGCTGGCGGAGCGCGTCCAGCGCGGCGCCGACGTCGTCGACACCGTTGTTTTCGTCGAATTCGCGATAAAGGGCCATTGCGCGCTCGACATCGGCCGCCGCATACCCGAGCTCGATGCCGGGCGACTGGCGCCAGAACAGGTCCGGCACGAGCACCGTGTAGCCTTCCTCGGCGTAGTAGTCGGCCACGTCCCGCATCGTCGCGTTCGCGCCGAAGATCTCGTGACAGAGCACGATGCCCGGCCCCGTGCCGCCGGCCGGCGTGCTCAGGTACGCGCGAAACGCGCCGCCGTCCGGCGATGGAATCTCGATGTGACGTCCGTTCATCTGTCCCTCCGTGCTGTTGGTTTCGGTGATGGGCCCAGTATTGGCGGCCGAAATGGGCGTTTCTATCCGCTTTCTTCGGCCGGTATCCGCGAATTCCGGAAACCTGCGGCAGCGGCCGCCGCGAGCCGGCGGGCCGTGGGCGACTGCGGGTATGTGCGGATGCGGACAGCCCGCACAGTTTTCTACGATGCGCGAACGGTCCGCTTCTTGCGTGGCTTGCGCGGGACTTGCGTGTTTCGTGGGACGGATTGTCCGGATGCTCCGGGCGCTGTCCGGATCGTGCGACGCATTCCCCGAGATCGGGAATGCATGCACGGCGCGAGTGCGATCGAGCACGACGGGAGAACTTCGATGGCGCAATTTTCCGAAACCGGCTGGCTGGGTGAAGCCGCCTGTTTCAATCACGGCACGCTGCTGCTGGAGTCGAACGACGTCGACGAGGTGCGTGCGCGCGTGGCGGACGTCTTCAAGCCGCATCGACTCACGCCGACCGGCGAATCGCGCGTGCTGCACAGCTGCATGCACCATGCGCGCTGGGGCAACCTGTCGCTGAACCTGCTCGATTACGGTGGCGAGGTGTCGATCGAACCGGGGCCGCTCGAGCATTTCTATCTGTTGCAGATTCCGCTGCGCGGCGACGCCCAGATCGAATGCGGCGCGACGCGCTTCGTGTCGTCGCCCGACACGGCGTCGCTGCTGTCGCCCACGCTGCCGCTCCGGATGCGATGGGGCGAAGCGTGTCCGCAAGTCATCCTGCGTATCGAGCGCGACGTGATGGAGCGCCACGCGCAGCGGCATTTCGGCGGGGACCGGCGCGCGAGCGTCGAATTCGAACCGGCGTTCGACCTGTCGTCGCCGCAGGGCGTCTGTCTCGCGCAGGTGCTGCCGGTGCTCGCCGGCGCGATCGCGACGGACGCGCATCCGCTGCGTCATCCGCTCGCGTTCGAGCAGCTCGAATCGACGCTGCTGAACCTGCTGCTGTACGGCCACCCGAACACCGCGCGCAACGGCACCCGTTCCGCGCCGGCGCCGCTCGCGCCGTTCTACGTGCGGCGCGTCGAGGAATACATCCGCGCGCATCTCGACGAGCCGCTGACGATCGAACGGCTCGCCGAACTCGCCGGCGTCAGCCCGAGCACGCTGTTCGCCGGCTTCCGCAATCGCCACGGGATCACGCCGATGGGCTTCGTGCGGCAGTTGCGGCTGCAACATGTGCGCGACGAACTGCTGGCCGACGATACGCCGGGGCTCGCGTCCGTCACCGACGTCGCGCTGAAATGGGGCTTCGCGCACCTCGGGCGGTTCGCGATCGAGTACAAGCGGGCGTTCGGCGAATCGCCGTCGGCGACGCTCAGGATGCGCCGCGGGCGGGGGTGAGGGCGGCGCGATGGGTCGGCCCGCTCGATCGCGCGGCCACGAAGGTCGTTCGACAGCGTTGCACGGATCGTCCACAATCCGTCGTGCACATCGCGCCCGTCGGCGCGATGCCTCCGGGAGCGTCCTCAATGACTGGCCTATCCATCCGGTCCGCCACGATCGGCGATGCGCAGGCGATCGCCGATTTTCATGTCAAGGTCTGGCGGCAGACCTATCGGGATCTCGCGCCGGCCGACGCGCACGCCGTTCTCGACGAACACTATCGCCGCAGACAATGGAATGAAAAGCTGTCGTCGAACGACGGGAACCCGCTCGTGCTGGTGGCGGAGATCGACGGCAGCATCGTCGGCATCGGGGCCGCCGGCGCGCCGTCCGATCCGGTATTCAACGGCCGTGGCGAGATCAAGTTTCTGTATGTCGATCCCCGATTCCAGCGTCGCAGCATCGGCCGCCAGCTGCTCGCGCGGCTCGCGACGCATTTGGGCCGGTTGCGGTATCCGGGCGCGGCGTTGAGCGTCGTCGACGGCAACGACGCGGCGATCGCGTTTTATGCGGCGCTGCATGGCCGGCCTGCCGGCGAATACATCGATCCGGGGCCGGTCTGGCGATCGCGCAACATCGTGATGGTGTGGGACGACCTCGCGAGCCTTGGTGCGTGAGCACACCGCGCGCGGCGACGCGTATCACGCGAGGCGTGCCCGCAGCCACGACGTGAACGCGGCCACGAGCGGCGACTCGGCCAGTTCATGACGCGTGACGAGATAGTACGCGTGGCGTGACGGCACCGTGGCGCTGAACGGCCGCACGAGCGTGCCGTCGATCAGGTCGTCGCGCACCGACAGGCTGTCGCCGAGTGCGACGCCCTGGCCGTGCACCGCGGCTTCGACGCCGATGTGCGCGTTGCCGATTTCGAGAATGCGGATGCCCGGCAGCTTGTCGGCGTTCGCTTGCGCGAGCCACCGCGTCCACGAGCCCGCATGCTCGCAGAACAGCGTCCGCCCCGCGAGATCCTGCACCTTGCGGATCGCATCGGGCCCGTTCATCAACGCCGGGCTCACGACCGGGAACAGCGCCGGATGCGCGAGCAGCTCGACGCGCCGGTTGCGCCAGTTGCCTTCCCCGTAGCGAATGCAGACGTCGACGTCCGCCGAATAGGTTTCGCGATCGTCGTTCGACGGAATCACTTTCAGATGGATACCCGGATAACGCTCCAGAAAATCGCCGATGTGCCGGGCGAGCCAGCGCGACGTCAGCGACAGCGGCGTCGACACGACGAGATCGCCGGCGGCGGCCGGCGAATCGAGCCTGACGGTGGCGTTCGCGATCATGTCGAACGCGGTACCGACCGGTTCGAGCAGCGCCTCACCTTCGGGCGTGAGCTTCACGCGGGCCTTTGATCGGACGAATAGCGCGATGCCGAGCGTGTTCTCGAGAATGCGGATCTGGTGGCTGACCGCGCTGGCGGTCACGTGCAGTTCATCGGCGGCGGCCGACACGCTGCCGCACCGGGCGGCGGCTTCGAATGCGCGAAGCGGGTTCAGCGGAGGCAGGCGGTTGCGCATCGGCGGGGCACGTCGCGGGCGACGATACTGAGAAAAATTTCATTAAAACGGATTCAATTTCTCGCTACAACAAAAAAAATTGAATGCCTACAGTGGGAGCAATCCAACCGAGTCGAGGTCGACCGCAATGAGCCTTACCGAACCGATCGAACGCCTGTGGGGCGGCCGCTTCCAGTCGGCGCCGTCCGACGCGCTGCAGAACCTGTCCCGCTCCGATCCGAGTTTCTTCCGTCTCGTGCCGTACGATCTGGCGGGCTCCCGGGCCCATGCGCGCGAACTGAACCGCGCGGGTATCCTGAACGACGACGACCTCGCGCAACTGCTGGACGCGATGGACGGCATCGCGCGCGACTATGCCGCCGGCGCGATCGCGCCATCGCTCGCCGACGAGGACGTGCACACGTTCCTCGAGCGCGTGCTCACGCAGCGGCTGCCGGCGCTCGGCGGCAAGCTGCGCGCCGGGCGCTCGCGCAACGACCAGGCGGCGAACGACCTGCGCCTGTATCTGCGCGACAAGGCGCGCCGGCTCGTGCGCGGCGTGCTCGACCTGCAGGATGCGCTGATCGGCCAGGCGAGCCGGCATGTCGACACGGTGACGGCCGGATTCACCCACCTGCAGCCCGCGCAGCCGATCGTGTTCGGCCATCAATTGCTCGCCCACGCGCAGTCGCTGTATCGCGACGCCGATCGCCTGGTCGACTGGGACCGTCGCACCGCGCGTTCGCCGCTCGGCGCGGCCGCGCTCGCGGGCTCGGCGATCTGCGTGCGGCCCGAGCTGTCGGCGCGGGAGCTGGGTTACGACGCGCCGTGCGAGAACTCGATCGACGCGGTGGCCGCGCGCGACCACGTCGCCGAATTCGTGTTCGTCACCAGCATGCTCGCCGTGAACCTGTCTCGCCTGTCGGAAGAAGTGATCCTGTGGACGTCGCGACAATTCCGCTGGGTGGAACTCGACGACGGCTACGCGACCGGCAGCTCGATCATGCCGCAGAAGAAGAACCCGGACATCGCGGAGCTCACGCGCGGGAAGGCGGGGCGCCTGATCGGCAACCTGACGGGGCTGCTCGCGACGCTGAAGTCGCTGCCGCTCGCGTACAACCGCGATCTCGCGGAAGACAAGATCGCCGCGTTCGATTCGATCGACACGCTCGAACTCGTGCTGCCGGCGATGGCGGGGATGATCCGCACGATGCGCGTGAACGTCGACGAGATGCGTCGCCAGGCGCCGCTCGGCTTCACGCTCGCCACCGAGGTCGCCGACTGGCTCGCGCTGACGGGCGTGCCGTTCAGCGAGGCGCACGAGATCACCGGCACGCTCGTGCGCGCGTGCGAGCGGGACGGCATCGAGCTGGCCGACGCGAGCGCCGAACAGTTGCAGGCCGTCGACACGCGCCTCGCACCGGCGGTGCGCGCGCATCTGACGCTCGACGCGGCCGTCGCCGCACGCGGCGGGGCGGGCGGCACGTCGCCCGTACGCGTGCGCGAACAGATCGATCGCCTGAGCGAGGCAATCGAGCGCCAGGCCGCGTGGGCGGCCGATTACCGGGGGCCGTCATGCTGAGCGCATCCGATTCCCGCCGTCTCGACGGCGCACCGGCGGCGGCCGATGCGGTCGCGGACGACACGGCCGTCCTCGTGCGCGTGCGCCGGCGCTACTGGGGCCGCTACGTCGCATCGGTCGCGATCGTTGCCGCGCTTGCCTATATCGCCGCCGCGTTCGCGCGCGGACAGATCGAATGGCGTGTCGTCGGCCAGTTCCTGACCGCGCGCTCGATCCTGACGGGGCTCGCCAACACGATCGTGATGACCGTCCTCGCGATGACGGTCGGTGTCGTGCTCGGGGTCGTCACCGCGGTGATGCGGCTGTCGTCGAACCCGGTGCTCGGGGCGATCGCGCAGGGCTATATCTGGCTGTTCCGCGGCACGCCGGTGATTCTGCAGTTGCTGCTGTGGTTCAACCTGGCGCTGGTGTTTCCGACGCTCGGCATCCCGGGCATCGCCGAATACCGGACCGTCGACGTGATGACGCCGTTCCTCGCGGCCGTGCTCGGACTCGGCATCAACCAGGGCGCGTATACGTCGGAAGTCGTGCGGGCCGGGCTGCTATCGGTCGATACAGGCCAGTACGAGGCCGCGAAATCGATCGGCATGCCGCGCCTGCAGGCGCTGCGCCGGATCATCCTGCCGCAGGCGATGCGCGTGATCGTGCCGCCGATCGGCAACGAGCTGATCGGCATGGTCAAGCTGACGTCGCTCGCGAGCGTCGTGCAGTACGCGGAGATGCTGCACAACGCGCAGAACATCTACTACGCGAATGCCCGCGTGATCGAACTGCTGATCGTCGCCGGCATCTGGTATCTCGCGGTCGTCACCGTGCTGTCGCTCGCGCAGGCCCGCGTCGAACGGCGCTTCGCACGCGGTGCGGGGCGCGCGGCGGGCCGAAAATGAACGACACGATCCACAACTATCGGGAGAACGTCATGACGAATGCAGTCGTTCGCGCGGTCGACGTGCGCAAGTCGTACGGCGATTTCCAGGCGCTGCACGGCATCACGCTCGACGTCGAACAGGGCGAAGTGCTGTGCATCATCGGCCCGTCGGGCTCGGGCAAGAGCACGTTCCTGCGCTGCATCAATCAACTCGAGACGATCAGCGCGGGCGCGCTGTGGGTCAACGGCGAACTGGCCGGTTACCGGCGCACGGGCAACCGGCTCCACGCGCTGTCCGAGCGCCAGGTCGCGCGCCAGCGGCTGGCGACGAGCATGGTGTTCCAGCGCTTCAACCTGTTTCCTCACAAGACGGCGCTCGAGAACGTGATCGAGGGCCCCGTGCAGGTGCTCAAGCGCCGCCGTGCGCAAGCGGAGGAGGAGGCGCGCGCGCTGCTCGCCCGCGTCGGGCTCGCCCACAAATGCGACGCGTTTCCGGTCGAGCTGTCGGGCGGCCAGCAGCAGCGCGTTGCGATCGCGCGGGCGCTCGCGATGCATCCGCAGCTGATCCTGTTCGACGAACCGACGTCGGCGCTCGATCCCGAACTCGTCGGCGAAGTGCTGGCCGTGATGCGCGATCTCGCGAAGAGCGGGATGACGATGATCGTCGTCACGCACGAGCTCGGCTTCGCGCGCGAGGTGGCCGACCGCGTCGTGTTCATGGACGGCGGCCGGATCGTCGAAAGCGGGCCGCCGGACCAGGTGCTGTCCGCGCCGACCCATGCGCGCACGCGCGACTTCATTTCGGCGGTGATTGCTTGAGCGGGTCGGGCGCCCCGTGCAGAAGCGCCCGAACGATTCCTCCGTCAACGATACAAGCCCACAACGACAAGGCGACACCCCATGAAAGCATCCGTCCTGACCCGCACGCTGGCTGCCGCCGCATTCGGCGCGCTCGCGCTTCATGCGACGTTCTCGGTCGCGCAATCCGCCCCCGCGGCCGCGAAACGCACGCTGAACGTCGCGATCGTGCCGAACTATCCGCCGTTCGAATACAAGGATCCGGCGACCGACAAGCTCGCGGGTTTCGACGTCGATCTCGGCGAGGCGCTTGCCGCGAAGATGGGCGCGAAACTCAACTGGGTCGAGACGAGCTTCGACCAGATGATGAGCGCGGTCGCGACGCAACGCGTCGACATGATCCTGTCCGGGATGACCGACCTGCCGACGCGCCGCGATGCGGTGACGTTCGTCGACTACATCGAGACGGGCCCGCAGTTCTACGTGCTGAAGGCACGCGCCGGCGAGTTCGCGCAGATGAGCGCGCTGTGCGGCAAGCGCGTGGGGTCGAGCCGGCGCACGTCGTTCCCGGACAATACGACCGCATGGAGCGCGGAGAACTGCGTGAAGGCCGGCAAGCCGCCGATCGTGGTGGTGGGCACCGACGGCTCGTCGGATGCGCGGATGCAGCTGCGCCAGAACCGCATCGACGCGGCGGTGCAGGGCGGCGAGACGCTGCCGTACCAGAACAGCCTCGAGCGGAACGCGTATGCGCCGGTCGGCAAGCCGTTCCTGTCGCAATACACGGGCATTGGCGTCGCGAAGAGCAACACGGCGCTGAGCAGCGCGCTGACGGCGGCGCTCGACCAGCTGATCGCGGACGGCTCGTACCGGAAGCTGCTCGCGAAATGGGGGCTGCAGGAACACGCGGTGGCGAAGGCGATGATCAACGGCACCCACTGAGCGCGCGATGACGGACCTGGCGCCCCGCTGGCCCGACGCGAAGCGCGCATGCGTCGCGCTCGCGTTCGATCTCGACGGCCCGACCGGCGACGCGATGCTGAACGGGTCGATCTGGCGCAACCCCGCGTATTTCACGCTCGGCAGCTACGGGCCGTGGCGCGCGCTCGGCCGGCTGCTCGACCTGCTCGCCTCTTTCGCGTTGCCCGCGACGTTCTTCGTGCCCGCCTGGGTCGCGCGAACGTGGCCCGCGCAATGCGCGGCGATCGTCGAGCGCGGCCACGAGATCGGCTATCACGGCTACCGGCACGAAGCGTTCTGGACGCTCGAACCCGATCGGCAGCGCGAGATCATGGCGCAATCGGCCGAGATCTTCGCGCGCACGCTCGGCGTGCGGCCGGTCGGGTTCCGCACGCCGTCCGGCGACTGGAGCGCCGCGACCGTGGCCGTGCTGCGCGAAGCGGGCGTGCGCTATTCGAGCTCGATGCGCGGCGACGACCGGCCGTACCTGCTGCACGGCGAGGACGGCGAGCCGCCGCTCGTCGAGATTCCCGGCCGCTGGGAGACCGACGACTACGCGTCGCTCGCGTATCACCGCAATCCCGACTACCCGGCCGGGCTCGACCGGATCGCGGGCTACGGCGCGACGCTCGACAACTGGACGCGCGAATTCGACGGCGTATACCGTGAAGGGCTGTGCCTGACGACGCTTCTTCATCCCAAGGTGTGCGGCAAACCGGGACGCATCGCGCTGCTGGATGCCTGGCTCGACCACATGCGCGCGCAGGACGGCGTATGGTTCGCACGCTGCCGCGATGTCGCCGACTGGTGGCTCGGGCAGGCCGCGCGGGAGGCGGCGCCCACGCAACGGAGCGGCACGTGACCCACCTTCCTGCATGGCCGGGCGGCGCGCGATACGCGGTCGCGATCACGGTCGACTTCAACGACATTCATGGCATCCAGACGCGCGAACCGCGTATCGTCGGCCGCGAGAAATCGCTGTCGGTCTGGCGTTACGGCGCGACGCGCGGTGTCGACCGGCTGCTTGCGGCGTTCGACGCGTTCGGCGTGCCGACGAGCTGGTTCGTGCCCGGCGCCGTCGCCGAAACGCATCGGGGCACGGTATGCGAGATTGCCGCGGCCGGCCACGAACTCGGCGTGAGCGGCTATCGCTGCGAGGATTTCGATGCATTGCCGCTCGCTGCCCAGATCGACGCGTGCCGCGCGGGGCGTGCGGCGCTCGCGGACGCGACCGGTCGCGACGCGCACGGCTTTCGCTCGTTCACCGGCAACTGGGCCGACGGCTTCGCCGAATTTCTCGTCGCGGAAGGTTTCACGTGGTCGTCGTCCTGGCGCGGCGACGATCTGCCTTACGTGCATCCGCGTAGCGACGGCGACGTGAAGGGCGCACGGCTCGTCGAACTGCCGCTGCACTACGAGCTCGAGGACGAACCGTATTTCGAGTTCAACCTGTCGCCGCCCGTGCCGGCAGGCCAGCCGCGCATCGCCGCGTACCGCGACGTGCTCGACAACTGGCGGCGCGACGTCGACGGGTTCAGGCGTTTCGGGCTGTGCTGCGTGTTGCGCCTGCATCCCGAGATCATCGGCACGGCCGGCCGGATCGCTTTGCTGCACGCGTTGCTCGCGCACTTGCGCGGCACCGGCGATGCGTGGTTTGCGACGGGGCACGACATCGCGCGCTGGTGGCATGCGCACGCACCCGTCAACGACCCGGGCCATCCGGTCGACGTGTTCGCACGCTGCGTGGCAGACGAGGCGGCACGATGACGACGGACACGCAAGCGCGCGCGACGCGGCTCGCGGCATTCGTCGCACGGACTTCCGCCGATGCATTGCCGGACGACGTCGTCGCGAAAGCCACGCGTCATGTTCTCGACACGTTCGGCGCCGCGCTGGCGGGCACGTCGGCCGTCGAGACGCGCAGCGCCCGTGCGCTGACCGGCGCCGTTGGCCGCGGCGGTGCGTCGCTATGGGGCACGCGGCGGCGCGCGAGTGCGCGCGACGCGGCGTTCGTCAACGGCATCGCCGCGCACGCACTCGAGCTCGACGATTCGGGCGGCTGCGATCATTCGGGCGCCGTCGTGCTGCCAGCCGTGCTGGCCGCGCTGTCGTGCGCCAGCCAACCGGTCGCGGGCCGAGAATGCGTGATGGCGATCGTGCTCGGATACGACGTCGGTCGGCGCGTGCTCGAGGCGGCGGGCGGCTACTCGGCCCATAACGGCGCGGGCTGGCATTCGACGCTCAGTTGCGGCGTGTTCGGCGCGGCCGCCGCGAGCGCGCGCGTGCTCGGACTCGACGCCGTGCGCACGCGTGACGCATTGGGCCATGCGGCGAGCTTCGCCGGCGGCCTGTGGAGCTTCATTCACGACGGATCGCAAACCAAGCGGCTGCACGCCGGGCGTGCGGCGGAAGGCGGCGTGCTGGCGGCGTTGCTTGCCCGGGAGGGCGTGAGCGGCCCCGCCCGCGTGTTCGACGACGTGTGGGGCGGCTTCTTCAACACGTTCGCCGCGCCGTCGCATGCGCCCGACGCGTTGACCGACGGTCTTGGCGCGCACTGGAAGCTGATGCGCTGCTCGATCAAGCCGCACGCGTCGTGCCGCAGCGCGCATGCGGCGGTCGACGCGGCGCTGCAACTCGCGGACGGCCGCACGTTCGCGGCGGGCGAGATCGAACGGGTGACGGTGCGGGCGAGCGCGTTCGTTGCGCGGATGTGCGGCGGCCGCGACCTGTCGACGCTGTCGTCCGCGCAGATGAGCCTGCCGTACGCGGTTGCGGCGGCGCTCGTGTTCGGCGACACCGGGATCGACGCTTATCGTGCGGACCGGCGCACCGACCCGAGCGTGACTGCGCTGCTCGCGCGCATCACGGTCGATGTCGATCCGGCGCTCGGCGATCTCGACGAGCCGACGGTGATCCTGCAGCGCGCGAACGGGACGCGGGAATCGCGACACGTTCCGATCGCCCTCGGCGATCCGCGCAATCCGCTACCGGATGCGGCGCTGCTGGCCAAATATCGTGCGCTGGCAAGCACGGTGTTCGACAGTGCGCGCGTCGACGCGTTGAGCGACATGTGCCTGTCGCTGGACCGGCAGGCCGACGCGCGCGTGCTGAACGAGCGGCTCGCAGGCGATTCGGAACACCTCGATTGACCGTGTCGATGGGCTTCATGCGGCAGTTGCAGCTGCAACGTGTGCGCGAGAAGCGGCCGGCCTGTTGCGCGGCCTACCCTGCTGTCCGCAGGGATCGCGGCATCCGCGCCGCGCTACGACCGGTCGCGATTCCTCGCGCGCGTCGCGCCCGTGATGACCGCGATCCCGAACAGGATGACGGCCACGATCTCGATGACGTATTGAGCGACGTGCAGCGTCATCAAACCCCACGCGACGCCACCGATGAAGATGATCCATCCGACCAGGTAGATAAGCAGGGTCATCGTTTTTCTCCTTGCAGTATTGGCCCATGGCGCGGGTGACCGGCCGTGCAAAATTTACCGGCCGCGCGGGGGGCGCGATGGAGGCGCGATTCGCGAGTGGACGAGCATATTCCGGGCCCGGGCATGCGGGGCCGGACCGGCGTCCCGATGGTCGCATTTGGCCGCACGTTTCATTCCGGCGCCGCATCGTGCGCCTGCAGCCCGAGCCGCGCCATGAGCCGCCCGGCATCGAACGGCGCCTGCGTTTTCGTGTCGTTGTCGAAATAGCAGTACACGTCGCGCGTCGCCGCACGCGGTGGTTTCAGCGCCGGTGCGGCGAGACGCGCATCGTCGGGCTGCGCGCCCCGGCTCCACGCTTCGATTCTGCGCGCCCATCGTTCGAGCGCCGCATCGGCGTATTCGCCCGAATACTTCGTTTCGGTGCCGTGCAGCCGGATATAGACGAACCGCGCGCTCAGATCCTCGAAGTGCGGCCACGCCTCGGTCGAATCCGACACGACGAGCGCGACCTTGTGGCGGCGCAGCAGCTTCACGAACGCCGGATCCACGAAGCTGTCGTGTCGTACTTCCACCGCATGACGCAACGCGCGCTTGCGGTCGATCTGCAGATAGGGCTCGCGCACGCGCGCATCGTGCCGTCGGGCCAGCGCGAGCGCGGCTTCCGTGTCGTGCGGCAGCAGGCTCAGGAAGCGTTCCATGTGCACCGGATCGAACCGCAGCGACGGCGGGAATTGCCACAGCAGCGGCCCGAGCTTGTCCTTCAGCGCGAACAGGCCCTGCGCGAAAAAATTCGCGCACGCGGTCGTGGCCGTTTCGTCGCGAAAGCGCAGCATGTGCGTCAGGTAGCGCGAGCCTTTCACGCTGAACACGAACCCGGGCGGCGTGTCGGCGTACCAGCGCCGCCAGCTGTCAGGTGCTTGCAAGCTGTAGTGCGTGCCGTTGATTTCGATCGTCTGCATGTGGCCCGAGGCATACCGCAGCTCTTTGGCCTGCTTCAGGTCGGGCGGGTAGAACGTCCCGCGCCAGCCGGGGTAGCGCCAGCCCGAAATGCCGATGTGAATCCTGCCGGATGTGCGTGTCACGTCGATGCCCGGCTGCGCCGGGTTCCTGATGCGGTTCGGGCGACGAGCAATCCGCGTGCCGCCGCCGTCGCCGAGCCGATTTTTTTTAAAGACCGCGCCACGTTCGGCCGGTATGATCGCTGCGCTCGCGAACGACGCAATCGGCCGATGCATCCGGCCGATCCGTGCGTCACAGCCTTCGCCGGCACGGCAAACACGACACCACCGGATGGACCGCGGCGACACGCGGTCCGCCGATCCGGCCGAACGGGCCAACCCAGCACGACGGAGTATCGACACGATGTGGACGGAGACAGGGGCGGGGCGGCGCGCGACAGCGATCGCGGCCGGCGGAGCGTTGTGCGTGGCCGCCGCGGGCGGCGCGTACGCGCAGGCATCGGCGCCGGCGGCGACAGCGGCCGTGCTGCCGGCCATCGACGTGCGGGGGCCGGCCGACGCATCGTCGATCGGGCTCGTCGGGCGGCGCACCGCTACCGGCACCAAGACCGACACGCCGATCGACGAGATTCCGCAAACGGTCAACCTCGTGACCGCGCAACAGATCGACATGACCGGCGCGACCGACCTGAACCAGGCGTTGCGCTACGTGCCCGGTTTCGCGACGTTCGGCGCCGACAGCCGCACCGACTGGTATGCGGCGCTGCGCGGCTTCACGCCGACGCTCTACGTCGACGGCCTGCCGGCGCCGGATACGGCCGTGATCGCGAACTGGCGCGTCGATCCGTACACGATCGATTCGATCGCGGTGCTGCGCGGGCCCACGTCGGTGCTGTACGGCGCAGGCGAGCCCGGCGCGATCGTCGACGCGCACACGAAGCTGGCCGACGGCGAGCGCGTGCGCGAAGCCGGCGTGCAGATCGGCAACGATGCGCGCAAGCAGGCGATGCTCGACGTCGGCGACAGGCTCGATCCCGATGGTAGGACTGCGTACCGCTTCGTCGGCGTCGCGCGTGACGGCAATGCGGTGACCGGCCCGAACGGCGACCGGCGCGTCGCGCTCGCGCCGTCGTTCCGCTGGCGGCCGAACGCGGACACGTCGCTGACGGTTTCCGCGACGTTCCTGCAGGACAGCGGCGACATCTCGTCGAACTTCCTGCCCGCATCTGGCACGGTGCTGCCGAACCCGAACGGCCGCCTGTCGCAGGACCGCTACATGGGCGACCCGTCGTTCAACGACTACCGCAAGAAGCAATGGTCGCTCGGCTATGCGCTGGAACACCGCGTGAACGCGATCTGGACGCTGCATCAGGACGTGCGCTGGTCGCACCTGTCGCTCGACGATGCGACGGTGTTCGGCAACGGCCTCGCGCCGCGCAGCACGACGAACATGATGCGTTTCGCGGGGCTGTTCCAGCTCAACTACAGCCGGCTCGACATCGACAACCACGCGCAGGCGCGCTTCGGCACGGGGCCGCTCGAACACACGCTGCTGTTCGGCGTGCAGTTCGACCGGCAGACGACGACCAACAGCGTGTACCTCGCGCTCGCGCCGTCGCTCGACCTGTACCACCCCGTCTATCGGCCGGTGACGGCCGCGATCTTCTCCGGCCCGACGTCGCTCGGCCACGTCGATCAGTACACGGCGATGAACGGGGTCGGCGTGTACGCGCAGGACCAGATCCGCTGGCAGCGCTGGACGCTGACGCTCGGCGGCCGCGAGGATGTCGTGAATGCGCGGTTCGACGACCGCGCCGCCGGCACGCACGCGCAGCAGGACGTCAGTGCGTTCTCCGGGCGCGTCGGGCTCACCTATCGCGGCGACGCCGGGCTGTCGCCGTACGTCGGCTATTCGACGTCGTTCGATCCGGTCATCGGCGTGCGGATGTTCGGCGGCGGCCTGCCGAAACCGACTCGCGGCGCGCAGACGGAGGCCGGGCTGCGCTGGGAGCCGCCCGGCCGGAACCTGATGCTGAACGCGGCCGTGTATCGGATCGACCAGACCAACGTCGTGACACCGACGCCGGTCAATCTCGACCCGACCGGCACGACGTCGGTCCAGACCGGCAAGGTGCGCTCGCGCGGCATCGAGTTGAGCGCGGTCGGCAAGCTGACGCGCGAGCTGTCGATCGTCGCGTCGTATGCGTATCAGGACGTCAAGAACGTGCAGGCGAACGACGCGTCGCTGAACCACTGGCCGGTGTCCGTGCCGCTGCCGCGGCAGATCGCGTCGATGTGGGCCGACTGGACCTGGCATACGGGCGCGCTGGCGGGCCTCGGCGTCGGCGGCGGCGTGCGCTACCAGAGCGCATCGGCGGGCGCGCCGGACAACTCGCTGACGGTGCCGAGCGCGACGCTTTACGACCTCGCGATCCATTACGAACTGCCGCGCTGGCGTTTCGCGGTGAACGTCGCGAACCTGTTCGACCGGCGCTACGTGAGCGGCTGCCAGTCGTACGCGGTGTGCGTGTTCGGCAACGAGCGGACCGTGCTGGCCAGCGCGAAATACAACTGGTAGGCGCGAGCGCGTCGCATGCGGCCTACGCGCGGCGTTGCGGCTCCCGCGCGGCGGTGCGCGCGCCCGCATGGCCCTGGCGCCGCCATTCGGTCGGCGTGATGCCGAACCGTTCGCGAAAGGCGGTCGCGAAATTGGCCGGCGTGGAAAAGCCGATTTCCTTCGCGATGCTGGCGATGCTGAGCGACGTGGAATCGAGCAGATCCTGCGCGATCCGCAGCCGTTCGTAGCGTAGATACTCGAACACGGTCTGACCGAGATTGTCGCGAAACGCGCGCGACAGGCGCTTTTCGTGCGTGCCGACCGCGCGCGCCAGTTCCTCCACCGTCGGCGGATCGTTCAGCGTGCGCGACAGGTGGCGGATGGCCGCGCGCACGATGATGTCGTCTTCCTTGCCGCCCGCGGGCGGGCGTTCCGCGTGCTCCGTCACGGCGGGCCGTTCGCGCTTCGTCCGCGACAGCTGCACGCGAATCCGCGCGATCACCTCCGCCGGCTCGAATGGCTTCACTACATAGTCGACGCCGCCGATCTCGAGCCCCTCGAGCCGTTCGTGCAACGCGTCGGCCACGGTCAGGAAGATGACCGGGATCGCGCTCGTCAGCGGATCGGCGGCCAGCAGGCGGCATGCGGTGAAGCCGTCCATGTGCGGCATGCGCACGTCCATCAGGATCAGGTCGGGCATCAGCGCCTGCGCGCGCTGGCACGCTTGCGTGCCGTCGAATGCGATGCTGATCCGGCATCCCGTGCTGCGCAGGATCTCGATCAGCAAACGGAGCTGGTCGGGTTGATCGTCGACGATCAGGATATGCGCGTCGCTCAACGCGGAGATCGGTGAAGACATCGTGCACCTGTGGTGAAAAGGCGGTTGGCTGCGTTTCCGCGGGTGGCCTGCCCGGTGCGGTGGAAACGTCGGAAGCCGCTCTGTGGCGACGCATCGCACGGCGTTCGTCGTTTTAATCACGGAGCCGGTCGACACGCGACGGATTGCCGTGAGCGCGCGGAGAACGATCACGACCGCCGGAATCGATGCGAGCGGAATTGTAGGAGCATATTTCGAATCCGGCCAGCCATGACGACTCTATTCGCACCATTCAATCTTCTCGATTATCGAAAATGGCGGTTTGCGACAGGAATGTAAGGCGTCGACGTGCGTCAATATTCATGGTTTACGCGTATATCCAGTGAGAAATCGCACAGCCGGGCAGTTTCGCGATTGTCTTTTTGAAGAAAGATGTTATTGGAATCCGCTTTGGCAAAGTATTTATCCGCTAGGTAAAAGATTTTTAATAACGGCGTCGGCGCGAAATCGTTTGCGCAATGGATATGTTTTACCTAAGCCGTTGAATATTTGGAATTTTACAATCTATAAAGAATGCCGTCTTTAATAACTCGGGCTCGTGTCTCATAATTCGTCCGAACTTTGAACGACGGGTCGAGCAGGGCAGCGGAAGCGCCGCAAGCGGTGACGGACGTTGCCTGACCCGGGGCCGGCGCATCAATTGATGACTGTCCAGGGCCGTGCTCGCTGCACGGAAATGAAACCCGGTTGCCGGGGATGAAATAAAAGAAGCGTGGTGGGGCGCGGTCGGCGCGACGACAAATCGGGGATGTACATGAAGACGGGTTGAATCTCCGGATTCAGTCGGGGGAAAACTCGTCCATGAGAATCAATACGTATTCCTAATACAATTGTCGAATTAACGGAACGGGACGTCGGGACGACGACATGCCCGCGGCTTTCGAACGCCCTGCCGAAACGGGTGCTCGATGCGTGTCGTGTCGATATGGTGGCCCGGTAGCGGAATCCGCTTCCGAAACGAAGTCGCAATCGAAGTCGAAGCTGTCAATAAAAGTAAGTAGTCCGTATTCAAACCAGACGCTACACAACGGAGCAGAAGACCATGAAGAGGAAGCAGATTTCGGCGCTCGCCGCCGCGATGTTCACCGGCGCGGGTGTGCTGATCGCCGGCGCCGCCCACGCGGACAATTTCGTCGACCGCGGCAACCCGGACAATGCATTGAACGGCCAGTGCATCGACGGCACCAACCCGCTGTGCGTGGCGACCAAGAACGGCAGCTACGTGGCAGTCAGCACCACCAACGTGACGCAAGGAACCAATGCGAAGGCCGGCGCCAGCGGCATCGCGATCGGCGACCAGTCGAATGCGAGCAGCAAGGGCGGTAGCGGCAGCGGCGGCGCGATTGCGATCGGGGTCGGCTCGCAGGCGTTGGCGAACTCGGCCACCGCGATCGGCACGGTCGCGGTCGCACAGGGCAACACGGCGCTGGCGATCGGCCGCCAGTCGGCGGCGGTCGGCGATTTCTCGATGGCGCTCGGCAACGTCGCGGACGCGCACGGCACGAGCTCGATCGCGCTCGGCCACTCGGCGCTCGCCAGCGGCGACCGCTCGGTCGCGATCGGCGGCGCGAACCCGACGTCGAGCGACGGCGTATCGGCCGGCGCATCGTACGACGCGGTCACGCAGACGCGTGCCGCCGGCACCCAGTCGGTGGCGATCGGCGCCGGCGCGCAGACGAACGACAACAACCAGGTGGCGATCGGCTCGGGCAGCGTCGGCGCGAACAACGGCGGTACGCCGGTATTCGGCGGCACGGCCGCACCGGTCGGCGGCGCGGTATCGTTCGGCGCGCTCGGCAGCGAACGCCAGCTCAAGAACGTCGCGGCGGGCGCGGCCGATACCGATGCGGTCAACGTCCAGCAGCTGAAGAACGTGAACAACACGCTGAGCACGGGCATCGGCAATGTCGACGCACGCGTGACGTCGGTGGGCAATTCGCTGTCGACCACGATCTCGAACGTCGACCAGCGCGTGACCAGCGTCGGCAACAGCTTGAGCACGAGCATCGTCACGGCGACGCAGAACGTCGTCAAATACACCGACGACTCGCATGCGGCGATCGCGCTCGACGGCGCGACCGGCACGACGATCGGCGGCGTGGCTGCGGGCGTCGCCGATACCGATGCGGTCAACGTCGGCCAGTTGAAGGGCAGCGTCGCGCCGTTGCAGACGTCCCTGTCGACGGCGGCGTCGAACATCACGAACCTGCAGAACAGCGTGACCGGCATCAACGGATCGTTGAGCACCGCGGCGTCGAACATCGTCAACCTGCAGGCGGCCGATACGCGCAACGTCAAGTACGACGGCGCGAGCGGCTTCGACTCGGTGACGTTCGCCGGCCCCAACGGCACGACGCTGCACAACGTCGCGGACGGCAAGGATACGCACGACGCCGTGAACGTCGGCCAATTGACGGGCGGCCTTGCATCGCTGAGCACGAGCGTGACGAACAACCTCAGCACGACGCTCGGCAACCTGAGCACGTCGATCACGAGCCAGATCGGCAACGCGACGAAGAACGCGGTGCAGTACGACGACGATGCGCACGGCGGCGTTACGCTGGGCGGCACGGGTGCAACGGCGCCGGTCGGCCTGCACAACGTCGCGGACGGCGTGGCCGCGAACGACGCGGTGAACGTCGGCCAGCTCGGCAAGGCGACCGACACGCTGAACCAGTCGATCACGGCCGTCGGCAACCAGGTGACGACGAACACCGGCAACATCGCGGCGCTTCAGCAGGACGCGCTGCAGTGGAACCCGGGCCTCGGTGCATACGATGCAAGCCACGGCGGCCACGGCCCGCAGCTGATCAGCAACGTCGCGGCCGGCAAGCGCGGAACGGACGCGGTCAACGTCGATCAGCTGACCGCGGCGATTCACGACGGGACGAGCCAGCTCGACGCGCTCGCCGTCAAATACGACGATGCGAGCAAGCAGCAGGTGTCGCTCGGCGCAGGCAACGGCGGGAATCCGGTGCGCGTGACCAACGTCGCGGAAGGCAACGTGGCGGCCGGCAGCACCGATGCGGTGAACGGCGCGCAACTGCGTCGCGCGACCGACGGCGCCGCGGCCGCGCTCGGCGGCGGCGCGACGGCGAACCCGGACGGCTCGATCGGCGCACCGAACTACAAGATCGGCGGCAGCGCGTATAACAACGTCGGCGACGCATTGACGAACCTCGACGGCCGCGTCGGCAGCAACACGACGACGCTCGCGAATCACGAAACGCGCCTCGGCAACGCCGAAACCAATATCACGAACAACACGGCCGCGATTGCCGGGCTGCAGCAGGATGCGCTGCAATTCGACCCGACGCTCGGCGCGTTCAACGCCGCGCGCGGCGGTGCGCCGACGAAGCTGACGAACGTGGCCGACGGCAACCTCGCCGCGGGCAGCACGGACGCGGTCAACGGCGGCCAGTTGTCGGGCGTGAAGACCGCGCTCGAACAGCAGATCACGAACGTGTCGAACCAGGCCGGCGAAGCGGTGAAGAACGTCGTCAAGTACGACGTCGACCCGAGCGGCAACCGGCTGAATTCGGTGTCGCTCGTCGGCGGCGACGCCACGTCGGCCGTCGTGCTGAAGAACGTCGCGGCCGGCACCAGCGATACCGACGCGGTGAACGTGAAGCAGCTGAAGGACGTGCAGTCGAACCTGAACCAGCTCGGCGCGCTCGCGGTGCAGTACGACGACAGCTCGAAGAGCACGATCACGCTCGGCGGCGCGGGCGGCACGCGCATCACCAACGTGCAGGCCGGCACGCTCGGCGCGACCAGCACCGACGCGGTGAACGGCTCGCAGCTCTACGCGACCAATCAGCAGGTGTCGAAGAACACCACCGACATCTCGAGCCTGCAAGGGAGCGTGACCAACATCGCGAACGGCAAGGCCGGCCTCGTGCAGCAGCAGGACCCGAACGGCGCGATCACGGTCGGTAAGGCGTCTGCCGGTACGAGCGTGAACTTCTCCGGCACGGCGGGCGATCGCGTGCTGACCGGCGTGGCGGCGGGCGTGAACGCCAACGACGCGGTCAACATGGGCCAGTTCAACGCCGCGCTGCAGAATGTCGCGGTCAACGACCGGATCCGTGCGACCGCGACCGATGCGAACACCACGTGGATCGCGCGCGCCGATGCGGGTGCGATCGGGTCGACGGCGACCGCAACCGGCAAGAACGCGGTGGCGGTCGGCCAGGGCTCGGTCGCCGATCGCGACAATTCGTTCTCGGTCGGCGCGAAGGGCAACGAGCGCCAGGTCACGAACGTCGCGGCCGGCACGGCGCCGACCGACGCGGTGAACGTGCAGCAGCTGAACGACAACCTCGCGACCGCGTCGACGCAGGCGAAGGGCTATACCGACCAGCGCATCGGGCAGGTGTACAACTCGTTCAACGACCTGAAGAAGGACATGTACGGCGGCGTCGCGTCGGCGATGGCGGTGGCGGGCTTGCCGCAGCCGACCGGCGCGGGGCGTTCGATGGTGTCGGCGGCGACGTCGAACTATCACGGTCAGCAAGGCTTCGCGGCCGGCTACTCGTACGTGACGGAGAGCAACCGCTGGGTCGTCAAGGCATCGGTGACGGGCAACACGCGGTCGGACTTCGGCGCGGTGGTCGGCGCGGGTTATCAGTTCTGATGCAGGCCGCGTCGCGTTGAGCGACGCGCGGTGCCGGGCAATGGATACTCAGCCCGGCACCATCCGCTGTCGATCGAGGGCCCGGGGTTCGTTCGCGAATCCCGGGCCGTCGTCGTTTGATGTCGCCAGTCGATCGGGCACCGCGCATCGACGATGCCGTCGCGAATACGAGTCACACTATCCGCCGCGATCGTCGCCATCCCGCAACCGACGGCGCGGCAAGGGTTCCACGCGCATCCGGCGGAACGTCCAATGCGAGTTGTGGAATGCGAGCCCGCGCTCGTATTCTGAAGTCCTCGGGCGGCATGGCATGGAGCCTTCGCCCTTCACCGCATCAGAGCGCGCGACCATGACCGACACGACCCACACGATGAAACTCAACCACCTGAGCTTCCCCTCTGCCGACACGCTGGCGACGGCCCGATTCTTCGAGCGATACCTCGGCTTCACGATCGCGGGAAGCTGGGACAAATCGTGGATTCTCAAACGCCCGGGCTTCGACGTCGTGATCGATCACGTCGGCGACGGCGTGCCCGCGTGGCCGACCCATTTCCACGTCGGCTTCGAACTGCCGAGCCTCGAGGCCGTGCAAGCGTTGTTCGCGCGCTTCAAGGAGGAGGGCGTCGCGATGGAGACGGACGTCTTCAACAACGGGCGCGGCTCCCGCTTCTTTTGCCGCGCGCCGGGTGGCGTGATGTTCGAACTGAACACGCGCGCGGACGCCGCGCCGGAATATCAGGGCACCTTCGACGATTGACGTCGGAACAAACGGATCGGGGAAATCCACCCCACGGGCATAAGAATAGAGCCGCGTAGCGTGCCCGATGCGCGACGGCCGCCACGCGGCCGTCGTCGCCTGTCGCGATGCGCCGCGCCGTCAGCGCGGCTGAAAGCGGATCCATGGCGTCGCATTGTTGGTCGGATAGACGACCCACCAGTGCGCGTACACGTCGACTTGCAGCTCGTTGGCCAGCGCCTGCGCGAAACTGAAGCGGCCGGCCATCCCGGCGAAGCAGGTGACGAGCTTGATCGGCCTGCCCGACGCGGCGGGAAAGTTCGTATCGGCCGCGCCATAGCCCTGCGCGCGCAGGAACCGCGCCAGCGTGGACGCGGAGGTCGGCCGGTTGATCGGCACGCCGTTCTTGGCCGTCCACTCGACCATCGCGCTGCGCGAAATACCGTGCGTCGCGACGACGTCGACGTCGAGGTTGCCGACCCGCGTGAGATTCTCCGCGAACTGCTGCCGCTGCAGATCGGTGGTGAACGCATCCCACCGGGCTTTCACGCTGGCCGTGACCGGATCGTTCGGCATCAGGATCCGCACCTTGCCGACCAGGCCGCTCTGGCCGGGTTCGCTCGGCAAGCCGGGCGCGTTCGGCGGCGGATAGTTCGGGATTTCGCCGGCGTTCTCCAGGGGCGTCGGGTTCACGCCGACCGACGCCTTGCCGGTGAAGAAGGTGAGGTGCGCGCCCGCCGCCATCAGCCCGGCGCCGCCGCCCGCCACCGCGCCGATCGCGATGTTCAGCGCGGTCGCGCGGCTGAAGAACGGCTGCCCGGTCATGCCGGCCGTCACGCCGGCCCCGGCCGCGCCGCCGGCCACGCCGCCCGCGATGCCGGAGACGAGCGACACCGACAGCGTGGTGGCAACCTTGCCCGCGCTCAGGCCGAGCGCCGCGCGCGCGGTCAGTGCGCCGGCGCCGCCGCCCGCGAGCGCGCCGGCCGCGCCGGCCGCCGCACCGGCCAGCGCATCGATGCCGAACTGTTTCCAGCTGATCTGGTCGCCGGTGGCCATGCTCATGAGGTCGCCGGCCATCGACCCGACCGCGCCGGCCACGACGCCCACCAGGATCGCCGCGCCGATGCCGGTGCCGAGCAGCAGCACGCCGGCCACACCCACCGCCAGCGTGACCAGCGCGCCGACGATGATGCCCCACACGTTCATGCCGCTCGGATCGGTGAAGACGAGCGGGTTGTTGCCGACATAGACGTACGGCGACGGCGTTTCCAGCATCGGATCGACGCTGAGGTAGCGGCCGTAGCCCGGGTGGTAGAAGCGCGCGTTGCAGTCGTAGAAACCGGAATCCGCGTCGTAGTTGTGGCCGGTGAACAGGCGCGGCCACGCGAACGGCGCGGCCACCAGCACGGTGGGCTGGCCGTACACGTCGTACTGCCACGCGCCGACGGTCTCGCCGCTCGCGTCGAGCAGCACGCGCACGCTGCCGAGATGGTCGAGCAGCGCGAAGTAGAAGCGCCCGTCGTGCCATGCCACCTGGACGTCGAGCGCGGCGATGAAGCGGGTCGGCGCGCTCGCGCCGTTTGCCGCGTCGACCATGAGTTCGCCGTCGGGCATCGACGTCTGGAAGCGCTGCGACGTCGCGCCGCCGCTCGTCCGGGTCAGCGCCGCGCGATTGCCGTCCGCGTCGCGCAGGATCGATAGCGACGCACCGGGGCCGGCGTAGCTGACGGGCCGTCCGGTGCCGGCGTCATAGCCGATCTGCCAGCACGTCGCACCCGCGCCGTCGCTCGCGCCGACGATGCCGCCCGCATGGTCGTACGCGAACGTGGTGGTGTCCTGCGCGGCCGTGTAGCCGGTCAGGCGGTTGGTGCCGGCCGCATACGTGTAGCCGGCCGAATCGGCGCCGCGCGTGTGCCGCTCGAAGTTGCCGTTCAGGTCGATCTCCCAGCGTTGCGCGTCGGCGCCGGAACCGAACGCGGTCAGCTGGCCGAGCGAATCCATCGTGGTGCAGGCCGGCCCGACCGACCCGCCGGGCACGTCCGACGTGACGGTCTGTCGTGCGATTTCGCCGTTGTAATAGCCGCCGCCCTCACAGGCGCCGGTGTCGTAGGCGAGCGTTTCCCTGAGCACGCCCCCGGCATCGCTGACTGTGGGCCAGCCGGGCGGCGTGTACGCGAAGCGTCGGGACAGCATCGACGCGCCTTTGCCGTCGGGCAACAGGCGGGTGAGCGCCGGTTTGCCGTTCGGCTCGTACTCGTGCGCGATCAGCACCGTCGTCGTGCCGCCGGTGTCGGCCGCGACCTCGAGCACGCGGCCGAGCGCGTCGTAACGGCGCAGGCTGACGAGCCCCGTGGTCGAATCCGTGCTCGACAGCAGATTGCCGCCGGCCGACCACGTATTCGCGATGACGCAGTCGCCCGCGGGCGTCCCGGCGAATTGCCGGCGCCGCGCGAGCACGCGCCCGGCCCGGTCGTACGCGACCGTCTCGGTCAAGCCGGCCTGCCCGGCGTCGCCCTGGTTGACCTCCACCTTCCAGAGCCGGCCGGCGAGATGGTCGTCCTGGGTCGCATCCGATCCGTCGCCGTCGTAGTGGCGGCGCACGCTCCAGGTGGGCGACGACGGGGGCCAGTCGGGGTCGTCGGCATGCTGCTGAAGCTGCGCGCGGTCCCACGCGACGGCACAGGTGCCTTCCTCGATCACGCGGCTCAGCGTGTCGTATTTCCGATAGGCGATGTAGCCGCCGTTCAATGCATTGCCGTCGGCGAGGAAGCGCATCAGCCCGGCGCTGCTGTAGACGATCTGCGTGGTGCCGCTGTCGGGATCGGTCGAGCTGAGCCGGTGCCCGGCGAAGTCGTAGTCGGCGGTGCTGCTGCCGGCCGGCACGGCTTTCGTGCCGGCGCCGCCTGCCGCGTACGACGCGGGCGGCACCGACGCGATGGTGCGGCCCTGCGCGTCGTAAATCTGGCTCATGCGCCAGTCGAGGCTGTCGTCGGTGAGCGCGTTCTGCACGACACGGCCGATCAGGTGCTCGGCCGTGTCCGACCAGCTTTGCGTGACCGCGCCGTTGGGATCGACGTCCGTGGTCAGGTGATACTCGCCGATCGGCAGCGGATAGGCGAAGCGCCCCGCATCGGCGTTGACGCCGTAGCCGCGCGTCGCGTAATGCGTGCTGCCGGGCCGGATCGCATAGTCGTAGCCGGGCTGACCGAACGCCACCGGCCGGCCGAGCGGGGCGTTTTCGTAGACCGTGCGCGCGAACGGATAGCCGCCGGCGTCGGGATGCCACGCGGCGAGCGCGCCCTCGAGCGGCGCGCCTTGCCAGAGGCTGCCGTCGGCGCCGCCGTTGGTCACCAGCCCGTCCTGATAGACGAACAACGCCTGTGCGCCGGACACCGTGACACGGCTCGTGAGTGCCCGGATCGCGGTGTTGCCGCGATCGTCGTACACGCCGGTGTCGAGCACCGCGCTATCGGCCGATTCGAGCTTCAGCGTCTGCAGGCTGCGCGCGAGGCCATCCCGATACTCGACGCTCAGGCCGACGTCCTCGGCCACGGCCAGCGCCGAGAAGCTGCCGGGCTGCGTCATGCCGAGCTGGACGCCGAACGGGGCGGCGACCGCGGCGTCCGCATATTCGAACACCTTGAGCCCGTCGGCGAAGAACAGCACGCGGCCCGTCACGGCCACCAGCAGCCATTCCCGTGCGGCCGGCGCGCCGCTGTCGGATTGCAGCAGCACGGGGTTCGCGCCGTCGAGCCGCCACAGACGCCAGCCCTGCGCCGGGCTGAAGCCGACGAACCAGGTGCCGGTGCCGAGCACCGCGTCGCCGAGGCTGGCGCGGTCGACCAGTACGCGCGCGGCGATGCTCGCCGCCGCGAAACCGGTGCGTTCGAGCCGCGCGCCGAGCGGCCCGGCCGCTTCGCCGTGATAGCTGAGCAGCCCGCCGCCCGCACTCCAGTCGGCCGCATTGCCCGACGCGGCCGTGTAGAACGCCAGCGCGCCGTTGCAGAAACCGTCGTATATGCCGATCCCCTGGCCGTTGACGTTGATCGCCGCGTTCGGCGTGGCGCGCGGAAACGGCGCGGCCGGGCCGATCGTCGTGTCCTGCGCGGCGAACCACGTCATGCTGATCAGGCTCGGATTGTCCCAGGGGCCGACCGTCACGGACGGCTCGGCGAAAGGGTTGTAGAGCGTGCGCGAGCGCATGCCGTTCGGCGCGGTGGTGCCGAGCGTGCGCAGCCGCGCGCCGTCGTAGGCGATCGACTGGAACTGGCAGTCGAGCGGCGTGAAGAACACGTCGTCGAGCCGCAGCCACGCCGCGCCGCCCGTCGGCAGTTCGGCCCGAATGCCGAGCGTGACGGTGGCGTCCGCGCCGAGGCCGAGCGACGACGGATCGACGGTCCATTGCTGCGGTTGCCACTGGCCGGCGGTGGGCGCGAGGCGCCGGCTCAACTGCGCGCCGCCCGGCGCGGTGAGCGTCAACGTCACGGTGAAGTCGCTCGCGGTCGCGCCGGGCGGGCTCTTGAACCAGAGGCCGAACAACTGCCGCGCGCGGCCGTCGGTCAGCGTCACGGCACGGGTGAGCGTCGCCGACGCGCTGATCTGCAGGCAGGCGGTGCCGCTGGCCGCGTCGTCGCGATAGACGGCGGCGCCGGCCGGCAGGCTCCAGGTCGGCCGCTGGTAATCCTCGAAACTGTCGTACGCATTGCCGCCCGCCGAATTGACGAAGCCGGCGATGCGAAAGCGCGCTGCATCGTCGAACAGCGAAGCCATCGGCCGGCCGGTGACGTCGTGCGAGAGCAGCACGTTGCCCTCGCCGTCGCGCGTGTCGATACGCTCCTCCAGCAGCCAGCCCGCGCCGGGCTGACCGCCGTTCCACGCGGCGAACGGCGGCGCGTTCTCGTCGACCGCGACCCAGCTGTCGGCTTCCGCGAGATAGGTGGTGCCGTCGTCGTGCGCCCAGCTGCGGAAGGTCTGCGCCTTCGCGGCCTGCAACAACCAGCCGCCGTCCGCCTGCACCCGCGTCGATGCGCTGGCCACCGGCGCGAGGATGTGCGCGCTCCACATCGCCGGGTAGACCTCGAAACCGAACAGCGACGTGCGCTGCGTGACGTTGAGCTCGCCCCGGCTGTCGTAATAGGCAGTCTGCACCGTGGCCGGATAGCCCGACGCCGCGTTGTACGCATAGGTCATGGTGCGCGCGACGCCCTGCAGGCTCTCGACCGACGTCGCGATCTGCGGCACGGCGTCGTAGAGATTGCGCAGCGTGGCGCCGTTCGCGTCGCTCGCGACCTGGTCGGTGTAGGTCCAGTCGCTGGTGGTGGACGACAGCAGCGTGCCGTCGCGGTCGTACACCGAACTCGACAGCAGCAGGCCGGCCGCCAGCGAGTACGCGTCGTCGACGGGCGCGGCCGTCCCGCGTACGCCGGCGCGGATGCGGCAATCGTCCGGCAACCGCAGCGTCCGCGCGGGCAGGCCGTTGTAGAAATGGCTCGTGGTCCAGCCGTAGCGCTGCGCCTGAGGCGTCTCGCACGCCTGGTATTCGGACACCGTCGAGAATTGCACGATGCTGCCCGACGGATCGGTGTTGGCCGACACGTCCGCGTACGCGTAGCAGCGCAGCATCGTGTCGTAGCCGCTGTCCATCGCGAGCGCGGTCACGACGAAGGCCGCGAGCGGCGCATGCAGCGAGTGATTCGCATAGCGGTGCAGCGTGATGTGGGTCGATGCGTCGATCTCGTTGCCCGACGGGAAGGTCACGAACCCCGACGGAATCGCCGGCAGCTTGCCCGAAATGGCCGTCTCGTAGTGCAGCGTGCTGTTGAGCAGGCGGAACATCTGCTGCCCGGGAAAACGCTCGACCACCGGCTCGCCTTGCGCGTCGCGCAGCAGCCCGCCGTTGCAGAAGAAGCGCACCTGCGTGTCGAGCGGCGCACCGTCGGCGTCGAGCGTCATGAACGCGAGGAAGTCCGGCGCCTGGTTGATGACGGTCGTGCTGTCGAAGCGATCGACGGTGATCTCGCCCAGCCGGAAGCCGGCGAGCGGGTTCCACGCGGGCCAGACCGACCGGCCGTAGAGGTCGCGGTTCTGCGACAGGAACGTGCCGGCCAGCGTCGGGAAGCCCTGCGTCTCGCGGTCCGCGGGCGCCGGGTCCTCATCCTGCAGCACCTGGGTGACCCACGGCGTGTCGGCGTCGGGATCGAAACTGTCGAGCGCGGCGTAGAGCGCCGACGTCGTGTTCTCCGTCTTCAGCACGCCGAGCTGATCCCACGCGTACCAGTAGAACTGGCGGTTCGCGTCGCTGCCGGGCGCGTACTGGATGCCGGCGAAGTGGTAGGACCAGCTCACGCCGTCGAACACCAGCACGTTCGGGCCCGAGCCGATCAGGCTGTTGCCGGTGATCACCGGGCCGAGCGTCTGCATGAAGGCCGGCGACAGGTTCGTGAAGCCCGGGCCGTCGAATACGTCGGGCAGCGGGCGCAACGCGAGGTTGCCGTAGTCGTCGTCCCACGCGAGCACGGCCAGGCGGTAGTCGAAAGCCTGCACCACGCCGCCCGACGACGCATAGCGGTCGATCCACGCGGCGGCCGCGAAGCCCTGGCCCATCGACAGCTGGAAATACGACGTGGCGCCGACCGCCGGAATCGTGATCGCGTCCGTGTCCAGCGTGCTGCCGAGCCGCCACGCCAGCGTCGCCGCATCGCGGACCATCAGGCTGAAGCGGCCGCGCCCCGTGTCCTCGTCATAGCAGAACACCAGATAGTGATTGGTGGCCGCCGCCACGTACGATTGCGTGTTGACGCTGCCGGACGGGCAGCACGTGCCGCTCGCGAGCGCGGGCGCGACGTCCCAGTCGCGCGTCTGCCAGTTCAGCGCGTAGCGGTCGACGCGGCGATCGTCGTCGTCGATCACGACGAAGAAGTCGGCGCCGTTGGCGATCCGCAGTTGCGTGCTGTCGTAGCGGTACGGCGTGGGCGAGCCGGGCTCGCCCGCGAAATGCCAGTCCGCGTTCGCGACCGGCCGGCGCGACGCGAGATAGAGCGTCGATTGCGTGTCGTCGAGGTTGGCCAGCAGCAGCATGAAGCTGTCGGCGCTGGTCGTGGCTACCGTCCGATCGAGATCGAGCGCGCCGTCGAAGCGCTGCCAGTCCGTCCAGGCCGAAATCCAGCGGCCCAGCCACGTGTAGACGTTCACCAGCAGCGCGTTCTCGCTGGCCTCGTACCAGGCGACGACCACGTAGTCGGCGCCGTACCAGATGCGCGGCGCGCCCGGCCGGCTGGCGCCGAACGGATTGTCGACGGTGAGGTTGCGCGAGCCCGGATCGACGTTCTCGTCCGCGCCCACGTCGATCTCGGCGTACGTGTAGCGCAGCACGCCGCCGGTGGGCAGCGTCATCGACGTCATCGCGCCCGGGTTCGGCGCGCCGTCGGCATCGAAGTTGTAGTCGAATGCGATGCCGGGGCGGGCCGCGCCGCCGCTGAAGGTATCGGTCACCCCTTTCAGATAGCGTTTGTAGCAGGCGCCGGTGGCGAGCGGATTGGCTGCGTCGCGCGGCGCGAGCAGGGTCAGGTCGTACCAGTCGAAATCGAGCCGGGTCTGCTGCGCGCCCGAGCCGTCGATCACGTCGACGTGGTCGAGATAGCGCGTCTCGTAACGGTCCTGCCATGCGTTCGGCTGGTCGCCCGGCGCCTGGGCAGGGTCGCCGTGCGCGGCCAGGTATTCCTTCGGCGCGTCGAGCGAGCGGGTGTCGTAGGTCATCGGCTGCCATGCGAACCGGCACGACCAGCCGAGATCGTTTTCCATGCTCGCGATCTGGCATTCGCGCGTGTACGTCAACGTGCCGTCGCCGACCGCCTGCTCGATCGTGCTGTACGAAAATTCGATCCAGTGCCCGAGCGTATTGCGCAACTGCGCGAGATTCCACGCGAGCGCGTAGCGCTGCTGGTTTTCCGCGCGGCGGCTCGGGCCGACCCAGTTGCCCCAGCGGATGCCCCACTGGATCAGGTTGCGCGCGGCGGCGGCCGCATCCGAGCCGCCGTAAGTGGCGACCGTGCCGTCCGGGCGGACGACTTCCCAGCTGTCCCAGGCCGGGTAGTGCGTGATCTGCCAGAACTGGTAGGGCGCCGTTTCATAGGACTGGCCGTCGGTGGTCACGGTGATCGTGCCGTCCGGTTGCCGGCGCAACAGGTGCGAGCGGCGCAGCGGCGCATCGTCGAGACGCCACTCGTCGGGGCGGCCGGTGGACGCGATACGCGCGTCCCCCGACGGGCGCCAGCCGTGTCGTTCCAGCGCGGACGCGAGCGGCGCCGGCACGCGGTCGCTCGCGAACAGCGCCGCGTTCGCGGCGTCGTCGAACGCGTCGGCGGGCAGCGTGCCGCGGCTCCACGCCGTCGGGATCGGCACGAGCTGCATCGCCTGGCCCTGGCTCATCAGGTAATACTGGACGTCGAGCGGGCTGCCCGTACCCTGCGTTTCCGCGACGATGCGTTCGAGCGGCATGCTCCAGCCCACGCCGAGCGCGCCGCTCGGGTTCGTGAGGTTCCATTGCGAGACCTGGTCCGCGACGTTGCTCTGGTACAGCAGGGTCAGGTCGAACGCCAGCCCGCCACGTGCCGGCAGCGTCAGCAGCTTGAGCGGAAAGGCGAGATTGCCGCGGAACAGGTTCACGGCGGAACCGAAGCTGCCGGCGTCGAACTGGAGCACGCCCAGGGCGGGGATGTCGGCTTGCTGGCTGGCGCTGGTGGACATGGCGACTCCTCGAGAAAATGGTCCTCGGCCCGAACGGCGGGCGGAGGACCATGAAAGGCACGACTGCAAACCGGACAATGGAACGACGCCGCGCATCGCGGCGATGCGGCGGCGAACGTCGCTTATTGCGCCCAGGCAATGACCGACGCGGTCAACGAGCAACTGCTCGGGTTGAGTTCGTTATTGCTGTTGTCGATCAGTTGGAGCGAGCCCGTGATGGTCACCGTCGGCGAATTGTTCTGCGTCTGGACCTGCACGCTCGCGCCTACCGTGCGCAGGTGGTGGTCGGTGCTGCCGAACGAGGCCGAGTAACTGGCCACCGACGCGCCGGCCGCAATCACGTTGGTCGGGAAGCTGTAGGTGGTCTGGGCCGTGATGACGCCCGAGTCGGACGGCGTGGCGGTGCTCACGGGAATCGAGATGTTCTGCACGTAGATGGACGGCATGAAAGACTCCTGTCGATCGGTAGGGTGGGGAAACACGCTGCGCGCGGGATGACGCGCACGGGCCGTACGGCGACTGCACGCTGCCGCGACGCGGCGACCCGTCCCGCGCGCGGAATACGGTTCAGGGCAGCGTCACGCCGTGAGAATCGTTCTCGCCGGTCACGCCCGACTGCCATTCGCTGTTGCGGGTCCAGAAGATGTACAGGTACTTGCGCTCGCCCGGCGCCGGATCGCCCCATTGATTGCTGGCGGTGAATACGCGCTGGCCGTTCTTGTAGGCCGCCGCCACCTGGGTCGTGACATCGATGGTCGAGTTGTAGACCCCGTAACCGGCATTTTCGATCGTCGTGGTACTCATTTTCATTCCTTCATCAATATGTGAAATATCGAGGCACGTCTTTTTTAAAGAAATCCCGAATTTATATTGCGCGACCGGTGAAATTCGGGACCCACCGGATTTTTGAAATGAGTATTCCGCGAACATGCCGTCTCGCATTGAAACCCGACGCATGCGCGACGCGATGCGGGTGGACGACGCAGGTGACGATGCCGCCCCGGTTCTATCGAAAAACCGGCGGGGAACCTGCGTGGTCGGATGGCTGAATGACGGGAATCAACCGCCAGGCGGCGGTTTGCTGGTAGCGGACATGGATGTGGCCCCCGTTCGGATCACGTCTGTTTTACTTCTTCGTCTTGCATTTCGCCGACGCGCATTTCTTGCATGCCGATGCAAATGCAACTCTCAGTCCTGTTGTTTTTTCGTGCTGCGATTGCGTATTGCGTCGAGTGCAATGGGAGTAAATACCACGCGATTCGGCATGTCAAGGATGCGCTTATAAAAAGCGTTTGTAATCGACCGTCATTGAATAGGCGCGTTTTTTTGTGGTGGTGCGGCGGCCGCGTATCCTCGCGCGATCTCGGTGTGGGGGGGCCGACGGGTGAGGCGGCGCCCGAGCCGGGCTGGCGAACCGCGCGTCAATCGAGCGGCGGCACCGCGCCATCGCGCAACATCTTGACGAGCCGCGCGCGCCGCTTTTCGAGATCGGCGATCTGGCGGTCGATCGCTTCGAGGCGTGCGCGCTGGACGTCGGTGATCTGGTCGCACGACCGCGCGCCGTCGATCAGCAGCATGCAGTCCGGAAAGCCGCGAATGTCGTCGAGGGTGAAGCCGGTCGCGATCATGCGCTGAATCTGCTTGACCTGCGTCACCGCGTTGTCGGCGAACAGGCGATAGCCGTTGGCCGCGCGCACCGACGCGAGCAGGCCGTGCTCGTCGTAGTGCCGGATCGAGCGCACGCTCGCGCCGGTGAGCTGCGCGAGTTTGCCGATGGTCAGCAGGGGCTGGGTAGGCGGGTTTTTCATGGAAAGCAGGTTAGCACGATCCGCTTGACTCTCACACCAGTGTGAGGGTTGAGACTGGGCGTCCGTTCATGCCTGGAGGAAAAATCGTGACGACCCGAGTGCTGATCCGCTGGCTGATGGCCGTGATCTGGTGGGCGACGCCGTTCGCCCTGGCGTACGACGCGGCCGCCGCGCCGCTGAGCTATACCGTGACGTCGACGGACGGCGTGAAGCTGGCCGTGCAGGAAAGCGGCGACCCCGACGGCGTGCCGGTCATCCTGATCCACGGCCTGCTCGGCAGCCGGCTGAACTGGGACGCGCAGGTCCGGAGCCCCGACCTGCGCGGATTCCGGATCATCACGTACGACCTGCGCGGCCACGGGCTGTCGGACAAGCCGCTCGGCGCGCAACCGTATCGCGACGGAACCCGCTGGGGCGACGATCTCGCCGCGGTCATCGACGGTGCGCATGCGCGCAAACCCGTCGTGGTCGGCTGGTCGCTCGGCGGCGCGGTGATCTCGAACTACCTCGCCAAATACGGCGATCGCGCGATCGCGGGCGCCGTGTATGTCGATGGCGTGGTCGAGCTTGCGCCGGGCCAGATCGTCGATCATCCGGACGTGTACCGGGACATGAATGCGCCGGACCTGAAAACGCATCTCGATGGCGAGCGTACGTTCGTCGGTCTGTGCTTCAACCGTCGGCCGGATGCCGTGACGTTCGAGCGCTTGCTCGCGAACGCCGCGATGGCGTCGTGGGACATGCAAAAGACGATTCCGACGATGTCGGTGTTCGCCGCCGCGGGGCTCGGCAATGCGCGTGTGCCGCTGCTCTTCATCTACGGCGGCCGCGACGCGCTGGTCGATACGCACGTGACGCTGGCTCGCGCGGCCGAGTTGAATCCGCGCATTGCCAGCAAGGTGTACGCGGAGTCGGGGCACGCGCCGTTCATCGAGGAAGCCGAGCGGTTCAATCGCGATCTGGCCGCGTTCGTGCGGTCGGCGTCTGCGCAATGAAGTCGTGTGCCGCGCGGGCCGGCGAGGTGGGGCCGGCGTGACCGGCTAATGTAACGAAGCGCGGGGCGATCCGTTAGCGAAGGCATTCTCGATTGCACATGCGTGCTGCTGCCAAGCGCCGCCCGCGCAACTTTATGACGCACGCCGATTAATTTATCGGTTTATATCGTTTGGGATTGCCGGACCGGAGGAACAGAATTTCCGCTGCCGGAACCCGGCGACAGCGGCGCCGCGTTCGTTCGACGCCGCGATGGTCGCGCAGGCACTTGCCCGGTTCCCGGCTTCACGACGACCTTGCCATGAATTCGGCATCAAACTAAGGAATCCGATGAGTTCGATCGATCTGAGCCCGGTCACGCCGGTTTCTTCTCCCATCCGCTCGGCCAGCGACGTCGCGCGCCTGATCAATACGGTGGACAGTTCGGTCAGCCACGCACGGATGATCGTGCTGCTGGCGCTCGGCGGCGTGTTTCTCGACGCGTACGACCTGACGACGCTGTCGTACGGCATCGACGACGTCGCGCGCGAATTCGGGCTGACGCCCGCGCTGACCGGGCTGGTCGGGTCGGCGATCATGATCGGCACGATCTTCGGTAGCCTGATCGGCGGCTGGCTGACCGACCGGATCGGCCGCTACCAGGTGTTCATGGCCGACATGCTGTTCTTCGTGGTCGCGGCGATCGCGGCCGGGCTCGCGCCGAATGTCTGGGTGCTGATCGCCGCGCGCTTCGTGATGGGGCTCGGCGTCGGCATCGACCTGCCCGTCGCGATGGCGTTTCTTGCCGAATTCTCGAAGTTCAACGGCCGCGGCAACAAGGCGTCGCGGCTCGCCGCGTGGTGCCCGATGTGGTACGTCGCGTCGTCGGTGTGCTTCCTGTTGATCTTCGGCCTGTATTTCCTGCTGCCGGCCGAGCATGCGGGCTGGCTGTGGCGCGCATCGCTGATTTTCGGCGCGGTGCCGGCGCTCGTCATCATCCTGTTCCGCAACCGCTTCATGAACGAGTCGCCGCTGTGGGCCGCGAATCAGGGCGACCTGGCCAATGCCGCGCGCATCCTGCGCGAGTCGTACGGCATCCACGCGCATGAAGCGGACGATGCGCGACGCGAGCCGAGCCCGCCGCCCGTGCGGATTCGCGTGCTGTTCCAGCGTCCGTATCTGGGGCGCACGATCGTCGCCAGCGTGATGAACCTGTGCATCCCGTTCGAATACACGGCGATCGCGTTCTTCCTGCCGTCGATCCTGTCGCAATTCCTCGGTGCGGGCGTGTTCGAGACGATCGCGGCATCGCTCGCATTGAACGTGCTGTTCGCGTTCACCGGCGGCTTGCTCGGCATGCGTCTCGCATATCGGTATGCGTCGCGTCATGTCGCGATCGCGGGGTTCGCGCTGCAAACGGTCGCGCTCGTCGCGCTGGCGCTCGCAGGCCATCCGCACGGGGCGATCGCGGTCGGCGTCGTGTTGCTGATGCTCGGTACGTGGTTGTTCGCCGAAGGCTTCGGCCCCGGCGCACAGATGATGATCTATCCGACGCTGTCGTATCCGGCCGCGATTCGCGGCACCGGCGTCGGCTTCGGGCGGTCGTTGTGCGGCATCGGCCAGGCGCTGGCGCTGTTCGTGCTGCCGATCCTGCAGGCCCGTCTCGGCACCGACATGTTCTGGGTCGTCGCGATCAGTGCGGTCACGCCGATCGTGTTTCTGCTGATCGTGCGGTACGAACCGACGGCGCATGACGTCGACGACGAAAGCGTGGCGTAAGCGCCGAGGGGACGTTTACCGCCCCCTCGGAAAACACGAACGGCTTCGTCGAATCGCACGAAGCCGTTTGTACTGAAGCCGGTCGCCGCGCGAATGCGGACAGACCGGCTTCGATATATGACGCGTCAAGCGCTGACCGCTTCCCGCTCGGCCGCGCGCTTGACCTGTTCGATATCGCGAAACTGCGCGGCCGGATGTTCGTCCGGCAACCGCGCCGAGCCGCCGAACAGTTTTTCGCGCAGCGTGCCCGGCGCATACGCGGTCGGATACACGCCACGGCGCTGCAGTTCGGGCACGAGATAGCGCACGACGTCCTCGAAGGTTTCATGCGCGACCGCATACGCGAGATTGAAGCCGTCCACGTCGGTCGCGGCGACCCATTCCTGCAGGATGTCCGCGACGGTCGCCGCCGACCCGACGAACACCGGGCCCATCCCGCCGATGCCGCCCCACGCCGCCAGCGCCTCGATCGTCCACGCGGTGTCGCCGCCCGACAGGTGTTCGACCGCGGACACGATTGCATTCGTTTCGACGCGCCTGACGGGATCGGTCGGCGCGTACTGGCCGAAGTCGATGCCGGTCCAGCCCGACATGAACACCAGCGAGCCGTCGTACGACACATAGCGGCGATACTCGTCGAACTTGGCCCGCGCCTTCTCGTCGGTCTCGTCGACGATCACCGTGACGAGGTTGTAGATCAGCACCTTGGCCGGATCGCGCCCGGCGGCCGCGGCCTGTGCACGCACGTCGGCCACGTAGCGCGCGAGCTGGTCGCGGGTCGGCGCGGCGACGAACACGCATTCGGCGTGCTGCGCGGCGAACGCCTTGCCGGGGCCCGACGCGCCCGCCTGGAACAGCACCGGCGTGCGCTGCGGCGACGGCTCGCACAGGTGATAGCCGGGCACGTCGAAGAAGCGGCCCTTGTGGCCGATCTCGTGCACTTTCTCCGGATGCGTGAACACACGGCCGTCGCGATCGCGCACCACCGCGCCATCTTCCCAGCTGCCCTCGAACAGCTTGTACAGCACCTCGACGTATTCGGCCGCGACCGCATAGCGGTCGTCGTGCGTGCGCAGCCCGTGATCGCCGACGTTCTTCGCGCCGCTCTCCAGGTACGACGTGACGATATTCCACGCGAGCCGGCCCTTCGTGTGATGGTCGGCGGTCGACAGCCGGCGCGCGAACGTGTACGGGTGCTCGAACGTCGTCGACGCGGTGATGCCGATGCCGAGATGCTCGGTCGCCATCGCGATCGGCGCGGCCAGTTGCAGCGGATCGTTGACCGGGATCTGCGCGGCCTGGTGCAGCGCGTGATAGTTGCTGCCCTTGTACACGTCGTAATAGCCGATCACGTCCGCGATGAAGATCGCATCGAAGATCCCGCGTTCGAGCACGCGCGCGAGGTCTGTCCAGTAGTCGAGATCCTTGTACTGCCACGAGCGGTCGCGCGGATGCGCCCACAGGCCCGGCGATTGATGACCCACGCAGTTCATCTCGAATGCGTTGAAGCGAATGGTCTTGCTCATTGCGCGGCCCTCGTTTCCGCTGCGGCGTCGGTATTGGCGCCCGCACCGTTGCCCACGCGCCAGACGAACGGCGGCGTACGGCCGTTGATGATCCAGTCGCCGACGATGCGCGCCTTGTACACGAGCGGGTTGTGCGACGACACCGTGCGCGCGTTGCGCCAGTGGCGATCGAGCGCGGTCGTGCTGCGGGTCGCGGATGCGCCGAGCGCGTCGAACAGGCGCGTCGCCGCGCGCAGCACGAGTTCGGACACGACGAGCTGGCTTTGCGCGGATTCGATTTCGGCCGCGACGTTCGCGGCCTGCTCGGCCGCTTCGTCGCCGCCGAAGCGCGCTTCGTACGCGTGCTGAAGCGGCTGCGCGGCGCGCAGCGTGAGCGCGTCGGCCGCGTACGCCCATGATGCGATCTCGCCGATCACCTGCTGCAGCTGGGCGTCGTCGCCGGCACGCTGCGCATTGCCGTGGCTGTAGACGCGCGTGCGGTTGCGCACGAGCTCGCCCGCATCGTGCACGATCGCGTGGCCGATACCGGCCAGCGTCGCGACGTGGAACAACTGGTAGAACGCGGTCTGGTATTTGAAGCGGCGTGCGAAATCGATCACGTTGTCCGCGTCGACCGCCGCATTCTCGAAACGCGTCGTGCCGCTGCCGGTGGTGGTCTGGCCGAAGCCGTCCCAGTCGTCGTCGCGGATCACGCCGGGCTGCGCGGTCGCGACGGCGACGATCACGTCGCTGCCGTCGTGCGCGCGCTGCGCGAACACGTCGATCCAGTCGGCGAACAGGCTGCCGGTGCTGTAGAACTTCCGGCCGTTCAGCACGAGCCGGCCGTTCTGCTCCGACACCTTCGTGACGGTCTGGCCGAGCGGTACGTCGCCGGCTTCCGACCACGCATTGCCGACGAGCTGGCCGCTCGCGAAGCGGTCGAACCAGGTCGTGCGCTGCGGCCCGGGCGTCGCGTTCAGCCAGTCCTCGACGAACGCGAAATGCCCGCGTAACGCCTGCGGCAAATTGGAATCGGCGGCGGCGAGCTCGGTCAGCAGCCGGAACAACTGCGGCAGCGATGCGCCTGCGCCGCCGGCGCTTGCCGGCAGCCGGATCGCGCCAAAGCCTGCCGACTTCAGCCAGCCGATCGCCTCGTGGGGTAGTTCGCGGTTGCGTTCGCGCTCGGCGGCGCCGGCGGCGATACGCTCGAAGATCGGCCGGAACCGGCTCGCGAGCGCGTCGTAATCGGTACCGGTGGAAAGGTCGGGAGCTGCGTGCGACGAAGTCATGCGGATTTCCTCGAAGGGCGGGGCCGTGTGCGCCGGGAGCCCAGTATAGGAAGCGCGATGCAAGCGTTCCAATAACGGATTCTCGGATCGTTATCGTCGCTGCGTATTACCGAGACCCGCGCGGGGACGTATCGACGTTCTCGCGTCCATTGCGACGTCGAAGCGCCGATTCACCTGCATCCATTGCGACGTCGTTTGTTCTCCAAAGGAATATCGTTTCGAGAATCGCTCGGTTTTCCGGTCCGCGCGGCGCTGCTAGATTGACTGCTTTCGCCATTCGACAGGAGAACCCGATGTCAGACACGAGCGCGACGATTCAGGATCGGCCGGCCGAAGCACAACCACAGCTGGCCCGTGTGATTGCGGATGATGCGGAAGCGATCGCGGTCGCGCATGCGCTGGCGCAACGTCTCGCGCAAGGGGCCGCCGAGCGCGATCGAGAACGCCGGCTGCCGCGTGAGGAAATCGAATGGTTCTCGCAGTCGGGGCTGTGGGCGATCACGGTGCCGAAGGCGTACGGCGGCGCAGGCGTGTCGCACGTGACGCTCACCGAGGTGATCAAGATCGTCGCCGCGGCCGATGCGTCGCTCGGGCAGCTTCCGCAGAATCATTTCGGGCTGATCGACGTGATCACGCTCGTCGGCACCGACGCGCAGAAGCGTCATTTCTTCGCCGAAGTGCTGAGCGGCAAGCGGTTCGGCAACGGATTCTCGGAGAAGGGCACGAAGCACGTGCTCGACCTGAAGACGCGCGTGCGGCGCGACGGCGACGACTATGTGGTCGACGGCACGAAGTTCTATTCGACCGGCGCGCTGTTCGCGCACTACGTGCCGGTGCTCGGGCTCGACGACGCGCAGCAGGCCTGGCTCGCGTACGTGCCGCAACCGACGCCGGGGCTGACCGTGATCGACGACTGGTCGGGATTCGGGCAGCGCACGACCGCGAGCGGCACGGTCGTGCTCGACGCGGTGCGCATCCCCGCGTCGCACGTGCTGCCCGCGCAGCGCGTGTCGGACGTGCCGACGCTCAACGGCCCGCTGTCGCAGATCATCCAGGCGGCGATCGACGCGGGCATCGCGAAGGCGGCGATCGACGATACGCTCGCGTTCGTGCGGACCCGCACGCGGCCGTGGGTCGACAGTGGCGTCGAGCGGGCGGTGGACGATCCGCTGACGATCCGCGAAATCGGCCGGCTGCATATCCAGCTGCATGCGGCCGACGCGTTGCTCGAACGCGCGGCGCGCACGCTCGACGAGATCGCGGCAAAGGGTGACGTGACCGAAGACGACGTCGCGCGGGCGTCCGTCGCGGTCGGCGAAGCGAAGGTGCTGACGACCGAGGTCGCGTTGCTCGCCGGCGAGAAGCTGTTCGAGCTGGCCGGCACGCAGTCGACGCTCGCCGAGCACAACCTCGACCGGCATTGGCGCAATGCGCGCACGCATACGCTGCACGACCCGGTGCGCTGGAAATATCACCTCGTCGGCAATTACTACCTGAACGGCGCGCGCCCGGCGCGGCATGCGTGGAATTGAACAGTCCGCGGCAAGCGAGGCGGGCGCCGAGGATCGGTGACGCGCCCATGCCACGGGCTGCGCCGCGCCGCTCAAGCCAGCGGATCGTCAAAAGTATGTTCTCGTGGCGACGAAGGCGACGTCCGCGATGTGCACCGCACGACGGCGATTGACGCAGGTCAACCGCATTCGCGCCGCCGGCAATACAGTGGACTCCGGCGCTTGCATGACGCGGCGCCCGATGGCGCGCGCAAGTCGCCGCGTGATGAGGCATGGGCAATGAAACATCCGACGTGGGCGATCGGGGCTGCGCTCGCGCTGGGCGCTTGCGCCGGTATGAGCCAGGAGGCGGCGTTCCGGTCGACCGAGACGCAATTGCTGGCGGCACGAGAGGCTGCAGCGCTGCACTGTTCGACGGCACCCGAATGCGACCGTGCATGGCAGCTCGCACGGCGCTACGTCGACGCACGTTCGTCGACCCGTATCACGCGATTCAGTGAGGACCGGATCGAAACCGCGCAACCGCATTTCGCCGGAGAAGTCTATCTGTGGGCATCGCGCACGGCATCGGGCGACGGCGGCGCGGTGATTCGGCTCAAGGCGATGTGCAAGGGCATGTACGGCACCGACGGCGGCCCCGGCTGGCAATACGATGCATGCGTGTCGAAGATTCTTGAAATCGAGCGGGGCTTCGCGGCGTACGAGCGCCCGCCGGACACGCCGGCGCTGCCGGTCGACCCTCGCTAATCGGCGCCGTCCGCGCCGGCGCATACCGCTTCGAACCGTTGACTTCGGTCAACGCAGGTTTCCGGCGAGCGCTGATGATGAAACAACGCCGAACGTCACCGGCGCGTCCAGTCATCCAGCGAGGTAGGTATGTACACGAACATCATGGTCGCCGTGGACGGCAGTCCTTCGTCGAGTCAGGCGCTTGAAGAGGGCCTGAAGGTTGCCCGGTCCTGCGGCGCGCGCGTGTTCGCCGTTTTCGTCGTCGACCAATCGCTTCTGATCACGTACGCCGGACGCATGAACCCGGATGCGCTGCTCGACGAAGTCCGGCGCGATGGCGCGGCGGTGCTGCGAAGCGCGGAACGGGCCATCTCGCATGCGGCCGTCAACGGCGATACCGAAATCGTCGAGACCGAACCCGGCCAGGATATCGCTGAACGGCTGCAACGCTATGTCGTCGAACGGTCGATCGATCTCGCGGTGGTCGGCACGCACGGCCGGCGCGGCGTCCGTCGGCTGGTCCTCGGCAGCGTAGCCGAACGCTTTCTGCGCGGATCGCGTTGCCCGGTCCTGCTCGTACGCGGCGACGATGCCGCGCCTGCTGCCGTCGCGGCAGCCTAGGGTCGCCGCGCCCGATACCGGGTCGGCCCGCCATCTGCCCAAGGGATCGTCATGCCGATAACTTTTCCTTCCGAACCGCCGACGTATTGCGGCCAGGACCCGGCGCTGGCCTTTCCGGCCGTGGTCGAAGGCCGCCGCGTGCGCTGCGTGATCACCGCGGAAGCGCTGGAAGACCACTTCCGGGCGGCATCGTCGCGCGAACAGGATCTCGTCGATGCATTCGCACGCCATCGCCCCGCGATCGAACGCGCGGCGCGCTGCCTGCTCGAGGAGATGGACGGCAGGCCGATCCTGCTTCACAGCGGATTTTTCCGGTTCTGTACCTGATCGCGCCGGGTCGTCGACGCGTATCAAGCGCGTGACGGTGCGAGCGGATACGCCGATTTCTGAAGCGTCCTTCGTCCTTCGTCCGTTGTGCGACACGCGATGTCGCGCGAGTCCGATCCGCATCGGGGCGCCGCGCTGGCGGGACGAAAGCGCGGGCCGCGTGCCCGCCATTCGACGAAGTGCGAACCCGGCGGCGACTGCAACGCATCCGTTGACCTGCATCAGCAACGGGCGGCCGCGTGTGTGCAAATCTGGTCGTGTATGGCGGACAAGCGCGCCGCGGCTCTCGGGAGTACAGATGATGAAAACCGACAAGCAGTTGAAGCAGGACGTTCAGGACGAACTGGAATCCGACCCGGCAATCGATGCGACACGAATCGGTGTCGAGGTCTCCGACCGGATCGTGACGCTTTCGGGTCACCCGCCGAGCTATGCGGAGAAACTCGCGATCGAGCGCGCGGCGAACCGCGTGGCCGGTGTCAAGGCGCTCGTCGTCGACATGACCGTGCATCTGCCGAACGACGACATCCGTACCGACGAGGACATCGCGAATGCCGTGCGCTCGGTGCTGCACTGGACGGTCGGGCTGCATGACGACGCGGTCAAGGTGCAGGTCGAACACGGCTGGATCACGCTGTCCGGCAAGGTCGAATGGGCCTACCAGAGCCATCTGGCCGTGCGCGCGATCTCGCAGATGCGCAGCGTGACCGGCGTGACCGACCACATCGTCGTGCAGGGGGCGGTCGGCTCGGCCGACATCGGCGGCAACATCAAGCGCGCGATCATGC
Organism: Burkholderia sp. BCC0398; assembly: GCF_902833245.1. Classification (NCBI taxonomy): domain Bacteria; kingdom Pseudomonadati; phylum Pseudomonadota; class Betaproteobacteria; order Burkholderiales; family Burkholderiaceae; genus Burkholderia; species Burkholderia sp. BCC0398. The sequence continues at coordinate 391,776 of NZ_CADFEM010000005.1, forward strand.
GCCACGCGGAGCGCGAGGCGAAACACATCGCGGTCGAGGTGCGCGACGGCACCGTTCGGTTGTCCGGCAAGGTCGGCTCGTTCTCCGAACGCAAGGCCGTGCGCGGCGCGGCGTGGTCGGCGCGTGGCGTGCGCGCCGTCGTCGACGACCTGGTCGTCGAGTAAGGCTGGCGGACTGAAGTCGGCCGCTCCTCCCGGCCGGATGCGATACGCGCGGCGGCCGCCCGTCTTCAAGCGTCTAGCCGCCCTTCCTTTTCCGCGCGGGCGGCGATGACGCCGGGCGCATGCGGTGTTCGCCCGCGCCCGCGTGCTCGCCTTTCCGCTGGACGTGATGCGCCACGGCATCGGTCACGGTCGGAAAGAAGCTGGCCGCACCGAACACATCGAACAGCCCGTAGGCGCGCAGGCGATCCTTCACCGGCCCCTTCATTTCCGCGAAGTTCAACGCGATGCGTTGCTCGCGGAGTTCTTCGCACAGCGCGACGAGCCGGTCTGCCGCGCTGACGTCGATATCGGTGACGGGCTCCGCGGCGACGACGATACGCGCGACCGGGCATGCCGAGCGCGCGATTGCCGCGTGCAGATGCTCGCAGAAGATCTCGACGTTCGCATAGAAGAGCGGTGCGTCCCAGCGGAACAGCACGAGGCCCGGGATTTGCACGGCGTCCGGATGGCGTGTGATGTCGTGATAGCCGCGCACGCCTGACAGCCGACCAAGCACGGCATCGTACGGGTGCCAGGCACGCCACACGAACGACAGCAGCGACAGCGCGCTGGCGAGCAGGATGCCGGGAACGACACCCACGCTGATCACGCCGGCAAGGCACAGGACCGAAATCAGGCATTCGCCGCGGCGCATCCGGTACAGCCGGACGACGCTGCGGACGTCGGCGATGCCGAACGCCGCGTAGATCACGACTCCGGCCAGCGCCGCGCGCGGGACGACCGTCAGCAGCGTCGGCGCGGCAATGAGCAGTATCGCGATGCATGCGGCCGCGACGAGATGGGCGACCTGGCTCTGCGCGCCGGCGGCGATCGCCACCGGCGTGCGGGACGCGCTGCTGCTGACCGCGCAGCCCTGCGTCACGCCCGCCAGCAGATTCGCCGCGCCCAATGCGATCAGTTCCTGGTTGCGGTCCGGCGTGTCGCCCGCACGCACGGAAAGCGCACGCGACAGCATGCTGATGTCGGCGAACGACACCAGCGCCACGGCGATCGCACCGGACGCGAGCGCGCTCAGGTCGGCGAGCGAGACAGCCGGAAGGTGCGGGGTGGGCGCACCGGCCGGCAAGGCGCCGACCGTGGCGATGCCGTGCAACGGCAACACGCGTGCGGCCAGGGTCGCCGCGAGCACGGCGATCAATACGCCGGGCCAGCGAGGTATCACGCGCTTCATCAGGAAAATGGCCGCCAGAACACCGACACCGAGCAGGCAGGCAGTGGGTGAAAACCGGCGGTCGACGAGGGCATGCATGATGTGCGGGACGCTGGCGAACACGTCGCCGCCCGATGCGGTCATGCCGAACAGCTCGGGCAGGCGGCCGATCGCGAGCGTGATCGCAATGCCGTTCAGATACCCGTACTGGATCGGGCGCGACAGCAGGTCGGTGACGAAGCCGAGGCCGAGCGTACCGAGCAGGACGCAGATCGTACCGGCCAACAGCGCCAATGCGCCGGAGAGCGCGATGGCCCGCTGCGGATCATGGTCCGCGAGCGGCGCGATCGCGCCGGCGATCAGCGCGGCCAATGCCGAATCGGGGCCCAGGACGAGGATGCGGCTCGGGCCGAGTACCGCATAGGCGAGCAATGCCGCGATCGACGCATACAGTCCGGTGACGGCCGGCAGGCCGGCCGCCTGCGCGTAGCTCATGCCGACCGGAACCAGCACGGCGGAAAGCGCGATGCCCGCATAGAGATCGCGCGGTAACCATGCACGCCGGTAGTTCGCGAGCAGCGCCACACCCGGGAACATGCGTGCGATGCGTCCGGAACGGGGCAGGTTCATCGCCGCTTCATCCAGCGGATATCCGGTAAAAAGGAACTGATCGATCCGGCAGGTGCAGGTTCATCGGCATGGGTGCAGCGCGCGGCACGGAAACGACCGCGCCCGGCTTCATGCAGCCTTGAGCGCCGAAAGTTGGAGCGCCTGCGCGAAACGGGCCAGCGTGGCGATCGATCCCGTCACGCTTTCGTACCGCTCCCGTCCGATCTGGCCGTCGAGGATCACGAGCATGCCGGCGTCGCGGGCGAGGGCGACCAATGCCAGCGTGTCGAGCGCGGCTGCATCGGACCGACCGGACGGATTGCCTGAATCGGCAAGCTGGGTAGCGTGTGACATGACGTCTCTCCTGATGGCCCGCGATCGGTGTGCCGGGAGCCGTGATCCGTGATTTCAGTATCGTCGGCGCGCATGCGCGATTCAATCGGCGTGTCCCGAAGTTGTAGTAGGAATCGAGCGGCGGCCGTCGGCGGATTCCTACACGGCGGACGGCTTCGGCGAAGGGCTTCGTCGGGCCGGCCGCCTGGCGCGGCACCGTGCGTACCACGATCCGATCGCATGCCAGATGTCGGCGGCCGATTCGCAGTAGGTGAACAGTTCGAGGTCGCGGCGGTCGATCATCCCTTCGTCCGCGAGAAACGCCAGATCGACGGCGCGCCGCCAGTACGCTTCGCCGACCAGGACGACCGGCAGCGGCGCGATCTTGCGTGTCTGCAGCAGCGTCAGTACTTCGAACAGTTCGTCGAACGTGCCGTATCCGCCGGGGAAAAACACGGCGGCCTTGGCGCGCTCGAGCAGGTGAAGCTTGCGAATCGCGAAGTAGTGGAACCGGAAGCACAGATCCGGCGTGATGTACGGATTCGGCGCCTGTTCGCGCGGCAGCTCGATATTGAAGCCGATGCTCGGCGCGCCGCGCTCATAGGCGCCGCGATTGGCGGCCTCCATGATGCCGGGGCCGCCGCCCGTGACGATCGCGAGGCGCGCGGTACGCGTGCGCCGGTCGGCATGGCCGACGATACGGCCGAATTCGCGTGCGACCCGGTAGTACGCGCTGTGCTCGACAAGACGGCTGGCGACCGCGACGGCCCGACGCCGGCCCGGGTCACGCGGGCGCAGCGCGAGCAGGCGGTTCGCTTCGTCGAGCCGAGCGTTCGCGACAGCGGGGGCGACGATGCGCGTGCTGCCGTAGATCACGACGGCATGGCCGATTCGCTCATGTTGCAGGCGCGCCTCGGCTTTCCAGTAGTCGAGTTGCAGCCGGATCCCGCGCATGGTCGCGCGTTGCAGCAACGTCGTGTCCGCGTCGTCGGGCGTGCAGTTCGGATGGCCGGCGAGATGCCGCGCCCGACGCGACGGCCGCGGGATGTCGTCGAGGCCGGCGGTCGCTTCGGGCCGGGCGCGTATCCGCTTGCCGTGCGCGCCGCCGCGCGCGGTGCCGGCGGGAACGCGTTTGACTATCGTGGGCATGAGCGGGAAGGCAGTGGCACGGTCACTGACTCAGCACCCATTGGACGAGCTGATGGGCGTCGTCGGCAGAGAGCGGCCCGCCGCGATCGATGGCGGACGGCATCGGCGTGTCGCCCCAATGCGTGGGGCCGCCGACGCGCAACTTGCGCTCCAGCTCGGCGGCCGCGTGCGGATCGCCGCGGTAGCGCGTGGCGATATCGTGGAACGACGGCCCGAGGAACGTCATGTCGGGCGTGTGGCAGAACATGCAGTGCTGCGCGTTGACGAGCTCGGTCGGTTCGGGCACGGTCGTTTGCGCGGCCGCCGTGCCGGCAATGGCCGCGATCAGAAGGAAAGCGAAGCAACGCGTGATGTTCATGGTTTTTCTCGTCCGGATCGGCAGGCGCGCAGCGCGCCGCCGGTTGCGCTCAGGCGATCACTCACGAGATCACTTCGCCGAGCGGGCGACGGGGCGAATGCGGCGTGTGCGGGCCGCGGCCGACTCGCAGCAGCAACTGCGGCTCGCCGCGCAGCCCGAGCGTCCGGCCGAGGTCGGCACGCAGCGCGGCCGTCTCGATCGGCTGGTTCAGGTACGACGCCGTATAGCCCGCGCGCGCCGCGACGAGCAGGATTCGCTCCAGCGCCTGGCCCGCGGCCAGCCACGCTTCGCGATCGTCGCGCACGGTCGACAGGCAGACGATCAACGGCGACGCGCCGACGAGCTGGTGATGGAGCGCGGCCAGCCCGTTGCCGAGATCGAACGTCCGCACCGCCATCGTCACGACAGGCGCCGCGAAGTCCAGCAGCGTCGGTACGCCGGCCGCGAATGCCGGCATGCCGTCGACGCGCCGGCGCGGATCGATCCAGCTCGCCAGTTCGCGGCGAAAGCGCGGATCGGCGAACTGCTGCTGGTCGGCCTGCGCAACCAGTTCGGCGACCCGTGCGCGATGCGCGATCGAGTCGATGCACGCGACCTCGGCGCCTTCCGCGACGCCGGCCGCGATCAGCTCGCGCTGAATCTCGTCGGGCACCGCGGTGGATTCGAACGGCGCGCGCGTCGTGACGCGCGCCTGGATTGCGTCGAACAGCCCGCCGAGAGACCGATCGGAATAGCCGTCGTCGCAGACCCGGACCAGCGCAAGGAGATCGGGGTCGACCTCGGACGGAAACGTGCTGATCGTGTGGGCGAGGCCGGCGTGATCGAGCGCGACGCGCAGATTGAGCAATGCCGCGCCGCAACTGATGATCAGTTCGCGGTCGAACGGATCGACCACGGGCAATGCGCGGACCCGGTCCGCGCAGACGGCGATCGTGGCGCCGTTGACGATGAACCGCCACGGCTGGGAATTGTGGCTGGACGGGGCCAGCACCGCGTACGCCAACAGCGACTTCAATTGATCGTCGACATGGGCGCTCGCGGCAAGCGGGGGAACGGACATCATTGATCATCTCCTGGCACGCCGCGCGGGCGACGTCATGCCATCTCATCGTGTCAGCAACCGTCCGGCAGCCGTTGACCCACATCAAGCGCCCGTCACCGGGCCATGCACGCGCGATGCGCCGGGGTTAGTCTTGGACAGCGAAGCACGAAGACGATCGGCCGGGAGGTGAGCATGCTTGCGATGATGTTTGACGGCACGACACCGCATTTGCGCGAGGCGCGCGTGCCGGATCCGCGGCCGGCGCCGGGCCAGTTGTTGATCGACGTGCATGCATGCGGTGTCTGTCGAACCGATCTGCACGTCGTCGACGGCGAGCTCGCGCACCCGAAGCTGCCGCTGGTGCCGGGGCACGAAATCGTCGGAACGGTGCGCGTGCTCGGCGATGGCGTGACGGGGTTCTCCGTCGGCGACCGGGTGGGGGTTCCCTGGCTCGGTTCGACATGCGGGCATTGCGCGTATTGCACGTCGGGCCGCGAGAACCTGTGCGACAGCCCGGGTTTCACGGGCTATACGATCGACGGCGGCTACGCCGAGTGCGCGGTCGCCGACCACCGGTATTGCGTGCACCTGCCGCAACGCTATTCAGATCTCGAGGCCGCGCCGCTGCTGTGCGCCGGCCTGATCGGCTATCGAACCTTGCGCATGGCCGGCGATGCGCGTCGCATCGGCATCTACGGTTTCGGCGCGGCCGCTCATCTCGTCGCGCAGGTCGCGCGTTTCGAGGGGCGCAAGGTGTTCGCGCTGACGAAGCCCGGCGATACCGCGGCCCAGCAGCTCGCGCTGTCGCTCGGCGCCGCGTGGGCCGGCGGCAGCGACGAAACGCCGCCGGAAACACTCGACGCCGCGCTCATTTTTGCGCCCGCGGGCGCGCTGGTGCCGGCCGCGCTGCGCGCCGTGGGCAAAGGCGGGATCGTCGTATGCGGCGGCATTCACATGAGCGATATCCCGAGCTTTCCGTACGCGTGGCTGTGGGGCGAGCGCCGGATCGCGTCGGTCGCCAACCTGACGCGTGCGGATGCGGCCGAATTCATGCGGATCGCCGCTGCGATGCCGCTGCGGGTCGAAGCCGTGCGCTACGCGCTGACCGATGCGAATCGCGCACTCGACGATCTGCGCAGCGGGCGCGTGTCCGGCGCCGCCGTGCTCGGCATGCGCGATTGATCCCGCCCGGTATCCGCGCGTTCTGCTCAGATGCGCCCGAGGCCTTCCGGATCCACGATGCGGATCTGCTTGCCTTGCGCGGCGACGAGCCCGTTGCGTTGGAACTTCGACAGCATCCGGCTGACCGTTTCGAGCTTCATCCCGAGATATTCGCCGATCTCGTCGCGCGTCATCCGCAGCACGAATTCGGCGGCCGAGTAACCGCGCGCCTTGAAGCGGGTGGAAAGGTTCAGCAGGAAGGCGGCCACGCGCTGCTCGGCGGTCATCGTGCCGAGCAGCACCATCTGCGCCGATTCGCGGACGATTTCGCCGCTCATCATCTGATAGACGTGATGCTGCATCGGCCGCACTTCGCGACACATCTGCTCGAGCTGGCCGAACGGGATGATGCAGACCGTGCTGTCCTCGAGCGCGATCGCGTCGCCGTTGTGCCGCCCGGTGTGCACGCCGTCGAGCCCGAGCGCTTCGCCGACGATCTGGAAGCCGGTGATCTGCTCGTCGCCGTCGCGATGCATCATCACGGTCTTGAACGACCCGGTTCTGACCGCATAGATGCTGTGGAACGCGTCGTCCGCGCGAAACAGCGTTTCACCGCGTTTGACGTGGCGCGTCGTGCAGATCATCGCGTCCACCCGGGCGAACTCGTCGGGCGTCATTTCCCGCGGCATGCAAACGGTGCGCAGCGTGCAGGACGAGCAGCGCGACGACGTGCGCTTCGGCTGGTCCGTCCGCGTGACGGGATGCAGCGGAATGAACGGGCGCGACGGCGCCGTCGTCGGGATGTCGGCATGGCTCTGCATGATCTGCTCCGGTTGGGGCGGCAGCGGGTCGCACCGTCGCGGTTGCGCTGGCCGTCGTACAGGCGGACACGAACGTCGCCGCCTGGTTGGTCGAATCGGCGCCCATCGGATCGGCGGGCCGGCAGCCGTCGCGACGGGACGGCAAGGCCGGGCAGCTCCGGAAGGCACGCCGGTGTGTTGTTGTTGATCGGAGTATGGACAGCCGAGCGCTTGATTGAAATCAGCGGAAATTGAAGATGCGGTAGGTGTTAGGGAAGGTTTGTAGGACGATTCCTACAAGGGTGCGGCAGGTTGTCGCGGTCAGAGTTCGTCCGGGTCGTCGAACAGCCGGTGGCGCATCGCGTACCGGACGAGCGCCGTATCGTTGGCCATCTGCATCTTCTCGAGGATTCGCGTCTTGTAGGTGCTCACGGTCTTGACGCTGACGCACAACGCCTGCGCGATCTCGGAAATGGACTCGCCGGACGTCACGCGTCGGAACACGTCGAACTCGCGGTCGGACAAGCGTTGATGCGGCAACAGGTCGGTCGGCTCGTTGAGGCTTTGCGCGAATTGCTCCGCCATCGACAGGCTGACGTACACGCCGCCGCCGGCAATTTTCGTCAGCGCGGCCACCAGCTCCGCGCTCGCGCTTTCCTTGGTCATGTAGCCCGATGCGCCGGCGCGGAACGCGCGCACCGCATATTGCTGCTCGGCGTGCATCGTCAACACCAGGATGTGCAGGGCCGGTTTCTCGTCCTTGATCTGCTTGATGAGTTCGATGCCGTTGCGGCCGGGCATCGACAGGTCGAGCACCAGCACCTCGGCCTCGGTGCCGCGCGTCAGCGCGATCGTCGATGCACTGTCGCTTGCTTCTCCCGCCACGACGAAATCGTGGGCGTTCTGCAGGATGTGCCGCAGGCCGTCCCTGACGAGCGTGTGATCGTCAGCAATGAGTACCCGGATCATGGCGTGCATCCTTTGCCGGTTTGCGCGGGGCACGCGCCCGCCGGCGTTCGTCGATCCGGCTCCGACCGGAATGTTGCAATCGCCCGATTCTGAACGGTGGACATGATGACTGCCGTCGATGAACGGACGATGTCTCTTCAAAGGGTCGCATCAAAAGCGTCTCCGATGCGCCGCAATTGTGCGCGTTTCGCCGGTATTCGCCAATCGGGCCGGATGCGGACGCGTGCTGCATCGCAGGCTTGACTGGCGTCGGCCGGACGATATGCGTCGGGCCTACGGGCAGAACGCTGATGCGGCCGTCTCGTGACGAGGCGGGCAGCCGTAACCAGGCAGCCCGAACCTCGCCGGTTCAGTGAGACAGCAGCACCGGCACCGTCATCGTCTCGAGGATCGTGCGCGTCGCGCCGCCCAGCACGCGCTCGTGGGCGCGGGTATGGCTGTACAGGCCCATGACGAGCAGGTCCGCATGCACGTCGGTCACCCGGTTCAGCAGCGTCCCGCCCACGCCGACCGACCGCTCGCGCGGCGTCGTCGAGAACGACGCGCGAACGCCGTGTCGTTCGAGATACGCGGCGACGTCGACGCCGGCCGGCGTCCGGTCCGGATCGGGTTGCCCGCGGACGACCGTCTCGACGTTGACGAAGCGTGCGCGGGCGAGCAGCGGCAGCGCGTCGGCCATCGCGCGCGCGGCCTCGCGCCCGCCGTCCCAGCCGATCAGCACGTTCTCGCCGAACGTGCGCACGTCGCCGGCATACGGCACGACGATCGCCGGACGGCCGCTGCCGATCACGACATCCTCGACGAAATGGCGCGCCACGTAGGTCATGCGGTCGTCGGGATCCTCCTGGCCGAGCACCAGCAGATCGGCGTGACGGGCGTGCAGGATCGCGGCATCGATCGCATTGCCGGCCGGCGCCTGCCATTCGACGCTGCGTCCGGCGCGTTCGGCGGCCGTCAGGAAGCGTTCTTCCGCCTCCTTGCGCCGCTGGTCGCACAGGCGCTCGTAGACGGCCAGCTTCAGCGGTTCGTCGGGCCGGCGCAATGGTTCGAGGAGATCCTGGCAGACCAGGTAGAGGCCGATCAAATGCGCGTTCCAGCGTCCCGCGAGCTGGAGCGCGAGGTCGACGCGCGTCGCGCAGCGATCGCTGTCGTCGAGATGAACGAGCAGGGTCTTGTAGCTCATCAGTTGCTCCGAGAAACCCCGTCCTTCAGGACGGGGAGGAAAGGATTGCTGTTGACAGGCAGCTTTTCCCAGGGGTTAGGATCACCTGCATGATCCTTGTCTACCGCTACCGGGTGAAATCGCTCAACGGACTGCTCAACAAGCAGAGCCGCGCGGTGAACTACGTCTGGAATTTCTGCAACGACACGCAGAAGCACGCGCTCAAGTGGGGCAAGAAGTGGCCGACAGGATTCGACCTGAACGTATTGACGACCGGCAGCAGCAAGGAACTCGGTATTCACTCCGGCACGGTCAACGCGACGTGCGAGCAATACGCGAAGTCGCGCAGTCAGCACCGTCGGCCTTACGTGCGCTATCGCGGCAGGAAATCGCTCGGCTGGGTGCCGCTGAAGGGCCGTGACCTGAAGCGCGAGGGTGACGCGTTCCGTTTCGCCGGCAACATGTTTCGCGTGTTCAACAGCCGGCCGCTTCCCGAAGGCAAGATCAAGGATGGGACCAACTTTGCGCAGGATGCACGCGGCAACTGGTTTCTCAACATTGTGATCGAGATGCCGGATGTTCCGGCCCGACCTATCCGTTCCGGTGTGGGCATCGATCTCGGCCTGAAAGACTTCGCCGCACTTTCGACCGGCGAGAAGCTGCCCAATGACCCGTTCGGTCGACGCGCGGCGGAAAAGCTCGCGAAAGCGCAACGAGCGCGAAAGCACAAGCGGCATATCGCGAAGCTGCACGCGAAGATCGCCAATGCCCGTGCCGACTTCCAGCACAAGCTCGCGCTCGATCTGGTGCGGCGTTTCGATTACATCGCGGTCGGCAACGTGTCGGCCGCGAAGCTCGCCAGGACCAGGATGGCGAAGAGCGTCTACGATGCATCCTGGTCGTCCTTCCGGGACAAGCTTCGTTACAAAGCGATCGCGCACGGGGCCACGCTCGAGGAAGTCGACGAAAGCGGTTCTACCCAGTCCTGTTCGGCGTGCGGGTCGCAAGCCAGCACGACGCGGCCGAAAGGTATCGCGGGACTGCGAATAAGAGAATGGGCCTGCAGTGACTGTGGTGCCGAGCATGATCGAGATACCAACGCTGCGTTGAACATTCTCCGATGCGGACGTGCATCGCCAGGTGTGGGAATCCTCTCCCTTTAGGGAGAAGAGGACGTCAAGATGGCTCCTTTTCGGTGGAAGCGGCCGTGACGTCGGCGGATGCCTTCGCCGCGCAGCTCGCCGGAATCATCAGGACCGGGCATCTGGCCAGGCGCAGCACGCGTTCGGCCACGCTGCCGAGGAACAGGCGCCGAAAGCCGCGCCGGCCATGCGTGCCCATCACGATCAGATCGGCGTCGATCTCGCCCGCGACGCCGACGATCCGGTGCGGGATGTCTTCGCCTGCCGGCGCGACGTTGGAAATCTGCGGCGTGCCGGCCACGTCGCGCGCCTGCATGCGCCGCGCGGCGTCCTCGGTCACGCGCAATCCTTCTTCACGGAACGAATCGACCAGGATCGACGGATCGTATCCGACCATGTCGTAGGCCGGCGCCAGGAAATCGACGACGTAGACGGGTGTCAGCCGCGCACCCGTTTCCGCCGCGAGCGCCAGCGCGGCGTCGAGTGCACGGGACGACGTGTCGCTGCCGTCGAGTGCCACCAGAATGTTCGAGTACATGGCATTTCCCTTGAACGGATGTGGATGAAACCATCATCGGCGCGTGCACGCCGATGGCGCTGATCTGGATCAAGCGTCCCGGTTGCCGCGCAGCCCGCCCGCCGCGGTGCGATTCACGCGTCGTTGGTCGATGCGCGTCGGGCGGCTCAGTGCGACATCAGCACCGGCAGCGTCATCGACGCGAGCACCGTGCGCGTGGCCCCGCCCATCAACAGCTCGCGCCAGCGCGGATGGCCGTACGCGCCCATGACGAGCAGGTCGGAACCCGTGTCATACGTGCGCGACAGCAGCGTGTCGCCGACGGACGAGCCGGCGCCGGCGTCGATGTCGAGCACGTTCACGTCGTGCGCATGGCGCGCCAGCATCAGCGCGGCATCGGCGGCCGGAATCCGCGTGGCCGCGGCCTCCGACTTGCCGTCGACCACGGCGACGACCGTCGTGCGTTTCGCGTGTTCGAGAAAGGGCAGCGCGTCGTGCGCGGCGCGGGACGCTTCGCGGCTGCCGTCCCATGCGACGAAGACCCGTTCGCCGACCGACGGGAATTCTCCGGTGTACGGCCAGAACAGCACCGGGCGGCCGGCGGTCAACACGAGATTTTCCGGAAACTGGTCGTCGATATAGGTCTCGGGATCGTTCGGGTCGCTCTGGCCGGCAATCACCAGATCGGCGAGACGGGCGGCGCGCGGGACGGCCACGTTCGCGCGCTCGTCGGTGCGAATCCAGGTTGCCGGCACCTTGGCGCGCGCCGTTTCCGCATGGAACAGACGCTCCAGCGCGGCCATCCGCTCGTCGCGCCGTTCGCGTTGCGCGCGGAAATAGTCGGCGGAACCGGCCATCACGTAGAACGAATGCGGCTCGGGCGTGTAGATCGCGAACAGCCCGGTGAGATGCGCACCGAAGCGCCGGGCGAGACGCAACGCGAACTCGAGACGCGAATGCGCGCGGGTGCTCGTATCGAGGTGCACGACCATGCTTTTGTAGCTCATCGGAATCGCTCCATCGACGGGTGATCCGCCAGTGCAATCCAGTCTACGAAGCAGGGTTTCCACGCGGTTGACTCAGATCAACGGGGGCCGTGCGCGATACCCGCACAGTGAAGCGGTCGAGACGCCGAGGCCGGGCAGGCGGCGCGACGCGGATGCGAACCCATTGATCCGATCGAAAGGGGAAGCCGATGAGTAGCGATGCTTTGACGACACCGAACGGCGCTTGGCGCGCGAGCTGCGATCTCGCGTTGCGCATGGTCGCGCTGAACCGCGACTGGCAACACGAATGGCATGCGCTGGCAGGGCGGCGCATCGAGCGCGACCGCACCGCGGTGCGGCGCCTGCAGCAGGCGCTGGCCGAAACGAACGAGTGGACGGCCTTCGCCGAGGCCGGCCGGCAGGTGACGAGCGACTACGCGATCGCGAGCGTCGAGATCTGGCAGGACGCCGCCGAGCTGTGCATGCGTGCGCAATTCGAGCATGCCAGTGCGTGGCGTACCTGGTTGCGCGAATACGGCTCGGGCGCGCTGACGCGTTATCAGACCGACTGGTTGCCTGACCTCGAGCGACTCGCGGTGGTCAACGAAGCCAGCATGCCGTGGGCCGACTGGATGGCCGCGCTGGAGCGCGGGATCGAGGAAGCGGGCGGCGCGACGAACGGGGCGCTTGCGGCGCGCCGCCTGAACGGCATCGCAGGCGAACGGGAGTACGATCATGTCCGCTAAGCGCGTCGCGTTCGTCACCGGCGGGATGGGCGGGCTCGGCGCCGCGATCGGCCGTCGCCTGCACGACGCCGGCATGACGGTGGCGGTGTCGTACACGGAACACAACGACCACGTCGCGACGTGGCTCGCGCACGAGCGCGACGCGGGCCGCACGTTTCATGCGTTCGAAGTGGACGTGGCCGACTACGATTCGTGCCAGCACTGCGCGGCACGCGTGCTCGCCGAATTCGGGCGCGTCGACGTGCTCGTGAACAACGCCGGCATCACGCACGACGCCACCTTCGTGAAGATGACGAAGAGCATGTGGGACGCGGTGCTGCGCACTAATCTCGACAGCATGTTCAACATGACGAAGCCGTTCGTGCCGGGCATGATCGACGCCGGTTTCGGGCGGATCGTGAACATCGGCTCCGTCAACGGTTCGAGAGGCGCGTACGGGCAAGCCAACTACGCGGCCGCGAAGGCCGGCATCCACGGCTTCACGAAAACGCTCGCGCTCGAACTCGCGCGGCATGGCGTGACGGTCAACACGGTGTCGCCCGGCTATCTGGCGACCGCGATGCTCGAGTCGGTGCCGAAGGCGGTGCTCGACGCGAAGATTCTGCCGCAGATTCCGGCCGGGCGGCTCGGCGACCCCGACGAGATCGCCGCGTTCGTCGCGCTCCTGTGCTCCGACGCCGGTGCGTTCGCCACCGGCGCGGAATTCGACGTCAACGGCGGAATGTACCTGCGATGAACGCGTCCGTGCTGCGCGCGGCGCTCGCGCCGGCATCGCTGCCGACGCCGGGCGACGACGGGCAGGCGCCGGCGGCGACGCGATGCGCGCCTTCCCCGATGAGCGCTGCCGAACAGTGGAACCGTGCCGCGCACGCGAACGTGGCCGCGCTGACGTTCGGGCTGTCGCCGGTGTCGCTGGCGCTGGCGATGCTCGACTGGGGCGCGCATCTGGCGGTGGCGCCGGGCAAAGGCTTCGAGCTCGCCGCACAGGCGTGGTTGGGCGCCGTGGCGCCGACGGCAAGCGGGCGCGACGGCGAGGCCGACGATGCGGAGTCGAGCGGCCTGGCCGTGCACGCCGGGGGCGCCGATCCGCGCTTCGCCGCGCCCGCATGGGGCGGCTGGCCGTTTCGCGCGTATCGAGACGGCTTCCTGTCGATCCAGCGCTGGTGGCGCGACGCGACCCGCGGTGTGCCGGGCGTCGAACGCCATCATGAGGAACTGGTCGGATTCGCCGCCCGCCAGTGGCTCGACGCCTGTTCGCCGGGCAATTTCCTGGCGACCAATCCGGTCGTGCTCGACGCGACGATGCGCAGCGGCGGCGCGAACCTCGCGGCGGGCTTGCGGCATTGGCTGGACGACGCGAACGCGTTCGTCGAGCGTGCGAGCGGCACGCAGGCCCACGATGCGCGCACCTATCTGCCGGGTCGCGACGTGGCGATCACGCCGGGTCGCGTCGTCTGGCGCAACGCGTTGTGCGAGCTGCTGCAATACGCGCCGACGACGGCCCGCGTGGCGCGCGAGCCGATCCTGATCGTGCCGTCGTGGATCATGAAGTACTACATCCTCGATCTGCAGCCGCACAATTCGCTGATCCGCTTCCTGGTCGATGCGGGCTATACGGTGTTCGCGGTGTCGTGGCGCAACCCGGGCGCGGAATCGCGCAACCTCGGGCTCGACGACTATCTGCGCGACGGCTGCATCGCGGCGCTCGACGCCGCCCGGTCGATCGGCGGCGAAGCGGTCCACGCGGTCGGCTATTGTCTGGGCGGCACGCTGCTGGCGATCGCCGCGGCGGCGCTGGCGCGCGACGGCAAGCAGTACGACGCGCTGCGCTCGGTCACGTTGCTCGCGGCCCAGACCGATTTCAGCGAACCCGGCGAACTCGGCCTGTTCATCGATGCGAGCGAGCTGTCCGCGCTCGACGCGCTGATGTGGCGGCAAGGCTACCTGGACGGTGCGCAAATGTCCGCCGCGTTCGAACTGCTGAACGCGCGCGACCTGATCTGGTCGCGGATGATGAGCGAATACCTGCTCGGCACGCGCACGAAGCCCAACGACCTGATGTCGTGGAATGCGGATACCACGCGCATGCCGTACCGCATGCATTCGGAATACCTGACGCGGCTTTTTCTCGACAACGATCTGGCGGCCGGCCGCTACTGCGTCGACGGGCGGCCTGTCGCGCTGTCGGATATCGACGTGCCGACGTTCGTGGTCGGCACCGAGCGCGATCACGTGTCGCCCTGGCGGTCCGTCTACAAGCTCCATCTGCTCACGCACCATGCGCTGACCTTCGTGCTGACGTCGGGCGGGCACAACGCGGGCATCGTGTCCGAACCGGGCCATCCGGGACGCCACTATCGGTGCGCGACGCGCGAACCCGGGGTGGCTTACCGCAGCCCGCACGACTTCGTGCGCGATACGCCGGCGGTCGACGGATCGTGGTGGACAGGCTGGCGCGACTGGTTGCACGCGCGCTCGTCGGGCGACGTGCCGGCCCGTACGCCGCCCGACGGCTTCGCGGCGGCGCCCGGCGCCTACGTACTCGAAACATGAATGGAGAAACCACAATGAAAGCACTCGTCTACCACGGGCCGGGGCGCAAGGCGCTCGAGGAACGGCCCAGGCCGGAACTGCAGTCGCCCACCGACGCGATCGTCCGCGTGACGCGCACGACGATCTGCGGCACCGATCTGCATATCCTCAAGGGCGACGTACCGACCTGCGAACCGGGCCGCATTCTCGGCCACGAGGGCGTCGGCGTCGTCGAGCAGGTCGGCGCCGCGGTCGATTCGCTGAAGCCGGGCGATCGCGTGCTCATTTCGTGCATCTCGTCGTGCGGCCGCTGCGAATACTGCCGCCGCGGCCTGTATTCGCATTGCACGACCGGCGGCTGGATTCTCGGCAACCGGATCGACGGCACGCAGGCCGAGTACGTGCGTATCCCGCATGCGGCGACCAGCCTGTACCGGATTCCGGGCGGCGCCGACGAGGACGCGCTCGTGATGCTGTCCGATATCCTGCCGACCGGGTTCGAATGCGGGGTATTGAACGGCAAGGTGCAGCCCGGGTGCTCGGTCGCGATCGTCGGCGCGGGGCCGATCGGGTTGGCCGCGTTGCTGACCGCGCAGTTCTACTCGCCCGCGCAGATCATCATGATCGACCCGGACAGCAACCGGCTCGAGATCGCGCGGCACTTCGGCGCGACCGATTGCATCGACGGCCGCACCGGCGATCCGGTCGCGGAAGTGATGAAGCTGACCGACGGCATCGGCGTCGATTGCGCGATCGAGGCGGTCGGCATTCCGGCGACGTTCGAGATGTGCACGGCGCTCGTGGCGCCGGGCGGTGTCGTCGCGAACGTCGGCGTGCATGGCGTGAAGGCCGACCTGCACCTCGAGAAGCTGTGGGATCGCAACATCTCGATCACGACGCGGCTCGTCGACACGGTCAGCACGCCGATGCTGCTGAAGACCGTGCGCGCCGGGCGTCTCGATCCGACACGCCTGATCACGCACCGGTTTTCGCTCGACGACGTCGAGCGTGCGTACGACACGTTCGGTCGCGCGGCGCAGACCCATGCGCTGAAGGTCATCATCGAAGTCGGCTGACGGGCCGGTGGCGCGTGACGGAGGCCGGTACGCAACGTCGCCCGGTTCTTGCCGCGCCCGACCGGTGTCTACCGGCGTTTCGCCGGCGCCGTAGTCAGGACGAAACGCCGGCCGGCTCGCGCGCATCGTCCGATTCGACTGCGTCGAGATCGACGGTCTGCGCGTAGGTCGGGACTTCGCACGGCCAGTGCAATCGCTCCGAAATGCGCCGCCGCAGTGCGTCCGCCGATGCAGGTTCGCCATGCGTGATGAAGGTCCGTGCGGGCGCGGGCTGCATCGTGCCGAGCCACCGGAGAATCTCCTCGTAGTCGGCATGCGCGGACAGCGCGGCGATCGACTCGACCTGCGCGCGCACGCGCACGTATTCGCCGTGAATCTTGACCGTCGGTTCGTGCGCGGCCAGCGCCGCGCCGCGTGTACCGGCCGCCTGATAGCCGACCAGCGCGATCGTGTTGCGCGCGTCGGGCGCGTAGCGGCTCAGGTGATGGAGCACGCGGCCACCCGTGGCCATGCCGCTGCCGGCGATGATGACCATCGGGCCGTGGTGTTCCGCAATCGCCTTCGACTGCTCGACCGACCGGATCATCGTCGCCGCGTGGCCGAGCGCGTTCGCTTCGGAAAGCGTCAGCCGATGTTCGAGGATGTGATGGCGATAGATGTCGGTCACGTCGGTCGCCATCGGGCTGTCGACGAACACGGGCACGCGCGCCATGCGGCCGGACGCCTTCAGCCGCGCGATGTAGTGCAGGATCTCCTGCGCGCGGCCGACGGTGAAGCAGGGCATCACGACCACTCCGCCGCGCGCGAACGTCGTGTCGAACAACGTGGCCAACTCGTTCTCGGGATCCGAATCCGGATGCAGCCGGTCGCCGTAGGTCGATTCGACGACGAGATAGTCGGCATGCGCCGGCGGCCGCGGCGGCTGCATGATCGGGTCGTGATAGCGGCCGAGGTCGCCCGAGAACGCGAGCACCTTGTGATCCCAGTGCATCACGACGCTCGCCGCGCCGAGGATGTGCCCGGCCGGCAGCAGGCGGAACGCGAGGCCATCGCCGAGCGCCGTGCATTCGTCGAAGGCGACGGGCTTCAGCAGCCGCAGCGCGCGCTGCGCATCGTCGAGCGTATAGAGCGGTTGCGCCGGATGATGCTTCGAGTAGCCGTGCCGGTTCGCGAAGTCGGCTTCTTCCTCCTGCAGCCGTGCGCTGTCGCGCAGCATGATGTCGCAGAGTTCGGCCGTGGCCGCCGTGCAGTACACCGGGCCGCGATAGCCTTCGCGCGCCAGCACCGGCAGATAGCCGGTATGGTCGAGATGCGCATGCGTGAGCACGACCGCGTCGAGCGAGTCGGGTGCGAGCGGCAGCGGGCTCCAGTTGCGCAAGCGCAGGTTTTTCGTGCCCTGGAACAGGCCGCAATCGATCAGCACGCGCCGGCCGCCGTGCTCGACCAGATACTTCGAGCCGGTCACGGTTTCGGTCGCACCGAGAAAAGTCAGTTTCATCGCTCGTCTCACTGGAAGTCGAGGGGTTCGGTGCGTCGATTACATCGCGAAGCGGCGCGCGGCGATTGACGGAAATCAGCGATTCCCGCATCAAGCATGATGTCGAATGCGGCGCGTGAGGCGGTTTCGCTAGCGCTCGCGCGGCGCGGGATCGAGCTGCGCGACGAACGCGACGCCGCCCGACACCAGCGCGACGATCGCGTACGGCAGCACGTGCGCGTCGACCAGCATCGCGTGCACGACGCCCAGTAGCGACGCGAGTGCGACGAACACGCCCAGCGTGGCGAGCGTGGTCCGGTACGAATGGCGAATCATGACGTTCTCCCGTGGAGCGGCCGGTGTTCGTCCGCGTTGGCACGCAGCGGCAGTTTGCGATTTCGCAAGCTATGGCGTCATGATCGCGTACCGGCTTCCGGCGCGGTTGATCTGTATCAACCGGCGAATCCCGGCCTCGCGCGCGCGATCGGGCGATGAGCCCGTGGAACGATCAAGTCATCTGACCAATGGTCTTGCGGAATCGCATCAGCGACAGCAGGAACAGCGCGCCCCCGATCGCGAACAGCGCCGCGAACTGCGGCCACACCGCATCGAAGCCGGCGCCCCGGTACAGGATGCGTTGCGCGAGTTCGACGAAATGAGTCGTCGGCGCGGCCAGCATGATGTCCCGCACGCCCGCCGGCATGCTTTCGCGCGGCGTCAATCCGCCCGACAGCAGTTGCAGCGGCAGCAGTACGAGCACGAGCAACATGCCGAACTGCGGCATGCTGCGCACGAGCGTCGCGAGAAAGATCCCCATCGACGTCGTGGCGAACAGGTGCAACGCCATCCCGGCCACGAACAGCGGGATGGAGCCGGGAATCGGCACGTGCAGCGCGCCGCCAACGACGCACGTCAGCGACGCGACGGCCGCCACCGTGACGACGAGCCCCATCGACCAGACCTTCGCGAGCATGATCTCCGCTGCGGTCACCGGCATCACGAGCAGATGCTCGATCGTGCCGTGTTCGCGCTCGCGAATCAGCGCGGCGCCGGTGAGGATCATCGACAGCATCGTCACGTTGTTGATCAGTTCCATCAGCGCGCCGAACCAGACTTCGTCGAGATTCGGGTTGAAGCGCATCCGCAGCGCGAGATCGACCGGCGGTGGCGGCGTGCCGCGATAGCGCCGCACGAACGCGTCGATCTCGCCCGACACGATCTGCTGGATGTAGGTGCTGCCGGTGAAGGCTTGCGTCATGCGTGTCGCATCGACGTTGAGCTGGATCGTCGCATGACGGCCGGCCAGCACGTCGCGCTGGAAGTTCGGCGGAATGTCGAGCGAGAACGTGTAGTCGCCGTTGTCGAGCCCGCGATCGGCCGCGCCGGCGTCGACGACCGGGGGCGGCGCGAACTGCGGCGGAAAGAACGCCGCCGCGATCCGTGCCGACAGCGGCGACGCGTCTTCGTCGACGAGCGCGATCGGCACCTTGTGCAGCGTTTCGGGGCGTGCGGTCGCGGCGACGTAGATCGACGCGCTGAACGTATACACGATGAGCGCGAGCAGGATCGGGTCGCGGGCGAGGCTCCACAGTTCCTTGATCCCGAGCCGGTAGATGGCGAGCACGCGCGACATGGTCAGCGCTCCTGTTTGCGCAGCAGGACGCCGGTCGTCACCATGATGACCGGCACGGCGGCGAGCAGCGGCCAGAACTGGGACGACAGGTCGGCGAGCCCGAGCGCCTTGTTGTAGACGCCGCGGCTGATCGCGAGCATGTAGGTGGCCGGATAGATCGTACCGATCCACTTGCCGCTGCCTTCGAGCGACGACAGCGGCGTGAGCAGGCCCGAGAACTGCACGACGGGGATCAGCGTGCCGACGATCGTCATGAAGATCGCGGCGATCTGGCTGCGCGTGAACGTCGACGCAAACAACCCGATGCCGGTGGCGACGACATTGAAGATCAGCACCGCGGCGGCCAGCGTCGCGAAGCTGCCCTTGATCCGCACGCCGAACACGACGTCGGCTAGCACGACCATCAGCAGGAAATTCAGCATGGCCAGCATCACGTACGGCGCCTGCTTGCCGAGCAGGAATTCGGCGCGGGTCACGGGCGTCACGTACAGGTTGACGATCGATCCGAGCTCGCGTTCCCGGACGACGGCGAGCGCCGTCAGCATCGCGGGCAGCATCAGCAGCAGCATCGGCATGATCGCGGGAATCATCGCGGGCAGGCTCTTGACGTCCGGGTTGTACCGATAGCGGATCGCGACGTCGACTGCCGGGACGAGCGACACGCCGAGCCGGCGCTTCGCCTGATCGCGCAGCCAGTTCTCGTGCATGCCGGCCACGTAGCCGCGAATCGTTTCCGCGCGCATCGGCATCGCGCCGTCGACCCACGCGCCGATCTCCACGTGCCGGCCGCGGGCGACGTCGCGTGCGAAGCCGGGCGGGATCTCGATCGCGAGCGACAGCTGGCCGTTGCGCATGCGGCGATCGATATCGCGGTCATCGGCAAGCTGGGCGCGCGGCACGAAGTAGCGGGAGCCCGCGAGATGCTGCGCGTAGTCCTGGCTCAGCATCGATTGATCGCGATCGAGCACGGCGAACGTCAGGTTGTCCACATCCAGACTGATGCCGATGCTGATCACGCACATCAACACGAGCGAACCGAACAGCGCCAGCGTCGCGCGCAGCGGGTCGCGGCGCAGCTCCAGCACTTCGCGCCACAGGTAGCTGCCGGCGCGCGCCGGGCTGAACCAGGCGGCGCCGCGGCCGGCGTCGCTCGCGTCGAGCGACGCGGCGAGCCAGCCGGCGCCAGGTGACGTGTCCGTCGGTGCGCTGTCGCCGCGTTGCGCGTCGGTCAGGTAGCCGATGAACGCGTCCTCGAGCGTGGCGGCGCCGCGCAGGCGAACCAGTTCGTCCGGCGCGGCGCTCGCCAGCACGCGGCCCGCATGCATCAGCGAGATGCGGTCGCAGCGGGCGGCCTCGTTCATGAAGTGCGTCGAAATGAAAATCGTGACGCGGTCGTTGCGCGCGAGCTCGATCATCAATCGCCAGAAGTCGTCGCGCGCAACCGGGTCCACGCCCGACGTCGGTTCGTCGAGGATCAGCAGTTCGGGCTTGTGCACCATCGCGACGGCAAGGGACAGCCGCTGCCGCATGCCGAGCGGCAGGCGTTCGGGCAGCGCATCGAGTACGTCCGCGAGACCGAAGCGCCCGACCATTTCGTCGATGCGCGCGGGCAGGTCTGGTTCCGGCACGCCGAACAGGCGCGCATGCAGCACGAGGTTCTGCCGGACGGTCAGTTCGCCGTACAGCGAAAACCCTTGCGACATGTAGCCGACGCGCCTGCGCGTATCGATGTCGTTCGCGGCGACCGGCCGGCCGAACAGCGTCGCCGTGCCTTCGGACGCGGCGAGCAGGCCCGTGAGCATCTTCATGGTCGTCGATTTGCCGCAGCCGTTGGAGCCGAGAAAGCCGAAGATTTCGCCGCGGCGGATCTTCAGGCTCACATGGTCGACCGCGACGAAATCGCCGAACCGCATCGTCAGGCCGTCGGCCTCGATCGCGTAGCCGTCGGTCGCGTCGGGCTGGAACGGCGTGATCCGGATCGGCTGGTGCCCGTGCCGGCGCGCTTCCGGCAGCAACGCGATGAACGCGGCTTCCAGCGTGTCGCAGCCGGTGCGGGCGAGCAGGTCGCCGGGGCTGCCCGTCGCGAGCACGCGGCCGGCGTCCATCGCGATCAGCCAGTCGAAACGCCGGGCCTCGTCCATGTACGCGGTCGCAACGAGCACGCTCATCGCCGGACGCGCGGTGCGAATACGGTCGATCAGTTCCCAGAACTGGGCGCGCGACAGCGGATCCACGCCGGTCGTCGGTTCGTCCAGGATCAGCAGGTCGGGATCGTGGATCAATGCGCAGCACAGGCCGAGTTTCTGCTTCATCCCGCCGGACAGTTTGCCGGCGGGGCGGTCGAGAAACGCATGCAGCCCGGTGCTGTGCGTGAGCGCGTCGATGCGGCGGCGTCGCTCGGCCGCATCGTGGCCGAACAGTCGGGCGAAGAACTGCAGGTTTTCCTCGACCGACAGCGTCGCGTACAGGTTCCGACCCAACCCTTGCGGCATGTAGGCGATGCGCCGGCATACGCGTGCGCGGTGGCCGCGCGACGACAGGTCGCCATCGAGCGCCCATACGCGGCCCAGCTGGATCGCCCGTGCGCCGGACACGAGCGCGAGCAGGCTCGACTTGCCGACGCCGTCCGGTCCGATCAGCCCGACCATGCGGCCGGCCGGGATATCGAGCGTCACGTCGTCGAGCGCGCAGGTATCGCCGTAGCGCAACGAGACGCCCGACAGCCGGGCGACCACGCCCGATTCAACGGATGCGGGCGGACCTTCGCCCGCACCGGCACCGCTAGCGACGGGCAACGTCGCGTTCATTGCGGCACCTTGATCGCGAGGCGCGCCGGCCAGCCCGCGTTCGGATCGGTCTTCAGCCACGCGACACCCGGCAGGCCGGTCTTGACGAGCTTCAGATGGCGCTGCAGCAGATCGCGGTCGATGCGCGCCTTGACCCGAAACATCAGTTTCTGCCGTTCGGTGGCCGTCTCGACCGTTTTCGGCGTGAATTGCGCCGTGCTCGACACGTAGGACACGCGTGCCGGAATCACGTATTCCGGCGCCGCATCGAGCACGATCCGCACGTCGGCGCCGAGCGGGACTCTGCCGACAACCGTTTCGGGCAGGAAGAACGTCATGTAGACGTCGGACAGATCGACGACATTGAGCACCTTGCCGCCTGCCGGCAGGACTTCGCCCGATTCGGCGATGCGATACTGGACCCGCCCGTCGCGCGGCGACGTCAGCTCGCTGTCCGAGATATCGGCCTGCACGCGCGCGACGGTCGCTTGCGCGGCCGTCACCGCCGAGCGGGCGGCGACGAGCTGGGCCCGGGTGGCGTCGATTCCGGCCTGCGCGGCTTCGACCTGGGCGCGCGCGGCGTTCACGGTCGCCCGCAGGCTGCCGGCGCGCGCGCGGTCGTCGTCGAGTTCCTGCAGCGACGACGCGCCGTCCCGCGACAGCGTTTCGGAGCGCGCCAGCCGGCGCGTGGCCGCGTCGAGCTCGCTTTCCCGCTGCACGACGAGCGCGGCCGCCGCGGCCTTGTCGCTGCGACGCTGGGCCACCTGCGCGTCGATGCTCGCCGCGGTGTTCACCGCCTGTTGTTCCCGGGCCTGCGCCTCGTCGAGCTGCGCCCGCAGGACGACGACGTCCATGCGGGCGAGCGGCTGACCGGCACTCACGAAATCGCCTTCGTCGACGAGCATGGCGGTGACGCGCCCCGGCAGCTTGGTCGCGACGTCGATCTCGGTCGCCTCGATGCGGCCGTTGCCGCTGACGAGCCCGGCGTCCGTCTGTGCGTCACGCCAGCGCGTCCAGCCGTAGTAAAGGAGGCCGATCGCGAGCACGGCCGCACCGGCACCGATCAGAAGAGGGCGCTTGATGGTCTTCATGGTCTGGAACCCGAATCGATGGAAAGGTGGTTCGATGCCGCGGCGGCGCTGTCGGTATCGGTGGTCCCGCCGCCGAGCGCGCCGTACAGCGCGACGCGGCTCGATAGCAGCGCACGACGCGTCATCACCCATTGCTGCTCGGCGTTCATCAGGTCCCGTTGCGCATCGAGTACTTCCAGGAAGCGGGTGGCGCCGCTGTCGTAGCGCAGTTTCGCCAGACGTGCGCGCTCGGCCTGGGACGCGAGCGTCGCTCGTTCGATCGCGACCTGGTCGGCGAGCCAGTAGCGTGCGGCGAGTGCATCGGACACGTCGCGAAACGCGCGCTGCATGGTCTTCTCGTACTGGGCGAGCGCCTCGTCGCGCTGGGCGTGCGCGAGGGCGAGATTCGACCGATTGCGGCCGCCGTCGACGAGCGGCAGCGTGACGTTCGGAATCACCGACCACACGCCCGTTCCGGACGACAGCAGGTCGCGCAGTGCGGTGCTCCCCGAACCGATCGCGCTCGTCAATGCGATACGCGGGAAAAACGCCGCGCGCGCCGCGCCGATGTTCGCGCGCGTGGCCTGCAGTTCGTGCTCGGCCGCGATTACGTCCGGACGCCGCGCGAGCGGCGACGACGGTAGGCCCGGCGCGAGCGACGGCATCACGGCGCCGTCGTCGAGCGTCAGCGGCGCGTCGGCCAGCGCCGGCGTCGCACCGACGAGCAATGCCAGCGCATCGGCCGCCGATGCACGCGCCTGCTGCAACTGGATGCCGAGCGACTCGGCCTGCTGCAGCAGAATCTCCGATTGCGTCAGGTCCAGCCGCGAGATCGCGCCGGCCGCGTGACGCAGCCGGAAAATCCGCAGCGATTCGCGTCGCGTGTCGATCGTCGCGCGCGTCAGCGCGATCCGTTCATCGATCTCGCACAGGGTCAGATAGGCGTCCGCCACGCCGGTGATCACGCTCAGCGTCACCGCTTGCCGGGCCGCATCGCTCGCGAGATAGCGCTGCAGCGCCGACGCTTTCAGGTTGCGCACGCGGCCCCAGAAATCGATCTCCCATTGCGTCTCCGCCAGCTGGATCTCGTAGACCTGGCCGATGACCGGCGTCGGCGTCAGGAAGCCGCCCGGTGTGCGAAACCGCGCGTAGGCCGCGCCGGCGCCGATCGTCGGCCACTGATCCGCGCTGCGGATGCCATAGACGGCGCGCGCCTGTTCGACGCGTGCAACCGCTGCGCGCAGATCCCGGTTGTCGGCGAGCGCCTGCTCGATCAACGCGCGCAGACGTCCGTCGACGAAGTAGTCTTGCCAGGCGGGCGGCGCCTGCGCAATGGCGGCGCTGCGGGCGGCAGGATCGGGGAACGCGGCGGGGATCGGCGCGGCGGGACGTTCGTCGGGTGGCGCGAGCGACAGGCATCCCGACAGCAGGCCCGCACAGGCTGCCAGCGCAACGAGACGAACGCGCCGCGCGGCGGCAGGCTGAAACAGCGGCGGAAGCGCGACGGCGCGCATGGGGTTCCTCATCGGCTACACGAACACGGGATGGCGCCGCGCTCGTGGCGACGCCGCTTCGGGTTCACTTATATCCGACGATTGCCGCGCGCCCCCTTGATCTGAATCACTGCGGCGGGAATGCGGGTCGAGGGCGGCCTCGGTTGACAGGCAGCGGTAATTCGCGTCAGCCGATGTTCCGCTTACGGTCGACGCCGGCGCGGCTCGCGTGCCGGCGATGCCTCACGCCCGCACGCTATGCGTGAACCGCGACCCGATACCGCGTGGTTTGCCGATAGACGTCGCCCGGACGAACGATCACGTCGTCGCGCAGGCCGTCCATGTTGACCTGGTCCGGAAACCCGCCCGCCTCGACGCACAGCGCCGCGTGCTGCACGCAGCGCGTGCCGCCGCTTACGCGCAGGCCGTCGAGATAGTTGCCCGTATAGAGCTGCAGCCCGCGCTGATCGGTCGACACGATCAACTCGCGGCCGCTTTCCGGATCGTAGATCCGCGCGACGGGCCGGACCTCGCGCGCGCCGTTGCCGACGACGTAGCAGTGATCGAAACCGCGCGCCCGCGCCAGTTGCGCATGCGGCCAGTCGAGGCGCGCGCCGATCGGCGCGCTGTGCCGGAAATCGAACGCCGTGCCCGTCACGTCGGCCGTGCCGGTCGGGATCAGCGCGTCGTCCACTTCGAGGAATGCGTCAGCGTCGATGTGCAGCAGATGGCCGCGCACGTCGCTGCCCGCGCGCCCGTTCAGGTTGAAGTAGCTGTGGTTCGTCAGGTTCAGCGGCGTCGGCGCATCGGTCCACCCCGAATAGTCGATCGTCAGCGTGCCGTCGTCGTCGAGCGTGTAGCGCACCTGCACGCTCACGTTGCCAGGGAATCCCGCATCGCCTTCCGGCGAATCGAGCCGCAGCGTCAGCCCGCCGCTATCGTCGACCACGTCCCACCGCGCGCGATGAAAGCCGTTCGCGCCGCCGTGCAGCAGGTTGCCGTTCTCGTTACGGTCGAGCAGGTAGTCGACGCCGTCGAGCGTGAAGCGCGCGCCGGCGATCCGGTTCGCCCAGCGGCCGACCGTCGCGCCGAGATAGGCGCCGGATTCGAGGTACTCGGCCGGCGTGTCGTGCGCGAGCACGATATCGGCCAGGCGCCCCGTGCGGTCGGGCGCGAGCCACGACACGACGGTCGCGCCGAGATCGCTGACGACGACGCGCATCCCGTGCGCGTTGCGCAGCGTGTAGCGCCGCACGGGCTCGCCGTCGGGCAACGCGCCCCACGGTTCGGCCAGCACGCGTGCCACGCCGGGTGTCAGAGGTGAGGAATCGGTATCGATGTGCATGAGTGGATGTCGAATGGGCGGCGGGCGTCAGTTCGTGGCGGCCGCGCGTTCCTGATATTCGCGCGGCGTGCAGCCGAGTTCGCGCCGGAACACCGCGTACATGTATTGAAGCGACGTGAACCCGCAACGGATCGCGACTTCGGCGCTCGACGCCTGCCGGCTGGCGAGCAGCGCCTGCGCGGCCTCGAGTTTGTGACGCAGGATCTCCTGGTGCACGGTGCGCTGCAGTTCGCGCCGGAAATGCTCCTCGAGCAGCGAACGCGACACGCCGACATAGTCGGCGACCTGTTCGGTCTTGATCCCCTGGCACGCGTACTGGCGGATGAAATGCCGGGCGCGCATCACGTGCGGGCTCGCCAGCGGCTGGTGGCGCGTCGATTCGAGCACGTTGATGCCGACCGGCGGCACGAGAATGCGCTGCCCGGGAAAGCGTGCGCCGCGCAGCATCCGGTGCAGCAGGTGCGCGGCGGTGCGGCCCATTTCCTCGGTGCCCTGGATCACCGACGACAGCGGAATGCGCGTCAGCGTGCGCGTGAGCGGATCGTTGTCGATGCCGATGATCGCGACCTGTTCCGGCACCGCGATGCCGGCGATCAGGCACGCCTGCAGCAGATGCCGCGCGCGCGCATCGGTCACCGCGATCACGCCGACCGGCTTCGGCAGCGCATGCAGCCAGTCGATCAGTTGCTCGATCGCGTGATTCCAGCCCGACGCGCTGGTCGACAGCCCACGATAGATCGGCGCGTCGAGCCCGTCCGCGCGCGCGAGCCGGTCGAACGCCAGCTCGCGCTGCTGCGCCCAGCGGTTCTCCTGCGCGACCGGCAGGCTGTACATCGCGAAATGCGCGAGGCCGGCCCCGATCAGGTGCGTATAGGCGAGCGACACGAGCTTCGGGTTGTCCGTCGCAATATATGGGACATCGTCCGGGTACTGCGCCGGGTCCTCGTATGACGATCCGATCGCGACGATCGGCAGCGGCGAACCGGCGAGCGCGTCGGCGACGGCCGGGTCGTCGAAGTCCGCGATGATGCCGTCGCCGTCGAAACGCTCGATTCCGGTGAGCCGGCAGCGGAAATCGTCTTCGAGGAACAGGTCCCACACGACGCGCGTCGTGTACAGGTACTGGCCGATGCCGCTGATGATCTCGCGGTCGTAGACCTTGTTCGCGTTGAACAGCAGCGCGATGCGGTGCGGTGTCTGGGCGGATGGGGCGCGTGTCATCTCGGTGTCGGGTGAGCGCGTCGGGGCGCCGTGCCGTTGTCTCCGGGGCGCGCTCGACGGCGGCGCGCGGTTGTCTGGTGTACGGCGATTGTAGGACGGAACGCAGGCCGCACGCGTACGACTGGCAAGAAACATCAAGCGCGCTGCGCAATTTCGCAATTGCCGGCCGGCAGGCGCGGGGGCACGATCCAGCCAACCGAATTCGGCCGCGTGCGTCGCCGCGACGCGCGTTGCGCTGCAACAAGAACCTGCACGGAGACGCCATGTCGTATTTCGAACACATTCCCGCCATTCGCTACGAAGGCCCGCAGTCGGACAATCCGCTTGCGTATCACCATTACGACCCCGAGAAGCGCGTGCTCGGCAAGACGCTTGCCGAGCATCTGCGGATCGCGGTCTGCTATTGGCACACGTTCGTGTGGCCGGGCAACGACATCTTCGGCCAGGCCGCATTCCAGCGGCCGTGGCACCAGCCGGGCGACGCGCTCGAACGCGCGCGAATGAAGGCCGATGCCGCATTCGAATTCTTCACGAAGCTCGGCACGCCGTTCTACACGTTCCATGACACCGACGTCGCACCGGAAGGCGACAGCCTGCGCGAATACGCGGGCAATTTCGCGCGGATGGTCGACTATCTCGGCGAGCGCCAGCAGGCGAGCGGCGTGCGGCTCCTGTGGGGTACCGCGAACCTGTTCTCGCACCCGCGCTTCGCGGCCGGCGCCGCGACGAACCCGAACCCCGACGTGTTCGCCTGGGCCGCGACCCAGGTGTGCCATGCGCTCGACGCGACCCACCGGCTCGGCGGCGAAAACTACGTGCTGTGGGGCGGACGCGAAGGCTACGAGACGCTGCTCAATACCGACCTGAAGCGCGAGCGCGACCAGTTCGCCCGCTTCCTGTCGATGGTCGTCGAGCACAAGCACCGGATCGGCTTCAAGGGCGCGCTGCTGATCGAGCCGAAGCCGCAGGAGCCGACCAAGCACCAGTACGACTACGACGTCGCGACCGTGCACGGCTTTCTCGTGCAGTACGGGCTGCAGGACGAGATCCGCGTGAACATCGAGGCGAACCACGCGACGCTCGCCGGCCATTCGTTCCATCACGAGATCGCGAACGCGTTCGCGCTCGGCGTGTTCGGCAGCGTCGACGCGAACCGCGGCGATCCGCAGAACGGCTGGGACACCGACCAGTTCCCGAACAGCGTCGAGGAGCTGACGCTCGCGTTCTACGAGATCCTGCGCCACGGCGGCTTCACGACCGGCGGGATGAACTTCGACGCGAAGGTGCGTCGCCAGAGCATCGATCCGGAAGACCTGTTCTACGGCCACGTCGGCGCGATCGACGTGCTCGCGCTCGCGCTCGAACGCGCGGCGGTGCTGGTCGAGAACGACCGGCTCGACGCGCTGCGCCGGCAGCGTTATGCGCAGTGGGACGATGAATTCGGCCGCAAGATCCTGTCGGGTGGCTACACGCTGGAGTCGCTGGCGGCCGATGCGCTCGCGCGCGGTGTGGACCCGCGGCATGCGAGCGGCGCGCAGGAGCGGCTGGAGAACATCGTGAACCAGGCGATCTACGGGCTGCGCTGACGCCATGTACATCGGACTCGATCTCGGCACGTCGGGCATGAAGGCGGTGCTGCTCGACCGTGACGGCGCGGTGCGCGCGAGCGCGAGCCGTCCGCTCACCGTGAGCCGGCCGCAGCCGCGCTGGTCCGAGCAGGCGCCGCGCGACTGGTGGGAGGCCGCCTGCGACGCGCTCGCCGCACTCGTGGCGGAGGCGCGTACGGCCGGCATCGATCCGCGCGACATCGACGCGCTCGGGTTGACCGGCCAGATGCACGGCGCGACGCTGCTCGATGCGCACGGCGACGTGCTGCGCCCCGCGATTTTGTGGAACGACGGCCGGGCCGACGCGGAGTGCGACGAACTCGAACGGCTCGCGCCCGCGCTGCGCACGGTGGCCGGCAACATCGCGATGCCGGGCTTCACCGCGCCGAAGCTGCTGTGGGTGCGGCGTCACGAGCCCGACGTGTTCGCGCGCATCGCCTACGTGCTGCTGCCGAAGGATTATCTGCGCTACCGGCTGACCGGCGCGTTCGCGACCGATTCGTCGGATGCCGCCGGCACGCTGTGGCTCGACGTCGCGAAGCGCGATTACGACGACACGCTGCTCGCCGCCTGCGGGCTGTCGCGCACGCAGATGCCGGCCGTCTTCGAGGGCAACCAAATCACCGGCACGCTGCTGCCGGCCGTCGCACGGGCGCTGGGCCTGCGCGAGATTCCGGTGGTGGCGGGCGGCGGCGACAACGCGGCCGGCGCGGTGGGCGTCGGGATCGTGCGGCCCGGCGATGCGCTGCTGTCGCTCGGCACGTCGGGCGTGTATTTCGCGGTGTCGGACGGGTTTCGCGCGAATCCGGAATCGGCGGTGCACAGCTTCTGTCATGCGCTGCCCGATACGTGGCACCTGATGTCCGTGATGCTGAACGCGGCCGGCTGCATCGACTTCACCGCGCAACTGGCCGGCTACGACGGCGTCGCGGCGCTGCTCGACGATGCCGAGACGAACGCCCGCGCGAGCCGCCCGTGGTTCCTGCCGTACCTGAGCGGCGAGCGTACGCCGCACAACGACGTGAACGCGAAGGGCGTGTTCTACGGGCTCACGCCCGACACGCGCCGTACCGATCTCGCGAACGCGACGCTCGAAGGCGTCGGCTTCGCGCTGCTCGACGGCATCGACGCGCTGCATGCGGCCGGGCTCGCCCCCGACAGCATCACCGTGATCGGCGGCGGCTCGCGCAGCGCGTACTGGACGCAGATGCTCGCCGACCTGAGCGGCCGCGCGCTGACGCTGCGCGAAGGCGGCGAAGTGGGGCCGGCGCTCGGCGCCGCGCGCCTCGCGCACCTCGCGGTCGAACCGCGTGCGCGGCTCGACGACGTGTGCCCGCAACCGCCCGTCGTCGCGGTGCGCGAGCCCGATCCCGAGCGGCACGCGTGGTATCGCGACGTGCGCCGGCCGACGTTTCGCGCGCTGTATCGGGCGCTCGAACCGGTGTTTGCGACGGGCGCTTGACACGCACGTTGCAGTGAATCGATGCGGGCGGTGCAATCCGGCGGCCGCCCGCGGTTCGTGAGTGGTTCCATAACAAGGAGTGGAGACATGAAATCCGTGACGCGTCGTACCGTATTGAGTTCGCTTGCCGGCGCCGCCGCGCTGGCGATCCTCGCACTGGGCTCGCCGCTCGCCCATGCGAGCAAGGACAAGCCCGAGATCGGTTTCTGCATCGACGACCTGCGCGTCGAGCGCTGGTCGCGCGATCGCGACTATTTCGTTGCAGCCGCAACCAAACTCGGCGCGAAGGTGTCGGTGCAGTCGGCCGACGCGAGCGAGGCGCGGCAGATTTCGCAGATCGAGAACCTGATCTCGCGCGGCGTCGACGTGATCGTCATCGTGCCGTTCAACTCGAAGACGCTCGGCAACGTCGTCGCTGAAGCGCGCAAGGCCGGCATCAAGGTCGTGTCGTACGACCGCCTGATTCTCGACGCGGACGTCGACGCGTATATCTCGTTCGACAACGAGAAGGTCGGCGAGCTGCAGGCGCAGGGCGTGTTCGACGCGAAGCCGAAGGGCAACTACTTCCTGTTGGGCGGTGCGCCGACCGACAACAACGCGAAGATGCTGCGCGAAGGACAACTGAAGGTGCTGAAGCCCGCGATCGACCGCGGCGACATCAAGGTCGTCGGCCAGCAGTGGGTACCCGAATGGAGCGCGTCGACCGCGCTGCGGATCGTCGAGGACGCGCTGACCGCGAACAATAACAAGATCGACGCGATCGTCGCGTCGAACGACGGCACGGCCGGCGGCGCGATTCAGGCGCTCGCCGCGCAGCATCTGGCCGGCAAGGTGCCGGTGTCCGGGCAGGATGCGGATCTGGCCGCGGTCAAGCGGGTGATCTCCGGCACGCAGACGATGACCGTCTACAAGCCGCTGAAGCTGATCGCGAGCGAAGCCGCGAAGCTGGCGGTCGATCTCGCGAAGGGCACGAAGCCTGCGTTCAACGCGCAGTACGACAACGGCAAGAAGAAGGTCGACACGGTGCTGCTGCAGCCGACGCTGCTGACCAAGCGCAACGTCGACGTCGTCGTGAAGGACGGCTTCTATACCCAGGCCCAGCTGGCGAGCCAGTAAGCGTACGACGGACGCGACGCGCGGCCGCCGCGACGGCGGCCGCTTACTGCGAGGCAATGAACGAATGACGGAACCCTTGCTGACGATGCGTAGCATCGTCAAGGCATTCGACGGCGTGAAGGCGCTCGACGGTATCGACCTGACCGTGCGCCCCGGCGAATGCGTCGGGCTGTGCGGCGAGAACGGCGCCGGCAAGTCGACGCTGATGAAGGTGCTGTCGGGCGTGTACCCGCACGGCACGTGGGACGGCGAGATCCGCTGGGAAGGCGCGCCGCTCGTGGCGTCCGGCGTGCGCGACACCGAGCGCGCGGGCATCGCGATCATCCATCAGGAACTGATGCTCGTGCCCGAACTGTCGGTGGCCGAGAACATCTTCCTCGGCAACGAGATCACGCTGCCGGGCGGGCGCATGCACTTCGCGGCGATGGTCCAGCGCGCGGAGGAACTGCTGCAGGAATTACGGATCGACTCGATCAACGTCGCGCAGCCGGTGATGAACTACGGCGGCGGCCACCAGCAGCTGATCGAGATCGCGAAGGCGCTGAACAAGCGCGCGAAGCTGTTGATCCTCGACGAACCGTCGTCGTCGCTGAGCGCGTCGGAAACGCGGATCCTGCTCGACATCGTGCGCGACCTGAAGCGGCGCGGCGTGGCGTGCGTGTACATCTCGCACAAGCTCGACGAGGTGGCGGCCGTGTGCGACACGGTCACCGTGATCCGCGACGGCCGCCATGTCGCGACCGAGCCGATGGCCGCGTTGACCACCGACCGGATCATCGCGATGATGGTCGGCCGCGAGATCCGCGACCTGTATCCGCGCGAGCCGCACGAGATCGGCGACGTCGTGCTCGACGTACGCCACGTGACGTGCCGCGACGTGACGAACGCGCGCCGCAAGCGCGTGGACGACGTGTCGTTCAGCGTGCGACGCGGCGAGATCGTCGGCGTGGCCGGGCTCGTCGGCGCGGGGCGCACCGAGTTGATGCAGGCGATCTTCGGCGCGTATCCGGGCGCGTGCACGGCGACCGTGACGATGAACGGCCGGCCGCTGTCGATCCGCTCGCCGGCCGACGCGATCCGCGCCGGCATCGCGATGGTGCCCGAGGACCGCAAGCGCCACGGCATCGTGCCGCAGCTCGGCGTCGGCCACAACATCACGCTCGCGGTGCTGCAGCGCTTCGCGGCGCGCGGGCGGATCGACGCGGCCGCCGAGCTCGACGCGATCCGCACCGAGATGCAGCGGCTGTCGGTGCGCGCCGCCCACCCGTTCCTGTCGATCGCGAGCCTGTCGGGCGGCAACCAGCAGAAGGCGGTGCTCGCGAAGATGCTGCTGACCGAGCCGCAGGTGCTGATCCTCGACGAACCGACGCGCGGCGTCGACGTGGGCGCGAAGGCCGAGATCTACCGGCTGATCTTCGCGCTGGCCAAGCGCGGCGTCGCGCTGATCGTCGTGTCGTCGGAACTGCCGGAAGTGCTCGGCCTCGCCGATCGCGTGCTGGTGATCGGCGAGGGCGAATTGCGCGGCGATTTCGTCAACCAGGGCCTCACGCAGGAACAGATTCTCGGCGCCGCGCTGAAGCCCGCGCGGCTGCCGGCCGAACCCACCGCAGCGAGTGCGACATGAATTCCGAACTTTCTTCCTCGACCCCGGCGATGCCGGATGCAGATGCCGGCCGCGCGCCGCGGCTGCCATTGCGCCACGTCTTCACGCGCTACAAGGTGCTCGCGCTGCTGTTCGCGGTCGTCGCGATCTGGGCGTTCTTCTCGGTGCTGACGGACGGCGCGTTCGTCACGCCGCGCAACGTATCGAACCTGCTGCGGCAGATGTCGATCACCGGCATGCTCGCGTGCGGGATGGTGTTCGTCATCATCGCGGGCGAGATCGACCTGTCGGTCGGCTCGCTGCTCGGGCTGCTCGGCGGCGTCGCCGCGATCCTCGACGTCAACCGCCACTGGCCGGTTGCGGCGACGGTCCCGGCCGTGCTCGCGCTCGGCGTGCTGATCGGACTCTTCAACGGCTGGTGGTCGACCTATCGGCGCGTGCCGTCGTTCATCGTCGGGCTCGGCGGGATGCTCGCGTTTCGGGGCATCCTGCTCGGCGTGACGGGCGGCTCGACGATCGCGCCCGTGTCGGACGGCTTCGTGTTCATCGGGCAGGGTTATCTGCCGCGTCTCGCCGGGGACGGCCTCGCGGTGCTGCTGTTCGTGGTCGCGACGCTGCTGGTGGTGCGGCAGCGCGGCACGCGGCGGCGCTACCGGCTCTCGGTCGCGCCGTTGTGGCAGGACGTCGCGAAGATCGTCGGCGCGGGCGCCGTGCTGTTCGCGTTCGTCGCGACGCTCGACCGTTACGGCGGCATTCCGGTGCCCGTGCTGCTGCTGCTCGTGCTGCTCGGCGTGTTCTCGTGGATCGCGACGCAGACCGTGTTCGGCCGGCGCATCTATGCGGTGGGGTCGAACCTGGAGGCGACGCGGCTGTCGGGCGTGGACACCGATCGCGTGAAGCTCGCGATCTTCGCGCTGATGGGGCTGATGTGCGCGTTCGCCGGCCTCGTCAACACGGCGCGGCTCGCGGCCGGGTCGCCGTCGGCCGGCTCGATGGGCGAACTCGATGCGATCGCTGCGTGCTTCATCGGCGGTACGTCGATGCGCGGCGGGTCGGGCACCGTCTACGGCGCGCTGATCGGCGCGCTCGTGATGGCGAGCCTCGACAACGGGATGTCGATGCTCGACGTCGACGCGTACTGGCAGATGATCGTCAAGGGCGCGGTGCTGGTGCTGGCGGTGTGGATCGACGTGGTGTCGCGGTCGAACCGGCGCTGACGCGCCGGTCGGCGCCGGTCGGTCGCGAGTCGACGAAGAGGACGACCATGGAACGAAACACGATGCGCGCGGCGGATGTTGCCGTGCGGGTGGCCGGACCGTTCGCGATGCCGGATGCCGGTTCCGTGCTGGGCCTGGATGACCCGCGCGACCGGCAGGTGATCGCGGATGCACTGCGCGCGCTGCTGCGCGAGCGTTCCGAAGCGCTCGCGTTCGCGATGCGCATGGCTGACCAGTGCGGCCGGCCCCGGCCCGATGCGGCCGATTTCGCGCTGACCGACATCATTCGGCTGGCGCGCATCGTCGAGCGAGTCGAGCGGGACCGCGCGTCGCAGCGCGCTGCCGCTGCCGTTGCCGCGGACGCGCGTTGAAAGGCGAGGCGGCTCCGACGCGCGGGCCGCGGACCGAATGCGCCGCGCATGCCGCGCGGTCGACGCTCAACGCGGCGAATCGAATCGCACGCCGATCGGCGGACGACGATTCCCCGAATCGCGGGCTGACACGGCTGCTTCCTTACAACACGTAATTGACCCGCCCGATCCCGACGCGCACCATGCGCGGTTGCCGCCGCTTCCCGCCACTGTCATCGTTTGCGTTCAGGATCGCATGACGTGTGGCGGCCGGAGCCGGTGCAGGCGAAGCGGGGCGCTTCCGCAGATGCCTGACCAACCGCCGTCTGCTTCGCCGTGCCGGGACTTCCGGCGACAGCGGCACACTTTCGACGAAGTTCGAACCCAGGGCCGCGCGCGGGCGCGGCCGCAACGACCAAGGGAGACGCATGAGCGGCAAGGACTGGACGAAGGACAACGCGATGCGCGAAGCGGTCGCGCATCGCACGGGCGACGCTTCGCAACCCGAATGGATGTCGGACGACGCGATGTCGCGGCGCACGTTTCTCCACAGTCTGGGCGCATGGGCGATGCTCGCCTGCGGCGGGACGTTCGGCGGTGCGAGCGCCGCATTCGCCGCGGTATCGCAGGGCTCGACGGCGGCCTTCGTCCATCCGGGCCTGCTGCATACGCAGGCGGATTTCGATCGCGTCGCGCAAAAGGTGATGACGCACGCACAGCCGTGGTTCGACGGCTGGTCGGTGCTGATCGCGAACGGCCACGCGAGCCAGTCGTGGCAGCCGCGGCCGCAGGTCGAGATCGATCGCGGCGGCAGCGGGCCGCAGAACTACGGAATCCTGTACAACGACGTCGCCGCCGCCTATGCGTGCGCGCTGCGCTGGAAGGTGACCGGCGACAAGCTGTATGCGGACACGGCCGTGCGGATCATGAACGCATGGGCGGCGACGCTGAAGCGCCTGGGCGGCGATTCGAACGTCGACCTCGCGGCAGGCCTGTACGGCTACGAGTTCGCGAATGCCGGCGAGATCATGCGCGGCTATCCGGGCTGGGCGGCCGCGGATTTCGCCGCGTTCCAGCGGATGATGCGCACCGTGTTCTACCCGATCAACACCGATTTCCTGCATCGTCACAACAATACCGAGATCACGCACTACTGGGCGAACTGGGACCTGTGCAATATCGCGTCGATCCTCGCGATCGGCGTGCTGTGCGACGACCGCGCGCTGTTCGACGAGGCGATCGACTATTTCCGCGCGGGGCCCGGCAACGGCGCGATACCGCAGGCGGTGTATTACCTGCATCCGGGCCATCTCGGCCAGTGGCAGGAGAGCGGCCGCGACCAGGGGCACAACACGCTCGGCATCGCGCTGGCCGGCGCGATCTGCGAGATGGCGTGGAATCAGGGCGTCGATCTGTACGGGTACGACAACAACCGTTTTCTTGCCGGCGCCGAATACGTCGCGAAAGCCAATTTGCGCCAATCGCCCGACGGCCCGTTCTTCGACGTGCCGTACGTCACCTACTCGAACGTGAACGTCACGCAAACGCGGTTCGCGACCGGCGGCCAGGGCGGGGTCCGGCCGTGCTGGGCGCTCGTGTACAACCACTACGTGAACCGCAAGGGGCTCGCGGCGCCGTGGTCGAAGCGCTTCGCGCTCGCCGCACAGCCCGAGGGTGGCGGCGGCAACTACGGGCCGAACAGCGGCGGCTACGATCAGCTCGGCTACGGCACGCTGATGTATACGCGCGATCCGGCCGGCCCGACGCCCGCACCGAGCGGGCTCACCGCGCACGCGAGCGCCGGGCGCGCGGTGCTGTCGTGGTGGGGTGTCGCGAACGGCACGCACTATACGGTGAAGCGCGGCGCGGCGTCGGGCGGCCCGTACGCGACCGTCGCGACCGGCATCGTCGATCCGCTGACGTGGACGGACAGCCCGGCCGCGGGCACCTGGTATTACGTTGTGAGCGCAACCACGCCGACCGGCGAAACGCAGCATTCCGCGGAGGCGCGCGTGGTGACCGGCCAGCAGCTGCAGATCTGGCTGCCGTTCGACGAATCGCGCGGCGTCACCGCCGCCGATCGCAGCGGCAACGGGCACCCCGGTACGCTGGTCGGCGGGGCGGCGTTCGCGCCGGGGCGCAGCGGCAATGCGCTGTCGCTCGACGGTGCGGGCGGCCATGTCGCGCTTGCGGCGGGCGTGCTCGCCGACGTGTCGGATTTCACGGTCGCGGCATGGGTGTGTGCGCGCACCGTGCGGAAGTGGTCGCGGGTGTTCGACTTCGGCTCCGGTGTCGGGCGCTACATGATGCTCACGCCGCTTGCCGACACCGGCGCGCTGCGCTTCGCGATCACGGTCAACGGGGCGCACGGCGAGCGGCGTATCGATGCGAAAGCGCCGCTGCGAGCCGCGCAGTGGACGCACGTGGCCATCACGCTGGCGGGGACGACGGCCGCGCTCTACGTCGACGGCGCAGCAGTCGGCAGCGCGGCCGACGCGTTTCTCGCGCCGTGGCGGCTCGGTCCGACCGCGAACAACTGGATCGGGCGGTCGCAGTTCGCGGCCGATCCGGCCTTCGACGGCTTGGTGAGCGATTTCCGCGTGTACCACGGTGCGCTGACGGCGGGGCAAGTCGCCGCGCTTGCGCGGTAGGGGCGTGCCGCACGCCGAGATGGGTCGAGACGCCCGACGCCGGATTTCCGGCGGCGGGCGTTTTCGATTCCCGTTCGATTTTCCGGGCAGGTACCTTCAAGCCTGAGTACGGTCGGCGCAACGGCGCGGGCTCGGCGAAGGCGGTGATTGCGGACACGTATGTCGATGGCGGCAAGGCGGCCCAGGCGCGTGCGATCGGCGGGATTCGTCGCCGATACCGAAATGCAAGTGGCGAGCGTGACGGCACTGGCGCGCGCCGTTGCCGTTCCGATCCGATCCGATCGGGCCAGCAGTCGGCGCAATGCATGCCGGTCGTGACCGCTTCGCATGACATGCAATACGCTATTCTGTCGTCCTCAACCGCCAGCCCGATCCGATGAAGCGTCCGTCGTTTTCCACCCAACTCGTCATGCTCTGGGCACTCGTCGCGGCGCTGTGCGCGACGCTGGTCGCGGTCGTCTGGGTTACGGCGAGTTCCGCCGAGAGTCAGCAGGTGGCCAGCGCGAAGGCCGCCGGCGCGTCGGCCTGCGAAGCGGTCGCGTCGCGTTACGGCGCGTCTTCCGCGTCGGCGGGCGCCGGGCCCGCCCCGGACCTGATGCACGCGATCCTCGACATCGTGCTGTCCCGCGCGCCGGACATGGAGGGCGGGTTCTGGATGCCCGACGCCGCCCCGGCGGCGAGCGGCTTTCTCGCGTATTCCTTTCCGACTTATCAGGGCAGCGGCGTCAAACACGACGTTCCGGAAGCGGAAACGCCGCTGATCCTCCGCACGCTGCGCGCCGCGGCCGCGACGCATGCCGCGACGGCGAACGTCGTCGAAGGCGCGCAGGATGCGGTGATCGCGGCGGCCTGTCCGGTACGCGGCGGATCGGGGCTGTACGTGTGGATGCTGACGCGTGCGCGCCCGCCGCTGGGCCGGCACGGGGAATTGCTGGCCACGGGCCTCGCGGCCGTGCTCGCGGTGATTCTGGCGATCGCGGCGGCGCTGGCCGTGGCGCTGCGCCGATGGAAGCGCAATCTCGCGCGGATCGAGAGCGGGCTCGGGCCCGACGGTCGCGAGCATCAGCTGCCGTACGTCGGCGAACCCGATCTCGACCGCGTCATCGATGCGTTCAACGAGCGGGCGCGGCGCGCCGACCTGCTGCAACAGCAGGCCGACGAACTGCGCACGCGCCTCGCGCAGGCCGAGCGCTTCGGCATGCTGGGGAAGCTTGCCGCACAGGTCGCGCACGAGATTCGCAATCCGATGGGCGCGATGCGGCTGAAGGCGGAAAACGCACTGGCCGGCGACGGCCGGCGGCAGCAGGACGCGTTGCGCGTGATCCTCGCGCAGATCGAGCGCATCGATGCGCAATTGTCGAGCCTGCTCGCGCTGACGCAGCCGGTGCGCCCGCATGCGACACGGGTCGACGTCGACGCGTGGCTCGCGCAGGTCGTCGATGCGCACCGCGAGCTCGCGCAGCGGCAAGCGATCGACCTGACGCTGTCGCTCGCGGGGCAGGGCGAGCGGCTCGCTTGGCCGTCGGATCGTCCCGCCTTCGATCCTGACCAGATGCGGCGGGCGCTCGACAATCTGCTGCTCAACGCGCTGCACCACGCGGGCGACGGCGGCGCGGTCACGCTCGCCGCCGAGCGGCGCGCGTTCGCCGAGCGCGACTGGCTGTGCATCACCGTGTCGGACAACGGCCCCGGCGTGCCGGCCGCGCAGCGCGAGCGGATTTTCGAGCCGTTCGTGACGGGCCGCGCGGATGGCACGGGCCTCGGCCTCGCCGTCGTCCGCGAAGTGGCGGCGGCGCATGGCGGGCACGCGCGCCTCGACGGGGGTGCCGCATTCGTGATTGAAATTCCATGGCAAACATCCTCATAGTCGACGACGACGCGGCCTTCCGCGACAGCCTCGCCGAAACGCTCGCCGATCTCGGTCATCGGGCCGTCGAGGCCGCAACCGGTCGCGCCGCGCTCAGCGCGTTGCGCGACGGCGGCGGCATCGAATGCATCTTTCTGGATTTCCGCCTGCCCGATCTGGACGGGCTGGCCGTGCTCGCGCAACTGCGCGACGATCCTGCGCTGGCCGCGATTCCGGTCGTCATGCTGACGGCCCATGCGACCAGCGACAACACGATCGAAGCGATGCGGCTCGGCGCATTCGATCACCTGACGAAGCCGATCGGGCGTCGCGACATCGCGCAACTGCTCGAACGCATCGTGTCGGCGAATCAGCCGCCCGCGCTCGCGCCGTCTGACAGCGGTTTCGCGGGCGAACCGTCGGCGGACCGACCGCAACTGCTGGGCGTGAGCGCCGCGATGCGCGACGTGCAAAAGCAGGTCGGCCGCGCCGCGATGAGCGACGCGACCGTGCTCGTGACCGGCGAGACGGGCACGGGCAAGGAGGTGGCGGCCCGCGTGCTGCATGCCGCATCGGCCCGACATGCGGGGCCGTTCGTCGCCGTGAACTGCGCGGCCATCCCGGCCGATCTGCTCGAAAGCGAGTTGTTCGGGCATCGTCGCGGCGCGTTCACGGGGGCGCACGCCGATCGCGCGGGGCGGCTCGTCGAGGCCGACGGCGGGACGCTTTTTCTCGACGAGATCGGCGACATGCCGGCCGCGATGCAGGCGAAGCTGCTGCGCGCGTTGCAGGAGCGCCAGGTGATGCCGCTCGGCGCGGATCGCCCGACCGCGATCAACATTCGCGTCGTGGCCGCGACGCACCGCGACCTCGCCGCGGCCGTCGCGAACGGCACGTTCCGCGAAGACCTGTTCTATCGGCTGAACGTCATTCCGCTGCACCTGCCGCCGCTCGCGGAGCGCGTCGCCGACATCCTGCCGCTCGCCGCGCATTTCCTCGGCAGTGCGGCAGGCATGCGCGCGCTGCATCTGACGAACGACGCGCAGCGCGCGCTGCTCGATCACCGCTGGCCGGGCAACGTGCGCGAACTGCGCAACGTGATGGAGCGGGCGGCCGCGCTCGCCCCCGGGCCGGCCGTCGGCGCGGCCGATCTCGGCCTGGCCGCCGTGCCGGCGCGCGCGTCGGGCGCCGAGGCGGTGCCGGCGCACCTGCTCGACATGCCGCTGCCCGATGCGCTGGCGACGGTCGAGCGCGCGGCGATCCTGCACGCGCTCGAGCGCGCGAACGGCAATCGCGCGGAGGCCGCGAGGCAGCTCGGGATCGGCCGCCAGTCGCTCTATGCGCGCATGGCGAATCTCGGGATCGAGCGGGACGACTAGTCGCGCCGTTTCGACCGTCGGGAATGCCGACATCCGGTGAAGCGACGTGTCGGGAAATCCGACACGTCAGACGTGCGTCGCGATTCGGCGCACGGCCACACGGTGCTTCTCGGGTTGGCACGGGTATTGCGGATATCGATGCATCGCAACCCGTCGCCGGAGCCCGTCATGAAGTCGTACCAGCCTGTCGTTCGATCGCGGTCGCGGCGCCGTGCCGCCGTTCACCGGTCGTATCGCATGCTCTGCGCTGCCGCACTCGTTGCCGTCGCAACCGTCAGCCTGGCGCAGGTGCCGCCGGCGCCGCGTGCGGAAGACCCGGCCGGCGCCATGCCTCCTCCTGCTCCTCCTCGGCCTCGTGCGCTTGTGCCTGCCGCGCCCGGAAACGACGCCGCGTCGGATGCGCTGGTTTCCGGCACGCTGTCGCGGCTGACGATCAATCCGGAAGGCGCCGTCGACGGCTTCGTGCTGACCGACGGCACGCTCGTCCGCCTGCCGCCGCATCTCGGTTCGCAATTGACGGCGCTCGTGCGGTCGGGCCAGCGTGTCACGATAGCCGGCGAACGACACGTCGACGATGAAATCCGCGCACGCGTCGTCCGCAACGACGGCACCGGCGCGTCGCTGTCCGATCAGCCGCCCGCGCCCGTCGCACCCGTGCCGCCGATGCTGCGCGGCGTCAATCTCGCCCGCCTGAGCGTGTCCGGCGTCGTGCGCCGCGTGACGCACGCGCCGCGCGGCGAGCCGGACGGCGTGATGCTCGACAGCGGGACGATCGTCAAGCTGACCGTTCCGGCCGCGCAGCAATTCGGCGCGCTGCTCGTTCCCGGCGAGCGCGTGGCCGCGGTCGGTTACGGCACGCGCAATGCGTACGGCGAAGCGTTGCAGGCGACGGCGTTCGGCGCGCCGGGCCATGTCGTGAACCTCTACGACGATGTCGCGCGCTGATCGCGCGACGCTATTCCCCCATCCATCGAAAGGAGTCCTGTCATGCACTGGATCGATCCCGCGTGCCTGCCCGAAACGCGCGGCCGCGTCACGCAGTTCCTGCTCAATCCGCACGGAGAAATCGACGGCCTGATCCTGAACGGCGACCTCCAGGTGCACGTACCGCCGCATCTGGGCCGCGAACTGGTGCGTCATGTCGCGGTCGGCGACCGCATCCGCGTGCGGGGCGTCAAGCCGCGTCGCGCGGCGATGATCGCGGCCGTGCAACTGACCGGTCGCGGCGGCATCGACATCATCGACGCCGGGCCGGAGCACGCCGTCCCGAAGCCGCCGCGACCGCCTCGACAGCCGATGGAATCGAGCGGCGAAGTCGCGTTCGGGCTGCATGGCCCGAAAGGCGAGTTGAACGGTGCGTTGCTGACGAGCGGCGTCGCGCTGCGGGTGCCGCCGCATGCGGCTGAAGCCCTGCGCGACTATCTGCTTCCCGGCGTCCATGTGCAGGCGTGGGGCCACGGCGTCGTCACGCCGCACGGCACGACGCTCGACGTGAGCGAGATCGCCGAGCTCGTCGATGCGGATGCCGAATGATCGTGTGACGGTGAGACGCCCATGAGACCGGCACGCGCGCTCGAGGCGCTCAACTTCTTCCTGGCCGACGTGCAGGCCGGCATCGGCCCGTTCATCGGCGTCATCCTGCTGTCGCGCGGCTGGGGCGCCGATGCGATCGGCTCGGTGATGACGCTGGCCGGGCTCGCCGCGATGGCCGCGACGCCGTTGGCCGGCGCGCTCGTCGATGCGGTGCGCGCGAAGCGGGCGCTGATCGTCGTGGCGACCGCGGCGACGGCGCTTGCGTCGCTGGCGATGCTGTTCGTCCACAGCTATCCGGCGGTGGCGGCGTCGCAGATCCTCGCGGCGGTCAGCGGCGCGGTGCTGGCGCCGGCCGCCGCGGGCGTGACGCTCGGCATCGTGCGCCGGCAGGGTTTCGACCGGCAGTTCGGGCGCAACCAGATGGCGAACCACGCCGGCAACGTCGCCGGGGCGGCGCTCGCCGGGTGGCTCGGCTGGCATGTCGGGTTCGATGCGGTGTTCGCGCTCGTCGGCGTGTTTACGGTCCTCGCGATCGTGAGCACGTTGGCGATTCCCAGGTACGCGATCGATCATGCGTCCGCACGTGGCCTCGATCCTGCCGGTGCTGCGCCGGCAACGGACGCGACGCATCCCGATGCGTTCGACGCGGCGTCGACGTCGCGCGTCGGCGGCCTGCGCACGCTCGCCGAGAACCGGCCGCTGGTGCTGCTCGGCGCGTCGCTCGCGCTGTTTCATCTCGGCAACGCCGCGATGCTGCCGCTCTACGGGATGGGCGTCGTCGTCACGCATCGCAGCAACGCGAGCGCGTTCACCGCGCAGACGATCGTCATCGCGCAGTGCGTGATGATTGCGGCGGCGTGGCTCGCGCCCCGGCTGATCCGCGCGCACGGTTACTGGCGGGTGCTGCTGTGCTCGTATCTCGTGCTGCCGGTGCGCGGGCTGGTCGCCGCGACGTGGATGAGCGAAGCGGGCGTGTGGCCGGTGCAGGTGCTCGACGGTATCGGCGCCGGTCTGCAAAGCGTGGTCGTGCCCGCGCTCGTGGTGCGCCTGCTGCATGGCTCCGGCCGCGTGAACGCCGGGCAGGGCGCCGTCGCGACCGCGCAGGGCATCGGCGCGGCGCTCAGCCCGGTGCTGGGCGGCATGCTCGCGCAGCACTTCGGCTATCCGGCCGCGTTCGTCGTGCTGGGCGCCGTGTCGACGGGCTCGCTCGCGCTGTGGCTCGGCCATGCGCGATCGCTGAGCAGCGCGTGCGGCAAGCCCGCCGATTTATCGGCGACATCGTCGTGACAGCGATGTCGATTCCCCTGCCTCCGTCCACTTGCCCATGAATCCTGTTTCGCTTGCCTGGCTGATTTCCGCGCTCGCCACCGCGGGCGTCATCACGCGCCCGTTCGGCTGGCCCGAGGCCACGTGGGCCGTGAGCGGCGCGCTGCTGCTGGTCGGGTTGAACCTGTTGCCCGTCGCGCAGGCGCTGGACGCCGTCGCGAAAG
Source organism: Burkholderia sp. BCC0398 (assembly GCF_902833245.1). Lineage (NCBI taxonomy): Bacteria > Pseudomonadati > Pseudomonadota > Betaproteobacteria > Burkholderiales > Burkholderiaceae > Burkholderia > Burkholderia sp. BCC0398. The sequence continues at coordinate 435,011 of NZ_CADFEM010000005.1, forward strand.
GCGGCGACGTGTACCTGTTCTTGACGGGCATGATGCTGCTGTCCGAGGCGGCCCGTCGCGAGGGGCTGTTCGACTGGGTCGCGACGCACGTCGTCAATCTCGCACAGGGATCGCCGCGGCGGTTGTTCGCGTTGATCTACGCGGTCGGTGTCGTCACCACGGTGTTCCTGTCGAACGATGCGACCGCCGTCGTGCTGACGCCCGCGGTCCTGGCCGCCGCGCGCCGCGCGAAGGCCGATCCGATGCCGCTGCTGTACAGCTGTGCGCTCGTCGCCAATGCCGCGAGTTTCGTGTTGCCGATTTCGAATCCCGCGAACCTGGTGCTGTACGGCGCGCACATGCCGGCCCTCGGCGTCTGGCTCGCGCACTTCGCGGCGCCGTCCGTCGCGTCGATCGCGTGCACGTTCGTCATGCTGCGGATCGTGCAGCGACGTGCGCTTTCCGGCCGTTGTGAGTCCGCGCTGCCGGTGCAGCCGCTGACCAGCGGCGGCCGCATCGCGCTGGCAGGCATCGCCGCAACGGCCGTCGCGCTGATGGCGGTATCGATCGCCGATCGCCCGCTCGGGTTGCCGACCGCGCTGGCGGGTGTCGTCACGGTCGCGTGCGTGGTGATGCGGGATCGCGCGGCGGGCGTGCCGATCGTTCGCGCGATTTCATGGAGCGTGTTGCCGCTCGTCGCGGGGCTGTTCGTCGTCGTCGAGACGCTCGACCGGACCGGCGCGGTGCGCGCGCTGGCGGGGCTGCTACACGCGCTCATGCAAAGCGGCGAGCATGTCGCGGCGGCCGTAGCCGGCGTCGCGGTAGCGCTGGTGTCGAACGGGGTCAACAACCTGCCCGCCGGGCTGATCGCGAGTTCGACGATCCACGTCGCGCACAGCCCGCAAACGGTGGTCGATGCAATGCTGATCGGCGTGGATCTCGGCCCGAACCTGTCGATCACCGGATCGCTCGCGACGATTCTGTGGCTGACGGCGATCCGGCGCGAAGGGCTGCAGGTCGGTTTCCGCGCATTCCTCGCGGTCGGCGCGTGCGTGATGCCGCCGGCGTTGCTGCTCGCGCTGGGCGCGCGGTTCGTGGTCGGCGGCTGACGTGCGATGCGCGTCGCGTCAGCCGTCCCGGCCGGCTTAGAACGAGTAAGCGAGCGACGCGAACAGGCTGCGCGGCGCGCCCGGCGCGACCCACAGGCTGTTGTACGAGCTGACGTAGGTGGTGCGATTGAACAGGTTGTTCAGCACGACCGACGCGCGCAGGTGCTTGTTGACCTGAACGTAGCCGTTGAGCTGCACGGTCGCGTAGGCCGGCAGCTCGAAGCCGTCCTGCGTGTTGGCCGTGTTGCCGGCGCGGCGCCCGACGTAGATCACGCCGGCGCCGGCGCCGGCCTTGTCCGCGAACGGCAGGGTCGTCTCGTACATCAGCAGCGCGCTGCCGCTCAGACGCGGCACGTCGACGAGGCGTGAGCCGGGCGCCAGCACGGTATCGCGCGTGACTTCGGCGTCGACATACGCGAAATTGGCGATGCCGCGCAGGCCGTGGCCGAGATCGCCGCTCCATTCGAATTCGACGCCGCGGCTGCGTACTTCGCCGGCCGCGCGCGAGAAGCCGGCGTTCGCCGGATCGGCGGTGAGCACGTTGCGCTTGGTCACGTAGAACGCGGAGACGGTCGTGAGCGAGCGCGCGCCCGCCCATTTCGCGCCGGCTTCGTAGCCGTGGCCCTTTTCGGGATCGAACGCGTTGCCGCCGACGTCGGCGCCGTTGTTCGGCCGGAACGAATACGCGGTGTTCGCATAGAACGACCACGCGGGGCTCATTTCATACACGACGCCGATACGCGGGCTCACCGCGGTCTGCAACTGGCTCGTCGTCACGCCCTTCAGGCGGTTGTCGATCGACTGGTGGAAGCGATCCCAGCGCAGCCCGGCCAGGATCTTCCAGTGCGGCCCGAACGCGAGCGTGTCCTGCGCGTAGACGCCTTGTCCGTTATCGCGTTCGAGCAGGCTGGTCGCGGTGCGCGGCGTCGGCGCGGGCTGGCCGTACACCGGATCGAAGATGTCGATCGCATACGGCGCCGCGGCGCTCGGGGTGGAGCGCGCGACGAACTGGTCGTAGTTGAAGCGATACGCATCGACACCCATCACGAGCGTATGGCCGATACCGCCCGTGCGGAACGAGCCGGTGGTTTCGACGCGGCCCTGCAGGTCGTTCGAGTGAAACGCGACTTGCCGGTAGCGGCGCCACAGCGTGCGGCCGTCCGGCTGCAATGCGAATGCCTCGGACGAGCGCCCCGACAGGTCGGTGTTGCGTTGCGCGACGCCCGCATTGATCGACCAGCTGGAATCGATGCGATGCTCGAGCGTGAACTGGTGGCCCGTGTTGCGCACGTCGTAGTCGCCGTCGCGCGGCTCGCCGAGGAAGCGCGACGCGGGGATCACGCCGAGCTGCCCGTTGACCGCCAGCACGCCGCGATCGAGCGGCGCGCGCTGACGTGCGCTCTCGAATTCGTAGTGCAGCGTCGTGTCCGCGCCGATGTCCCACGTGAACGACGGCGAGAACAGGTAGCGTTTGCTCGACACCGTGTCGCGAAAGCTGCCGTTGTTTTCGTTCATCGCGACGAAGCGGTACGCGAGCGATTTCGTGACGGGGCCGGTCGAATCGAGGGTCTGGCGCAGTGCGCCGTAGCTGCCGGCCGATACGCCGATGGTGTTCGCGCGTGCAAACTGCGGCTGCTTCGTCGTATAGCTGATGATCCCGCCCGGATCGCCGCGGCCATACAGCGCGGATGCCGGCCCCTTGAGCACTTCCATGCGCTCGAGGTTGACGGTGTCGCGCGGCACGCTCATCCCGCGATTCCACGAAAAGCCGTTGACCAGGTAGTCGGTGCCGGACGTGTTGCCGTCGCCGGCGAAGCCGCGCACCGCGTAGTTGTCCCACAGGCCGCCGAAGTTGTTCTGGCGCGAGACGCCCGCGACCCAGTCGTAAAGATCGTCGCCGCGCGTGGCGGCCACGGTCTGGATCAGCTTCGTGTCGACGCTGCTGACCGCGAACGGAATCTCCATCACGTCGGCCTCGCTGCGCGTCGCGCTCGTCGATTCGCGCGTGCGGAACGGCGCCGTCGCGCGTTGCGCGGAGATTTCGATGGTGGGCAGCGACGTTTCCTGCGCGTCGGCGGCGCCCATGCCGGTCGTGCCGACGACGATGGCCATCGGCGCGGCCGCCCAGTTCCTCCTGCTCATACCTCTCCTTTTCGTGTCGTTCGCGTTCGGGCACGGCGGGCGGCCTTGCGCCGACATCTGTGTTCCAAACAGTACATTTGCGCGGCAATTTAATGCAAATGAGAGGCATTTGCAATCGTAATTTTGAGAATGGATGCGAGAAGGGAAACGGTGCGCGTCGCGGACGCGGTCGATCGGGCGTAGCGGTTTCGTGAAATTCCGAATGGTGGGAAATGTGTCGTGTCGTGGTGGCGATCGTATATCGCCTCAACATCTGCAATATGGGAAATTGGCAAGAAATATCGGGTAAACGTGGACCTTGGTGAAGTCATGGAATGTGAATTGGGTTGTTTGACAAATCCCGTAATTCGGGATTAAAGTAAAAACACTTCAGCCAAACCCGTCGAGCAGCATCATGAACATCCCACAGTTGGACAGCGATACCGAAGCAAGAAGCGGGGCGAGCGTCGTGCTCGCCACTGCGCGAGACGCGGGCGTCGACGTCTGTTTCGCCAATCCCGGCACGACCGAGATGCCGTTCGTCGGTGCGCTCGACACCGTGGCCGGCGTGCGGTCGATCCTCGGGCTGTTCGAGGGCGTGTGCACGGGCGCGGCCGACGGCTATGGCCGCATGACCGGCAAGCCCGCGATGACGCTGCTGCATCTCGGGCCCGGCCACGCGAACGGCATTGCCAACCTGCACAACGCGCGCCGCGCCCGCACGCCGATCCTGAACATCGTCGGCGATCACGCGCGCGCGCATCTGAAGTACGACGCACCGCTCACGTCCGACATCGAATCGCTCGCCCGTCCGGTGTCGGTGTGGTATCGCAGTGTGGCGCGCGACACGGATCTCGCGACGGATACGGCCGATGCGATTTCGGCCGCGATGGGCACGCCGCGCGGCGTCGCGACCCTCGTGCTGCCCGTCGATCTCCAGTCGGCCAGCGTGCGCGGCGCGGCGTGGCCCGCCGTCGTACGCCCGGCCGCGGTGTCGTTCGACGCCGCGCGGGTCGAACAGGTGGCCGATCTGCTGCTCGGCGGTCATCGCGCCGTCCTGCTGATGGGCGCCCGCGCGCTGTCGGCGCGCGGGCAGCGGGCGGCGGCACGCATCGCGACGGCCACCGGCGCGACCTGCTTCAGCGAAACCTTTCCTGCGCGGGCGGAGCGCGGCGGCGGCCTGCCGGACATCGACCGCCTGCCTTATTTCCCCGAGCCGGCGCTCGCGGCGCTGGCCGGCCGGCGCGTGGTGCTGGCCGGCGCGCTCGCGCCCGTCACCTACTTCGGCTACGACGGCATTCCGGGCGAACTTGCGCGGCCCGAGGACATCGTGACGCTGGCAACACCGGGCGATGCGGCGGACGACGCGCTGGAGGCGCTGGCCGATCGCATCGGTGCGGCGGCGAATGACGATGGCGTGCACGTCGAGCGCTGGCGCGTGGAGGACGGCCCGCTCACGCCGCAGGCCGTCGGCCGCGTGCTCGCGAATGCGCTGCCCGACGACGCGATCGTGTCGATCGAAGGCGGTACGTGCGGCTACCCGTTCGTGACCGCATCGGCGCGCGCACGTCGTCACACCATTTTGACGAACACCGGCGGCGCGATCGGCCAGGGCCTGCCGGTGGCGCTCGGCGCCGCCGTCGCGTGCCCGGACCGCCGCGTGTTCGCGCTGCAGTCCGACGGCAGCGCGCAATACACGATCCAGTCGCTGTGGACGATGGCGCGCGAGCGTTTGCCGATCGTGATGCTGATCGCATCGAACCGGCGCTACGGCATCCTGCAGACCGAACTCGCGCGCAGCGGCCTGCCGGCCGACACGCCGCACGCGAGCCGCCTGACGCAACTGGACGATCCGCCGATCGACTGGATCGCGCTATCGCGCGGCTACGGCGTGCCGGCCGAACGCGTGGGCACGACGGAAGCGCTGGTGCAAGCGCTCGACAACGCGCTCGCGCATACCGGCGGGCCGACGCTCATCGAAATGCAGTTGTCCTGATCGCGCAACGCGCTTCTTTCCTTAATCCCGACTCTCACCTTTCATCGACATGGATCTGCAACTGCACGGAAAAGCCGCGTTCATCACCGGCGGCAGCATGGGCATCGGCAAGGCGGTCGCGCTCGAACTGGCGCGCGAAGGCGTCAACGTCGCGATCGCCGCGCGACGCATCGAACACCTCGAAGCGGCGGCCGCCGAGATTCGCACGACGCTCGCGCCGCTCGGCGACGCGGCCGGCGCGATCCTGCCCGTCACGGTGGACACAACGGACATGGCGTCGATCGAAGCGGCGATGGCCGCGTGCGTCGAGCGCTTCGGCCGGCTCGACATCCTGCTGAACGGCGCCGCGCATCCGGGCGGGCTCGTGCGCGCCGAACTCGAACACGCTGACCCGGAGGGACTGCTGCAGGATATCGACATCAAGGTGGTCGGCTACCTGCGCTGCGCGAAGGCGGCCGCACCGTACATGCGGGCCAACGGCTTCGGCCGGATCGTCAACATCGGCGGCCTGACGGGCCGCGGCAGCAAGCAGCTGTCCGGCATGCGCAACGTGGCGATCGTGCACCTGACCAAGACGCTGTCCGACCAGCTCGGCCCGTTCGGCATCACGGTCAACACGATTCATCCGGGCGTCGTCGAGACGCCGCACATCCACGAGCTCTACGAGAAGGAGGCGCAGAAGCAGGGGCTCACGGCCGCGGAGGTCGAGGCCAACTACGTGAAGGTCACGCCGATCCGCCGCGTGCTGCAGCCGGAAGAAATGGGGTGGATCGTCGCGTTTCTCGCGTCGCCGAAGTCCGGCTCGATCACCGGCGAGTCGATCGGCTGCGACGGCGGGCTCACGCGCGGCATTTTTCTCTGACACAAGGAGCACTTCATGACCGCAACCGTACTGGTCGCCACCGCCGGGCAAGGCATCCTGCGCTCGAACGACGACGGCGAGACCTGGCATCGCCTCGGGCTTGCCGAGCCGATCGAGTTCGACGGCATCGTGCGCGCGCTCGCGGTGTGCCCGGCGATGCCGTCGCGCGTCTATGCCGGCGCCGATTCGGGGCTGTGCATCAGCGACGATGGCGGCGCGCACTGGTTCCGGCCCGAGAACCTGCTGAACGGGCAGACGGTCTGGTCGATCGCGATCGATCCGGCCAACCCGGCCGTGCTCTATGCGGGCACCGGCGCGCCGTCGCGCGCCGCGCTTTACAAGTCGAGCGACGCGGGCGCGACCTGGGCGCGAACGGCGCCCGAGTTTCCGGAGTTTTGCGCGGGCGTCAATCGTCCGCGGCTGCTGACGATCTGCGTGGACCCGGAAGACAGCCGCAACGTCTGGTACGGCGTGGAGGAGGGCGGCGCGTGGCGCAGCCGCGATGCCGGTGCGAGCTGGACGCGCGTGGACGGCCCCGGCACCGCGATCCGCAACAGCGACATTCATGCGATCGCCGTCGTGCCCGCCGCGCAAGGCCGGCCGAAGACCACGGTGCTGCTGACGGTCAACGCGGTGTACGTGAGCGAGGACGACGGCGTGACGTGGGACGGCAAGCTGTCGCGCGACCGCTTCGACGGGCTGTACTACACGCGCACCGTCGTGCAACTGCCGGAGCCGGAAGGCGACCTGCTGATGGCGATCGGCGACGGCACGCCGGGCAGCCGCAGCCGCATCTACCGCTCGACCGATCGCGGCCACGCGTGGCACGAGACGGATCTGCACACGCCGCCGAACTCCACGTTCTGGGCGTTCGGCGTGCATGCGGCCCGGCCGGCGCTTGTGTATGCGGGCACCAAGTACGGGCACCTGTTCCGCTCGCGCGACGGCGGCCGGAACTGGACCAAGGAATGGCGCGATTTCAGCGAGATCACGGCGGTGGCATGGACGCCGTTCGAGGCGCCGCTGGCCGCCCACGCGCAGTCGACCCACTGAGCGGAGCGAACGATGACACCGTCCGATATCCGCCAACGCGCGGAGCGTGCGAACGCGAGCGGCCTGCCGCTGCCGACGCCGCGCGTGCAACGCACCCACCTGTCGCTGTTCGTGCGCGATCCCGTTCGCTCGAGCACCTGGTATGCCGAGGTGCTCGGCATGACGGAAACCGCGCGCGGCGAGCAGTGGGTGTTCATGTCGTTCGGCCAGAAGCACCACGACATCGCGCTGATTCGCGCGGCATCCGATGCGGAACTCGGCACGATCGGCCTGCAGCATTACGGCCTCGAAATCGCGGGCGGGCTGACCGAATTGCGCCGTCTGTACGGGATGCTGATTCGCCGCGACGTGCCGATCGTCAAGATCACCGATCACAAGGTCGGGATCGGCGTGTATTTCACGGACCCGGACGGCAACCGACTCGAATTCTTCTGCGAAATGGTCACGGACGACGAAGAGGGCAAGCGCGTGCTGCATCGATACAACGCGCCGAGCGATCCCGTCCAGCTCGAACCGCTGTTCGACTGACGCACCGCCTTTCCATCCGCATCATCGACGTTTTATATAGGAATGCAAATGAGCAAGATCGCCAATTTCGAAGGCTTTCATATCCGCAAGTGGTACACGCAGATCGAGGATTCGCTCGCGAACGAAACCGGCCAGCTCGCGGACGGCGAGCCGTTGCGCAAGATCGTGATCGCCGCGGCCGTTCACAACCCGTACGCAGGGCGATTCAGCGAAAACCTCGACGATCTCGTGCGTCCGTCGCCCGCGCTCGGCAAGGAGTTTGCGCGACGCATCGAGTCGCTCGCCGACGGCCGCGCGATCGAGAGCTACGGCAAGGCGTGCCTGGTCGGTTCGGCCGGCGAATACGAACACGGCAACGCGTTCCTCACGTCGATCTTCGCGGAGCCGATCCGCGCGGCGCTGGGCGGCGGCAAATCGTGGGTGCCGTCGAGCGGCAAGCGCGGCCCGATCAATACGGTGATCGACGTGCCGCTCGCGCACAAGGATGCGCTCTACGTGCGCTCGCACTACGACACGGTGACGTGCCTGTTTCCCGATGCGCCGAACGACGACGAAGTGCTGGTGATCTTCGCGTTCGCGACACGCGGCCGGCTGCATGCGCGGCTCGGTGGGCTGAAGGCGAGCGAGATCGTCGGTCGCGACGGTCTGGTCTGAGCGCGCATGTCGGGCGAGGAGCAGATGATGAACACGGCGTCCGTCAACGATGGATGGATAGACAACGATGGACTGCGGCTGCACTACGTGAGCTGGGGGCGCGACGATGCGCCGACCGTGGTGATGCTGCACGGCCTGCGCAGTTACGCGCATACCTGGGCGCCCGTCGCCGCTGCGCTGGCCGACCGCTACCGGGTCGTCGCGCTTGATCAGCGCGGGCGCGGGCTGAGCGATTGGGATCCGCGGCGCGACTACTACGCGGCGGCCTACGTGCGCGATCTCGACGCATTGGTGCGCGCGCTCGGCCTGCGACGATTCGTGCTGGTCGGGCACTCGATGGGCGGCGCCAATGCATTCGTCTACGCGGCGGCGCAGCCGGAACGGCACGCCGAAAGGCACGCCGAACGGCACGCCGAACGGCTCGCGGGCCTCGTGATCGAGGACATGGGCCCCGGCGCGTCGGCCGGCTCGCCGGGTTCCGAGCGCATCAAGCGCGAGCTGCAGGAAACGCCGGACGCGTTCGCGTCGTGGGACGACGCACGCGCGTTCTGGCGGCGCCAGCGGCCGAACATCGCGGAATCCGCGCTCGATTCGCGCATCGCACATTCGCTGAAAGAAGGCGAGCCGGGCCGGATCGTCTGGCGGCACGACGCGCAAGGAATTGCGGCCGCACGGCTGGCGGCGACGCCGGAGCAGCTCGTCCATCTGTGGCCGTTGATCCTCAACCTGCACGTGCCCACGTTGCTGGTGCGCGGCGGCGACTCGGATTTCCTGTCCGCGGACGTGGCGGCCGAAATGGCGGCCGCCAATGCGGAAATCGAGCGGATCGACATTCCCGGCGCGACGCATTACGTGCACGACGATCAACCCGATGCGTTCAATCGCGCGTTGCGGTCGTGGCTCGATCGTCTCGAGGATCCTGCATGGCGCAGCGGAGGCGTGGGCGAATGAAAGCGAACAACCGGAACCGGACGTCGGTCGCGATCGTCGGCGCGGGGCCGAACGGCGTCGCGATGGCGAATCTGCTGGGCCTTTACGGCGTCGCGACGGTGCTTATCGAGAAGGCGGCGGACGTCGTCGATTTTCCGCGCGCGGTCGGCATCGACGACGAAGCATTGCGGATGTTCCAGACCGCGAGGCTCGCCGACGAATTGAGCCGCGACATCATCCAGAACGTGCCGTTGCGCATGTTCAAGGCGAACGGCGAATGCTTTGCCGACATCCGCCCGTCGATACGCGAATTCGGCTGGTGGCGGCGCAACATCTTCATGCAGCAACTGGCCGAACACACGCTGCGCGCGGGGCTGGCGCGCTATCCGCACGTAGCGCTGCGGACCGGCGAGGAAGTGGTCGGCGTCGAACAGGACGACCGATGCGTCACGTTGCAGGTGCGCGCCGCCGACGGCAGGCAGTATGCGCTCGACGCCGACTACGTGGTGGCGGCCGACGGCGGACGCAGCCCGATGCGCGACTGGCTCGGCATCAAGCTGGCCGGCACGACGCATCCGATCAAATGGGTCGTGGTCGACGTGAAGAATGCCGGGCTCGACCAGCCGTGCACGGCGCTGAACTGCGACCCGCGCCGCCCGAACGTGTGCATCTATCTGCCGTTCAATTTCCGGCGCTGGGAGTTTCTCGTATTCCCGCACGAGGACGCAGAGGCGATCGCGCGGCCGGAATCGATCCGTGCGCTGATCGCGCCGTACGTCGACGACGTCGATCGTATCGAGATCGTGCGCGCGCGGACCTATACGCACCATTCTCGCGTGGCCGAGCGTTTCGTGGCGGGCCGCGTGGCGCTCGTCGGCGATGCTGCCCACCTGAGCCCGCCGTGGATCGGCCAGGGCCTGAACGCCGGCCTGCGCGACGTCGGCAATCTCGCGTGGAAACTCGCAGGCGTCGTGAACGGCACGCTCGATCCCGGCGTGATCCCTACCTACGAATCGGAACGCCGCGACCACGCGAAGGCGATGATCGATCTCGCGGACACGTTCGGTGCGATGCTGATGCCGACCAACCGGGTCGTCGCGTTTCTGCGCGACCGGTTCCTCGGGCTCGCGCGGTATGCGCCGGGCCTGAAGGACTACGTGCTGCAGATGCGTTTCAAGCCGATGCCGAGCTATACGCGCGGCGTCGTGCTGCCGGGCGCGCCGGGCGACGCGGCGGGCAGGATGATCGCGCAGCCCGACGTCGAAACGGCCGACGGCGTGCGCCGCAAGCTCGACGACGTGCTCGGCCCATGGTTTTCGATCGTCGGCTGGCAATGCGATCCGCAGGCGTGCCTGAGTGACGACGATCGCGCGTACTGGACGGCGCTGGGCGCGACCTTCGTTCAGGTCAACCGCTCGCGCAGCGGGACGGGCCGCGCGCGGCGCGTGACGAGCGCCCACGGCAGCGTGTGCGTCGAGGACGTCGACAACGCGCTGGCGGCATGGTTCGACCGGCATCGCGGCCCGCTCGTGGTCGTGCGCCCCGACCGCTACGTGGCCGCGCAGACGGACGCCGCCGGCATCGCAGGCGTGACCGCGGCGTTCCAGGCGTTTGCGCCGCGACAACGGGAGACCGCGGATGTTTGTTGAGCAACGCACGTACACGCTGGTGCCGGGCGGCGTCGCCGAGTATCTGCGGCTCTATGCGGAGTGCGGCCGCGCGCCGCAGGAGCACGCGCTCGGCACGATGGTCGGCTGTTTCGCGACGGAAGTCGGACCGCTGAATCAGCTCGTCTATCTGTGGGCGTTCGATTCGCTGGACGATCGGGCGCGGCGTCGTGCCGTGCTGATGGCCGATCCCGACTTCAGGACGTTTCGCGGCAAGGTCCGGCATCTGCTCGTCCGGCAGGAAAACCAGATTCTCCGACAGGAAATCGGCGGTCTGCTGCGTGCACCGCCATCGGCCGCGTGATGCGCGTTCGTTGCATGTCCGGCCTATCGTACAGTCTCTACCGAGGTATCCGTCTTGATCCCGTTTACGCCGCTGACTTCCCGCATGACGCCTGATGCGCAACGCGATTACGCGTCGCTCCATCTGTATATCGACGGCCGGTTCCTTCAGGCCGATGGCCGGCGCACGCAGCCCGTTCTCGATCCGGGAACCGGCAGCGTGCTCGGCGACTTGCCGCATGCGACGCCGGACGATATCGACGCCGCGGTGCGCGCCGCGCATCGTGCGTTCGCGACGTGGCGCCGCGAGTCGCCGCTCGCGCGCTCGGACATCCTGCGCCGCGCAGCTGCGCTGGTGCGCGAGCGGGCACCGGCGATCGGCCGCCACATCACGATGGACCAGGGCAAGCCGCTTCGCGAGGCGATTGCCGAGGTCGTGTCGTCGGCCGAGCAGCTCGAATGGCATGCGGAGGAGGGGCGTCGCACCTATGGCCGCGTCGTGCCGTCGCGCTCGTCGGACGTCGCGCAGACGGTGCTGCGCGAACCGATCGGCGTGTGCGCGGCGTTCTCGCCGTGGAATTTTCCGTTCAGCCAGGCGATGCACAAGATCGCGGCCGCGCTTGCGTCGGGCTGCACGCTGGTGCTGAAAGGGCCGGAGGAATCGCCGAGCGCGATCGTCGCGCTCGCGCGGATCTTTCACGACGCCGGCTTGCCCGCGGGCTGCCTGAACATCGTCTGGGGCGTGCCGGCCGACGTGTCGAGGCAGCTGATCGAGTCGCCGCTCGTGCGCAAGATCTCGTTCACGGGTTCGGTGCCGGTCGGCAAGCAACTGGCGGCGCTCGCCGCGTCGCACATGAAGCGCATGACCATGGAGCTGGGCGGGCATGCGCCGGTGCTGGTCTGTGCGGACGCCGATATCGACCGCGCCGCGACGATGCTGGCCGCGTACAAGTTTCGCAATGCCGGGCAGGTTTGCGTGTCGCCGACGCGGTTCTTCGTGCAGCGTGCGGTGTTCGACCGGTTCGTCGGCGCGTATCTGGAAGCGGTCGGCAAGATTCGCGTCGGCTACGGGCTGGAAGAGGCGACCACGATGGGGCCGCTTGCGCATGCGCGACGCGTATCCGAGATCGACGCGTTCGTTGCCGACGCAAAGACGAAAGGGGCGAAGATCGCATGCGGCGGGACGCGCGTGGCCGGACCAGGGCACTACTTCGCGCCGACGGTCGTACTGGGACCGGCGCGCGACACGCGGCTGATGAACGAAGAGCCGTTCGGCCCGATCGTCGGGATCGTGCCGTTCGACGCGCTCGACGATGCGCTCGACGAAGCGAACCGCTTGCCGTTCGGCCTTGCGTCGTACGCGTTCACGACGTCGGCGCGCGATGCGCACCGGATCGGCCGCGCGCTCGAAGCCGGCATGGTCAACATCAATCACTTCGGGATGGGGCCGGCGGAGATTCCGTTCGGCGGCGTGAAGGACAGCGGTTTCGGCAGCGAGGGCGGAATGGAGACGTTCGACGGTTATCTGGTCACCAAATTCATCACGCAGATGAACTGACCGGATGTCGGTCGACCGTCGCGCGCGACGACGGTCGCATGCTCAGGTCGCGTCGCCGATCTGTGCGGTGGCGTCGATCAGCAGCTTGCCGAGCACGTGCTCGTCGAACAGCGCGAAGTGTTCGGCGCGAAAGACCAGCGACAGGCTGCTGTTGACCTCGCCGCTGCTGGCCGTGCGAATCGGCGCGGCGATGCCGACGAACCCTTCATCGAGTTCGCCGCGCGAGATCCAGTAGCCCGCGTCGACGATCTGCTGGCACGCGCGCCAGAACTGCGTCCAGTCGCTCGCGAACTCGCCGAGCTCGGCGTTGTGGCGTTCGTGCAGGCGCTTCAGCCGCGCGCGCGACATCGCGGCGACGATCACTTTCGACGACGCGCCCTGGAACAGCGGCATGATGCGGCCGCGGCCGAAACCGAGTTGCAGGTTCTCGGCGCCGGTTTCGTGCATCACGTTGATGATCTGTTCGTCGAACAGCGTCGACACGAGCGCATCGCCGCCGGTGACCTGAACCAGCTTCTGGATCACGGGCTTCGCGGCGGTGAGCGTCGGGTCCGACTGCCGCATGTTGTAGTCGAGATGGATGATGCGCGGGCCCAGCGTATAGCGGCCGTTGGTGCCGACGAGCAGGCCGACGGATGCCAGTTCCTTCACGTAGCGATAGCACGTGGTGCGCGAAAAGCCCATGTGTTCGGCGATTTCCTCGGCGGTCATCGACGTCGCCGACGAAGAGAAGACGTCGAGGATGGACAGCATTTTGGTGAGGCTCGACATGACGTAATCCGGGATCAGACGGCTTGCGGCTAGGGAACGTGAAGGCCGAGTGCGGTTTCGGGTTGCCGCGCTGCGGCACGAAATGCAGCGCGGCGGGCGACAGGCCGTAGTCTAACTTAAGTCGTGCGGGCGGCACCGGGAACCGCGTCGATGCTTGTATGGTATGCGTGCCGGCGCATCGACGTGACTCGCTTCGCCATCGATTGATATGGATTCCTATTTTAGACAATGAAATCGCACTGGATCGATGTTGCTGCCGCGCCGGCCGGTTTACGCGTGCATCGTCCGGGAAAATTCGATGAGGAGAAGCAGATGAAACGGTGGTTCCGGATGGTGGCATGGTGCGGCTGCGGTGCCGTCGCACCGGCGTTCGCGCAATCGAGCGTGACGCTCTACGGTTCGCTGGACACGGGCGTGACCTATACGAACGACGTGGCGTCCGCCCCGCGCGGCGGACGTCAGATCGCGTTGCAGGCCGGCGTGTCGCGCAACGACGTGTGGGGCGTGACGGGCAGGGAGGATCTCGGCGGCGCCGACTATGCGGTCTTCCGGCTCGAAAGCCAGTTCCAGACGTCCGACGGTGCGCTGACCGTACCCGGCTCCGCATTCAGTTCGCAAGCGTACGTCGGGCTCGGCGGCGACTGGGGGACCGTGACGCTCGGGCGCCAGTTCGATTTCGTCGGCGATCTCATGCCGGCTTTTGCAACCGGTGCGAACACGCCGGCCGGCCTGCTCGCGTGGGGCTTGCCCGCGAACGCGTCGGCGGGCGGCGCGCTCGACAACCGCGTATGGGGCGTCCAGGTGAACAATGCGGTGAAGTACGTGAGCCCGACATTCGGCGGATTGTCGTTCGGCGGCCTATGGGGATTCGGCAACGTGCCCGGCACGGTCGCGCGCAGCAGCGTGCAAAGCGCGATGCTGTCGTACACGCAAGGTGCGTTCGGCGCCGCGCTCGCTTATTTCGGCCAGCATGACGTCACTGCCGGTGGTAATCTGCGCAATGTCTCGGGCGGCGCAGGCTACAACGTCGGGCCGTTTCGTGTCTTCGGCATGGTGTCGGACGTGCGGATCAGCGCTGCCGCGCCGCTGCGGGCCACCACCTATGACGCCGGGCTGACCTATGCGGTCACGCCGGCGTTGCAACTGGGCGGCGGCTTCCAGTACCAGCAGCGCGGCGGCGACATCGGCTCGGCCAACCAGATCACGTTGAGCGCCGACTATTCGCTGTCGAAGCGGTCCGGCCTTTACGCGGTATTCGCACGCGGGCACGACAGTGCGTATGGCGCGCAGGTCGAGGCGGCGCTCGGCGGGGCGGCGTCCGGTTCGACGCAGACCGCGGTTCGGCTCGGCCTGCGGCATCAGTTCTGACGATGCGCGAGAAACACGGGCTGCCGCGTCCGTCGCGCGAGAGCCCGTGTTTCCTCACCCGGTTCAGAACCGATGCATCATCCCGACGCGCAACGCCAGCTGGTTGCGGCCCGACGACTGTCCGGCCGTGCCCAGCACGTGCGCGTAGTCGAAGTCGGTGCCGGTATGGCCGGTTGCATGCTGGTACGCGCCCTGGATGTAAGTCGAGGTCCGCTTGCTCAGATCGTAGTCGAGCATCATCGACATCTGATGCCAGCTCGGCGACGCATCGCCTGCCGTCGTCGCGACATGCGCATGCGTGTAGGCATAGGCGGCGCCGAGCCAGAGATCCGGCCGGAAGAAATACTGGCCGTTGACCTCGAAGTTGTCGAACTTCCACGCGTGCTGCGAGCCTGCGGCCGGCTGGTTCGCGAAGTACAGATTCGACTCGGGGTTGGTCACGTCGACGTGCGAATACGCGGCGGACAGCGTCAGCGTGTCGCTGAACTTGTACGACATGCCGGCATCGATGTTCTGCTGCGCGCGGCCGCTGAAGACCGTATCGTCGCTCGACAACGCACCGCCCGCGGTCGCGCCGCCGTTGTTGGCCTTCAGGTACGCGACGGCGGCGGAGAACGCGCCGGCCTGGTACTGCACGGCGGCGCTATAGACGCGATTGCGGGCGAAGCCGCCCGCCTGATTCGCGAGCCCGTAGAGTACTTCGCCCTTGAAGCCGGCGTAGGAGGGCGACACGTACTTGACGCTGTTCTGGATGCGGTAGTCCCAGTCGGCGTTGTCGTTGTCGTACGGGTGCGCGCCGAAGTCGCCGAGCCAGTTGCCGGTGGCCGTGAACGGGCTCCACATGTCGAGCGTGGGGTCGTACTGGCGGCCGAACGTGAGCGTGCCGAACCGGTCGGAATCGAGCCCGACGTAGGCTTGCCGGCCGAACATCCGCGACGTCACGCCGAGCGCGCCGGTGCTCGCGTTGAAGCCGTTCTCGAGCTGGAACAGCGCTCTGAGCCCGCCGCCGAGATCCTCGGTGCCTTTCAGCCCCCAGTTGCTGCCGACGGTATCGCCGCTGACCATCTGGTAAGCGTTGCTGCCGCCGGCGTTGCTCGTGAAGTTGACGCCTTCGTCGATCAGGCCGTACAGCGTCACGGTGCTTTGCGCATGGGCCGTCAGGCCGAATCCCATCGCGCTCGCGGCCGATACGGCCGCCATCATCTTCTTCATCGTCGATCTCCAGGTGTGGACGGCCCACGCGGCGCGGTGCGGTTTCCGACGGCATACGTCAGCACCGGACGCGTGTAGCGGGTCCGCTTGTCGTTAGTAAAACGAAATATTAAATTTGAAGAAAAGAGACCCGCCGCGATCGGGCGGACCGAATGCGGAACCTCGCCGGGCGCGCGGTTCCGCGTGGCGGCGGCGTTACAGCATCCGCCGCAGCACGTCGTTTTCCGGGTTGCGGTCGAAGAACCGGTGTTTCAGCGCGCCAAGCACATGCAGTACGATGAGCGCGAGCAACGTATAGGCGAGCGTTTTGTGCAGCCATTGAAACGCCTCGAACCAATGGTCGTTCTTCGGCAGCAGCTCGGGTACGCGGAAAAAGAAGAACGGTACGCCGTCGCTCTGCGTATACGTGCTGGACATCGAATAGCCCATCAGCGGCACGATGATCGCGAGCGCATACAGCAGGTAATGGCCGATCTTCGCGAGCGTGCGATCGAGCGTCGGCAGCGTGGAAGGCAGCGGCGGCAACGGCTTCATCGAGCGAATCGCCAGTTGCGTGACGACCACCAGCAGCGTGAGCACGCCGAACTCCTTGTGCGTCGGGTAATACCAGTCGAACTTGGCCGGCAGGTTGTCGTCGAGCCGGACCATCGTCCAGCCGGTCCACAGCTGCGCGCCGATCAGGATCGCCCTGACCCAGTGCAGCAGCCGAAGCGCGAGCGGGTATTTCTCCGCGGGGAATGCGATGGCCTGGTTTTCCATTTGATTTGTCTTCCTTTTAAACGAAACGGGGCACGCGGGATGCCGATCGTCGACTTCGGCGCCCCGCGGCGATCTTCGTCGAACCGAGGCCGGATGGCGATGCGCACGAGCCTTCGACGAAAGGCCCGTGCGCCGGGCCGGTTCGCGCGCTCAGGCGATCGCGCGCGAATCCGCGCAGCACTCCTGCAACGCCTCGCGCAGCGTCACGGCCATGAAGTCGGCTTCGCCTGGCTGCAGCGTCAGCGGCGGCGACATCACCACCTTGTTCGCGATCGCCCGCACCAGCACGCCGCGCCGGCGCGCGGCATCGGCCACGCGGGCGGCGAACCCCTTGCCCGGATCGAGCGGCGTGCGGCTGGCCTTGTCGGTCACCAGGTCGAGCGCCAGCATCAGTCCCTTGCCGCGGACGTCGCCGACGGTCTCGAAGTCGGCCTTCAGCGGCAGCAATTGCTCGAGCAGGCGCTGGCCGACCCGTGCCGCATTGCCCGGCAGATCCTCGGCCTCGACGATGTCGAGCACCGCGAGCGACGCGGCGCACGCGAGCGGATGCCCGCTGTACGTATAGCCGTGCATGACCACGTGCGAGAAGCCCGCGCCATGTTCGATCGCGTCGGCGATGCGCCCGTTGTACAGCGTCGCGCCGAGCGGCACGTAGCCGGCGGAAATGCCCTTGGCGACGCACAGGATGTCGGCGGCGACGCCCCAGCCGCGGCTGCCGAGCAGGCTGCCGGTGCGGCCGAAGCCGGTGACCACCTCGTCCGCGATCAGCAGGATGCCGTTACGGTCGCACACGGCCCGCACGCGCGCCCAGTAATCGGCCGGCGGGACGATCAGGCCGCCGGCGCCCTGCACCGGTTCGGCGACGAACGCGGCGATGGTCTGCGGGCCGTGGAACGCGATCGTTTCCTCGAGCTGCCGGATGCAGTGCTCGACGAGTTGTTGCGGATCGTCGCAATTCCACGGATTGCGATAGAGCCAGGGCGTGTCGAGCAGCACGCAGCCGGGCAGCAGCGGGCCATGATTGTAATGGTAGACGCCGTTGCCGCCGATCGACGTGCCGCCCATGTGCACGCCGTGATAGCCGTTGCGCAGCGACAGGAATTTCGTGCGCGACGGCTCGCCCGCGGCGACCCAGTACTGGCGCGCCATCTTGAGCGCGGTCTCGATCGCGTCGGAGCCGCCGCTGCCGAACATCACCCGCTGCATGTCTTCCTGCGCGAACATCGCGCACAGGCGGTCGGCCAGATCGTAGACGCGCGGATGGGCGACGCCGTCGAAGGTCTGGTAGTACGACAGCGCGTCCATCTGCCGCGCGATCGCGCTTTTCACTTCCGGCCGGTTGTGGCCGACGTTGACGTTCCACAGTCCGCCGACGCCGTCGAGCATGCGGTGGCCGTCGACGTCGTACACGTAGTTGCCGTCGCCGCGCTCGATGATCACGGTGGGAGTCGTATGCCCGGCGGCCGCCGAGCTCATCGGGTGCCAGAATCGTTTTTGACGCTTTTGATAGTCCATGGTGTCTCTCGTCTCTCTTGCGAAGTACTTGAACAGGGTTGGGGCGCGGTGTGCGCCGTCGGGTCACAGGGCTGCGGTGACGATCTTTTCCTCGAGATACGAATCGAGCGCGGCCTTCGACAGGTCGCGCCCGATCCCGCTTTGCTTGGTGCCGCCCCACGGCAGGCGCGCGTCGATCGGGCTCCACGCATTGATCGCGACCGCGCCGACGTCGAGCCGCTCGGCGACGCGGTGCGCGGTGCCGACGTCCTGCGTCCACACCGAAGCGGAGAGACCGAACGGCGTGTCGTTGGCGATGCGGACGGCGTCGTCCTCGGTCTCGAACGGCATCACCATGCCGACCGGGCCGAACACCTCGTCGCGGGCGATCCGCATGCCCGGATGAACGCCGCCCAGAATCGTCGGGCGCATGAAGCAGCCGCGCGGCGGCACCTGTTCGTCGCCGGCGAGCATCACCGCGCCTTCGGCGAGCGCGCCGTCGACGAGCGCGCGTACCCGCGCGAGGTGGCGCGGGTTGATCAGCGCACCCATCTGTACGCCGGGCTCCGACGGCGGACCGACGCGCATCGCGCGAGCTGCGTCGGCAAGCCGTTCTTCGAGCGCCTGCGCGATCGAGCGATGTGCGAGCACGCGCGAGCCGGCCGCGCACGTCTGCCCCTGGTTCGCGAACATGCCGGCCATCAGCGACGGAATCGCCCGGTCGAGATCGACATCCGCAAACACGATCTGCGCGGCCTTGCCGCCGAGTTCGAGCGTGACGCGCTTGAAGGTCTTCGCTGCCACGCCCGCGATCGTGCGGCCGACTTCGGTGCTGCCGGTGAAACTGATCTTGTTCACGAGCGGGTGCGCGACCAGCGCGGCGCCGACTTCCGCGCCGACGCCGTGGACGATGTTGACGACCCCGGCGGGCAGGCCGGCTTCGCAGACGAGTTCGCCGAGCCGGGCGACGGCCAGCGGCGTGTCCTCCGACGGCTTGATGACCACCGGACAGCCGGCCGCGAGCGCCGGCGCGAGCTTCCACACCGCGATCATCAACGGCGCGTTCCACGGGATGATCTGACCGGCGACGCCCACCGGCGCGCGCCGCGTGTAGCTGAGCGTCGGGCGGCCCATGAAGCCGTCGGTCGGAATCGTGCGGCCCTCGAGCTTGTCGGCCCAGCCGGCGAAATAGCGCAGCGTGTCGATGCACATCGGCAGGTCCATCATCCGCATCTCGGCAAGCGGGCGCCCTTGTTCGACGGCCAGGCATTCCGCCAGTGCGTCACGGTCGCGCTCGACCAGGTCCGCGAGCCGAAGCAGCCAGCGCGCGCGGGCCGAGCCGCCCGCGCGGGCCCACGCGTCGCCGTGCAGCGCGGCGTGCGCGGCACGCACCGCGCGATCGACGTCTTCGGCGGTCGATGCGGGCACGGCGGCCACGTAGTCGCCGGTCGCCGGCGCCAGCTTTTCGAAGGTACGGCCGGCCGCTGCGTCGCAATGCCTGCCGTCGATCAGATTCTGAATTTTCATCATGGTGTTCCGTGTTTCCCAGGGGCGAATCGTCGGGCCGAACGGGTGAGGGCGATGACAACGGCCACCGTCAGGCTTCGACGTCGCATTCACTGTATGTCGATGAAAACGCGCGCCTTGTCCGCTATCGGCAATCGTTGCGGCGCGATCGGGATAGGGAATACCCGTGCCGGCGCGACGCATCGCGCGTCACGTTGGCAGCGGGGAATGCTCGGGGAGTGAACAACGAGACGACGGTGCGGCGCGGCACCGTCCGGTCGGCGGCTACTGGGCGGCGCGCCCGAGTTCGCGATACAGGTCCGGGTCGCTGCGCTTCAACCGCAGCGCGGCGCGGATGCCGAGCGCACCGACGGCGACGAGGAAATACGGAAACATCGCGACGAAGGTCGAATCCGATCCGCTCAGCACGGACAGGTTGCGCACGACGAGCACGAGGCACGCGCCGAGCGCGATCACGCTGACGAGCGGCGCGATCAGGCGGTGCACGACGCCGGCGTCGCGGTGATCGCGCGCGAAGAACGCGATCACCGACGCCGCCACCAGGATCTGCACCGCGATGATGCCGATCGTGGCCAGCGCGCTCATCCACGAGAACACGACCGCGAACGGATCGAGGCGGAACGCGGCCGACCCGGCGATGGCCGCGAGCGCGATCAGCGTCTGCACCTTGCCGGCGACGTCCGGGCAACGATGCACCGGGCACGTATGGCCGAGCTTGCGCCACAGCACGCGTTCGCGGCCCATCGCGTAGAAATAGCGCGTGATCGTGTTGTGGAACGACAGGATGGCCGCGAACAGGCTCGTGACGAGCAGCACGTTCATCGCGTCCGTCGCGATGCTGCCGAGCAGCCGGCCGCTGACGGCAAACCACAGATTGGCCGGATCGCGCGCGGCCTGCGCGGCGATCGCGCGCTCGCCCCACGCCTCGACGATCGCCCACGACGACAGCGCGTAGAACGCCATGATGAGGATCACGGCGAGGTAGGTGGCGCGCGGAATCGTGCGCTTCGGGTCGCGCGCCTCCTCGGAGAAGATCGCGGTCGCCTCGAAGCCCATGTACGAGCCGAGCACGAACACGAGCGCGGTGCCGAGCCCGGGCGCGAACACCATCGCGGGGCTGAACGGTTTCGCGCTGAAGCCGCCGGCACTCGCGCCGTGCACGACGATCGCGAGATCGAGCAGCATCACGATCGCGATTTCGCCGATCATCAGCATGCCGAGCAGCCGGCCGCTGAACTCGATGCGCCGCGCGCCGCAGAAGTGGACCGCGACGACGCACGCGAGCGCGAACGCCCACCACGGCACGTCGACGCCGTAGTGCCGCTGGATGCTGTCGTTCAGAAAGAAGCCGAACATGCAGTAGATCGCGATCTGCACCGCGTTGTACGCGACGATCGCGACGAACGCGCCGCCCACGCCGGCGGGGCGTCCGAGCCCGTTCGCGATGTACGCGTAGAACGCGCCCGCATTGGAGATGTGCCGGCTCATCGCCGCATAGCCGATGCTGAAGATCAGGTACATGACGCCGGCCAGCACGAATACGCCGGGCACGCCGGGGCCGTTGCCGAGCGAGAATGCCGCGGGCGTCGCGCCGACCATCGCGGTGAGCGGCGCGGCCGCGGCGACGACGAAGAAGACGATGTGGGAGAGTCCGACGGCGTTCTTGCTGAGCCCCGCTTCGGACCGGGGTGACGATTCGTTCATGATGGGTCCCGCTGGCCGGCTCGTCCGTCAGGAGTCGACACCGGCATGCCTGATCGATATCCCCGTGCCGCGCGCCGATCCTGACGTGCCGGCAATCGATGCCGACCTCCGCCGACGACACAGGTATGCGCTTGGACGGCCGCTCGATGCGGTGCAGCGCATCGAGCAGGGCCGACGACAAAATTTACGGTGCCGAAAAAACGGGCGTTGTCCGTAATCGGCAATCCGCATGGGCGGGGGCGGCAGGGGATTACCCGGATGCGACGCCGCCATGCGTCTGTTGCGGGCTCAGCTCAGGCGCGGCGTGTGCGACGGCAGTTCGTGGAAATGCTGCTGGTAGTACGCGGAGAAGCGTCCGAAGTGGCAAAAGCCGAATTGCGCCGCCGCGTCGCCGATCCGCATCGTGTCGGGCGTCGTCATCAGGAAGCGGCGCACGGCGTTCAGCCGGATCGAGCGGAGATAGGCGGTCGGCGTGGTGCCGACCACGTTCTGAAAGCTGTATTGCAGCGTGCGGCGGCTGATCCGCAGGTGATGACAGAGATCGATGACCGTCGGTACGTCGTCGGATTCCAGCGCGATTTCCTGGCTGCGCCGCACGATGTAGCTTTGCGTCGAGGCCGACGGCAGCGCACCGGCATCCGGGTCGTCGGGCTGCACGAGGTCGAGCAGGATGCCGACCAGACTGTGCGCGAGCACGCGTTCGTCGAACGCATCGCGCGCGGTGAGCGAACCGCTGTCGAGCGCCTGGCCGAGCACGCGTTCGAGGCCGTCCAGCGCGTTGCGGTAGCGCGCGGGCGAGATCGGCAGCACCGGCTGCTTCAGGAAACGTGCGGGCAGGTTCGCGAGTTCGTCCACCTCGCTATCGGCCGCGAGCGTGCGGTCGATCGTGAACGCGAGCACCTCGGTGTCGCACGGCAGGTGGGCGACGAATTCCTCGCCGCCGCGCAGCGTCAGCAGGCTCGGCCGCTCGACGGTGCGCCCCTGGACCACGGGCGCGACCGCACTGGCGATCGGCAGCGCGAAGCAGAGCCGGTCGCGCGGCGCGAGGCCGTGCTGCATCACGCGCTGGTTGATGCGTTCGCGAAAGACGTGAAAACGCTGGCCGGCGACCTGGCGCAGCGTGGTCGTCGCGGTGCCCGGACTGATCTGGTCGTAGTGCTGCGACCAGTTCACGATCGCCTGGGAATGGAGGAACACATCCGAGAAGCACAGTGTTTCAGCGCGCAGGTTCATGGCGTGGCGAATGCATCCCGTTTCAAATTCGATGCCGGCCGAAGCCGGCTCATGCTGCCGGCGCGGGCAGCGCGATCGCGCCATGCGCGCGCCGCCCGGATGGCTTTCCGAACGCGCGGTGCGACGCGGTCAGTCCCGCCGACGATCATATCCAGAAAAAAACACCGCGTGACGCGATCGAAAAGTCCGGTGGCGTTTGTCGAGCGAGCGGCCCGCGGAAGGCGGCGGCGCATAGCCAAACCGAAAGAAATTCGGGGGTGCCGGACGATATCGACTGACGAATGTCATTGGCAACTCTATTTTTCAAAATCTCATTATAGGGGATTAAATTTATTTTTGCGGTGGGGTTTGAACATGGCGTCATGCGCTGCCGAGTAACGGGGGCTTCATGGTCAACACGATCGCGCACCATCGGTATTTTCTTACAAAACTGTCGAATGCCGATTCACGTCATGGCCCAGGGCACGCACGACGCCTCCTCTCGTGTTAACTACCGATAAATCCCGAAATACGGGATTTGTATAATTACCCCGCAACGCCTCGCCTGTTCGTGACGCCTGTCCACATACCGGGAGCGGTCCATGTCCGAGTCACCCCCTGCCTTGTTGTATCGCCGGATCGCGCTGCGCGTGATTCCGTTTCTGTTCGTCTGCTACGTCGTCAACTTCATCGATCGCGTCAACATCGGGTTCGCCAAGCTGCAGTTTCTGCAGGATCTCGGCTTGAGCGAAGCCGTATTCGGCTCCGCGACGGCCATCTTCTTCATCAGTTACGCCGCGTTCGAGGTGCCGAGCAACCTGCTGCTGGCGCGCATCGGCGCGAGCCGCACGCTGATGCGGATCATGGTGCTGTGGGGCCTGTGCACGGTCGCGCAGATGTTCGTGACCGGCAGCGTGTCGCTGTACGTGGTGCGGTTTCTGCTCGGCGCCGCCGAGGCCGGCTTCTTTCCGGGCCTGATCCTGTACCTGTCGTACTGGTTTCCGGACAGGGTGCGCGCCCGCGTCAACAGCGTGCTGCTGCTCGCCGTTCCGGTCGCGGGGATGATCGGCGGACCGCTGTCCGGCTGGATCATGGCGCACCTGCAGGACACGATGGGGTTGCGCGGATGGCAGTGGCTGTTCCTGATCGAGGGATTGCCGGCCATTGCGCTCGGGCTGGTTGCGCCGCTGATGCTGAGCGACCGGCCGGAACGGGCGGCATGGCTGTCGCCTGCGGACCGGCAGGCGCTGTTGCGCGATCTGGACGCGGAGCGGGCGTCGGCCGTGGTCGGCCATGACCGAACGGGCGTGCTCGACATCGTTCGCCACGCGCGCGTGCTGGGGCTGGCGGCGATCTATTTCTGCGTCTACGTCGGGATGGGGACGGTGACGTTCTGGTCGCCCACGGTGCTGAAGGCGGCCGGGGTCGCGAGCGTTACCGGAATCGGTTGGTTGTCCGGATTGATTTCCATGTTCACGATGATCGGCAACGTGGCGATCGCATGGAGTTCCGACCGATACGGCGAGCGCCGCTGGCATACGGTGGCTTGCATGCTCGTCACCGCGTGCAGTCTGCTGCTCCTGCGCTTCTCGGTCGGCCATGTAGGAGTCACCGTCGCGTTGCTGGCGATCGCGCAGCTGTGCGCGTTCACCGTGCCGATCGTGTTCTGGACGATTCCGGCTGCCCAGCTGACCGGCCGCGCGGCGGCAGCCGGCATCGCGGTGATCAGCATGCTGGGTTCGCTCGGCGGCGCGTTCAGTTCGTGGCTGGTCGGCATCCTGTTCGCACGTACCGGCGCGCCGTATGCCGGGTTCGCGGTGGTCGCGGGGCTGCTGGTGGTCGGCGCGGTGCTGGTGACGAGCCTGGTGCCGCGCACGCTGCCGTCGCGCCGCACGACGAGCGAACGGGCCGCGTGGCAGGGCGTCGAATAGCGCGTTGCCGCGCCCTCGCCGACGCGCGCCGGCGCCCGCTCAATCCGGATCGGCTTTCAGCCCACCCTCGATCCACCGCGCTTCCGACGCGCGAAGGTGCGCGCGAATGGCCGTCTGGGCCGCGATCGGATCGCCGGCCTGCAACGCGACGAGCACGTCCTCGTGCTCGCGCACGGCGGCCGTCCACGTCTGCGGATTCTCCGCATGGCCGCGCATCGCGGTCGCGATCGGGTCGTGGCGGCTGTCGAACAGCTCGCCGACGAAGCGGGTGAGCACCGAATTGCCGGCGGCTTCCGCGATCAGCATGTGGAACTGCCGGTCGGCTTCGACCGGGGATTTGCCGGC
The DNA here is from genome assembly GCF_902833245.1 of Burkholderia sp. BCC0398. Classification (NCBI taxonomy): domain Bacteria; kingdom Pseudomonadati; phylum Pseudomonadota; class Betaproteobacteria; order Burkholderiales; family Burkholderiaceae; genus Burkholderia; species Burkholderia sp. BCC0398. Next base: position 460,073 of record NZ_CADFEM010000005.1, read on the forward strand.
CTCCGCGAGCCGCTTCATGCGCTGCACCGTGCGGCGCAGGCGCTCGAGCATCGCGGCCGTCATCCGCGCGGCGGCCAGCGCGGCGACGCTGCCCTCGACGGCCGCGCGCGCCTGCATCAATTCCGACGGACTGTCGCCGAGCGTGGCCATCGGGCCGACCGCGTCGGCCGCCGTGTCGCGCACATACACGCCGGAGCCCATCCGGATCTCGATCTGCCCGCCGATTTCCAGCGCGATCAGCGCTTCGCGCAGCGACGGGCGCGATACGCCGAGCGTCAGCGCCAGCTCCCGCTCCGGCGGCAGCCGCTCGCCGATCGCGAATTCGCCCTGGCGAATCAACGCGACGATCTGGGCCGCGACCGATTGGTAAAGCCGCTTGGGTTCTGTCGATTTCATACGAGTGATAGGGATCAATGCGCTTTCGGCGCAAGCGCGTGTCGCGGAGTCTATCACGCCTGCCGCTTTGCCCCGTGTGGCAGCGGGATCATCCGGATGTCGGGGTTTTCACTATTGGTAAGATCGGATGTAGATAGTTAAATTGGCTTGACCAAAGTTGGTTTGATTGCTGTAATTCATCCAAATTGGACTGACCAGATAGTGCCGCGGTCGATCCACCCCAAGGAGACGCAATGGCAATGCCTCGCAATCTGCCCGGTCAGGCCGCGCACGACGAAGCCGACCGGGAGATCCTGCGCCTGGACGGGATTCGCAAGCGCTTCCCGGGCGTCCTCGCGCTCGACGGGATTCGCCTCGACCTGCGCCGCGGCGAGGTGCATGCGGTGTGCGGCGAGAACGGCGCGGGCAAATCCACGCTGATGAAGATCATCAGCGGCCAGTACCTGCCCGACGACGGCGTCGTTCACTATCGCGGCGCGCCGGTGCGATTTCGTTCGGCTTCCGAAGCGCAGGCGGCCGGCATCTCGATCATTCACCAGGAACTCAATCTCGTCCCGCACCTGAGCGTGGCGGAGAACCTGTTCCTCGCACGCGAGCCGCGGCGCGGGCCGTTCGTCGATACGAAACGGATGAACGCGGATGCGACGCGCTGCATCGCGCGCATCGGGCTGAACGTGGCCCCGACGACGAAGGTCGGCGTGCTGTCCATCGCGCAGCAGCAGATGGTCGAGATCGCGAAGGCGCTGTCGCACGATGCGCGCGTGCTGATCATGGACGAGCCCACGTCGTCGCTGACGGAAGCGGAGACGGTGCAGCTGTTTCGGATCATCGAGGAACTGCGCGCCGACGGCGTGGCGATTCTGTATATCTCGCACCGGCTCGACGAAATGGCGCAGATCGTCGATCGCGTGACGGTGCTGCGCGACGGGCGTCACATCTCGACGGACGATTTCGCCGACGTGAGCATCGACGACATCGTCGCGCGCATGGTCGGACGTACGCTCGACGACGCGTATCCGTCGCGGCAATCGGTGCCGACGGACGACGTGCTGCTCGACGTGCGCGACCTGCGCCGCGACGGCGTGTTCGGGCCGGTGTCGTTCGCGCTGCGCCGCGGCGAGATCCTCGGTTTCGCGGGATTGATGGGCGCCGGGCGCACCGAGATCGCCCGCGCGATCTTCGGCGCGGATCGCATTGACGGCGGCACGATCGCGCTGCACGGCCGGCCCGTGACGATCCGCTCGCCGCGCGAGGCGATCCGGCACGGCATCGCGTATCTGTCGGAGGACCGCAAGAAGGAGGGGCTCGCGCTGCCGATGCCCGTCGCGGCGAACCTCACGCTCGCGAACGTGCGCGGCATCACGTCACGCTTCGGATTCCTGCGCTTCGACGACGAGCTCGACGTCGCGCGCCGCTACGTGCAGGACCTCGCGATTCGCACGCCGTCGGTGCACCAGCGCGTGCGCAACCTGTCCGGCGGCAACCAGCAGAAGGTCGTCATCGGCAAATGGCTGTACCGCGGCTCGAAGATCCTGTTCTTCGACGAGCCGACGCGCGGCATCGACGTCGGCGCGAAATTCGCGATCTACGGGTTGATGGACCGGCTCGCCGCTGACGGCGTCGGCGTGGTGCTGATCAGTTCGGAATTGCCCGAACTGCTTGGCATGACCGACCGGATCGCCGTGTTTCACGAAGGTCGATTGACCGCGTTGCTCGACACTCAACACACCAGTCAGGAGGAGATCATGCACTACGCGTCGGGGCGTTCCCATGCTTGAAATGACATCCGATCGAAGCCAGGCCGACGAACGGGCGGCGCGACAGCGGCGGCGCGACCTGATCCAGAAGTTCGCGGCGCTGGGCAGTCTCGTCGTGCTCGTGTTCGCGTTCTCGATATCGAGCGCGGCGTTCTTCTCGGTCGACAACCTGATGACGGTCGGCCTGCAGGTCACGTCGATCGCCTATCTGGGCGTGGCCGCCACCTGCGTGATCATCACCGGCGGCATCGACCTGTCGGTCGGCTCGGTGCTCGCGCTGGCCGGCGTGTGCGCGGCGCTGCTGGTCAAGGCCGGCGTGCCGGTGCCCGCCGCGATGGCGGCCGGCATCCTGGTCGGCGCGCTGTGCGGGCTCGTCAACGGCATCTGCGTGACGCAGATGGGCCTGCCGCCGTTCATCGCGACGCTCGGCATGATGCTCGTCGCGCGCGGCATCGCGCTGCAGATCACCGGCGCGCGGCCGGTCTCGGATCTCGGCGACGCGTTCGGCGCGCTCGGCAACGGCGCGCTGCTGCGGATCTCGCACATCGGCGCGGACGGGTTCCCCGACACGACCTTTCCCGGCATCCCGTATCCGGTCGTGATCATGGTCGTGCTGTTCGTCGTGGTGTCCGTGCTGCTGTCGAGAACGTCGCTCGGCCGGCATATCTACGCGGTCGGGTCGAACGCGGAAGCCGCGCGGCTGTCGGGCGTGAACGTGCAGGGCGTGAAGCTGTTCACCTACGTGCTGTCCGGCGCACTCGCGGGCGTGACCGGCTGCGTGCTGATGTCGCGGCTCGTCACCGGGCAGCCGAACGAAGGCGTGATGTACGAGCTCGACGCGATCGCCAGTTCGGTCATCGGCGGCACGTCGCTGATGGGCGGCGTCGGCACGATTTCCGGCACGGCGATCGGCGCGTTCGTGATCGGCGTGCTGCGCAACGGCCTGAACATGAACGGCGTGTCGAGCTTCATCCAGCAGATCATCATCGGCGTCGTGATCCTCGGCACGGTGTGGACCGACCAGTTGCGCAATCGCCGGCCCTGACCGGCAGCAAGCAGTCCATACCAACGAGAAGCGGAGCGAGACATGAACAAATCCATCCTGCTGGCGGCATCGGCGTGCGTATTCGCGGTATGCAGCAGCGGCGCGCATGCGGCGGGCGGCGAGATCGCGGTGATCGTCAAGACGGTCAATTCGAACTACTGGCAGAACGTGCAGAAGGGCGCGAAGGCGGCGCTCGACGGCGCCAAGGGCTACACGATGACGTTCCAGGGCCCGGCGGCCGAGTCCGATATCAGCGGGCAGGTCAACATGGTCGACAACGCGGTCACGCGTCACGTGGCGGGCATCGTGCTCGCGCCGTCCGATCCCGATGCGCTCGTGCCCGCGATCAAGAAGGCGTGGGAAGCGCACATTCCCGTCGTGCTGATCGATTCGGCGATCGCGGACGCCGGCAAGCCGTACTACCAGGCGTTCCTGTCGACCGACAACGAAAAGGCGGGCGCGCTGTGCGCGAAGGCGCTGATCGACCGCATCGGGCAGTCCGGCAAGATCGCGATCATGTCGTACGTGCCGGGCGCGGGGTCCGAGGTCAGCCGCGTCGGCGGGTTCCGCAAGTACCTCGAGAGCCATTCGAAGCTGCAGGTCGTAGGCCCCTACTACTCGCAATCGCAAATGGCGACCGCGCTGAACCAGACGACCGACGTGCTGTCGGCGAACCCGGACCTGAAGGGCATCTTCGGCGCGAACGAGCCGACCGCGGTCGGCATGGGCCGGGCGCTGAAGCAGTCCGGCAAGGCGGGCAAGGTGGTGGCGATCGGCTTCGACGGCAACGAGGACTTGCAGGGCTTCGTGCGCGACGGCACTGTGCAGGCGATCGCCGTGCAGGGCTCGTGGCAGATGGGGAACCAGGGCGTGCGTACCGCGCTCGACGTGATCGAGCGCAAGCCCGCGCCGAAGCTGATCGATACCGGCGTCGTGATGGTCGACAAGCAGAATCTCGATTCGCAAGCCGCGAAGAACGTCCTGTACTGATCCCTTTACCCCGCATCCAGTCACGCCTCATGAACGCAAACGATACGCGCACCTTGCCGCGCAGCGGGCTGACGGTGTCCGCGCTCGGCCTCGGCTGCTCGCAGCTCGGCGGCCTTTATCGGCCGATGTCGGCCGCCGATGCCGCCGCGCTCGTCGACGCCGCGTGGGCGGCCGGCCTGCGCTATTTCGACACCGCGCCGTATTACGGCTACACGCTGTCCGAGCGGCGCGTGGGGGCCGGCCTCGCCCCGCGCGAGCGCCGCGCGTTCACGCTCAGCACGAAGGTCGGGCGGCTGATGCGCGCCGACGCCAGCGTGCAGCCGGGCGACGACGGCTGGGCCGAGCCGCTGCCGTTCCGGCCGGTCTACGACTACAGCTACGACGGGATCATGCGCTCGCACGACGACAGCCGGCAGCGGCTCGGGCTCGCGCGCGTCGACATGCTGTACGTGCACGACATCGGCGCGATGACGCACGGCGATCGTCACGCGCACTACTGGGAACAGTTGACGCGTGGCGGCGGGTTTCGCGCGCTCGACGCGCTGCGTGCGGGCGGCGAGATCGGCGCGTTCGGTCTCGGCGTAAACGAATGGGAAGTCGCGGCCGACGCGCGGAACGAAGCGGAACTCGATGCGGTGCTGCTGGCCGGCCGCTATACGCTGCTCGAACAGACGGCGCTCGAACCGCTGCTCGACGCGTGCGCGCGTGACGGGACGGCGATCGTGATCGGCGGCGTGTTCAATTCCGGCCTGCTCGCCGGCAACGGCAAGTTCAACTATGCGGACGCGAGCGCCGACGTGATCGACAAGGCCACGCGGCTCGGCGCGCTGTGCAACCGCTTCGACGTGCCGCTTCCCGCCGCTGCGTTGCAATTTCCGTTCGGCCATCCGGCCGTCGTGTCGTGCGTGGTCGGCGCGCGCAGCGTGGCCCAGTTGAAGCAGAACATCGACTGGTTCGAGCGCCCCGCGCCGGCCGAGCTGTGGGATGCGCTGCGCGACGAAGGTCTGATCGATGCGCACGCGCCGGTGCCGGGAGCACGCGCATGACCGCACGGATCGACGCCCATCAGCATTACTGGCGCATCGGTGCGCGAGCCGGTTGCTGGCCGCCGGCCGAACTCGATGCGATTCACCGGGACTTCGGCCCGGCCGATCTCGCGCCGCTGCTCGACGCGGCGCGCATCGACACCACCGTCCTCGTGCAGTCGCTGCCGAGCGAAGCCGATACGCGCTTTCTGCTCGATCTCGCGGCTGAAACGCCGAGCGTCGGCGCGGTGGTCGGCTGGGTCGACCTGAAGGCCGACGACGCACCGGCGCGAATCGCGGCGTTTGCATCCGCGCCGAAGGCGCGCGGCTTGCGACCGATGCTGCAGGATCTGCCGGACGACGCGTGGATCGACGATCCGCGGCTGGATCGCGCGGTCGCCGCGATGCGCAAGCATGCGCTCGGTTTCGATGCGCTGGTGATGCCGCGTCATCTCGATGCGCTGCATGCGTTCGCGCGACGCCATCCGGATCTGCCGATCGTGATCGACCACGGCGCGAAGCCGTTCATCGAGCGCGGCGAATTGCAGCCGTGGCTGTCGGCGATGAGCCGGCTCGCGCGCCTGCCGAGCCTTCACTGCAAGCTGTCCGGCCTCTGGACCGAAGCGGGGCCGTCGGCCGGCCCGGATGCGGTGCGCGCGCGCACGCGGCCGTATGTCGATGCGCTGGCCGATCTGTTCGGGCCGACGCGCCTGATGTGGGGCAGCGACTGGCCGGTGCTGCGGCTCGCGTCGGCATGCGGCGGCTACGGCGAATGGCTGGCCGCGTGCGAGGACGATTGCGCGCGGTTGCTCGGCGCCGCGGCGCTGGACGGCCTCTTCGGCGGCAACGCGCGCCGCTTCTACCGGATCGACACCGCACGCCACGACGAATGAACCAGAACGAAAGGACCCCGACATGCTCAGCGTGATTTGCGAATCCCCCGGCGTGCTGCGCGTGCAGCATCGCGAACCGCCCGTGCGCGGCAGCGGCGAAGTGTTGTTGCGCGTGCAACGGGTCGGCATCTGCGGCACCGACCTGCACATCTTTACCGGCAACCAGCCGTACCTCGACTATCCGCGCGTGATGGGCCACGAGCTTTCGGCGGTCGTCGTCGACGCGGAGCCGGCGTCGGGGCTCGGCGCCGGCGATGCGGTATACGTGATGCCGTATCTGTCGTGCGGACACTGCGTCGCATGCCGTCACGGCAACACGAACTGTTGCGTGAACATCAAGGTGCTCGGCGTGCATCGCGACGGGGCGTTGGCCGAATACCTGAGCGTGCCCGCGCAGTTCGTCCACAAGGCCGACGGCATTTCGCTCGACCAGGCGGCGATGCTGGAATTTCTCGCGATCGGCGCGCATGCGGTGCGGCGCGCGGACGTCCGTGCCGGGCAGCGCGCGCTGGTCGTCGGCGCCGGGCCGATCGGCATGGCCGCGATGATCTTCGCGAAGCTGCGCGGCGCCGACGTCACGTGCCTCGACACGCGGGCCGACCGGCTCGCGTTTTGCCGCCAGCATCTGGCGGTCGATGCGGCGGTTGAGGTGGGGGAAGGCGACGCGGCGCGTCTCGCCGCGCTGACGAACGGCGAGTATTTCGATGCGGTGTTCGACGCGACCGGCAACCTCGATGCGATGAATCGCGGTTTCGAATTCGTCGCGCATGGCGGCAAATACACGTTGATCTCGATCGTGCGCGGGCACGTCGCGTTTTCGGATCCCGAATTCCACAAACGGGAAACGACGCTGCTCGCGAGCCGCAACGCGACGGCCGAGGATTTCGCGACGGTGCTCGACGCGATGCGGGCAGGGAGGATTCCCGACCGCGCGCTGAACACGCACCGGATGCGGCTCGACGAGGTGCCGGACGCGCTGCCGCGTCTGCTGGATGCAGGGCAGACCGTCGTGAAGGCGCTCGTCGAATGCTGATCCAGCGAATCCGGCACGCGGAGCGCACGCGATGACGCCGCCGATCCTGCAATTCGGCACGAGCCGCTTCCTGCTCGCGCACGTCGACCTGTTCGTCTCGCAGGCGCTGGACGATGCCCACGCGATGGGCGGCATCGGTATCGTGCAGACGACCGGCAATCCGGCCAGCCGCGCCCGCATCGACGCGCTGCGTGCCACCGGCCGCTATCCGGTGCGGATTCGCGGGCGCGAGCGCGGCGGCGTGGTCGACGAAGTCGTCGAGTGCCGCGCCGTGCATCGCGCGTGGGACGCCGAGCGCGACTGGGCGGAGATACGCGGGGCCGCGATCGAGACGGTGCGCGCCATCGTGTCGAACACCGGCGACGCAGGCTATCGTGCCGATCCGCGCGACACCGTGGACCTGCTGGCCCAACCCGGGCAAGCGCCGCACGGCTTTCCGGCGAAGCTGCTCGCGCTGCTGCATGCGCGCTGGCAGGTGCGGCCCGATGACGGCGTGTCCATCCTGCCTTGCGAACTGGTGACGAACAACGGCGACACGCTGCGCGACATCGTGCTGGACCTCGCACGCCGGTGGCGGCTGCCCGGCGCGTTCGCCGACTATCTGGGCAACCGCTGCGTGTGGGTCAACTCGCTCGTCGACCGCATCGTGTCCGAGCCGCTTCATCCGGTCGGCGCGATCGCGGAGCCGTATGCGCTATGGGCGATCGAACGACGTGCGGGCATGGCGCTGCCGTGCCGGCATGCACAGATCGTCGTCACCGACGATTTGCGCAGCCACGAGCGGCTGAAGCTGTTCTTCCTCAATCTCGGGCACAGCTGGCTCGCGGAACAGTGGCTCGCGGCCGGGCGCGACGCATCGGAAACGGTGCTGAACGCGATGAACGATGCGCGGCTGCGCGACGGTCTCGAAGCCGTGTGGCGGGACGAAGTCGCGCCGGTGTTCGTCGCGCTCGGCCTGCGCGAAACGGCCGAACGCTACGTCGACAGCGTGCGCGAGCGCTTTCTGAATCCGTTTCTCGCGCATCGCATCGCCGATATCGCGGTCAACCATCGCGAGAAGGTGGCGCGGCGGATCGAGCCGCTGCTCGCGCTCGCCGATTCGCTGGCGGTGCCGGCCGACCAACCGCGCTTGCGGCAACTCGTCGCCCGCTATGAGCCGGCCGGCATCGCAACCACTGGGAGAAATACATCGTGAAGCAACCGGCAGTCGTGATCCTTCACGGCAACGACAACGTCGCCGTCGCACTCGACGCGCTGGCGCCGGACGTGCCAATCGACGTGCACGGCGCACCGTTGCGGCTGGCGGACGCGGTACCGGCCGGCCACAAGGTCGCCACCGCGCCGATCGCGCGCGGCAGCGCGATCGTCAAATGCGGGCAGCCGATCGGCGTCGCGCTGCGCGACATCGCCGCGGGCGAGCACGTGCACGTGCACAACGTCGGGATGCCCGAGCGGCATGCGCACGACGACGGGCTCGTCGGCGACGCGCACGACGTGGCGACGGATCGCCGCGATACCTTCGACGGATTCGTGCGGCCCGACGGCAGCGTGGGGACCCGCAACTACGTCGGCGTGATCGCGAGCGTCAATTGTTCGGCGAGCGTCTGCCATGCGATCGCCGATGCCTACCGGCACGGCGCGCTCGATGCGTTCGGTCACGTCGACGGCGTCGTCGCGATCACCCATCAGAGCGGCTGCGGGATGTCCGCGACCGGGGACGGCATCGAACTGCTGCGGCGCACGCTCGTCGGCTATGCACGGAACCCGAATTTTGCGGGCGTGCTGCTCGTCGGCCTTGGTTGCGAAGTCAACCAGGTCGGCGCGCTCGCGCAACGGCTCGACGCGGCCGCGCCCGGCACCGTGCGCACGCTGGTGATCCAGGACGAGGGCGGCGTGCGCGACACCGTGGCCAAAGGCGTGTCGATCGTGCGTGAACTGGTGGAGGCGGCCGACGGTGCGCGTCGCAGCGCCGTGCCGGCCTCGCGGCTGACGGTCGGCCTGCAATGCGGCGGCTCCGACGGCTACTCGGGCATCACCGCGAATCCGGCGCTCGGCGCGGCCGTCGACTTGCTGGTCCGCAACGGCGGCACCGCGATTCTGTCCGAGACGCCCGAGATCTACGGCGCCGAGCATCTGCTGATCGCGCGCGCGGCGTCGCGCGACGTGGCCGAGCGTCTGCTCGGCCGGTTGCAGTGGTGGGAGCGCTACGTCGCCGACGACGGCGGCGAAATGAACAACAACCCGTCGCCCGGCAACCTCGCCGGCGGCATCACGACGATTCTCGAGAAGTCGCTCGGCGCGGTGTCGAAGGGCGGCCGCTCGCCGCTGCGCGCGGTCTACGACTATGCGGAGCCGGTGCGGCAGGCCGGGCTCGTGTTCATGGATACGCCCGGTTACGACCCGGTGTCGGCCACCGGGCAGATCGCCGGCGGCGCGAATCTCGTGTGCTTCACGACGGGCCGCGGTTCGGTGTTCGGCTCGAAGCCGGTGCCGACGATCAAGATCGCGACGACGACCGGTCTGTTCGAGCGGATGCAATCGGACATGGATTTCGACAGCGGCGGGATCGTCGCCGGTTCGCTGACGGTCGATGAAGCGGGCGAACGGCTGTTCCGGCTGATGCTCGACGTCGCGTCCGGACGCAGATCCCGCAGCGAGGACAACGGCATCGGCGAACGCGAATTCGTGCCGTGGCTGCGCGGCGCGGTCATGTGATGCGCGACGCGACGTGCGACCGCGCGCAATCGGACAGCGAAGGAGAAGCCGCGATGGAAACCCGCATGCGCGAGCCGACGATCGGCGAAATCGATCAGGACGGCTCGCTATCGGAACTCGAGAAGGGCTTGCTCGGCGAGGCGCTGAGGTTGCTCGCCGAGACGCGCGCGCGTGCGCTGGAACTCAGTGTCGAGGTTAGCCGGCGGCAGGGCGGCGCCGCGCCGGACGTCCACGATTTCAACCTGCCGACGATCATCGAACTGCAACGGCGCTTCGGTACGCGGCTTTGCCCGTGAGCGGCGCCGTTGCAGGATCGAGCTTCGCTGCCGGTTACGCCGCCGACAGCGTGATCGACACGCCCGTCGCGGTGTAGACCGGCGTGGCCTTGAACCCGTCGACCGTCACCGTCGCGAACTTCGCGGCCGCCGCCGCGCCGTCGATCAGCGCGATCGTGTCGCCGGCCTTCGGTGCGTAGCCGTTCACGAATGTCACGTGCAGCGTGCCGCCCGTGACGGTGAGCGGCCCGCCCACGCGCAGACGCCCACCGCCGTTGCCGTCGATATCGAGTTCGAGCGTCGTGTTGTCGAGCTGCGTGTAGCGGGTCGCGATCGTCACCGGCGCGGCGGCCGCGATCCGCACGCTGCCGCCCGGGCCGACGTACACGTCGCCTTTGCCGAACGCCGTCGGCGACGCGGCCGCCAGCGTGCCGCCGCTCACCTGCGTGCCGCCCGTGTACGCGTTGTTGCCCGCCAGCGTCAGCGTGCCGCTGCCTTGCAGCGTCAGCTTGCCGGCGCCCGCGACGTCGTTGCGCCACAGGTCGGCAGCACTGAGCCCGCCTTGCGATGCGTCCATCGACACGATCACGTTGCCGTTGAACGCGCCGTAGCCGTCGGCCGCCGCGAACAGGTTCAGGCGGCCCCAGCCTTCCGCGTCGTCCATCACCGGATAGCCGGACGGCAGCTCGGTCGTCTTCAGCACGACGCGCCGCTGGTCGGCGCTCAGGTACGGAAAGCGCGTCTGCAGCAGGATCTCCGCGCCCTTCGGCACGACCGGCGGCGCGTTCGTCGATTCGATCGCGCCGAAGCCGAACGTCATGCGGCGCAGGAATGCGGTCTTGTTCGTCGTGTAGTCGGCGAACCGGTCGGTGGCCGTCGTGCCGGAGCGCGCGAATGCGGAGAAGGTCGTCGCGCTCGTGCCCGTCAGTTGTTGCAGCGTCTGATGGGCTTGCGTGTACGCGGCCTGTGCGTCGCCGGCGTATGCGGTCAGGTTCGCCGCGCTGACGGCCAGCGCGAGCATGCGTCCGCCGATCACGTCGAGCGGCGAATGCATGCCGGCGAGGATCCGGTTCTCGCCGAGTTCGAGGCCGCGGCTGACCATTTCCTGGAAGCGTTCCGGCACGAGCCACGCCATCGTCGTCGCATCGCGCATCGCCTCGGCCGTGTGGCCGCTGATGAAGCCGCCGTCGGTCGCGGGCGTCGTGCTCTCGGCCGGCACGAGCGTCGGCGCGACGACGACGCTGCTGCTCCAGCGGTACGGGCGCGCATATTTGAAGAAGCGCTTCGACGGTTCGGTCGACGCGTTGTTGCCCATTTCGTTGAGCAGGTCGACGACCTTCCCGAAGCTGGCGTTGCCGCCGCTGCTGCCGACGCCGACGTTGTTGCCGGAATCGTTGTACAGCACGGTCGTCGCATCGGCGGGCACGCTGGTGATGCTGGTGGTCTGCTGGGCCGCGGTGCGCCATGCGGCGGTGAGCGGGCCCATGCCGTCGGTCACGCTGTAGCCCTTGCCGCGCCGGTCGTCGTAGTACGCGGCATCGGCCTGCTGCGGCGTGCGGGCGGTCGTCGCGTTGACCACGTACTGCACGTTGGCCGACAGCACCGCATCGTTCAGGATCGTGCCGCACGGCACGCCGCTGTTCGGCAGCCCGGAGCAGGTCGACGGCGAGATGGCCGGGAACGCGCCGTTCGCCGGCGCGGTCACGCCCGCGTCGACCAGCATCGTCGCCGGTTGCCACAGATCGAGAAAACGGCTCAACACGCGCACCGCGGCGTTGGTCGACAGCGTCGCATAGCGCGCATCGCCGCGCTGGTTGGTCGCGACGTTGTCGACGAAAGCGGGCGCGCTCGGGATCGGCGCGCTGTCGACGAAGCCGGGGTCGGCGGGCGGCGCCGGAACGGCCGCGGCGATCGTGGCGGTCGACGCGACGTCGTCGCCGCCGCCGCACGCAGCCAAAACGATCGCACTCGACAATGCCGCGACGTGCAGCGGGAAACGGCTTCGTGACGCAAACATGCAAGACTCCATCCTGAGGGTAGAAGACGGAGGATTGTGGTCAGCGATCGTTACGCGGTCGTTACGGAATTGTTTCGCGTCGCATGCGGCGGGCGAAAATTCCCACTATCTGGTTAATTTCCGGTGCTGAACATGACGGACGGCGGAATTCATGTGCCGTCCGTCATCGATAGAGGGCGCCGGCCTACGCGCCCACCGCGCGCGTGTCCAGCCGGAACAGCGAGACGGCCTCGGCAAGCCGGTTTCCCTGTTCCTCGAGCGACTTCGAGGCGGCGGCCGCCTGCTCGACGAGCGCCGCATTCTGCTGGGTGACCTCGTCCATTTGCGTGATGGCCAGATTGACCTGCTCGATGCCGCGGCTCTGCTCGCTCGACGCCGCGGCGATCTCGCCCATGATGTCGGTCACGCGCGAAATCGCGTGCGTGACCTCGCTCATCGTATCGCCCGCGTTGTTCGCGATATGCGAGCCGTCCTGGATTTTCCGGACCGATTGCGAGATCAGCTCGCGAATTTCCTTCGCGGCGCTCGACGAACGCTGCGCAAGACTTCGGACTTCGCTCGCCACCACCGCGAAGCCGCGGCCCTGTTCGCCGGCGCGGGCGGCCTCCACGGCCGCGTTGAGCGCGAGAATGTTGGTCTGGAACGCGATCCCTTCGATGATCGCGGTGATCTCGGCGATCTTGGCGGAACTCGCGCTGATGTCCGTCATCGTGTCGACCATCAGGCCGACGGCCGAGCTGCCGCGCTGCGCGACCTCCGATGCGTTGTTGGCGAGGCCGCTTGCCTGCTGCGCATTGTCGGCGTTCAGGCGCACGGTGGACGTCAATTGCTCCATGCTCGACGCGGTTTCCTGCAGCGACGCGGCCTGCTGTTCGGTGCGGGACGACAGGTCCTGGTTGCCGGACGCGATTTCGCCGGCGCCGGTCGCGACGTTGCCCGATGCGGTACGAACCTCCGAGATCAGGCGGATGAGGTTTGCCTGCATGTCGCGCATCGAAGCCAGCACGCTGCCGGCCGGCGCGGCGCCGGTCGCGGCTTCGGCGCCGAGATTGCCGGCGGCGATATGGCCGGCGATATCGCTGAGCACGGCAGGCTCCGTGCCCAGCGCGCGCAGCAGGCCGCGGGTGATGAAGGCGCCCGAGATCGCGGCCGCGGCGGCGGCGGCGATGCAGATCGCGATCAGCATCAGTCGTCGCGACGTATAACGGTCGTCCGATTCCTTCACCAGTTGGTCGGCCCGCGAGCGCGAGTACTTCGCATACGTGTCGGTGGCCGCGACAAGCTGCGCCAGCAGCGGTCGACACTGTTCGTTGATCATCGTGATCGCCTGATCGCGCCGGTTGTTCGCCGCCGCGTCGACGATGGCGCGCGCCACGGGGCCGTACTGCGCCTCGATCGCCCCGATTTGCCGAACCAGTTCGCGAGACTTGTCGGACGCGCCGCTCCCCTCGCGGACCGCATTCGTCAGTTCGCCCATCAGCGCGCCGACTTCGCGGTCGGCCTGCAGCGCCGCTTCCTTCTCGATGTCCGCATCGCGCGGGCTGGCCGCGAGGACCTGGTTGCGGGCGGCGATCGCGCGCCGGTCGACGGCGGCGAGCACCTTGTCCGCCAGGGTCGCGCGGGCGTTGATGCCGTTGACATAATGGTCGAATGCCGCGTTCGCGTTGCCGAGCGAGACGATGCCGACGACGGAGACGAGCACGACCGTGCACGTAAGAAGTCCGAAAGCCATGATCAGCTTCGTGCGAACCGTTAATCGTCGATCGTTCATAGGAAGAATCCAGTTGTGGGTATTAAATAGATTTCCTGATTAACGGAACGGGGAACGAACAGTTTAGGACCGTCGCTCGAGGCAATCGTTTGCGGGTTGCCTGTCGTCAAAAAAATCCGGCAGCGCTCCGCATTCGTCACGCCGAACGGACGAACGGCTCCGTTTTCGCGCGCCACAACCGGTTTCTGCCTCGGCGTACCCGTGCCGGTCGCCGTCCGTCCGGCATCGCTCAACTTCCCGCCGACGGTGCCGTTAAACGGATCAGGGTCGCCCTTTTCAGCGATCCATTTCAATCACGCGGTAACGGAGACCGAAGTCATCATGCTGTCATCAATTCGCGCACGGATACTTGCGACGTGTGTCGCCATCGTCGTGACGGCGCTGGCCGTCACCGGCGGGCTCGTCTATTACGTCGTCAAGACCCACAACGACGAGGCCATCGACCAGAATCACAAATCGATCCTCGCCGGCCACGCGCTGGCGATCGACGAATGGGTGGCCAGCCGGTCGCGCGAAACCCAGGCGCTCGCGGACACGATCGCGATCGGCGACGGCGATCCGGTGCCGGCATTGAAGCTGCTCGGCAAGTCGGGCGGCTTCGAGGTGCTGACGCTCGGCCTGCCGGACAAGACCGCCTTCTCGAACGTGCCGCTCGCGCCCGGCTACGATCCGACCGCGCGGCCCTGGTACAAGCAGGCCGTCGGCGCGGGCCATCTGGTCGTGACGGCGCTCTACCGTGATGCGACAAGCGGCAAGCCGGCCGTCGCGTTCGCGGTGCCGGTGGTGCGCGACGGCGCGGTGAAGGGCGTGCTGGCGGCCAGCCTGTTCATGGAGAACGTGAGCTCGATCGTGACCTCCGTTCACCCGACGCCGGCGAGCTTCGCGTTCCTGGTGGACAAGGGCGCGCGCGTGATCGCGTCGGCCAAGACCGACCTGATCATGAAGCCGGCCACCGGCCTGTCGCCGGAACTCGATGCCGATCACCTCGGCGCGCTGCAGACGGCGTCGGCGCCCGTCGCGGTCGACATCGACGGCGCCGCCAAGCTGATGCGCGCACAACCGATCGTCGGCACCGACTGGTCGCTGGTGCTCGCGCTCGACAAGGGCGACGTGACGGCCGGCATGCGCGCGGTCGCGACGACCACGCTGCTGGCGATCGTGATCGTCGCCATCATCGCGGCCGCGCTCGTCGGCGCGATGACGAACGCGGCCTTCAAGCGCATCCTGATGGTGCGCGACGCGCTCACGGACGTCTCGAGCGGCAGCGGCGACCTGACGAAGCGCCTGCCGGCCGACGGCGCGGACGAAGCCGCGCAGATCGCGCGCGCGTTCAACGCGTTCGCCGAGAAGATCAGTGCGATCCTGCTGCAGATCCGCGCGTTCAGCACGTCCGTCAACCTCGCGAGCGCCGAGATCGCGCAGGGCAACCAGGATCTGTCGGCCCGCACCGAACACGCGGCGTCGAGCCTGCAGGAAACGGCCGCGGCGTTGGAGGAGATCGCCGGCACGGCGCGCAACTCGGCCGATGCGGCGAGCCAGGTGAACCGTCTGGCGGAATCGGCGTCGGATGTCGCGCTGCGGGGCGGCACGGTCGTGCGCGAAGTCGTGTCGACGATGAACGACATCACGCAGGCGTCGGCAGAGATCGCCAACATCGTGGGCGTGATCGACGGCATCGCGTTCCAGACCAACATTCTCGCGCTGAACGCCGCCGTCGAGGCGGCGCGCGCGAACGAGCACGGCCGCGGCTTCGCGGTCGTCGCCGGCGAGGTGCGTGCGCTCGCGCAGCGCAGCGCGCAGGCCGCGCGGGAAATCAAGCAGTTGATCCACTCGTCGGTCGAGAAGATCGAGGGCGGCTCCGGGCTCGTCCAGACGGCCGGGGCGACGATGGACGAGATCGTCGACGGCGTGCGCAACATCACGAGCGTGATCGCCGAGATCAGCGTCGCCGCGAAGGAGCAGAGCACGGGGCTCGAGCAGGTGAATCAGGCGGTGTCGCAACTCGACGACACGACGCAGCAGAACGCGGCGCTCGTCGAGCAATCGGCGGCAGCCGCGACGTCGCTGCGCGAGCAGGCGGCCCGGCTCGCGCAGACGGTGGGCGAGTTCAAGCTGGCGGAGCGCGCGGTGGCGGTGTGAGGGTTTGATTGACGGGGCCAGCGGGCCCCTGTTTCATGCGGCGCGGCTAAGTCGGTCCGGCTGGCGTACCCGCCGACGACGGGCGGGATTTCGTTCGTATCCTGCGCCGGTCCGCTGGTGCGTCGCCCACGCCGTGGCTGACTGCGATCGATCGCAAGCGGGGAGGTGGTATCGCCTTCGTTCCGTTCAGGCAAGCAGCCCGCGTGCGGCCAGATTCGCATACAGCGCGCGCACGCCGAAGGTCCACGGCGCGATCTCCGTGCAAAGCCGCACGGTGTTGACGAGCGCGCCGAGCGCGGGCGTCGAGATCGTCACGCGGTCGCCGAGGTGATGCGTGAATCCGCCGCCGGGCGCGTCGCGATCCTGGATCGGCGAGAACATCGTGCCGAGGAACAGCATGAAGCCGTCCGGATACTGGTGATGCGCGCCGCAGGTCTGCGCGACGAGGGCGGCCGGGTCGCGGCTGATCTCGCGCATGTGGCTGATGCCGTCGAGGACGAAGCCGTCGTCCGCGCCTTCGACGCGCAGCGACACGCTGCATTCCCGCACGCCATCGAGCGTGAAGCCATCGTCGAACAGCCGCACGAACGGGCCGATCGCGCACGAGCCGTTGTTGTCCTTGCATTTGCCGAGCAGCAGCGCCGAGCGGCCTTCGACGTCGCGCAGGTTCACGTCGTTGCCGAGCGTCGCGCCGACCGGCCTGCCGTCGCTGGCGACCGCCAGCACGATCTCCGGCTCGGGGTTGTTCCACACCGATATGGGCAGCAGCCCCACGTCCGCGCCGAAGCCGACCGCGGACATCGGCTGCGCCTTGGAGAACACCTCGGCGTCCGGGCCGATGCCGACTTCCATGTATTGCGACCACGCGCCGCGGCGCTCGAGCTCCGCCTTCAGGCGCAGCGCGGCTTCCGAGCCCGGCACGATCTTCGACAGGTCGGTGCCGATGGTCGCGGCGATGGTGTCGCGTACTTCCCGCGCCTTGGCCGGATCGCCGCCGGCCTGTTCCTCGATCACGCGTTCGATCAGGCTGACCGCAAAGGTCACACCGCACGCCTTGATCGCCTGCACGTCACACGGCGCGAGCAGGTGCGTCGCGCCCGGCGTGCCGTCCAGCGCCGCCTGCAACAACGGCTCGACGCGGCCGAGCGATTCGCCGGGGGCCGTGCGCGCGACCGCGACGGCATCGGGACGGTCGAACAGGTCGGCAGTGGTTGGCGCGGTGCGCGTGATGTCGAACACTTCGCCGCCACGTACGGCGACGACGCTCGGGCCCGCGTGGGCGCCGTCGTGCCGCCAGACGCGGCCGATCAGCAGCGCGTGGGCAAGGTCGTGCGGCAGGCAGTCGGAAACGGAAGGAGTACGCATGGTCAGCTCGGCAAGAGTCGGGGGCGGCGGGGTCAGTGCGAATGGCGCGGGTTGCCGCGCTGCTCGATCACCTTCAGATACAGCGTGGCCGGTTCGAGGCAGCCGCCGGTGGACAGCTGTCCGACGAACCGGCGATAGAGTTCCTGCCACGGCGTTTGCGCCTGCGGCACGGTGAAGCTGGCGGTTTCGCGGCGGCGCGCGAGTTCGTCCTCGTCGACGAGCACGTCGACACTGCGGCGGTTCAGGTCCACGCGCACGCGGTCGTTCGTGCGCAGCAGCGCGAGACCGCCGCCGACCGCGGCTTCCGGCGACATGTTCAGGATCGACGGACTGGCCGACGTGCCGCTCTGGCGTCCGTCGCCCATGCACGGCAGCGACGTCACGCCGCGCTTCACCAGCTCGGCCGGCGGCGCCATGTTCACGACTTCGGAGCTGCCCGGATAGCCGACCGTGCCGCAGCCGCGGATCACGAGGATGCAGCGCTCGTCGATGTTCAGCGCGGGATCGTTGATGCGCGCGTGGTAATCCTCGGGGCCGTCGAACACGATCGCGCGCGCCTCGAACGTATTCTCCGCGCCCGGCTCGGAAAGGTAAGTCTGGCGGAACGCGTCGCCCACCACCGACATCTTCATGATCGCGCTGTCGAAGAAGTTGCCCGACAGCACCATGAAGCCGGCGCCGTGCTTGAGCGGTGCGTCGGGCGTGCGGATCACGTCGCGGTCGGCGTCCTGCGCGGTGTCGGCGATCTCGCCGATCGCACGGCCCGATACGGTCAGGCAGTCGCGCCGCAGCAGGCCGGCCGCATCGAGCTGGCGCAGCACCGCGGGGACGCCGCCGGCGCGGTGGAAGCTCTCGCCGAGGTATTCGCCGGCCGGCATGCAGTTGACGAGCAGCGGCACGGCTTCACCCAGGCGCTGCCAGTCGTCCAGGCTCAGTTCGACGCCCATGTGGCGTGCAATCGCGATCAGGTGCGGCGGGCAGTTGGTCGATGCACCCAGCGCGGAGGCCACGACGATCGCATTCTCGAATGCCGCGCGCGTCATGATTGTCGACGGGCGAAGGTCTTCGCGAACGAGCTCGACCGCGCGCTTGCCGGTCGCGTAAGCCATCTGGCCGCGCTCGCGATAGGCGGCGGGAATGCTCGCGCAGCCGGGCAGCGACATGCCCAGCGCCTCGGCGAGGCTATTCATCGACAGCGCGGTGCCCATGGTGTTGCAGTGGCCGATCGACGGCGACGACGCCGTGGTCAGCTGCATGAAGCCTTCGTAATCGATCTCGCCGGCCGCGAGCAGGTTGCGCGCATGCCAGATCACCGTGCCCGAGCCGACCCGCTTGCCGTCGTGCCAGCCGTCGAGCATCGGTCCGCCCGACAGCACGATCGCGGGCATGTCGACGGTGGCCGCGGCCATCAGGCACGCGGGCGTGGTCTTGTCGCAGCCGGTCGTCAGCACCACGCCGTCCAGCGGAAAGCCGTGCAGCACTTCCACCAGCCCGAGGTAGGCGAGATTGCGGTCGAGCGCGGCGGTGGGCCGGCGGCTTTGCTCGGCCAGCGGATGCACGGGGAACTCCATCGGAATGCCGCCCGCGTCGCGGATACCGGCCTTGGTGCGTTCGGCCAACTCGATGTGGTGGCGGTTGCACGGCGCGAGGTCGCTGCCCGTCTGTGCGATGCCGATGACAGGACGGCCCGACTGCAGTTCCTCGCGCGTCAACCCGTAGTTCATGAAGCGCTCGACATAGAGCGCGGTCATGTCTGCGTGCGCGGGGTCGTCGAACCATTCCTGGCTGCGCAGACGGCGAGGGGTGTGTGACATGGCAGGCTGTCTCCTGAGGGGCCTTCTTCATTTTGCGTGCCGGATGGTACCGGTAACATCGATTGGATGTTAGCACGGCTTTTTTGCGTAGCGGAAGGGATTTCGTGCGCGCGTGGCGAAGGCGTGGGGCAGGGGGCGGTACGAAGCCGCACGCGTCGCGTCCTGGGATGCGCGCGATCGTCGGCTTGTCACGCGCTTTCCCGCGCGATGATGGTGTAGTCGATACGGATGCTTTTCGAGTCGGTCGGCTCGCCGCCGTCGCGCGCTTGCAGCGCCGCCAGCAACGCTTCGCCGGTGCGCAGCCCGATGCCGTACGCATCGACCGACACGGTGGTGATGGTCGGGTGGCAGCACTCGGCCACTTCGAAGTTCCCGAAGCCGGCCACGGCGATGTCGGCGGGCACGGTGAGGCCGCGCCGGTGGCATTCCATGATCGCGCCGAATGCCGACATGTCGCTCACGCACATCACCGCGTCGGTATCCGGCCAGCGCTCCAGCAGCGCGGCCATCGCGGGCCCGCCGTGGCTCATCGTGATCGGCGATTCGCCCAGCCGCACGACGCGCGGTTCGCCCAGGCCCAGCGCCTTGATCTCCGCCTGGTAGCCCTTGAGCCGGTCCAGGCCGCGGCGATCCAGTTCGCTCACGCCGACCAGAAAGCCGATGCGCCGGTAACCGCGCTCGGCCAGGTGGCGCACCATCGCACGGGCGGCGCGCACGTTCGAGAAGCCGACGGCGGTGTCGATCGGGCGCGTGGGCAGGTCCCACATCTCGACCACCGGAATCGCCGAGCGCTCCAGCACCTTGCGCGTCGCTTCGGTGTGCTGCGACCCAGTCAGCGCGATGCAGCGCGGCTGGTGTCGCAGCATCGAGCGGACGAGCCGTTCTTCCCGTTCCAGGTCGTAATCGGTATCGCCGAGCAGCAATTGCAGACCCTGCGGCTCGAGCGCATCGGTCAGGCCGCGCACGGTGTCCGAGAAGTTGGAGCTCGACAGCGACGGCACCAGCACCGCGACGAATTCCGAGCGTCCCGACGACAGCGCACCGGCGGCGGCATCCGCCACGTAGCCGAGCTGGTCGATGGCCTCGCAGACCCGTGCGCGCGTCTCGGCGGCCACGCTGTGGCCGGCGAGCACGCGCGACACCGTCATCTTCGATACGCCGGCGAGGCGCGCTACGTCGGACATGCGGGGCGGCCCGGCGGGCCGGACGGCGGTGGGACTGGGCATCGGAATCGCGATCGGGAGAAAGCCGGAAAGGCTACATCATACCGGTGCGGCATACCGCGCAGGCGGGTCGCGCCGTACCCGTCGCGGTAAGCTCCGTACTAGGGAAACCACGCGTTCGGCGGCACTTGTATGCGCGTATCGCAGCATGCTACCTTCAACGTTGTTACCGGTATCAGCGTGCCGATCGCTCCCGTCGCCTCGTCGGCTTTTTTTTGCCACCGGATGTTATCGGTAACATCGATGCGCGAAGCGCACGCGACGGTACGAAGAAGATCGATACAACCAGGAGACAGACCGATGCCATCCCTAACGCAGGCCGCTGCCGCACCGGCCGCGGCCGACTCGTCCGAAGACGCCCTTTACCGCAAGGTCATGCGGCGCATCCTGCCGTTGCTGCTGCTCTGCTACGTCGTGGCCTACCTGGACCGCGTCAACGTGGGCTTCGCGAAGCTGCAGATGCTCGACGACCTGAACCTGAGCGACGGCGTCTATGCGCTCGGCGCCAGCATCTTCTTCTGGGGCTATTTCCTGTTCGAGATGCCCAGCAACCTGCTGCTGCACCGCTACGGCGCGCGCTTCTGGATCGCGCGGATCATGATTACGTGGGGGATCGTGTCGTCGTCGATGGCGTTCATCGTGCCGCTCGCGCAGTTCTTCCACGTGCAGACGACCACGATGTTCTACACGCTGCGCTTCCTGCTGGGGCTGTGCGAAGCGGGTTTTTTCCCGGGCGTCATCCTGTACATGAACTACTGGTTCCCGGCGCGCCGCCAGAGCGTGGCGATGTCGGGCTTTTTGGTCGCGATCCCGCTGAGCCTGACGCTGGGCAGCGTGGTGTCCGGCTGGCTGATGGAGCAGACGCACGGCCTGTCGGGCATGAGCGGCTGGCAATGGATGCTGCTGCTCGAAGGGCTGCCGTCGATCGTGGTGGCGTTCATCGTGCTGGCCTGCCTCGGCGACGGCCCGCAGTCGGCGAAATGGCTGTCCGCCGACGAGAAAGCGGTGCTGTCACGCAATCTCGAATCCGAGGCCGCGCACAAGTCGCACAGCATCGGCGCCGCGCTGCGCAGCCCGCGCGTCTGGCTGCTCACCTTCATCCTGCTGACGTTCAATACCGGCTTCTACGGGCTGGCCTTCTGGCTGCCGTCGATCATCCGCGCGTCGGGCGTGCACAGCCCGCTGCACATCGGCGTGCTGACGGCCATTCCGTACCTGACGGCGATCTTCGCGATGGTGTGGAACGCGTCGCACTCGCGCAAAACCGGCGAACGCCGCCTGCACGCGGCGATTCCCGCGCTGATCGGCGGCGTTTTCCTGATCCTGAGCGCGGCGTTCGCGCAGAACGTGGCGCTGTCGATCGTATTCCTGACTATCGCCACCTGCGGCATCCTCGCACTGATGCCGATCTACTGGACCTTTCCGGGGCAGATCCTGTCCGGCACGGCCGCGGCCGCCGGCATCGCGCTGATCAACTCGGTGGGCAACCTGTCCGGCTTCACGGGCTCGATGATCACCGGCGTCGCGAAGCAGATGACCGGCAACATCAACAACGGCACCTATGCGCTCGGTGCTTGCCTGTTGGTCAGCTGCGTGCTGATCGCGTCGATTCCACGCGATATTTTGCGGCCGCCGGTGGGGCGGTAGGGCGTTTGTGCGACGTTACGTTGCGCCGGGGCTGGGGCATTGCGCTGCCTCGGCGCCGGATGCATCACGTCATGTGCATTGATCTCGTGTGAGTTTGCTCGACCGTCACACGCGGAATTCCGGCTACTTCCAGCCAGGGACGCCCTGCGCGCTATCCCGCTTTCTCGTGGGGACCGTCATGCGTCCTCTAGGGCGAAGCGCACCTTGTCCCCGAGCGTGCGCAACCGTTCGACAGGTTCGTTCGAGAACACGAAACGGACGTACTGCTCGCCGTGTGCGACACCCCATCCGGTCATGGCCGTCGCACATACGCCGCAGCGCAGCAACCGCTCCGACATCTGCGATCCGGTCAGGCCGAAGTCGGACACGCGCAGCAGCATCGACCAGCCGCCCGCCGGCATGCCGAACGGCAGCCCGGATAGTTCGGCGGCGACCGTATCCCGCCGCCTCTCGAGTTCGCTCACATAGCCAGGCAGATCGGATGCGGAGTGTTCTAGCGCAATCGCCGCAGCCTCCTGGGCAATGCCGACCGGCACCACGACATTGGCGAGCGACACGGCCACAAGATCGGGAATCAACCATTCCGGCGCGACGATCCAGCCGACCCGCCAGCCGATCATGCGCAACTCTTTCGACGCTGCGCCGACCGTCACCGTACGCTCGGCCATGCCGGGCAGGCCGGCGGGATGGATGACCGTGCGTCCATCGAAGAGCAGCCGTTCCATCGCGCTGTCGAGGATCAGCAGCAGATCGTTCTGCACACACAGGCTCGCGATCAGTTGCCAGTCGGACGCATCGAAGAAGCCGCCCGAAGGCATCGAAGGAGACATCAGCAGCATGGCCCGCGTTTTCGGACCGATTGCCGCCCGCAGCGCGGCCTGGTCCAGCTTCCATTCGCCGCCCGGCGTGAAGGCGAACGGGACTTGCCGGGGCACGCCGCCCGCAAGGCGGACGCGGTTCAGCAGACCTGCGTACGTCGGATCGGTGACGATGACTTCGTCGCCGATCTCGACGGTGGCGAGCAGCGTGTTCAGAATGCCGGAGAGTCCGCCCGCCGACACCACCACGTGGTCGGCCGTGAAGCGCTGCCCGGAAAGCGCCGACACGTGGGCGGCCGCGCTCGCGCGTAGCCGATCCTGACCGACGAATGGCAGATAGGAGTTGGCCGAATCTCGCTGGATGGCCGCTCGGGTGAAGGCGAGCGCTTCCGCGGTAGGCGGGATGTCGGTATCGAGATTTTCGAGTCGCAAAAGGTCGACGTCGGCATGATCGGCGATCGAACCCATGCGATCGACACCGATACCGGCGATGTGCTGCAGACGGACAGGGCGGTGGTGGCGCATCGAGCCTCCGGGTTTGTTACAATTTAATAGATAATCTATGCATGGTGGTCGGGATGAATTTGGAAGTCAAGGAGGATCGCTCGCTGGCCGATCGGATCGCTGGCGCATTGGCGGACCGCATCATCTCGGGCACCATCGCGCCGGGGGAATGGCTGCGTCAGGACCATATCGCGGCAGAGTTCGGTGCGAGTCATGTGCCGGTACGCGAGGCGTTCAGACGGCTGGAAGCGCAGGGATTGGCCGTGGTGGAGCCGCGACGAGGCGTGCGGGCGGCGCCGCTCGAGCCGGCGGACGTGCTTGAAATGGCGAAGATGCGTGCTGCTTTCGAGGCGCTGGCGCTGCGGGAGGCGATTCCCGCGCTCGATGCACGTGCGCTGGAGGAGCTCGATGCGATCCTCGATCAGGAGGCGGCGGCGCGTGGCATAGCCGTGCTTGGCACGCTGAACCTGAGGTTTCATCGCGCATTGACCGCGCGGTGCGGGATGCCGCGGCTCGTCGCTGCGATCGGCGACATGCATCGGGCCAGTGCGCGGCATTTGTATGCGACGTGGCAGCAGCTTGACTGGCAGGATCGCTCGAATGATGAGCATCGGAACATCGTTCGGGCGATACGCGAGGGTGATGTGGACGCAGCCTGTGCGGCCCTGTCCGCGCATATTCTGGCTGCGGGGGATGCGCTGGCTCAGGCGTTGCGGAGGCGGTAGGAATGCGGGCCGAGCCACAGTTATCAAGCGGTTCATAGGACCGGCTTTGGGGACGGCTGGTGTCTTCTAAACGCGTCGGGCGGCATCCGGCCATCGACAGTCGTAGGCAATCGCTCTCAAGCAGCCATTCGAACGTCGGCTGTACCTTGCCCAGGGACACACGCGTGCCAATCGTATCCGTCGCGGCACGCCACGCCCTGTACGCGAAGGCGCGAATGTGGGCGCGTCCGATCGTCTTGGAACACGCGCACCGGACACCGACCGATGCCGTGGCGCTTGACCCGGAATGCGACTCGGTCGCCGCGACCGATAAACAGCCCGTGGCTGCACTGGCGGGGCGACGACTAAATTGACGCGAGCAGAATCATGCGCCTGGCTAACTGTGCGTCGCGCCGCGAGCAGACAAGCGGCAGCGTGTACCTTAGACTCCTGCCGCAATGACCATTGAGTGGCCGGAGGCTTCGTCAACGAGAGCATCCGGGAGATGCATCCGGTTCAGGGACGACATCGCCTTTGTCCATCTGATCAGCATCCGAGCGAGTCCCGAAAGGTTTGGGCAACCGCATGGAAGCGTTGCTGCGGCAAAGCCGCTCGGCCGTCGCGGTGAATCCTGTGAACGATAGAAGTATCTGCTATATGGCGACCAAGCTGTCATTCGAAGTTCTCGAAGTTTTGGATGCAATTGACCGGACCGGTACATTCGCCGAGGCGGCCGAGTTGTTGCATAGAGTTCCGTCCACGCTCACTTACCTTGTGCAAAAGCTGGAAAGCGACATGGATGTCGAGCTGTTCGACCGCAGCGGCAGACGGACGAGACTCACGGAAGCGGGTCGTGCTGTTGTGGAAGATGGGCGTCGACTTTTAGACGCGGCTCGACACCTGGAGGCCAAAGCAAAAGGTATTCGAGACAGTTGGGAATCGGAGCTTCGACTATGCGTCGATGCAATCTTGCCAATCCAGTCCTTATGGCCGTATGTCCATGCCTTCTACGACCTGGAGATGAATACCCAGCTAAGTCTTTCCACCGAGGTGCTTGGGGGCGTGTGGGATGCCCTGGTTACGCGGCGTGCCGATCTCGCGATAGGGGCGTTCGGCGAGCCGCCGCATGCGGCCAATATTGCGGCCCGGCCAATCGGAACCCTCCGGCACGTTTTTGTCGTGGCACCGGACCATCCACTCGCCCGCATGCCCGAGCCGTTGGAGAGCGAAACGATCGCAAGATATCGAGGTGTGGTCATCAGTGACACTTCTCGCGAACTGCAACCGCAATCTGTGGCCACCCGTGATGGACAGCCGCTGATCATCGTGCCGACGCTCGCAGCTAAACTGCAAGCACTGTGCGAAGGTATCGCTGTCGGGATGCTGCCCGATCTCGTAGCGAAAGAACCGATACACGAAGGCAGGCTGGTCGCGCGTCGCATTGTGGGTGTGCGCGAGTTCACGAATGGCTACCTCGCTTGGCGCGAGGACAAGGTAGGGAACGCTTTGAACTGGTGGATTGCGCAACTAGACAGCGCCGATCTGCTTGAACGGCTCCTGACACCGCGTCAAGAGAGTAAAGGGCAGCCCGGGGCGCCCGCTTGCGCAGTCCGTTACCAAAGCGCGGAGTAACAGGCCATCAGTGCTACTGTCCGAGGACCTTCGCCGGTGCATGGAGTTGGACATTCGAAGGTCAGCTTGGCACCGAACCTTGCCGTTGAGTTGCCGAGGCATCCAATGGCTGCGACGGGTCGATCTGCGTCGGTCGCGCGTTGCAGGGCAGCGGCCGGCCGCGTTCGGCCACGAACAGCCGTTCGACACAGCTTTTTAGATCGTCGGCAATCGGTGCGGATAAGGGCGTAGCCTTTAGCGGTTACCGTCGATCAGATCGTTCAGCAGCGCATCGAACGCGGCCTGTGCGTCTTCAAGTTCCTGCAGGGCGGCATCAAAGGTTTGCAGCGCGAACGGCGAAGGCTCGCCGCTGCCTTGCGGCGGAAATTGCTTCTGCATCGAGGCGAACGTACTCTGCACGCGCAGCGTGGCGGCCACCATGCGCTCCATCGCCTGGGTTTCTTCGGCTCGTGCCTGTTCGGGATTCATTCCTCTCTCCTTGGATGGTTTTCTTGAAGACCAGATCGTACACGCTGTGTCCGTTCTTGCCGCCCTTGGCAGAACGACTCCGTTGAAGGTTCCAACGGCACGCTGCGGGAGAAGCGATTTAATCGGGAATGATTCCGCAGTCGCGCCGAGGCCAAGATACTCATCGAGCGAGGCTATAAAATCCCGCCGCAGGTCACAACGATTGGCCGCTTTGGATAAATCTGAAGGGCCGTTCTGGGTCGTTCAGCGCCATTCGCGACCGCGTGCAGGTCTTCATTCCGACCGACGGCTCACGACACGCTACGCCGCATCCCCCGCACCTGCAGCCAAATGGCGGATATCAGGAAATAAAGCGCCCCCACTCCCGCATAGCCCGCGATCTTGACGATCGCCGGCGGCATCGGCGCGTGGCTTTGCAAAATGAAGAACAACCCGGCCAGCGCCGATTGCGCCCCACTCAGCACCATCACCCACTGCGCACCGGCATGCTTCCACCGCCGCACGGCAGTGCCAAGCTGCAGCGCGCCGGACAGAATCGCCCACACACCGAACACCGCAAGTACCGCGGGCAGCCCCGCACTCAACGCCGGAAATACCGCCAGTGTCGTGACGGCGCTGATCGCGACGTTGACCGCCTGCGTGCGGTTTGCCGCCATCCCGCCGCTGCGGGCGAGGTCGACGAAATTGGCGAGCGCGTCCCACGCCGGATAAACGACCAGCAGGACCGCCGCGCCGGCCGCGCTCTGCCGGCCGACGGAAAACGCCAGCGCGACCCAGATCAGCGAGAATATCGCCCGGGAAAGGTAGTACCGTTTCAGCCAGTGTTCGTCGGCAGGGGCGTGGAATTCGGGGTAGCGATCAGTCATTTGCACTCCTTGTTACATTGAATCGTCGTTCCGGCCCGCATGCACGATTCCCACCACGCGAATGCGGCCTCGACCGGATCTCCAGTGCGCCGAGTATCGCAATCGTCCGCGCCTGCCGCCATCGGTCAGATATCCGATGGCGAAGTTCACCGGCTGCTCGCACCGATACCAGTGAACATCGCACCGGATTGGCCCCGGCGCGCCGCCAACGCGCATGCCCCTGCACGCCGCGACGCCGTCGCGTATGATCGTTTTCCCATCCTCGCGAATGTCTCCGCCCACCCGATGCCCGACGCCGAAGCCCGTCACGCCCCGCTGCGCATAGTCGACGCCGTCCGCGCGCTGGCCTTCATCGGCGATCTCAGCATGGGCCAGCCGACGGACCATTCGCCACGCACCAGTTGGTTGGCGGCGCAGCTCGCGCACGCGGCACGATTCGATGCATCGGTCTGCGACACGGCCCGCGAGGTGGCGCTGTTGCGCTGGTCGGGCTGCACGGCGAACGCGGCGGGCTTCGCGCAGATATTCGGCGACGACGTCGCGATTCGCGCCGCAATGCTTGCGAGCCAGCCCGGCATGGCCGAAGCGATCGGCGGCGCGGGTGCCGCGCTGATCCCGCTCGCGCAAATCCATTGCGAAGTCTCGGGCGAAGTTGCGCGAATACTCGGCCTGTCCCGCGCGACGGAAACCGCGCTGCGGCACATTTTCGAAACCTGGGACGGCAACGGGCTGCCTGCGCGGCTCGTGCGCGAACAGGTGCCGCCCGCCGTGTCGATCGTCGCGCTGGCAGGCGATCTCGACGTGTTCAGCCGCACGTACGGCATCGAACGGGCCCTCGAATTGATCGGCCAACGCGCGGGGTCGCGCTATCCGGCCGTGCTCGTCGAGACGGCTGCGCGCGACGCACCGCGCTGGCTGGCGGCGCTCGAACACATGGCGCCCGCCGACCTGGACGCCGCACTGGCCACGCCGGACATGTGGGGCGCGACGTCCGCCGAATTGATTGCGGACGTCATCGATCTGAAATTGCCGTGGATGACGGGTTTTTCGCGTTCGGTCGCCGCGACGGCCGCCGCGTGTTACGGCCGTCTGTCGCCGGACGAGGCCGCGCGCGAACGCGTGTACCGCGCCGGACTGATTCACGGCATCGGCAGGGCCGCGGTGCCGAACGACGTGTGGAATCTGCCGACGCGGCTGCCTGCGAGCGCGTGGGAAAAGGTGCGACTCGTGCCGTACTGGACCGAGCGCGCCGGCAGGCAGACCGGCGCGCTCGGCGAAGCCGCCGTGCTTGCGTCGTATGCGTACGAGCGGCAGGACGGCTCGGGCTATTTCCGCGGCGTGCGCGATACGGCGCTGACGCTGGAAGCGCGTGTGCTGGCGGCGTCGCTGGCGTGGGTCGCGTTGCGCTCGGCGCGTCCGTGGCGAACGGCCCTGAGCGATGCGGCCGCCGCCGGCCAGTTGCAGGAAGAAGTGGCCGGCGGCCGGCTGTGCGGCGAAGTGGTGGCGGCGCTCGTGACGGGCGGGCCGCCCGTGGTCCGGCGCATCGCGACGGGCGCGTCGGCCGCTGGCCCGCGCCTGTCCGCGCGGGAAATCGACGTGCTGCGGGCGATTTCCCGCGGTGCGAGCAACAAGCAGGTCGCGCAGGCGCTCGCGATGAGTCCGAGCACGGTGCGCACCCATGTCGAGAAGGCGTTCCGCAAGCTCGAATGTTCGACACGCGCCGCGGCGACCCTCAAGGCATCGGCGCTCGGGCTGCTCTGATGCGCTCCGCGACGCGGATTCGCTTTCGTGTGTACGCCGACGCTCACGGCCGTTCGCGTTCCGGGCCGAAGCCCGGACGGACGGCAGCACGCATCGACGTGCGCGCGGCGGGCGCGCGTGCAAGCGAGATGCCCAGCGCGGCGCCGACAGCGAGGAACACCGAGATCGACAGGAGTGCGACGATGAACGCGTGCGCGATGGCCGCCGGATCCTGGCGCGTACCGAGCGTCGTATAGAAAATGCCGCCGATGATCGCCACGCTCAGCGACGTGCTGACCTGCAGCGTCGAGCTGGCGATGCCGGCGATCATGCCGGACAGCGCCGGTGCGACGCGCCCCGTCACCATGCGCATCAGCGTCGGCAGCGCGAGCCCTTGTCCGAAACCGATGACGAAGAGCACGACCGCGAGCGGCACGGCAGCGAGCGGCATCCCGAGCGGCGTGGCGTCGATCAACCACGCGAGGCCGACGAGCCCGACGATCTCGAGGCTCATCCCGAACGGATTGACGTAAGCGCCGATGACGCGCGAGCAGAAAGGCGTCGACAACGGGCCGAGCAGGAACCCGACGCCGAACGGCAAGAACACGAGGCCCGCGCTCAGCGCGTCGACGTGCAACGCATTCTGCAGATACACCGAGAACAGCAGGAAGAACGCGCCGATCGAGTACAGCAACAGCGCGATCAGCAACGCGCGGCCCAGCCCCGGTGCGCGCAGCGCGGCCGGATCGAGCAGCGGGGCGCCGCCGCGGCGGCCGAGCCGGCGCTCGTAGCGCCAGAAGAAGCCGGCGAGGGCCGGCACCGCGAGCAGCGACGCCCAGGCCCAGACGGGCCAGCCTGCTTCGCGCCCCTCGATCAGCGGCACGATCAGCGCGCCCAGCGTCAGCATCGACAGCGCGGTGCCGCCGAGGTCGAGCTTGCGCGCATGCTGTGCACGCGTTTCCTTCAACAGTGGAATCCCGAACAGGACGACCAGAATCGCCAGCGGTAGGTTGACGAGGAAGATCGTGCGCCAACCCAGATTCAACAGATTCAGCGAGATCAGGATTCCGCCCAGCGCCTGCCCGATCACGGCGGCGAGGCCGAATACCGCGCCGTACAAGCTGAGCGCGAGCGGCTTTTCCGCTTCGGGAAAGATTGCCTGGATCGAAGCGAGCGCCTGCGGCGCCATGATCGCGGCCGTCACGCCCTGCAACGCACGGCCGACGATGAGCGTCCACGGCGAACTCGCGAGACCGCATAACGTCGAGGCGATCGCAAAGCCGATCAACCCGAGGAAAAACACGCGGCCGCGGCCGAACAGGTCGCCCAATCGCCCGCCGGTGATCAGCGTCACCGCGTACAGCCCCGCATACGATGAAATGACGAGTTGCTCGGCGGATGACGACGCGCCCAGTTCCGCGCGGATCGACGGCAGCGCGACATTGACGATGAAGAAATCCAGCGGCGGCAGAAACGCGCCGACGAGCAGGACCGCAAACATCGCCCAGCGGCGCGGGTCGGGTGAGACGGGGTCATTCCGTGACATGGACGGCTCTCCATACGGAACCATTCGGTTCCAAATTGGGTAAAAAAATATCAGTCGAGGATGCGCATCGTGCGGTCGACCAGCGCGAGCATGTCGTGCTCGGACACACCGGTTTTCCCCAGCACGCGCATGCCCTCGATCTGGCAGACGAGCAAACGCGCCAGCACCTGTTCGTCCTGCTCGGGGATCTCGCCGCTTGCCTGGCCACGGACGATTGCACCGGCATAGAGCTGCTGCAGCCGCCGGAACAGGCGCCCGGTGCGTTCCGCGACATCGGCGTCGCGCGCGGCCAGTTCGGTGGTCATCGCGACCGCGAGACATCCGCGCCGGCCCGCGTCGCCGACGGACAGGCGCGCATAGCGCAGCAGCGAATCGCGAATCGCATCCTTCACGGCGCCGGGTTGCGACAGGATGTCCGCGGTTGCCTTGAGCCCATCGGCCATGTACAGGTCGAGCGCCGCCAGCAGCAGCGCCTTCTTGTCGCCGAACGCCTTGTACAGGCTGCCGCGCGACAGGCCGGTGCCGGCCATCAGGTCGGGCAGGGACGCGCCCTCGTATCCGCGGTCCCAGAAAACGTCCATCGCGTCGCGCGCGGCATCGCCAAGTTCGAATTCGCGCGGACGGCCCACGCCAGCCGGATTTGCCATTGATCGGTTTCGCAAACGATGCGGTGCCTGAAGTTGGAGTGATTATATGGACCGATCGGTTCCGATGTCAACGTGTGTGTCGACCGGGCGCGGCGATGGTCGCCCCCGGGTGCCGCGCACCCGTCGCTGGCCACCGGACCGTTCACGCGCCCGACAGCCCGACGCACACCGGCGGCGCACGATCGCCCCACGGCGCGGCGCGTTCGAGCTGGGCGGCGAGCGAGAACAGCAGCGACTCCGCGCCGAATGCCGCCGCGAACTGGCTGCCGATCGGCAAACCTTGTTCGTCCCGGTAAAGCGGCACCGACATCGCGGGCTGGCCGGTCGCGTTGAACCAAGCGGTGAACGGCGAAAACCGATGCGACCGATCGATGACGTCGCTCAACGATTGCGCGTCGTCCACCGTCGCGAGTGCGGCCGGTGCGAGCGGCGGCATCGCGAGCGTCGGCGTCAGCAAAACGTCGTAGCGCTCCATCAACCGGCCGAACGTCCTGCCCAACGCATGGATCCAGTCGACCGCGCCCGCGTACTCGGCGCCGCTCACGTTGCCCTTTTCGCGCACGATGATGCGGGTGCGCGCCTCGATTTCGTCGTCGCGTAGCGGCGCGTGTCGCTGAGCGCCGATCGTGTCGAGCAGTGCGCGCGTTTGCGCGCCGATGATCGTGAACACGTGGCCATAGAAAGCGGCCGAATCGACGGGACTGTCGAGCGGCTCGACGTCATGTCCGAGCGAGCGCAGCAACGCGACGGTATGGTCCAGTGCGGCTCGGCATGCCGGATGAAGCGGCCAGGGCGGCGCGTGCTCGATCACGGCGATTCTCAGCGGCCGCGGATCGCGCTGCGTGGCCGCGAGAAACGTGTCGGCCTGGTGCGGCGACGCATAGGGCGCGCCGATATCGGCGCCGGCGGTCAGGTCCAGCAACGCGGCGCTGTCGCGCACCGAGCGCGTGATCGCGTGGTTGATGCCCATGCCGGCCCATCCCTCGCCGATCATCGGGCCATTCGGCGTTCGGCCGCGCGTCGGCTTCAACCCGAATACGCCGCAACAGGAAGCGGGCACCCGCAACGAGCCGCCGCCGTCGTTGCCGTGCGCGAACGGCAGCACGCGGGCGGCGACGAGCGCCGCCGCGGCGCCGCTCGAACCGCCGGCGCTCACGTGCGGATGCCACGGATTGCGCGTGACGCCGAAACGCGCGGACGACGTGCAATAAGACGTGCCCAGTTCCGGCGACAACGAGGTCCCCGCGATCGGTATGCCGGCCCGCCGCAGCCGCGCCACGAGTTCGCCGTCGAAGTCCGGCCGGTAGTCGCCGAACAAAAACGATCCGTTCGACATCCGCGCGCCGCGCACCGGCATGAACAGGTCCTTGATCAGCGTCGGGACGCCGGCGAGTATGCTTTCGCGCCCGGTGACGGACGACGCGGCCTGTCTCGCCGAGTCGTCGAGTCGTTCCGCCACGGCATTCAGCGCGGGGTTGAGCGTATCGAGACTGGCGAGCACGGCGTCCAGCAATTCGGTCGGCCGTACTTCTTTTGCACGGACGAGCGCTGCGAGCGCGATGCCGTCGTGCGTGGCGATGAGCGTCTGAAAATCTTTCATGGGTCTAGGGTTCGGGAACGGGAAAACGTGAATGGGTTATGCGTCGTCGCGACGGCGAAGCGCCGGCAACAACCACGACAACGCGGCGACGGCCGTGCCCGCCGCAATCGCGAACACCGCCGCGCGCAATCCGCCGAATGCCTGCGCACAGCCGAGCACGACGAGCGGGCTGACGAACTGGCCCAGATAGAGCGCGGCCGTGAAACCGCCGAGGCCGCGGCCGCGCATCGCGAGCGACAGCGTGCGCATTAGCGGCAGGATCGCATTGGGCACCAGCATGCCGCCGCCGAAGCCGTGAATCACGACCGCCACGACGATGGCCGGCACCGTATGCGCGCGGGCCAGCAAGAACAGGCCCGCCGCGAGCAGCGCCAGGAGCACGACGTTGACGAAGCGGCGGCCGAGCGCGTCGCGCAACCATGGCCACGCGATCGAACCGGCCAGCGTCGACAGCAGGCCGACGCCCGCGACCGCACCGATCATCGTCGACGAGCGCTGGCCGATGTCGACCATCAGCTGCGGCATCTGCACCGGCACCACGAACGAACTGACCATGCCGATGCAGATCAACCCGTAGCCGACCGCGAGCGTCGGCGCGAGCCGGTTGCCGGCCGGCGGCGTGCCGTTGTCGGCCGGCCCGGCGGGCTGACCGTCGCGCAGCGGTTCCCACAGCACGGTCGCAATCGCCGGCACGAGCAGGATCGGCAACAGGTACAGATAGAACGGGTAGCGCCACGCGTGCTCGCCGGCCGCGCCGCCGAGCACGAAAAACACCGTGCCGACGATACCGATCGTGACGACCTGCCGGTTCACGTAGCGCACCCGCTGTTCGCCATGCCAGTAATCGCCGATCAGCGTCGTGCAGCAGGTCATCACGCACGCTTCCGCCGCGCCGAGCGCGAGCCGGCACACGAGGATCGCGGCGAGGCTGTCGAGCCACGCCGGCGCCGCGCCGACGAGCCCGTACACGAGCGTCGCGAGCAACAGCAACATCTTGCGTCCGACGCGATCGGCCAGCCAGCCGGCGAGCGGCGCGCACAGCGCGATCGCGAGCGCGGGGCCCGTCGCGATGAGCGGCACGAGCGCGGCCATGCGCGGGTCGGCCGGCACGAATTCGGCCGCGAGTTTCGGCAGGATCGGCGCGATCATGACCGCGCCCATCACGGTGAGACTGCTGCCGAGCAGCAGTACGGCGCCCTGGCGGGTACCGGCCTGCCGGGCGGCACGCGGGTAGGCGGGCGCGGATTGCGTTGAGGAAAGCGGATTCATCGACGGCTCCCGAATCGGAACATCAGAACGACAGCGCGGCACGCAGCGCGATCTGGTAACCCTGCGCGCGGTTCCGCGCGCCGAATTCCTTGTACGCATGCAGCCAGACCGCGGGCTTGCCCGGCTCGACGTAACTGATCGCCGGGCCCAGCGCATTCACGCGCGCGCGGTTGCCGTCGATGGTCGGGCCGTGGTCGTTGCTCAACTGCCGCTCGATGTAGCCGCCCAGGCCCGCCGTGAAAGGGCCGATGTGCTGGCCGAGCGCGAATTCCTGGCGGAACCCGGTGCCGCTGCGATAGTTCGTCGCGCGGTTGGTCGTGTTCTGATCGATCTCGATGCTGGTCGAGATTTCGAATCCGCTATCGGTGATGTACGTCGCGCCGATGATCGGCGAGAAGGTCCAGTGGTTGACGCCCGGATTGAAGAGCCGCGTGGCGCGATACGCACCGGTCGGCGCCTGCACCTGCAGCGCGACGTTGACGAACAGGTTCGGCGAGGTCCATGCGAGGATCAGCGGCTGGAAGTCCGCATCGCCGATGTTGGTCGGATCGGCCGACATCGCGAGCGTGCCGGCCGGCGTCGGCACGTTCACGTGGCCGTTCAGGTTCAGGAACGGCACGACCGCGCCGAAGCCGACGTTCGCGCCGAACAGTTTCGCGTTCGTCATCCGGATGTACGCGAGGCTCCAGGACGCGACCGTCAGCGAGAAGTCGGTGTTGCCGCCGTTGCGGATCGTGCGGGTCGAGTAGTACGCGAAGCGCGTGGCGAGCGTGCCGTTCGGCGTGGGCGGCGGCGTGATGCCCGCGCCGAAATCGAATACGCCGAACGGCGTGATCGGACCGTCGTTTTCGAGCGCGTGGGCGTGCTGGCAGGCGAGCGTGGCCGCCAACGTGCCGATCGCGACGGCGGTGGTGCGTGTGCGGCAGCGCCGCACGCCGTGCGGACGTCTGAGGATTTCCATCGTGCCGTTCCCCGTACAGTTGAAATGTGTACGGAGTCTAGGAACGTCAAAATCCGGCGCGTTATCCGCTTTTGGTAATTATCGCGGCGGGCGTTTGAGCGTGTCGGACGGCAGTTCGCCGAACAGTTCCCGGTAGTGCGACGCGAACCGGCTCAGGTGCCAGAAGCCCCAGCGGCACGCGACGTCGCTGACCGACGTGCTCGCCGGGGAATGTTCGCGCAGTTCGCGGCGCACCGCGTTCAGCCGCAGCACGCGCAGGTACCACGCGGGGTGCGTGCCGAGGATTTCCTCGAAGCAATACTGCAATTTGCGCCGGCTCGCGCCGACTTCGCGGCATACGTCGAGCACCGTCAACGGCACATCGGGCCGTGCCGCGACGAGTTCGCGCACGCGATCGACGACGCGGTGCCGCGCGGATGGATCGAGCCGCACGGGGCGGCCGGCGGCTTCCATCGCGTGCACGAGTTCGACCAGGATGGCGTCGCGCAGCGACTTGCGCGTGTGCGGCCGGGCGAGCGGGCGCTCCGGTGTATCGCACGCCCCGAAGCCGGCCACCAGCAACGAGGTCAGTGCGTGATGGCGTGCGGCGGGCACCCGCAGGATGCGGGTTTCGTTCGACGATACGCGGTCGCCGTCTTCGTCCTGATC
The DNA here is from genome assembly GCF_902833245.1 of Burkholderia sp. BCC0398. Lineage (NCBI taxonomy): Bacteria > Pseudomonadati > Pseudomonadota > Betaproteobacteria > Burkholderiales > Burkholderiaceae > Burkholderia > Burkholderia sp. BCC0398. Next base: position 495,581 of record NZ_CADFEM010000005.1, read on the forward strand.
GCCGAGCCACGCCAGTTGGTGCAGCGTGTCGTTGGGCACCGTCAACAGCACGACGTCCTGATGGTCGGGCGTGCGCAGTTCCGGCAGCGAGGTGCCGCCGGAGACGAGCAAGGCCTTGTCGCGCAGCAGCGCGCCGCCGCAGAAGCCGGCGCCGGCGGTTTCCAGCGGGATGCTGAACGACGTGCTGCCGGCGCACTGGTCGCCGCGCTTGAGCAGCGCGCGGTTCACGCGTTCGCGCAGCAACTGCATGCCGTCGAAGCGGATTTCATGCAGCGTGCCATGGAACGGCCCGGGCGACAGCTGATCGAGCCGGATCGACCAGCCGTGCGTGCATTCCGCGTGGGTATCGACATCCTCGCTGGCGAAGCGCCGGATCAACGGCAGCGCGTCAGGCGCGGTGTCGGCAAGGCTTGCGGCGGACGACAGCGGAGCGGAATGCATGGCGAGTGGGGCGGTGGACGAGGCGTCCGCCGACAATGCGCACACAAATTCCGGTTGGCAATGCGTTTTTACCCGGGGCCGCGGGTGCGGTGCCGCCGCGGATGACGGGACGCCGCGTCGGGCATGCATGATTCGGTATGGCGCCCGCACCCGCAAGGACCCGCCAGCGGGCGCGGAACGCGCAACGGGAAATCGAACGCGCGGCGACGCCGGTTCAGTCGAGCCCGCCCTGGCACAGATACTTGATCGACAGATAGTCGTCGAGGCCATAACGCGAGCCTTCGCGACCATAGCCCGATTCCTTCACGCCGCCGAACGGCGCGGCCTCGCTCGCGAGCGCGCCTTCGTTGATCCCGACGATGCCGGTTTCGAGCCGCGCCGACACGCGCGCGATGCGCCGCACGTTCTGCGTGTAGAAATACGCGGCGAGCCCGAACGGCGTGTCGTTCGCGGCGTCGACCGCTTCGTCCTCCGTATCGAACCGGAACAGCGCGGCGACCGGGCCGAAGGTTTCCTCGCAGGTCAGCTGCATGTCGGCGGTGGCGTCGGCGAGCACGGTCGGCGCGTAATAGTTCGCACCGAGCTCGGTCAGGCGCTTGCCGCCCGTCAGCACGCGCGCGCCGCGTTCGACGGCATCGCCGACGTGCCGCGCGATCTTGTCGACCGCGCGCGCGTTGATCATCGGGCCGATCTGCGCGGCCGGGTCCGTCGCCGGCGCAACCTTCAGCGCGGCGACGCGCGCGGCGAGCTTCGCGGCGAATGCATCGTAGACGCCGGCCTGCACGTACACGCGATTCGGCGACACGCACGTCTGCCCGCCGTTGCGGAACTTGGCGGCCATCAGCCCGTCGACCGCGGCATCGAGCTCCGCATCGTCGAACACGATGAACGGTGCATTGCCGCCCAACTCCAGCGACAGCTTCTTCAACGTCGCCGCCGAGTCGCGCGCGAGCAGCTTGCCGACGGCCGTCGAGCCGGTGAACGTGATCTTGCGCACGCGGCCGTCGGCGAGCCAGTCGGCCGCGGCTTCCACGCCGCGTTCGCGCGACGCGGTAATCAGGTTCAGCACGCCGGCCGGTACGCCGGCTTCCTGCGCGAGAAACGCGAGCGCGAGCGCGGTCAGCGGCGTGTCCTCCGCCGGCTTCGCGACGACCGTGCAGCCGGCCGCGAGCGCGGGTGCGATCTTGCGCGCGATCATCGCGAGCGGGAAATTCCACGGCGTGATCGCCGCGACGACGCCGATCGGCTCCTTCACCGCGCTGAGCCGCTTGCCGCGCTGCTGCTGCGGGATCAGGTCGCCGTACGTGCGCGTCGCTTCCTCGGCGAACCACAGCACGTACGACGCACCGTACGCGACTTCGCCGCGCGCTTCGGCCAGCGGCTTGCCCTGTTCGCGCGACATCAGCTTCGCGAGATCGTCGGTGTGTGCGACGATCGCCGCATGCCAGGCACGCAGGATCGCGGCGCGTTCGCGCGCGGGCGTCGCGCGCCACGCGGGCAGCGCGCGGGCCGCCGCGTCGGTCGCCGCGCGGGCGTCGGCGGCGCCGCTGTCGGGTGCGTGGGCAACGGTATCGAGCGTGGCCGGATCGGTGACGGCGAAGCGGCGGCCGTCGAGCGCATCGCGCCAGGCGCCGTCGATCAGGTTGGCGGTGCGGACGAGTTCGGTTCGGGACAGCGTAAGCGGCATGACAGTTCCTTGAATGAAGCGGTTCGGCGGCAACGACAACGACAGCGACAACGACGGCGGAGCAGGCGCGCGACGACCCCACGCGGACAGCGGGCTGCCGCGTTCAGGGGTGTCGCGCGTCCGTCAGTGACGTTCGCCGAACAGCGATTCGAGCGGGTAGTGCCGTTTGACGAACGGCGATTTGATGATCACGTAACTGAAATACTTCTCGATGCCGATGTTCTGCTCGAGCAGCCCTTCGACGATCGTCTGGTAATGGCTCACGCTGCGCGTGATGAACTTCAGCAGATAGTCGTAGCCGCCGCTCGCGAGGTGGCATTCGACGATCTCGTCGACGTTGCGGATCGCCGCGACGAAGCGGTCGAAATCCTCGCGCCGGTGGTCGGCCAGCGTGACCTCGGTAAACACGACCTGCACGTCGCCGAGTTTCTCGAGCTGGATGTGCGCGCCGTAGCCGCCGATGTAGCCGGCCTTCTCGAGCCGCTTCACGCGGATCAGGCATGGACTGGGCGACAGCCCGACCGCATCGGCCAGCTCGACGTTGGTCATGCGGCCGCGCTTCTGCAACTGGGAGAGGATGCGCAGGTCGATGCGATCCAGCTTGCTGTCCGTCATGTTCACGTGAGAAGGCAAAAATGGAATGTCCGGTTACTTTAGAGTCGAACGATGGCGGCCACAAGCCCGGCTTTCCCTTGTCCGGTCAGGCCGGCTGCGCGTGCGCGGCGTCGAGCGCGCGCTGCACGCCCGCATCGGCCAGCACGTCGTCGAGCGTCTTGCGCACGCGTTCGAACAGCAGGTCGAACTCGCCCGCGGTGAAGCTCAGCGCCGGCGCGAAGCCGAGCACGCCGTCGCCGAACGCGCGGAACACCACGCCGTTCGCGTACGCGGCGGCCGCGATCTTGTCGGGCACGTTCAGCGCCGGGTCGAAGCGCGTCTTGTGCACCTTGTCGGCCACCAGTTCGAGCGCGCCGAGCAGGCCGACCGAACGCGCGTCGCCGACGAGCGGATGCGCGCGCAGCGCGTCGAGCCCCGCGGCGAAGCGCGGCGCCAGCGCCTGGCCGTTCGCGAGCAGCCCGCCTTCGTGATAGAGCTTCAGCACCTCGAGGCCGATCGCCGCGCTCACCGGGTGAGCGGAATACGTATGGCCGTGGCCGACCACCGGCGCATCGGCGCGGTCGCCCGCGATCCCCTCGTAGATTTCGTCGGACATCAGCACGGCACCCATCGGCGCATAGCCGGCGGTCAGGCCCTTCGCGACCGTCATCAGGTCCGGATCGACCTGCTCGGCCTCGCAGGCGAACAGCGGGCCGGTGCGGCCGAAGCCGGTGATCACCTCGTCGGCGACGAACAGGATGCCGAGACGCCGGCACGCGTCGCGCATCGCCTTCAGCCAGCCGGCCGGCGGCACGATGACGCCTCCGGAACCCTGCACGGGCTCGCAGAAGAACGCGGCGACGTTGTCCGCGCCGAGCTCGGCGACCTTCGCTTCGAGTGCGGCGACCGACGCGGCGATCAGCGCCTGCGGATCGTCGCCGAGCGGATGGCGGTACGGGTAGGGCGACGGAATATGGTGCTGGTCAGCGCGCGGCAGGTCGAAATGACGGTGGAACGCGGGCAGCGCGGTGAGGCCGGCGCCGACCGACGACGAACCGTGATAGCCGCGTTCCAGCGCGATCATCTGCTTCTTCGACGGGCGGCCGGTCGCGTTGAAATAATGCGTGATGAAACGGATCGCGGAATCGACCGCGTCCGAACCGCCGAGCGTGAAGTACACGCGGTTCAGCGACGGCGGCGCGAGCGCGGCGAGCCGCTCGGCAAGCTCGATCGCCGGCTGCGAGCCGAAGTGGAAATAACCGGTCGCGTAGGGCAGCTTCGCCATCTGGTCGGCAGCGGCCTTCACGATGCTGTCGCGGCCGTAGCCGACGTTCACGCACCACAGGCCCGAGAACGCGTCGAGCAGCGTGTGGCCCGCGGCGTCGCGCAGGAACACGCCGTCCGCGGATTCCAGCACGGTGACGCCGCGCGCCTCGTGCGCACGGTAGTTGACGACGGGGTGGATCAGATGTTGACGATCGGCTTCGATCAGCGCGGCTTGGTTCATGGGAAGGCGGGACTCTCGTCAGGTGTCAGCGGTGAGTTCATGCTAACGGGCGAGAATTCCGCATGCGTCTTCAATTTGCGGCCTGAAACGTATGCGCGCGGCGTTTGTGCGGGGCGCTTCGGCATTTTCTGCTGCGCGCCCGGCGGGCCGGGCGCGCAGCAGGTCAGTAGCCGCGCGTACGATCGACGACGCCGATCATCGGCTGCCCCGCGCGATGGCGCGCGAGGTTCGCGAGCACCGCGTCGACCGCGGTGTCGGGCCGCGTCGCGCTGGCGATGTGCGGCGTGATGCGAATGCGCGGATGCGTCCAGAACGGATGGCCGGCCGGCAGCGGTTCGGGGTCCGTCACGTCGAGGATCGCGCTGTCGACGCGGCCGCTCGCGAGCGCCGCGAGCAGCGCGGCTTCATCGAGTTGCGGGCCGCGCCCGACTTGCACGAGCGACGCGCCGGCCGGTAGCGCGTCGAACACGCGTGCGCCGAGCAGCCCGCGCGTGCTGTCGGTGAGCGGCAGCAGGCAGATCAGGATGTCGGTGCGGGCGAGGAACGCGTCGAGCGCCGCATCGCCGGCATAACAATCGATGCCGTCGAGCGTGCGCGGCGTGCGGCTCCAGCCGGCGCACGGGAAACCGAAGCGCCGCAGCGTGTCGAGCACGGCCTGGCCGAGCGTGCCGAGCCCGAGCACGCCGACGCGCCGCGACGCGGCCGCGCGTACGGGATGCTCGCGCCACACCTGGTCGCGTTGCTGGGCCGCATAGTCGAACAGGTCGCGATGGATCGTCAGCACGGCCTGCGTCACGTATTCGACCATCCCTTCGACGATGCCCGGCTCGATCATCCGCACGACGGGGATGTGCGAAGGCACGCGCGACAGGTCGAACTGGTCGATGCCGGCGCCGACCGAGAACACGACTTCGAGATTCGGCAGCAGCCCGACCGGATCGTCCGGCGGCTGCCAGGCGGCGAGATAGCGGACGGCCGCGGCGTCGCCGAGGTCCGGCCAGATCCGGAACGGCAGGTCGGGCGCCTGTTGCGCGAAGCGTGCCGCCCACTGCGCGCCGCGCACCGGGTCGGCCTTGTACAGGAAGCTCATCGTCGGTGTCCTTCAGCCGAGTGCCTGGCTCACGATCGCGAACGCACGCAGCGCCGGGTCGCGCGCCGGCGTCGTGCCGCGCGCCATCGCGACGACGGTATCGACGCGCGGCAGCCCGAGCCCTTCCAGCCAGTCGGACAGCCCGCTGTCGCTGGGCAAGTCGAGCCGCACGAACATCCCCTCGTTCAACGCGAGCCAGTGGCTGATCAGCGCCTGCGCGCGCAGCGCATCCGGCGCGATCACCGGGCCGATCACGTGGCCCGGGCCGAAACGGCGGAACAGCGCGAAGCCGAGCAACTCGCCGTCGCGATCGAGCGCGATGCCGTTCGCGACGTCGAGCAGCGCATCGGTCACCGCGCCGCGTTCGTAGCCGGCCGCACGCGACGCGAGCGCGGCGAGGCGCGGCCCGTCGTTGGTGCCGAGCGGGCGCAGGCGCTCGCCGGGCGGCAGCGAGATCAGCGGCGGCCGGAACGCCGCGCCCTGATGCTGGTCGATCGTATCGATCGGCTCGAAGCCGAACGCGGCGTACAGCGGCTCGCGCCCCGGCATCGCATGCAGAAAGACGGTTCGTGTGCCGAAGCCGTCGAGCGCGCGGGCCAGGAGCTCGCGCTCGATGCCGCCGCCCGCCCGCTCGGGCGACACGATCACCATGCCGAGCGCCGCGTGCGATTCGCCGAGGCGCCAGCCGAGTGCGGTCCCCACGACGCCGGTCTCGTCTTCGGCCACGATGCCGCTGCCGAGCTGGAACGCGAAGCGCCAGTCGTCGAGCCGGTGCGGCCACTTGACCGCCTCCGACAGCCGATGGGCGGCGGGCAGGTCGGTTTCGGCGAACGGGCGATAGGTGAGCGTGCGGGAAGAATTGAGGTCGGACACGCCGGACTCCGGATGGGTAGAAATGACCTATCGACTCTGCCAGCGACCCACGGGCGCGGATAGGACGATTCGCCTGTTTTCCGGCGGTGACGGACGCGCCCGCGAGATCGACGCAAACCCGTTCGATCGATGCGGACGAACGCGCTGATCGTGCCGGCGCGGCCGGTCAATCCCACCACTCCTGCTGTGGGAACGCCGCTACGATGAATGCGCGGCCGCGCTGCCGCCTGCCCGGAGGGCTGCGCCGGCAGGCGAGCCCGCTGCGGCAGCACGCCGCCCACCGGCCGGCCGCGCCGCGCCCGATCGCGCCGCAGATCGTGCTGCATGTGCCGGGCAACACGCGGCGATTCTGCGTTTTGAGCGACGCCGAACGATGCGCGAACGACTTTTTGCCCTGATTCAATTTCGTTAAACCCAGCCCACCCCCGGCCCTGCCGGGGCTTCACACCGACAGGACGTCACCATGATCCAGTTTGAACCGAAGTACATCACCTTCGACTGCTACGGCACGCTGACCCATTTCCGGATGGCCGAGACGGCGCGCGAAATCTATGCGGACCGGCTGTCGCCGGCCGCGATGGAGGCCTTCGTGCGCGCGTTCGCCGCCTATCGGCTCGACGAGGTGCTCGGTGCGTGGAAGCCGTACCGCGACGTCGTCGTCAACTCGGTCCGCCGCACCTGCGCGCGGCTCGGCGTGAAGTTCGACGAAGCCGAGGCCGAGCTTTTCTATCATGCGGTGCCGACGTGGGGCCCGCACCCGGACGTGCCGGCCGGGCTGTCGCGGCTGGCGTCGAAGTACAAGCTGGTGATCCTGTCGAATGCGATGGACGAGCAGATCATGAGCAACGTCGACAAGCTCGGCGCGCCGTTCCACGCGGTGTTCACCGCGCAGCAGGCGCAATCGTACAAGCCGCGGATGCAGGGCTTCGAATACATGTTCGACAAGCTCGGCTGCAAGCCGGAGGACGTGCTGCACGTGTCGTCGAGCCTGCGCTACGACCTGATGACGGCCGAGGATCTCGGGATCAAGCACAAGGCGTTCGTGAACCGCGGCCACGAGCCGGGCACGCCGTTCTACAACTATTACGAAGTGTCGGACATCGGCCAGCTCGCGACGCAGCTCGGGCTGTAAGCCGGCTGCGCCGGCAGATCCATCGAACGCGCGACGGGACGCGGCCGTGATGCCGGCGCGTCCCGTCACGCGTTCGATCAGCGTACGAAACGAGGGTAATTACCGATATCGAGTCGTTCAAGGCGGGGCCGCCCGGGCCGATATATGTACCGAACGGTTAATATTTCGAGGCCCCCGCATGAAGTTGTCCACCAAACTGCTGATGCTCGTCGCCGCGGCGCTGCTCGGCGTCGTCCTGCTCGCCGCGTTGTCGCTGCACACGCTGCGCGACGCGCTGATCGACAGCCGCCGCGAAGAGATCGTCATTCTGCTGACCAAGGCCGAGCATCTGGTCGATTCGTATCGCGCGCTGCAGACGAGCGGCACGCTCACGCAGGAGCAGGCGCAGCAGCAGGCCAAGGCCGCGCTGGCGGCGCTCAACGCGAATTCGAAGAGCTACTTCTGGGTCACGACGTCGGACGGCGTCAACCTCGTGCACCCGAACGCGAAGTTCATCGGCACGCGCGCGAAAGGCAACCGCACGACCAGCGGCATGACCGACAGCGAGGCGTACCGCGCGGGGATGGCGCAGGCGCATTTCGCGCTCGTCGACGTGCTGATCAAGCGCAGCCCCGACGCGGACCTGGAGCCGAAGCTGCAGGGCGTGGTCGCGATTCCGGACTGGAACTGGTGGATCGGCACCGGATTTTTCTACGACGACATCAACGCGGCGTTTGCCCGACTCGCGATGGTGCTCGGCGCCGTCGCGCTCGTCATCGCCGCGGCGCTCGCGGCCATCGCATGGGGCGTGCTGCGCAGCGTCAGGCGCACGCTCGGCGGCGAGCCCGCGCATGCGACGCAGATCGCCGCCCGCATCGCCGCCGGCGAACTGGACGTGCAGTTCGATACGGCGCACGCCGCGCCCGGCAGCCTGCTCGTCGCGCTGGGCGACATGAAGGCGCGGCTGACCGACACCATCGCCGAGATCCAGACCACGACCCACTCGATCGCCACCGGCACCGGCGAGATCGCGCAAGGCAACCTGGATCTGTCGCAGCGCACCGAGCAGCAGGCCGCGTCGTTGCAGGAAACGGCGGCGAGCATGGAGCAGATCACGTCCACGGTCAAACAGAACGCCGACAACGCACGTCAGGCGAATGCGCTCGTGGCCCAGGCGAAGGATGCGACCGAACTCGGCGGCGCCGCTGTGCAGGCCGTCGTCGAAACGATGCGGCAGATTTCGGATGGATCGGTGCGGATCGCGGACATTACCGTCGTCATCGAAAGCATCGCATTCCAGACCAACATTCTCGCGCTCAACGCCGCGGTGGAAGCCGCGCGGGCCGGCGAGGAGGGGCGCGGGTTCGCCGTCGTCGCGTCGGAAGTGCGTTCGCTCGCGCAACGCAGCGCCGCGGCCGCGAAGGACATCAAGGGATTGATCGACGCGTCGGTCGAGCGGGCCGGCAGCGGCAGCCGGCTCGTCGAGACGGCCGGCGAGCGGATGACGGAGATCGTCCGGTCGATCGACCGGGTGGCCGACATCATGGGCGAGATTTCGGCGGCATCGGCCGAGCAAAGCACCGGCATCGAACAGATCGGGCTGGCGGTCGCGCAAATGGACGAAGTCACCCAGCAGAACGCCGCGCTCGTCGAGCAGGCGGCTGCGGCCGCCTCGTCGCTGGACGAGCAGGCGGCGCGCCTGCGGGCCGCCGTATCGGTATTCCGGCTCGCTGCGTGACGGCTTCGCGCCGTCCGTTCGCGGCCGGCGCATCCTCTGCTTCTCGGGCGCCGCGCTGGCGGCCGCCCGGCGTGCGCGTCGACATGCCGGTGACGCACGCGTCGCCTGACGGCTGCACGGTCCCGGTTTCCCGGTAGTCCCGTGATCTTCCCGTCTTCCCGCCAAGCCGCTCCGATCGAGCGGTATTCCTCTGAACTTTCCTGTGCGACGTCCCGTCGCGATCCCCACCGTCGACGCCCGTGCATGCGGCGATCTGCCGCAATGCGCCGCTCATTTCGGCCGTCGTCGGCATGCGCACACGCATTCGACACAAACGTGCGGTTTGCGTGAGCCAAACGCGCGCCGGATGCCGAACGGGCAATTTTGTCGGCGCAATCTGCGGCGGCTGCGGCCTTACGATTTCCTGCATCGACACCGATTCGGCAACCACCGCGACACGCCACCGGGCCAACGGCGACACGTGCGCGCACGCAGCAATTCATGCTGCGCGGGCGGCCTAAAACGGTCGATTCGTATCGTGCGGGGCGCCCGAATCGCGACAAACCGCATTTTGGCGATGCTTAAATGAATTGCATGTGTACGACGTCGCGCCCGCCACCAGCAAGCGGGCGCGGCGCGATTGAACAACCACGCTGGACCCTTGGACCCACTTCCCACAGTCAGGAGCAGTTCGGATGAGCGACGATATCGACAACGGCGGCAAGGGCGGCTTCACGCGCCGCGACATGATGAAGGTCATGGCGGCGGGCGGCATGATGGCCGCCGGCGCCGGCGGACTGCTGATGACCCCCGATTCGGCATTCGCCGCGCCCGCGCCGAAGCGCGGCGGCAAGATCCGGGTTGCGAACGAAGCCGGCTCGACGGCCGATACGCTCGACCCGGCCAAGGGCTCGACGGGCGCGGACTACACGCGCTTCTTCATGTTCTACAGCGGTCTCACGCAGCTCGATGCGAGCCTGACGCCGCAGATGAACCTCGCCGAGTCGCTGCAGACGACCGACGCGAAGACCTGGATCATCAAGCTGCGCAAGGGCGTCACGTTCCACGACGGCAAGCCCGTCGGCCCGGCCGACGTGGTGTTTTCGCTGATGCGCCACAAGAACCCGGCCACCGCGTCGAAGGTCAAGACGCTTGCCGAACAGTTCTCGGATGCGAAGGCGACCGGCCCCGACGAAGTCACGCTGACGCTCGCGAGCGCGAACGCCGATCTGCCGGTGATCCTCGCGACGCCGCAGCTCGTGATCGTCAAGGACGGCACGACCGACTTCTCGACCGGCGTCGGCTGCGGCCCGTACAAGCTGAAGTCGTTCAAGCCGGGCGTGTCGACCATCGGCGTGCGCAACGACAGCTACTTCAAGCCGGGCAAGCCGTATCTCGACGAGATCGAGCTGATCGGCATCAGCGACAGCGCCGCGCGCCTGAACGCGCTGCTGTCGGGCGACGTGCACCTGATCAACGCGATCGATCCGCGCTCGACGCAGCGGGTCTCGTCGACGCCGGGCTACGCACTGAAGGAAACCAAGTCCGGCCTCTATACCGACCTGATCATGCGCAGCGACAACCCGATCGTCGCGAACCCCGATTTCGTCGAAGGGATGAAGTACCTGTTCGATCGCGAGCAGCTTCGCACGGCGGTGTTCCGCGGCTATTCGGTGATCGGCAACGACCAGCCGATTCCGCCGGGGCATCGCTACTTCAACGCGTCGCTGCCGCAGCGCGCGCACGATCCGGACAAGGCGAAATTCCTGCTCCAGAAGGCGGGGGCGCTCGGCGCCGCGCTGCCGCCGATCTATGCGACGTCCGACGCGAACGGGTCGATCGAAATGGCCGTGCTGCTGCAGCAGGCCGGCCAGAAGATCGGGCTGAACCTGCAGGTCAACCGCGCATCGCCCGACGGTTACTGGTCGAACCACTGGATGAAGCACCCGCTCACGTTCGGCAACATCAACCCGCGTTCGAGCGCCGACGTGCTGTTCACGCAGTTCTTCAAGTCGGATGCGCCGTGGAACGAGTCGGGCTGGAAGAACGCGAAGTTCGACCAGTTGCTGCTCGCCGCGCGTTCGGAAACCGACGACGCGAAGCGCAAGCAGATGTACGGCGACATGCAGGTGATCGTGTCGCAGCAGGGGCGGGTCGGCATTCCGGCGTTCATCAGCTTCCTCGACGGCTACGACAAGCGGCTCGCGGGCCTCGGCTCGATCCCCACCGGGCCGATGATGGGCTTCACGTTCGCCGAGAACGTGTGGTGGAACGCATGATGTTGTTGCTGGCCGCCGTTGCGTGGCCGGTGCGGGCGACCGCGCCGGCCACGCGGGGGCTTTTCGGGAGTGTCGCTCCATGAACCGAGTTCTCATCGGGCTGATCGGCCGGCGCATCGCGGTCACCGCGCTGACGCTGCTGATCGTGTCCGCGATCATCTTCACGATCACGAACCTGCTGCCGGGCGACGCCGCGCAGGCCGCGCTCGGCCAGTCGGCGACGCCGGAGACGGTCGCCGCGCTGCGCCAGCAGTTCGGTCTCGACATGCCGGCGCACGTGCGTTACCTGCACTGGCTCGGCGGGCTGCTGCACGGCGATTTCGGCCGGTCGTTTTCCGGCGACATGCCGGTGTCGGAACTGATCGGCGGGCGCCTGCCGAAGTCGCTCGCACTGGCGGCGATCACGACCGCGGTATCGGTGCCGATCGCATTGCTGCTCGGGATCCTCGCGGCGGTCAAGCGCGAGTCGGCGATCGACCGCGTGATCAGCCTCGGCACGCTGTCGCTCGTCGCGACGCCGGAATTCCTGATCGCGACGGTCGCCGTGCTCGTGTTCGCGGTGAAGCTGCACTGGCTGTCCGCACTGTCGTACAGCGGCCCGATCGAAAGCCTGCACGATTTCCTGCGTGCATATGCGATGCCGGTGCTGACGCTGTGCGCGGTCGTGATCGCGCAGATGGCGCGCATGACGCGCGCCGCGGTGATCGAGCAACTGAGCGCGTCGTACGTCGAGATGGCCACGTTGAAGGGCGCGAGCCCGGCGCGCGTCGTGCTGCGCCATGCGCTGCCGAACGCGATCGGCCCGATCGCCAATGCGATCGCGCTGAGCCTGTCGTATCTGCTCGGCGGCGTGATCGTCGTCGAGACGATCTTCAACTATCCGGGCCTCGCGAGCCTGATGGTCGACGCCGTCAGCAATCGCGATTTCCCGTTGGTCCAGGCGTGCACGCTGATCTTCTGCGTCGCGTACCTGACGCTCGTGCTGTTCGCCGACCTGTGCTCGATCGTGTCGAACCCGCGACTGCGCACCTGAGTGTTTCGTCTTTCTTCCGAGATGCCGCCCATGCAACCGATCGAACCCGTACAACGCAGCAGCGCGCTGCCGCCCTCCGGCGACCCGCCCCTCGGGCGGGGCAGCATGCCGCCTGCCGCGCCTGCTCCCGACCAGCCGCGCAAGCGCCGCGCCACGCGCCTCGCGTTGACGACCGGCGGCCGCGTCGGCCTGTCGATGGCCGGCCTGATGCTGTTCGTTGCGGTGTTCGCGCCGCTGATCGCGCCGCATGACGTCGGCGCGATCGTCACGCCCGACGTGTTCGCGTCGTTCAGCGCGAAGCTGCCGTTCGGCTCCGACTTCCTCGGCCGCGACATGCTGAGCCGGATCCTGTACGGCACGCGGCTGACCGTGCTGCTCGCGCTGGCCGCGGTGCTGCTCGCCGCGGTGACCGGCACGACGCTCGGGCTGCTCGCGACCGTGTCGGGCCGCGCGGTCGACGAGACGATGAGCCGGCTGCTCGACGCGCTCACGTCCATTCCGTCGAAGATGTTCGCGCTGATGTTCGTCGCCGCGTTCGGCTCGTCGCTGCCGCTGCTGGTCCTCACCGCCGCGGTCAGCTACATGCCCGGCTCGTACCGGATCGCGCGCGCGCTGGCCGTCAACATCAGCACGCTCGAATTCGTGCAGGTGGCCAAGGCGCGCGGCGAAAGCGCGCTCTACATCGCGTGCGTCGAGATGCTGCCGAACATGATCCACCCGATGCTGGCGGACACCGGGCTGCGCTTCACGTTCGTCGTGCTGCTGCTGAGCGGCCTGAGCTTTCTCGGGCTCGGCGTGCAGCCGCCGTACGCGGACCTCGGCTCGCTCGTGCGCGAGAACATCGCGAGCCTCGGCGACGGCTCGGCCGTCGCGATCATGCCCGCGGTCGCGATCGCGATCCTGACGGTGGGCGTCAACCTGTTGATCGACGGTCTGCCGCATCGCGGCCGCCGCAAGGGCGCGGCCGGCGCCGCCGGAGGACACTGATGCGACACGAATCGAATCCGCTCGTCGAGGTGCGCGGGCTGCGCGTGGTCGGCGGCCGGCCGGGCGGCGACGAAACGACGATCGTCCACGGCGTCGACTTCGACATCGGGCGCGGCGAGGTGCTTGCGCTGATCGGCGAATCGGGCTCCGGCAAGACGACGATCGCGCTGTCGCTGATGGGCCATGCGCGCGCCGGATGCCGGATCGCCGGCGGCTCGGTGAAGCTCGACGGCACCGACGTGTGCACGCTTTCCGGACCGGCGCTGACCGCGCTGCGCGGCCGCAAGGTCGCGTATATCGCCCAGAGCGCGGCCGCCGCGTTCAACCCGTCGCGCACGATTCTCGACCAGGTGATCGAGAGCGCGCTGATCCACAAGACGATGACGAAGCGCGACGCGCAGGCGAAGGCGATCGAGCTGTTTCGCGCGCTCGCGCTGCCCGAGCCGGAGACGATCGGCAAACGCTATCCGCACCAGGTATCGGGCGGCCAGTTGCAGCGGCTGATGGCCGCGATGGCGCTGATCACCGATCCGGAGCTGGTGATCCTCGACGAGCCGACCACCGCGCTCGACGTGACCACGCAGATCGACGTGCTGCAGGCATTCAAGAACGTGATCAAGCGCTGCGGGATGAGCGCGGTGTACGTGTCGCACGACCTGGCCGTGGTCGCGCAGATGGCCGACCGGATCGTCGTGCTGAGCGACGGCGTGATCCGCGAGGCGGGCGATACCGAACAGATCCTGCATGCGCCGACGCACCCGTACACGCAGAGCCTGATCGCCGCGGTCACGCCGAACGATGCGGAGCGCGACGCGCAGGCGCAAGCACAGGAGCCGGCCGCGCCCACACCGCTGCTCGACGTGCGCGGCGCGATCGCGGGCTACGGCGGCCGCGCCGCGAACGGCTGGCCCGCGAAGGTGATCCTGCATGAAGTCGACCTGCGCATCGGGCGCGGGCAGACGGTCGGCGTGATCGGCGAATCGGGCTCTGGCAAGACGACGCTCGCGAAGGTGATCGCGGGCCTCGTGCCGGCGACCGGTGGCGAGATCCTGCTCGACGGCGTGCCGCTCGCACGCGATATCGTCAAGCGCACCAAGGAGCAGCATCGCCGCGTGCAGATCGTGTTCCAGAACGCCGATACCGCGCTCAACCCCGTGCATACCGTCGAGCGCACGCTCGCACGACCGCTCGCGTTCTACCACGGGATCAAGGGCGCGCGAGCCCGCCAGCGCGTCGCGGAGCTGCTCGAGCTCGTGCGGCTGCCGCCGGCGGTGGCGTCGCGGCGGACCGGCGAGCTGTCGGGCGGGCAGAAGCAGCGCGTGAACCTCGCGCGCGCGCTCGCGGCCGAGCCCGACCTGATCCTGTGCGACGAGGTCACGTCGGCGCTCGACACCGTCGTCGGCGCCGCGATCATCGAGCTGCTGCGCGACCTGCAGGCAAAGCTCGGCGTGTCGTACGTGTTCATCACGCACGACATCGCGAAGGTGCGCGCGATCAGCGACGACATCGTCGTGCTGTATGCGGGCCGCCGCGTGGAGACGGGCAGCCGCGACGCGCTGTGCGCGCCGCCTTATCACCCGTATTCGCATCTGCTGGTGTCGTCCGCGCCGGAACTGCGCGCGGGCTGGCTCGACGATGCGGCCGAGCGTTGCCACCGGCCGCTGGTGCCGATCGGCGCGCGCGAGAACGAGGACGAGCTGTGTCCGTTCCTGTCGCGCTGCGCGATGCGCGTGGACGGCGTGTGCAACCGGACGGCCCCGTCGCTGCGCACGCTCGGCAACGGCGCGCAGGTGCTGTGCCATCGCAGCGAGGAGGATCTCGCGCGCTTCCAGGCGGAGCCGATTCCCGCCGGTGTCGCGCCGCTGCAGCTGTAGTGCGTGGCGCGCGAACCGTGCATCGCGCGGGGCGGTGAACGGCCCGCCGCATAGTCTGCCGCGGCGGTCGCGCAAAACGGCAATTTGCACGCGTGCCGCGCGCGAATACGCGGCAACTGCGGTTTTTGACGGTGATTAAATGATTCTCATTGAACGGTCGCCGATCGTCGTTGCGGAAATGCTCGAGAAGGATCCGATGAAACTGGAATCGTACTGGCTGGATACCCGCCCCGCGTTTCGCGCCGGAAGCGTTGGCCCCGTCGAAGGGCGGGCCGACGTCGTCGTGATCGGCGGCGGGTTCACCGGTTTGTCGGCGGCGCTCGCGCTCGCGCAGCGCGGCGTTTCGGTGGTCGTGCTCGAAGCCGCGCAGGTCGCGGGCGAAGCGTCTGGCCGCAACGGCGGCCAGTGCAATACGGGCGTCGCGCAGGACTACGCGTCGCTGGCCGCCCGCATCGGCGCCGCGCAGGCGAAGCAGTTTTATCTCGCATACGAAAGCGCGGTGAAGAGCGTCGAGACGATCGTGACCGAACAGGCGATCGATTGCGATTTCCGGCGCGCCGGCAAGCTGAAGCTCGCCGCGAAGCCACAGCATTTCGCGGGGCTCGAAAAGACCTTCAACGCATTGCGGCGCGACGTCGATCCGGATATCGAACTGATCGAACCGTCGCGGATCCGCGACGAAATCGCATCCGACGGCTTCTACGGCGGGCTCCTGCAGCGCAACGGCGCACAGATGCACATGGGCAAGTTCGGCGTCGGCCTCGCGCAAGCGGCCGTGCGGGCCGGCGCACGCGTGGTCGAGCACGCGGCCGTCACGCAGATCGACCGGCTCGACGGCGAGCGCCACCGGATCACCAGCACCCGCGGCACGATCGTTGCCGACCGCGTTCTGGTCGCCACCGGCGCATCGCAGCACGGGCCGTTCGCATGGTTCCGGCGACGCATCGCGCCGGTCGGCAGCTTCATCGTCGTGACCGAGCCGCTGCCGGATGCGCAGCTGAACCGGCTGTTTCCGCATCGCCGCGCCTACGTGACGTCGCGCCAGATCGGCAACTACTTCCGCGTGACGCCCGACAACCGGCTGCTGTTCGGCGGCCGCGCGCGTTTCGCGATGTCGAGCCCGCGCTCCGACGCGAAGAGCGGCGACGTCCTGCGCGCCGGCATGGCCGGCTACTTCCCGGAACTGGCCGGCGTGCGGCTCGACTACTGCTGGGGCGGGCTGGTGGACATCACCGCCGACCGGCTGCCGCGCGCGGGCCAGCACGACGGGCTCTATTACTCGATGGGCTACAGCGGCCACGGCGTGCAGATGTCGGTGCACATGGGCCGCGTGATGGCCGACGTGCTGTATGGCGCGGCCGCGTCGAACCCGTGGCGCGAGCTCGACTGGCCGGCGATACCCGGCCATTTCGGGCACGCGTGGTTTTTGCCGCTCGTCGGCGCGTATTACCGGATGCAGGATTTCCTGCATTGAAGCGCGCGCCGGGAGAATTCGACATGACAGTGCAATTCGTTGGCTCGCCGCGTGTCGCGCGGCCCGTGTCGCCGGCGATCGGCGACGTGCTGCGCACGATCGACGCGTCGTTCGCGCAGCCGCTGAACCTCGACACGCTCGCGGCGGTGGCCGGGTTGAGCGTGTCGCGCTTCACCGCGCGCTTTCGCAGCGAAACCGGGCTGTCGCCGCACCGGTATCTGTGTCTCGTGCGGATACGGCGGGCGCAGGACCTGTTGCGCGCCGGTCTCGCGCCGTCGGTCGTCGCGACCGACGTCGGCTTCTTCGATCAGAGCCATCTGTGCCGGCATTTTCGACGCGTGCTCGGGATCACGCCGCGCGATTACATGGTCGCCCGTACGGGCGGCGCACCGGTGCGAGCGCCATCGGCGCGCATGCGCGCCGAACGCCGCGATGCATCGTGTCACGCGGCGTAAGCACACGTATGGACGACATGCCCCGCTGAGAATTTTCCGGCAGGCGAGCCGGCGAACGACGATTTCCGATATCGCGTGACCGCTTTCGAACGAATCCGTCACGCACTGCACAGGAGCAGAAATGACCGCAGTTTTCGTGTTGCACCGGGCCGACGGCGCACCGTCTTCCACCGCATTCAGCAAGCAGGCGCTCGGCGCGAGCGATCCGTTCGCGTCGCATCGCGAGATCGCGTGGGAAGGCCCCGACGCGATGGCCGCGGGGCGCATCGGCTTCGTGGGCGAACTGGATGTGCCGAGCTTTCCGCACATCGAAACCCTCGTCGTCGTCCAGGGCGAGTTGACGCTCGAAGCGCCCGGGGCCGCACCGCTGGTGGTCGGCCCTGGGCAAGGCGCCGTGATCGGCTGCGGCACCGCGCTGCGTATCGCCGCGGCATCGCCGGTACTGCTGATGTTCTGCGCGGCAACGTGCGAGACACCGACGAAACGCGGCATCTTCGCGCTGCACGCCGACGCGAACTTCAAACCGTCCGCCACGCTGCCGGCCGAGGTGCTGCTCGGCCCCGCGCCGCAATGCCGCAGCGACAACGTGTTCACCGACGACGGCGCCGGGTACTGCGCGGGCACGTGGGATTCGACGCCGTATCACCGGATCGTCCGGCCGCATCGCGCGAACGAGTTCATGTTCCTGCTGGACGGCGGCGTCCGGTTCGCGGCGCCCGACGGCAGCGTGCAGTCGCTGGGCACCGGCGACGCGCTGTTCGTGCCGCGCGGCGCGTCGATCGGGTGGGAAAGCAGCGAACGCGTCGCGAAGTTCTACGTGATGCAGAACGTCAAACCCTCCACCGAACGAGACTGAGCATGTCCCCTCCGCTGCGCCATATCGAAACCTTGTCCACGCCGCCGGCCGCGGCCGACGTCGTCGTGATCGGCGGCGGCATCATCGGCGTCTTCACCGCCTACTATCTGGCCCGCCGCGGCATATCGGTCGCGCTCGTCGAGAAAGGGCGCATCGGCGCCGAACAGTCGAGCCGCAACTGGGGCTGGTGCCGCCAGCAGAACCGCGATGCGCGCGAGTTGCCGATGGCGAGCAAGAGCATCGATCTGTGGGAACGCTTCGCCGCCGAATCCGGAGAAGACACCGGCTTTCATCGCTGCGGGCTGCTGTATCTCAGCAACGACGAGGCCGAGCTGTCGCGCTGGGCCAGCTGGGGCGAATTCGCGAAGACCGCCGGTGTGACCACATACATGCTCGACAGCAAGCAGGCCGCCGAGCGCGGACGGGCGACCGGGCAGCAGTGGAAGGGCGGCGTGTTCTCGCCGACCGACGGCACGGCCGATCCGGGCAAGGCCGCGCCGGCCGTGGCCGCCGCGCTGATCAAGCTGGGCGGCAGTGTCCACCAGCACTGCGCGGCGCGCGGCATCGAGCTCGAAGGCGGCCGTGTCGCGGGCGTCGTCACCGAGGCGGGCGTCATCAAGACGCGAACGGCCGTGATGGCCGGCGGCGCATGGGCGTCGTCGTTCTGCCGCCAGCTCGGCATTCGCTTTCCGCAAGCGTCGATCCGTCAGTCGATCCTGAGCGTGTCGCCCGTCGACACGCCGTTGCCGGATGCGATGTACACGTCCGGCGTGTCCATCACGCGCCGCAGCGACGGACGCTACGCATTGGCGATCAGCGGCCGCGCGCGCGTGGACCTGACGCCGCAGTTCCTGCGCTTCGCGCCGCAATTCGTGCCGATGTTCGCGAAACGCTGGCGCAATCTGCTGCCGGGCGGCCTCGAAGGCGTGCGTGGCGGCCATGAAACGTTGAAGCGCTGGCGCCTCGACGCGCCGACGCCGATGGAAGCCGTACGCATTCTCGATCCGAAGCCCGACATGCCGACGATCACCGAAACGTACCGACGCGCGTCCGAACTGCTGCCCGAACTGCGCGAAGCGAAGATCACGCACGCGTGGGCCGGGTTCGTCGACAGCACGCCGGACGGCGTGCCGGGCATCGGCGAAGTGCCGGGCGTGCCGGGGCTCATCCTCGCGGCGGGGTTTTCGGGTCACGGCTTCGGGATCGGCCCGGGCGCCGGGCACCTGATCGCCGATCTCGCATCCGGTGCGCAACCTTTCGTGGACCCGGCGCCGTACCGGCCCGGCCGGTTCAGCGAGTCCGCATGGGGCAAGGTCGCCGATTTTTGATGCAACGCCGTTACATGGATGAGCGGTCGCCTGAGTACGACGCGCATCGAGCCGGACCGCCCACGAGCGGCCGGATCGGTGCGGCGAACGTTCGCCGGTCCGTCAGTGCGATGCGACAGCTTGGGAGTGCGTGATGCGTTTCAGTTCGTACTGGCTCGATACGTCGGAGCCATTCGTGAGCCACTCGCCGGAATTGCCCGACGGCAGCTGCGACGTGCTGGTGGTGGGCGGCGGGATCACCGGTTCGGCCGCCGCGCTGGCGCTGGCCAAGAAGGGCGCGCGCGTGATCGTCTGCGAGGCGGGCACCGTCGGCCAGGCGGCGTCGGGCCGCAACGGCGGCATGTGCAACAACGGCTTCGCGCAGGATTACGCGTCGCTGTCGCAACGTCTCGGTACGGAACTGGCGAACCGGCTCTATCTGGCGTTCGACGCGGGCGTCGACACGGTCGAGCGGCTCGTGAAAGAAGAGTCGATCGATTGCCATTTCGCCCGCACCGGCAAGCTGAAGCTCGCGGCGAAGCCCGAGCACTACGACAAGCTCGCGCGCAGCCAGGCATTGCTCGCGGCGAGCGTGGACCCCGACACGCGCCTGGTGACGAAGGCCGAGCTGCGCGACGAGATCGGCTCGGATCGTTATCACGGCGGGCTGCTGTTCGGCAAGAGCGCGGGGATGCATGTCGGCCGTTACGTACGCGGCCTGGCGCGCGCTGCGCAGGCGCGCGGCGCGCACATCGTCGAGCAGGCGCCGGTGCTGGAATTGAAGCGGGACACGCGCGGCACCTATGCGGCGCGCACCCCGCTCGGCGAAATCCGTGCGCGCCAGGTGCTGCTCGCGAGCGGCATTTCGCACGTCGGGCCGTTCGGCTGGATTCGCCGCAGGGTCGTGCCCGTGGGCGCCTTCATCATCGTCACCGAGCCGTTGCCGCGCGAGCTGCTCGATCGCCTGCTGCCGACACGCCGGATGGCCACCGACACGAAGAACTTCGTCAACTTCTTCCGGACGACGCCCGACGGCCGTCTGCTGTTCGGCGGCCGCGCGCGGTTCGCGACGTCGAATCCGCGTTCGGACGAAAAGAGCGGCGCGATCCTGCGGCGTCAACTGGCCGCCGTGTTTCCCGGGCTGGCCAGCGTACGCATCGACTACTGCTGGGGCGGGATGGTCGACATGACGGCCAACCGGCTGCCGCGCGCGGGCGAGCGAGACGGCGTTTACTACTCGATGGGCTATAGCGGCCACGGCACGCACATGGCCACGCTGATGGGCACGTTGATGGCCGAGATCATGGACGGACGCGCCGACCTCAACCCGTGGAAAGGGTTCGACTGGCCCGCGATTCCGGGTCACTTCGGCAAACCGTGGTTCCTGCCGTTCGTCGGCGCCTGGTATCGACTCAAGGACTCTTTTCAATGAATTCCCCTGTTGTTCACCTGATGCAAGCCGGCCGGCTCGAGCGTTTCTTCATCGACGGCGACTGGGTGTTGCCCGACGGCAGCGACCGGTTCGCAGTCGTCAGTCCGTCCACCGAGGACACGCTGGGCGAGATCCCGCTCGGCAGCGCGCGCGACGCCGACCGCGCGGTGCAGGCCGCGCGCCGCGCGTTCGAACGCTGGTCCGCGACGTCGCCGCAGGAACGCGCGGCGCTGCTCGACCGCGTGCATGCGCTGATGCTGGAGCGCGCCGAACTGTTCGCCGCCGCGCTCGCGATGGAAATGGGCGCACCGATCGGCTATGCGCGTGCCGCGCACGTGCCGCTCGCGGCCGAACATATCCGCGTCGCACGCGACAACCTCGCGCGCTACCCGTTCATCGAGCGGCGCGGAACGACCGCGGTCGCGCGCGAGCCGATCGGCGTGTGTGCGCTGATCACGCCGTGGAACTGGCCGATCTACCAGATCACCGCGAAGGTCGGGCCGGCGCTCGCGGCCGGCTGCACGGTCGTGCTGAAGCCGAGCGAGCTGTCGCCGCTCAGCGCGCTGCTGTTCGCGGAAGTGCTCGCCGACGCGGGCGTGCCCGCCGGCGTCTTCAACCTCGTGAGCGGCAGCGGCGAAACGGTGGGCGCGGCGCTTTCGTCGCACCCGGAGGTCGACATGGTGTCGATCACCGGCTCGACGCGCGCCGGCGTGCTCGTCGCGCAGGCGGCCGCGCCGACCGTCAAGCGCGTCGCGCAGGAACTGGGCGGCAAGTCGCCGAACATCGTGTTGCCGGACGCGGACCTGTCGCGTGCGGTCCCGCCCGGCGTGGCCGCCGCGTTCCGCAACATGGGGCAGTCGTGCAGCGCGCCGACCCGCATGATCGTGCCGCGCGCCGTGCTCGGCGAGGTCGAGGCACTGGCCGTCGCGGCGATGCAAACGCTCGTCGTCGGCGATCCGTTCGACGAGGCCACGACGCACGGGCCGCTGGCCAATCGCGCACAGTTCGGGCGGGTTGCGCAGATGATCGACGTGGGCATCGACGAACGCGCGAAGCTGATCGCCGGCGGCCCCGGCCGGCCCGCGGGTCTCGAGCGCGGCTTTTATGCGCGGCCGACGATTTTCTCCGAGGTGCGCACCGACATGGCGATCGCGCAGCAGGAGATCTTCGGCCCGGTGCTCGCGATCCTGCCTTACGACACCGTCGACGAAGCGATCGCGATCGCGAACGATACGGTCTACGGGCTCGGCGCGCACGTGCAGGGCACCGACAAGGACCGCGTACGCGCGGTGGCCGCCCGCATCCGCGCGGGGCAGGTGCATCTGAACTACCCGGCATGGGACCCTCAGGCGCCGTTCGGCGGGTACAAGCAGTCGGGCAACGGCCGCGAGTACGGGATCGAAGGGATGGAGGAGTACATGGAGATCAAGTCGATCGTCGGCTTTTACGACTGACGCAGTCGCTGCGCGCGATTCGCGCCGGCAGTACAGTTCGAAGCCCGCTACATTCCGAAGGTGCCGAAATTGGACAACCCCGTGATTCCCGACACATCGCTGCAAACGCATCACGCGCACTGGGCGAAGCTGCGCCGCGATCTGCATGCGCATCCCGAATTGCGATTCGAAGAACACCGGACGGCGGACGTCGTCGCCCGCGAGCTCGAGGCGCTCGGCTATGCGGTGTCGCGCGGGCTCGGCGGCACGGGCGTCGTCGCGAGCCTGCCCGGCGCGGATCCGCGCCGCGGCATCGTGCTGCGCGCCGATCTGGACGCGTTGCCGATCCACGAAGCCAACGACTTCGCGCACGCGTCGTGCACGCACGGGATCATGCATGCGTGCGGCCATGACGGCCATACCGTGATGTTGCTCGGCGCCGCACGCGTGCTGAAGGAACTGCCGCAGTTGCCGGGCACCGTCCATTTCGTGTTTCAGCCGGGCGAAGAGGGCGGCGCGGGCGCGCGCAAGATGATCGACGACGGGCTGTTCGAGCAATACCCGACGGAAGCGGTATTCGGCATGCACAACTGGCCCGGTCTGCCGGCCGGGCATTTCGGGTTGCGCACCGGCCCGATCATGGCCGCGGGCTCGCGCTTCAGGATCACGGTGACGGGCAAGGGCGCGCACGCGGCACAGCCGCATCTGGGCATCGATCCGGTGCCGCTTGCGTGCTCGATGGTGCTGCAGTGCCAAACCATCGCCGCGCGGCACAAGGACCCTGTCGACCCGGCGGTCATTTCCGTCTGCATGTTCCATGCGGGCACGACGGACAACGTGATTCCGGACACCGCCGAGCTGCGCGGCACGATCCGCACGCTGTCGTCGGCGTTGCAGCAGAAGCTGCAGCGCGACGTGCGGCTCGCGTGCGAAGGGCTCGCGGCGGCCTATGGCGCGCAGGTCGACGTGGAGTTTTTTCAGTACTACCCGGCGACGGTCAACACGCCGGCCGAGACGGCGCTGTGCGAAGCGGTGATTCGCGATACGTTCGGCGAGGCGCGCGTCGAGCGCGACGTGCCGCCGAACATGACGTCCGAGGACTTCGGCTTCATGCTGGAGGAACGGCCGGGTGCGTACGTGCTGATCGGCAATGCGAAGGACGGCGCGGCCTCACCGGCGCTGCATCACCCGAAATACGACTTCAACGACGACATCATTCCGGCCGGCGTCCGGTACTGGGTCGCGTTGGCGCAGCATTACTTCGCGCGATCGCGATGATGCGCGAAGCCGGCATTGAAGTCGGGCCGTGGCGCACGACGACACTTTTGTAACGATTGCTTGATGAAACAGGAAAACGAGATGAACGATTCCGACACGATGCCGGCGCTTCGCTACCGGCGCTTCACCGCCGCGGACGTCCCCGCGGCCCACGCGCTCTCGGTGGCGCTTCGCTGGCCGTTCAGGGCGGAAGACTGGCAGTTTTCCGCCGACACGTCGACCGCATTCGCGGCCGAGGAAAACGGCGTGGTGATCGGCACGGCGATGTGCTGGAAGTACGGTGCGGATCGCGCCGCGATCGGGCATGTGATCGTGTCCGACGCGCATCAGGGGCGAGGCATCGGCCGCAAGCTGATGGAGATCCTCATCGACGAACTGGGGCCGCGCATCACGTTTCTGCATGCGACGCCGGCCGGTCGGCCGCTCTATGAAAAGCTCGGCTTCAACGTGTGCGGATCGTTGAGCCAGTATCAGGGGAACGTGGTGCAGCCGGCCGACGTGGTCCTGCCCGAAGGCGTGCGGCTGCGGGCAGGATCGCCGGCCGACTGGCCGCGCCTCGTCGAGCTGGACGCGCGCGCGTCCGGGCTCCAGCGCGATGCGCTGATGGCCGCGCTGTTCCAGCGCGGTGAAAGCGTCGTGCTCGAACGCGATGGCGAGGTGGTCGCGTTTTCGGTGCTGCGGCGCTTCGGTCGCGGCGACGTGATCGGTCCGGTGGCGGCGCCGCGCGCGAGCGACGATGCGTATGCGAAGGCGCTCGTCAGCCATTGGCTGACGCAACGGGAAGGCGAATTCGTCCGCATCGACGTGCCGGACGGGACCGGCTTGCCGGACTGGTTGGCCGAACAGGGTTTGGCGCGGGTCGATACGTGTTCGAAGATGGTGCGCAACGCGCCGGCGTCGGCGCACGAAGGGCCGGCCGACCCCGTCTGCGGACAGTACGCACTCGTCAGTCAGGCGATGCTGTAGTCCTCGGCCGCACGCGCGGGCTTGCCTCGCGCTGCGGTGACGTCAGTGCGTCCGGCCCAGTTGCTCGTCGATCGCGCGGGTCAACGGCGACTGCACGTCTCCGGTGTGCCGCGTCCGCACGGGCTCGATCAGCACGATCCAGCATTCATCGTCGGCGACCGGGTTGTGCCGCGTGCCGCGCGGCACGACGTGCATCCAGTAGACGGGTGTAAGCGCTCGGCATCGCCCGGGACGCCGCTCAACGCGCCAGCGCGGCCACGAAGTCGCGATACGTCCGCAGCGGGCGGCCGAGGATCGCGGTCAGCCGCTCGACGTCGCCGGCCTCCGGCACCATCCCGTCGCTGACGTAGCGCTCGGCCATCAGCCGCATTTCGTACGCCATCCATTTCGGCATGAACGTCGCCAGATTGTCTTCGAACGGCGTGGGATCGTCGCCGCCATACGCAACGGGGCGGCCAAGCGTGTCCGACCAGATCGACGCCAGTTGCGTGCCGGTCAGCGTGTCGGGCCCGACCAGGTTGATGGTGTCGACCGGCAGCTTGCCCGGCGCATCGTTGCGGCGGATCAACTCGATCGCCGCGACTTCCGCGATGTCGCGCACGTCGACCATCGCGACGCCCTTGCCGCCGATCGGCATCGGGTACACGCCGTGCCCGACGATCACGTCCTTCACCATCGATTCGTTGTCCATGAAATACGCGGGCCGCAGGATCGTCGCGCCGAAGCCCATCTGCTCGATCATCCGCTCGGCGCCGAATTTCACCGCGAAGTGCGGCACGTTGACGAAGCGGTCGGCGTGCAGGACCGACAGATAGACGACGCGCTCGATGCCCGCTTCGCGGGCCAGATTCAGCGCGATCAGCGCCTGCGTGAATTCGTCGCCCGCCACGCCGTTGAGCAGGAACAGCGTGCGCACGCCGGAGAAGGCCGCCCGCAGCGCGTCGACGTCGAGCATGTCGCCCTGCGCGACGGTCACCGCCGCCGGAAAATCGGCCTTGGCCGGATCGCGCACCAGCACGCGTACGTCGGCGCCGCGATCGACGAGTTGACGGACGACCTGGCGGCCCACACGGCCGGTGGCGCCGGTAACGAGAATGGTCATGATGTTCACTCCTGAGATAACGATGGGATTGACTGCCCACGTAAGTTATGTGATCCACCTATGATCCGGAAGATGTGATAAATAGACATATCGTCTCACTGGTGGAACACATGGACCTGCTCGCTCTCGCCGATTTCAATCTCGTCGCCCGCCATGGCAGCTTCGGGGAGGCTGCGCGGGTCGCGGATCGCCCGAAGGCGACGCTGTCGCGCCGCGTCGCGGAACTGGAGAACAGCCTGTCGCTGCGTCTGTTCGAGCGCGGCTCGCGCGGCGTGAAGCTCACGCAGGAAGGGCGCGCGCTCTACGAGCGGACGGGCGCGCTGCTCGCGGAGCTGGCCGACAGCGCATCGGCGATCGCAGCGGGGAGCGAGCGGCCGCGCGGCCGGCTGCGCATCAGCGCGCCGATGCTGTTTTCCCAGTTCGCGATGGGCAAGCTGGTGGCGACGTTCGCGCTGAGATACCCGGACGTCCGGCTGGAGGTGACGACCGAAGACCGGCCCGTCGACATGATCGAGGAAGGGTACGACCTCGTGATCCGCGTGAACCCGGACCCCGACGAGAGCCTGATCGGGCGCGTGTTCCTGCGCGACCGGCTGGTCGTCGTCGCGCGGCCCGAACTGCCGCGGCCGGGCAGCGACGCGCCCGCACCGGCCGTGGTGCGCGGCGCGAACGACACGCGCACTGCCTGGGAGGTCGCCGGGCCGGCCGGGACGGCGCGCATCCCGATCGACCCCGTGGCACGACTGTCGTCGCTGAGCATGGTGCGCGATACGGTCCGCCTCGGCCTGGGCGCCGCGTGCCTGCCGGCCTCACTGGTGAGCCGCGACCTGGCCGCCGGCACGCTCGTCAGTTGGGGCGACGTGCCGGGTTCCGATATCGCGCTGTGGGCGCTGTATCCGTCCAGGCGATTATTGAGCACGCGCGTGTCCGCGTTTCTCGATCACCTGAAGGACGCGTTTCCGTCAGGTGAGCCGGAAGAACTGGCCGCGTATATCGAACCCGGACAGTGAAACGGCCATGATTGCGGCAGCGCACGCGCGTCGCCGCGATGTCCTGAGCGGAATGCCGTCGCGATCGGCAGCGCATGTGCCGCCGCCCGTCCCGATCCGAACCGCCGCGTTCACGCCGGCTCGGGCTGCGCGCAACACACGCGGTTCCGGCCTTCGCGCTTCGCGCGGTAGAGCGCCATGTCCGCCTGGTGCGTCAGCGCGAGCATGGAAGCGTGCCGCGCGCGCCGGCCGGTCGCACAGCCGATGCTGACGGTGAAAGGCGGAACGGTTTCCGCAAACCCGTCGAGCCGGTTGCGTTCCACCTCGCGGCGAATCGCTTCGGCGACCCGCGCGGCGCCGTTTTCATCCGTATCGGGCAACACCGCGACGAATTCCTCGCCGCCGTAGCGCGCGGCGAGGTCACCGCGCCGCCGCGTATGCGCGCGGATGCATTCGGCGAGAAAGCGCAGCGCGGTGTCGCCCTGCGCATGCCCGTGCCGGTCGTTGTACTGCTTGAAGTGATCGGCGTCGATGAACAGCACCGACAGGGTGCCGCCGCTGCCGCGCTGCAACCGCTCCCATTCGTCGGCCAGCGCGGTATCGAGCGCGCGACGATTGCGCAATCCGGTCAACGGATCGGTACGCGTGAGATCGGTCAGCAGCGTCTGCTTGCGGAAATTGTCGCGCAACGCGAAGGCCAGCAGCCAGACCACCGCACCGAACAATGCGCAGATCACGGATGCCGACACGCCGACCGTCCACGACAGGCGCCGGATGCCGGCCAGCACGTCGTGTTCGGCCGGCGCGACGACCGCGATCAACGGGGTGCCCGGTATCCGCTGGTAGGTATACAACCGCACGATGCCGTCGATGCTCGAACGCGCGGGATAGAAGCCGGATTCGCTGTTTACCATCCGCTTGAAGGAGGTCGAGCGACGCAGGAGGTTCATCTGGCCTTCGTTCAACGACGGGTTTCTCGCGAGGATCGTGCCGTCCGCGCGCACGATCGCGCTGACCCCGTTCGGCCCGACATCGAGGCGGGACAGCAACTGCTCGAAGTAGGCGAGATCGACGGCGACGACCGCGATCCCGTCGAACGCATGATCCGGCCGCTCGATGCGTCGCGACAGCGCGATGGATTCCTTGCCGCCGCGCGAGCGTGCGCGATAGGGCTGGGAGACGTAGAGCCCGACGTTGTCCGCATCGCGATGGACCTTGAAGTAGTCGCGATCGGCGAAGTCCCACCGGTGGGTCGTGCTGCAGCATCCGTCGATCAGCCGGCCGCGACTGTCGGTCACGCCCATGCCGGTCACGTATAGCGCGGCGGTGCGCTCGAACAGCAGGTCGTGCCGCAACCCGGCGTCCATGCGCTGCACGGCCGGCTTGCCGAGGTCGGCCGCCAGCGCGATCAGCGCGTTGTTCGACGTTTCGACCGTCCTCGCGATCTGGCTCGCGAGCACGGCCGCGACGTTGCGCGACGTCTCGTGCGCATGCTCGACGACTTCGCTGCGCGCGACCCACAGCGTCACCGCGCTGATCGCGAGCGCCGCAAGCGACATCAGCGTGCCCAACGCGCCGACGACGAACGGGTGGCGTCCGGCCCAGTCGGCGATTTTCTCGATCGAAGTGAATGCGGGCATGCTCGCGCTCGTGTTGAGATGCCGGCTGCACTTGCGCCGGCGCGGGTCCAATTCCCGTTAACGGCACGGTTAACAAAAAATCGAGGCCTGCATGGCTGCCCTTCGACAGCCCGTCGACGACCACGGCACGACGCGACGACGCAAACGTGTGCGGCCACGCGGCCATGCGGCGAGACGGCCCGGGCGCGGCCCTGGACCCGTGCAAATCACGTCGATTGATAACCACACTGCATCAATCCTTCCAAAAATCGCACTTATCGTTTGATCGATACCGCGCCAACATGCCGGAAAACGACAATCGACCAGCCCCTCCCGCGTATTCCAGGATTTTCAGGAGACACCCAGATGCACCCCTCGTCCAGCCTTCCGGCCGAACGCTCGAAGGCCGCCGCGATCTTTCGCGTCACGGCCGGCAACTTTCTCGAGCAGTTCGACTTCTTCCTGTTCGGCTTCTACGCCACGCAGATCGCCAACGTCTTCTTCCCCGCGCAAAGCGAGTTCGCATCGTTGATGATGACCTTCGCCGTGTTCGGCGCCGGCTTCCTGATGCGCCCGCTGGGCGCGATCGTGCTGGGCGCGTACATCGACGAGGTCGGCCGCCGCAAGGGGCTGATCGTCACGCTGTCGATCATGGCGAGCGGCACCATCCTGATCGCGTTCGTGCCGGGCTACGCGACGATCGGGCTGCTCGCGCCCGTGCTCGTGCTGATCGGCCGGCTGCTGCAGGGCTTTTCCGCGGGCGCGGAACTGGGCGGCGTGTCGGTCTATCTGGCCGAGCTCGCGACGCCGGGCCGCAAGGGCTTCTTCACGAGCTGGCAATCGGCCAGCCAGCAGGTAGCGATCGTCATCGCGGCGGGCCTCGGCTTCGCGCTCAATCAGTGGCTGAGCGCATCGCAGATCGGCGCCTGGGGATGGCGCGTGCCGTTCTTCGTCGGCTGCATGATCGTGCCGTTCATCTTCATGCTGCGCCGCAACCTGGAGGAAACCCAGGAGTTCAAGGCCCGCAAGCATCGTCCGGGCATGAAGGAAGTGTTCGGTACGCTGGTCCAGAACTGGGGCGTCGTGATCGCCGGCATGATGCTGGTCGCGATGACCACCACGAGCTTCTATCTGATCACCGTCTACGCGCCGACCTTCGGCAAGACCGTGCTGCATCTGAGCACCGCCGACAGCCTGCTCGTGACGCTGTGCGTCGGCGTGTCGAACTTCGTGTGGCTGCCGATCGGCGGGGCGCTGTCCGACCGGATCGGCCGCCGGCCGCTGCTGGTCGGCATGACGATGCTCACCGTCGTGACCGCGTATCCGGCGCTGTCGTTCCTCGCTCACGCGCCGTCGTTCGTCAACATGCTGCTCGTGCTGCTCTGGCTGTCGTTCATGTACGGGATCTACAACGGCGCGATGATCGTCGCGCTCACCGAAGTGATGCCGGTGCAGGTGCGCGTCGCGGGCTTCTCGCTCGCGTACAGCCTCGCGACGGCCGTGTTCGGCGGCTTCACGCCGGCCATCTCGACCGCGCTCATTCACGCGACGGGCGACAAGGCCGCACCGGGCTACTGGATGAGCTTCGCCGCCGTGTGCGCGCTGCTCGCGACGTTCGCGCTGTATCGTCACCGCACGGCGACGTTGACGCCCGCGCATTGATGTCCGGCCGATCCGGAACGTTCATTCCCACCCACGCATCCGCACGACCACGACCATGAGAAACCTGTTCCTGAAATACTGCGCGACCGCGCTCGTCGCCACCGCGGCGGTCGCGGCCAACGTCCAGGCCGCCGAACTGCACGTGATGAGCTCGGGCGGCTTCACCGCCGCGTACAAGGTGCTCGGCCCGCGGTTCGCGTCCACGACGGGCAATACGCTCGCGACCGCGCTCGGCCCGTCGATGGGCAAGTCGCCCGAAGCGATTCCGAACCGGCTCGCGCGCGGCGAGCCGGCCGACGCCGTGATCATGGTCGGCTACGCGCTCGACGATCTGATCAAGCAGGGCAAGGTCATCCCCGACTCGCGCGTCGATCTGGCCGACTCGCGCATCGGCATGGTCGTGCGCGACGGGGCGGCCAAGCCCGACATCAGCACCGCCGACGGCCTCAAGCAGGTGCTGCTGCACGCGAAATCGATCGCCTATTCGGACAGCGCGAGCGGCGTGTATATCGAACGCGAACTGTTCAAGAAGCTCGGGATCGAGGAACAGGTGAAGTCGAAGGCGAAGATGATCCCGCGGATTCCGGTGGCGTCGGTGGTCGCGAACGGCGACTACGAAATCGGCTTCCAGCAGGTCAGCGAGCTGCTGCCCGTCAAGGGCGCGACCTTCGTCGGCAAGATCCCCGAATCGCTGCAGTCCGTCACGCGCTTCGCCGCCGGCATCCCGGTCGGCGCGCAGCACCCCAAGGAAGCGAAGGCGCTGCTCGACTATCTTGCGTCGCCCGACGTGCAGGCCGACGTGAAGTCGACCGGCCTGGATTCCGTTTCCGCGCATTGAACCCGATCGACGGGAAGGCGCGCATCAGATCGTCTTCCCGTCACTCCCGCCGCCGTCTGCCGCGGCACTGTCTTCATCGGCCGCGTCCGGCAACGCCGGCCCGGCCGCCGCGAGCCGCTGCACCAGACGCGCGCGGTCGCACGCACCTTCCCACACCGACACGAAAATCACCGCGCACGCGTTGCTGATCACGCTGGTCAGCGCGCGCGCCTCCGACATGAAGCGGTCGATGCCGACCAGCAGCGCGACCCCGGCGACCGGCAGGTCGGGCATCACGGCGAGCGTCGCGACCAGCGCGACAAGCCCGCTGCCGGACACGCCGGCCGCCCCTTTCGACGTGACCAGCATGATCGCGAGCATCGTCGCGACCTGCGGCGCGGAAAGCGGGACGTCGCAAGCTTGCGCGATGAACAACGCCGCGAGCGTCAGATAGATCGCGGTGCCGTCCAGATTGAACGAATAGCCGGCCGGCAGCACGAGCCCCACGACGCCCTTGTCGCAGCCGAGCGCTTCCAGCTTGACGATCAGGCGCGGCAGGACCGGCTCCGTGGACGAGGTCGCGAGGACGATCAGCAACTCTTCGCGCAGGTAGCGCAGGAGCCGCCACAGCGCGAATCCGTGCAGTCGCGCGAGCGGGGCGAGCACCAGCGCGACGAACAGCGCGCAGGCCACGTAGAAGCACACCATCAGCTTCGCGAGCGAGCCGACCGAGCCGATCCCGAAGCGGCCCACCGTGAACGCCATCGCACCGAATGCGCCGAGCGGCGCGAGCCGCATGATCATCGCGAGCACGCGAAAGACGACCTGCGCGATGCCGTCGATCAGCGCCAGCACGGGCCGGGCGGCGCGCGGATGCGCATTCAGCGAGAAGCCGAACAACAGCGACAGCAGCAGCACCGGCAACACTTCGCCGGTCGCGAATGCGCCGAGCATCGTGTCCGGAATCACGCCGAGCGCGAACGCCACCAGGCTGCGCGGCTCCGCATGCTTCGCATACGGCGCGAGGATGCTCGCATCCAGATGACGGACGTCGATATGCATGCCGGCGCCCGGTTGCAGCACGTAGGCGACGACGAGCCCGAACGCGAGCGCGGCGGCCGTCAACAGATAGAAAAGCGCCAGTGCGCGCACGATCGTGCGGCCGATGGCCCGCCCGTTCGACAGCGACGTGATGCCCGACACGATCGTGCAAAAGACGATCGGCGCGATGGTCATCTTCACGAGCGCGACGAACGCGTCGCTGAGCGGCTTGAGCATCGCGCCCGCCGCCGGCCACACGTGACCGATGCCGATGCCGAGCATCATCGCGAGCAGGACCTGCACGTACAGCGATTTGAACAGCCGGGTCCACCTCACGATGCAGCCTTCCTTCGTTTCCGTTCCGTCGTCGTCATGCCGATGTGCCGCCGCCGGCGTCGCCGCGCTTCGCGTCGACGATCATCCGGTGGAACGCCTCGGCGGCCGGCGTCAGCGAGCGCCCGCGCCGCTTGACGATACCCACGCGCCGCTTCACGGCCGGCTCGACGAGCGGCACGCTCGTGAGGACAGGGTGGTCATGCCCCGGCATCGCCATCGACGGCACCGCGGCGACGCCGAGCCCCGCCTCGATCAGCCCGAGCAGGGTCGTGACGTGGCGCGCCTCGCAGACGCTCGGCTTGCGCGGCGCGACGGCCGCCAATGCCTGGTCGAGCAGCAGGCGATTACCGGACGTCTTGTCCACCGACACGTAATCGTGCTCGTAAAGCTCGTTCCAGGTCACGCGCTTCTTGCGCGCGAGCGGGTGGTCGCGGCGACAGGCGGCGACGAACCGCTCCTGGAGCAGCACCTTGAACTCGACCTCCGCCTCCTGGCTGCCGATGAAGCTCACGCCGAAATCCGCCTCGCCGCTGATGACGGCGCCCAGCACTTCGTTGGCGCTGGCGTCGAGCAGCTTCACCCGGATGCGCGGAAAGCGCTGATGATAGCGGGCGATGATGGGCGGCAGGAAATAGTAGGCGACCGACGGCACGCACGCGATCGTCACATGGCCCAGGCGGCTCGACGACACGTCGCGGATGCCGAGCAGCGCGGCGTCGAGATCGTCGAGCAGTTGTTCGGCGCTCTGCGCGAACACGCGGCCGACGGTGGTGAGCGCGACACGGCGCGTGGTGCGCTCGAAGAGCCGCACGCCGAGCGCGTCTTCGAGCTTGTCGATCCGGCGGCTCAACGCAGGCTGGGACAGGCTGACCGCTTCGGCGGCCTTGCGGAAACTGCCGGTTTCCACGACCGCGCGAAACGCCTGCAAGTCCGTCAAATCGAAATTGATGCCCACCGGTCGAACTCCGC
This sequence comes from Burkholderia sp. BCC0398, assembly GCF_902833245.1. Taxonomy (NCBI): domain Bacteria; kingdom Pseudomonadati; phylum Pseudomonadota; class Betaproteobacteria; order Burkholderiales; family Burkholderiaceae; genus Burkholderia; species Burkholderia sp. BCC0398. The sequence continues at coordinate 528,510 of NZ_CADFEM010000005.1, forward strand.
CACTTGGATGCGCAGCATTTTGCATGATTCCGTGGGCGTCAGGCGTGTGGCGTCGTCGATGCGGCCGCGTTGGCGCGGCGCGGTGTGCGGCACGGCCGGCCGGAATCGCGCGGGCCGAGCCGCGAATCGGGCCGCCCGACGCCGCTTCCTGATGTACCGTATCGCTTTTGGGCGGGCAATGCGCCAGCGCTGGCGCAGCGCCGGGCCGCTCTCTTCAACGGATTCCAGCATGCGCATTCCGCCGCTCAAGGCCATCATCGCGTTCGAAAGCGTCGCCCGGACCAAAAGCGTGAACCGCGCGGCGGAAGAGCTCGGCCTGACCGCATCCGCCGTCAGTCATCAGCTCAGCAATCTTGAATCGCAGATCGGGCAGCCGCTGTTTCAGCGTTCGGGGCGCGGCCTCGTCCTCACGCCAACTGGCGAACGCTACCTGGCCGATGTCACCGGCTCGCTGGCCGATCTGAGCCGCGCGACCGAGCGCGCGTCGAGCCGAACCGAGGTCGATATCCTGCGCGTGCATTCGAGCCCGAGCTTCGGGCTGATGTGGCTGCTGCCGCGCCTGTCGTCGTTTCAGGAGGCGAACGGCGATATCCAGCTGAACCTCGCGTGCTCGTACGAAAACGTGTCGTTCTCGAACGGCTTCTACGATATCGACGTCCGGCACGGCTACGGCAACTGGGACAACCTCGAGGTCCGGACCGTGCGCGGCGAGTTCATCGCGCCGCTCGCGTCGCCGCGCTATCTCGAACGGCATCCGGTGAACGCGCCGGAAGACCTGCTCGCGCACCGGCTGATCTATTCCGAAACGCCGCTGGTCCAGTGGAAGCAGTGGTTCGGCCGGACCGGCGTGCCGTTGGCGGCGCAGAAGACCTTCGATTTTTCGTTCGACCGTTCGTACATGTCGCTCGAGACCGCCGCGCTCGGCCTCGGCATCGCGCTCGAAAGCCTGATGCTCGCGTCGGTGAGGATCCGCGAAGGGCTGCTGGTGCCGGTGTTCGGCGACGCCCATGCGGTCGAAGTCGGCGCGCATCATCTCGTTTACCCGCGGCAGAACGCGGAACTGCCGCGCGTGAAGCGCTTTCTGGCGTGGATCGAGCGGGAGGTCGCGGCGCACGGCGGGGCGGGCTGAGCGGCGCATCCGTGATTTTGCGTTGCAGCATCGGCGGGCCGCGCGCCGTCATCTGAATTTTTCTCAACTATGGCTGAGCGTTTCCGCGTTGATGCGGGTGTCCGGTGAGCCGACACTCCGGACAACACATCAACACAGGAGACAAGCGATGTTGCTCGACAACCGGACCATCATCGTCACCGGCGCCGCGTCGCCGCGCGGGATCGGCAAGGCCACGGCCCGCGCGCTGGCCGCGCAGGGCGCACGCGTGGCGATCCTCGACCTTCGCCGCGAGGATGCGGAAACGGCCGCCGCCGAACTCGGCGCCCGCCATCTCGGCCTCGCGTGCGACGTGACCGACCGCGACGCGTGCGCGGCGGCCGCTCGCGCGACGCTGGAGCACTTCGGCCGCATCGACGGTCTCGTCAACAACGCCGGCATCACGCAGCCCGTGCGCACGCTCGATATCTCGGCGCGTGATTTCGATGCGATCGTCGACGTGAACCTGCGCGGCACGCTGTACATGTCGCAAGCCGTGCTGCCCGCGATGCAGACGCAGCGCGGCGGCAGCATCGTCTGCATGTCGTCGGTGTCCGCGCAACGCGGCGGCGGCATCTTCGGCGGCCCGCACTACAGCGCCGCCAAGGCCGGCGTGCTCGGCCTCGCGAAGGCGATGGCGCGCGAATTCGGCGCCGACCGCATCCGCGTCAATTCGATCACGCCCGGCCTGATCCAGACCGACATCACCGGCGACAAGCTGACGCCCGACATGCGCGAGGACATCGTCAAGGGCATTCCGCTCGGCCGGCTCGGCGATGCCGCCGACGTCGCCCATGCGTGCCTGTTCCTGCTGAGCGACCTGTCGAGCTACCTGACGGGCATCACGCTCGACGTCAACGGCGGGATGCTGATTCACTGAGAACGGCGCCGCCCGATGCGCGGCGCCGACCATCATGCACCCGGGACAACCCGGGGCCATGGCAGGAGACAAGGATGAGAGCAAAGTACCCCGCATCGCCGGTCCAGGGCGAGCCTCTGCAACGGAACGACGCGCAGACGTTCGAAGCGGCGACCTACGCGAAGGTCGCGCGCCGGCTGATCCCGTTTCTGATGTTGTGCTACCTCGGCGCGTATCTCGACCGCGTCAACGTCGGCTTCGCGAAACTGCAGATGCTCAACGACCTGCGCTTCAGCGAGACGGTCTACGGGATGGGCGCAGGCATCTTCTTCCTCGGCTATTTCCTGTTCGAGGTGCCGAGCAATCTGATCCTGCATCGCGTCGGCGCGCGCCGCTGGCTCGCGCGCATCATGCTGACCTGGGCCGTGATTTCGGCGAGCTTCGTGTTCGTCAAATCGCCCGCTGCGTTCTACGCGCTGCGGTTCCTGCTCGGCGTCGCCGAAGCCGGCTTCGCGCCGGGCGTGATCCTGTACCTCACGTACTGGTTCCCGTCGGCGCGGCGCGCGAAGGCGCTGTCGCTGTTCTTCATGGCGATTCCGCTCGCCGGGATCATCGGCGGGCCGCTGTCGGGCGCGATCATGCACTCGCTGCACGGCGCGATGTCGATGGCCGGCTGGAAGTGGCTGTTCCTGCTCGAGGCGCTGCCTTCGTTCGTGCTGGGCTTCGCGATCCTGCTGTATCTCGACGACGGCATCGCCGGCGCGAAGTGGCTGACCGACGCGGAAAAAGCCTTGCTCGCGCGCAACGTGTCGGCCGACGCCGCGCACACCACCGCCCATGTGTCGATTCGAACGTTCGTCGCGGATCGCCGCTTGTGGGTGATGGCCGCGATTTACTTCTGCGTGGTGCTCGGGCAGTACGGCCTCACGTTCTGGCTGCCGACGATCATTCGCAAGGCCGGCGTCGCCGATCCGCTGTGGGTCGGCCTGTTCACCGCGATTCCGTATGCCTGTGCAATCGTCGCGCTGCCGCTGATCGGCATCAGCGCGGATCGTCGCCGCGAGCGCCGCTTCCATCTCGCGGTGCCGATGCTGGTCGCGGCGGCGGGCTTCGCCACGTTGCCGATGCTCGGCAGCGTCGGCGCGTCGATCGTGTGCCTGAGCATCGCGTCGGCCGGCATCCTCGCGTCGTCGTCGCAGTTCTGGTCGCTGCCGACCGCGTTGCTGGGCGGGATGTCGGCGGCGGCGGGCATCGCTGCGGTCAACTGCTTCGCAAATCTAGCGGGCTTCTTCTCGCCGGCGATCGTCGGCTGGCTGAACGACCTGACCGGCAAGTCCACCGCGGGGCTCGTGTTCATCTCGGTCGCGATCGCGGCCGGTGCGCTGCTGGTGTTCGTCGTGCCCCGGTCCGTGAACCGCTGACAACCGCCGATTCATTTGCATTCCTTCCGACCTGATACTGGAGTAATCGATGGCTACCGAAACCATCCATGACGCGGTCCCGCTCGCCGAGCGCGCGTACCGCATCCGACGAAACGCCGTGCTGATGGGCGAAGTGCAGGGGCAGGGCTATGTCGGCCAGGCGCTCGACATCGCCGACGTGCTGGCCGTCGCGTATTTCGGCGCGATGCGCTATCGCGCCGACGATCCCGACTGGGAAGGGCGCGACCGCTTCCTGCTGTCGAACGGGCACTATGCGATCGCGCTGTACGCGGCGCTGTTCGAAGCCGGCATCCTGCCGGCCGCGGAACTCGACACCTATGGCAGCGACGACAGCCGCTTGCCGATGTCCGGCATGGCGAGCTACACGCCCGGCATGGAAATGTCCGGCGGCTCGCTCGGGCAGGGCCTGACGATCGCGGTCGGCCGGTGTCTGGGGCTGAAGCGCAAGGGCTCGGATGCGTTCGTCTACACGCTGTTTTCCGACGGCGAACTCGACGAAGGCGCGGTCTGGGAAGGGCTGATGTCGGCCGCGCACTGGAAGCTCGACAACCTGATCGCAATCGTCGACGTGAACAACCAGCAGGCCGACGGCCCGTCGACGCAGATCATGGCGTTCGAGCCGCTGGTCGACAAGCTCGAGGCCTTTGGCTGGTACGTGCAACGCGTGGACGGCAACGACATCGACGCGGTGAAACGCGCGTTCGACCACGCGCGCCAGCATGATGCACCGCAGCCACGCATCATCGTCTGCGACACGAAGATGGGGTGCGGCGTGCCGTTCCTCGAAGCACGCGAGAAAAGCCATTTCATCCGGGTCGATGCGCACGAATGGCAACTCGCGCTCGACGCACTCGAAGCAGGGAGACACGCATGAGCACCGTCGACAACAAGCCGCGCCTGAAGACGTCGGCGATGATCGCCTCCATCGCGGCCGAAGGGCAGGCGACCCGCTCCGCGCCGTTCGGCCATGCGCTGACCGAACTCGCCCGCACGAACGGCAACGTGATCGGCATGACGGCCGATCTCGGCAAATACACCGACCTGCACCTCTTCGCGAAGGCCTTCCCCGAGCGGTACTACCAGATGGGCATGGCCGAGCAGTTGCTGATGGGGGCCGCCGCCGGGTTCGCGCACGAAGGCGCGCAGCCGTTCGTCACGACCTATGCGGTGTTTGCGACGCGCCGCGCGTACGACTTCATTCATCAGGCGATCGCCGAAGACGATCTCGACGTGAAGCTGATCTGCGCGTTGCCGGGGCTCACGACCGGCTACGGGCCGAGCCACCAGGCCGCCGAGGATCTGGCGCTGATGCGCGCGATGCCGAACATGACCGTGATCGATCCGTGCGACGCGCTGGACATCGAACAGATGGTGCCGGCCATCGCCGCGCACAAGGGGCCGGTGTATGCGCGCCTGCTGCGCGGCAACGTGCCGGCCGTGCTCGACGAATACGATTACCGCTTCGAACTCGGCAAGGCCAAGCTGCTGCGCGACGGCAACGACGTGCTGCTGATCTCGTCCGGGATCATGACGATGCGTGCGCTCGAGGTGGCGAAGGCGCTCGAAGCCGATCGCGTCGACGTCGCCGTGCTGCACGTGCCGACGATCAAGCCGCTCGACACGGCGACCATCGTCCGCGAGGCTGCGCGAAAAGGGCGCATGGTCATCGTCGCGGAGAACCATACGACGATCGGCGGGCTCGGCGAAGCGGTCGCGACCGCGTTGCTTGCGGCGGGCGTGGCGGTGCCGTTCCGGCAGATCGCGCTGCCGGATGCGTATCTCGCCGCGGGCGCGCTGCCGACGTTGCATGAGCGCTACGGAATCTCGGCTGGCGCGATGCGCGTGAATATCCGGTCGTGGCTCGGGTGATCGGTCGATCGTTCGACACTCGCGGGGCGACGCGCGACGCTCAGGCTGTCTGCGCGGACGCGGGACGCTCGCTCGCATTCTGCGCATGAAGCGGCGCAAGCCTCGGGTTTGCGCCGCCTCATGCAACGCTTGCGGCGTATTCGCTTACCCCGCCGTCACCGGGATCCGCCGCGGCTTCGCTTCTTCGCGCCGCGGGATGCTCAGTTTCAGCACGCCGTCGCGCAGTTGCGCGTCGATGCGCGACACGTCGAAATCCGGGCTGAGCGTGAATGCGCGGGAGAAGTGCGGATGCTGCACTTCGCCGTGCTGCAGACGAAGCCCCGGTGGCGTTGGAACGACGGCTTCCGCTTCGATGGCCAGGCTGCCGTCGTGCACGCGGACGTCGAGCTTGTCGCGCGGCACGCCCGGCAGGTCCGCGTACAGCGTGATGCCGTGCGCATCCTCGACGATGTCGACGGCGGGCGCAATCCGCGTGCGCGGCGTGTCGCGCCGAGCCGCTTCACGGTTCGTCACGGCCGTTCGCGTATCGGCCGGACGAGTCGTCAGTTCAGTGGTGTTGGTGTCACTCATGATGGGGTCCCCTGGATTTCGGTGCAGTTTACCGGTGTAGGCCGATCTAGCTGCGACAAGGCTCTCCGGTCCGCCCTTTAAATAAGGTACTTATTAATCAAAGAGTTGCTGATTGACTTTGACGCCGTCTGCGCAGCGTCGCGAAATGGAGTTCCGCCTTGCTGGCGAAGCGCCAGTCGCCGTCATCGCCGCGCAATCGTACCCACCCGCCGTATATCTGAACGACGACGTCTTCGCCCCACGTCGCGCGCAAACGGTGCAACCATGTCCGTTGCCGGCTATCGAGCCAGAACGAGTTCGCCTGCTGCGGCAACTGTCCTCCCCGGTGTCGTGACGAGATCCGAGCTCGAAGCCGTCACGTCCGGACCCAGTCTGTCTACCCGATCACCGCAACTCCGTTAGGCAAACTTTCGAGTTATTCGGCTTCCTGAATCAGAAAGCGGGCACGATTCTTCCCTGCAATCCATCGCGGCGCCTTACCGCGGCCACCCCAGGTCGCACCCGTTTTCGGATCACGATACTTAGGTGCCAGCGGCGCGCGCGCTACTGCCGCTACGGCACGTCGGCGACCAAACAGCTGCTCTGCCGTGATGCCGTACTCAGCGATCTGCTCGCGCATCGTTGCAATGACGTTGTCCAGCTCAGCGAGACGTGCTTCTTCTGCTTGCTGTGCCAATGCATCAGCCTGCGCTTTCAATTCAAGATAAGTTGCCATGGAGATAGAGGATAATCAGTTAAACAGCGAATGAGTAGCCTAGTCGGCAAACTCGGTCTCGTCGACACGGTTCCGGCATAACCACAAATACGGTCGGTTTCCGTTTTTCGCGGCACAGGTTCGAAGACGGGTATGCGACGTCCATGTGCAAATGTTGCATTTCATACGTCTCTAGATTTTGATTTCAATGTAAAGCTACGCCCGCACGAGGCACACATATACCCGGTCAGTCGGTTGAGAGCGACTTGAAAATGGGACAAGCGATGAGCGCAACTACCACCTCACTCGAAGCCGTCGTGGACAACATTTCCTCGAAGCTGCGCGACGAGATCAAGCTGCTCGTCGACGCAAAATACGAAGTCGACGAGCTCGCATGCCGCAGTGCGGCCGGTCGGCGTCTCATTGAACCGTTCCACGACGGTGCCTACGGCCCACGGATCGGAGCATCTTTTTTCAGAACCGTCTTTCCGTTCAGCAATCTCGAACCGTGCGGCGATTCGTTTAGCGCGCTTGCGCCTGTTTCGCAGAGGATCGGCGCGAGCTGGCGATGGACTACCTCCTCTGTTCCTGAGAACGAGCGACCGGCTCTGCTGGCCAGGTTGCAAGACCCGGCTCGCGCGACGGCAGAAGGCTACGATCGAGCCGAGTTCATCTGGATCAAACCGCTCGGTCTATTTCTGGCGCACGAGGGCAAGAATCGCGTGGGATTCTTCCGCGATATGGGTGCGCAATGGATCCCGGCGCACGTTGCGCCGTACGATTACCCGGCCGCCGATCGCCTCGCGATCTACGCGGCGATGCACGCCCATCAGACCATGTATTGGGTCGTGCTAGACGGCCAACTGCTAGAACCGATCAACCATCCTGCTGGGTGCTGTCGATCCTGCGGGCCTACGGTGTGGCGGAACATCATCGGTGGCCGCACGAGTTCCCTGCGGTTGACGTGGTCACTGCAGCGCTTACCGAACGCCTGGTCAATCCGGTCTCCAGTCGGCCGGCACCGCTCGACTTGGAGTTGGTCCGTGAGAAAGAGGAATACGAATCGGAAGAGATTCCGTGCTCGATCCTCGACATCGACGCGCTCTCAGCACCATGGTTCTTTCTGAAGGTAATGTTCGGCGTCAGCATCATCGCGATCATGTTGATTTGCATCATGCCAGCAGACTGGTCGAATCTGCGCATAGCGGCCGGAGTCGTCGCCGGCTTGGGCTTTGGCGGCTTGCTAACACCTGGCGTCAAGCTGCTTCGTGCGCCGCGACGGCTCGTCGATCCCTACGCGTCGCTACGCAAATTCTCGCCGCTCGAGCGTAAGGCAGCGGGGATCCGGTGACGTACAACCAAGCCGGCATGGCCGGCCACTTTTCTAACACAGTGTCGAGCTATGCCGATCAAATTGACGCATGAAACAGCGCCGTACATTGCGCGCGACATCGTAGAATCCGGCTCGTTTATCGGCGGCCCGATCCTCGGTGACGCAGGCATGAACGCCTACATTGATGGTGGCCTCTACAACCGCGACCAGGCCGAGCGAACCGGCGCTACCCTGGAATTCGAATGGACTGGACCGGTTTCCGCTGCGCCGGCGAGAGGTGTGCATGAGCCGGACGTGCTGTATGACGAGCGGCCACACCGCGCGTTCATCTTCGTTTGCACACGCAAGCATCTTCGAGTCACTGGCGTGCGGTTCCATTCGGGCCTCTCGTGGCGTGACGCGGTTTACGTGCCATCGAGGCCGACCGCGGCCGCCAGCCTGTCGCCAGCGGCCTGGCTCGCGTGGGCCCGAGCGTGGCAGCCAGGGTGGTTGGACAACCAGGCGGCCGAACTCGAAAGCGCAATGTTGGCTCGGCTGGCGACCAAGCCTTCCGTGTCGATCGTGCCACCGGCGGATTGCCCCTACCTTTTCATCCTGCGCGATCGCGGCTTGATCTGACAGTTGTTTTCATTATTGCCGTTCGATTTTCAGATGCATCGATTAATCTGATGCCTGTCCGTTTGAAAAGTCGATATCCAAGGCCCTATGCCAGACGTCAAGAAAGTGCCGTATTATGAAATTAAGTCGTCGTCCATTCCATTTTCACTGCCGAAGTGGAAGGAATACGCCGGGGCCGATGGATGCGTTCCTTTGAATACAACGCAAGGCATCTGCATGGATCGGCTTGCTCCTGGCGAACCCAAGCCGTTCAAGCTTCCGGAGCCCATGCCGACGAAGCCCGAGACGACGAAAGCGTCGGAGCCGGCAAAGGCGCCACCCGCCAAGCAGGTTCCACCTCCCAAGCCGACAGAGCCAGCCGACGCGGAGGATTGCGAGAATCCCCCACCCTTCGATTTACTGGACGTTCCCACTGCGATGGAGCGGATGAAATGGCCTGTTGCAGCCAAGCTTGCCAGGCGATGGTTCAGCGGCCCGAAACACGTTTGGGATAACAGTTTCAAAACGGACCAACCCTTTTATAACACGATCGTGACGCTTGAATGGGCGCTAAAGTTCGGGAAGGTCCGCGAGCGTTATGACGAGCTTATCTCGAAAAGCATCTACAACGAGAATGCCAGAGTGCTGTTGAGAGATTTGCTGCGGGATGTGGTGAAGGAAAAATTCGGCTCGTCGGTGGATTTTGATTTCCAGACGGTTGGCGACAAGGGCAATCTCGTCGAGTTTTGCAGGAAGTGGCAATTCCAGTGGGTGAAAGTGTCCAGCTTTGACACGACGGGCGGCCTTCCTTATGCGCCGACCGATTTGACCGCTGCCCTGGCCAACTTCAACATCTATGCTGCGATCGGGCGCGTCGAGTTTTCCGGAGACAGATATTACAAATACAACAACCAGGAGAAGACGAAATCGTACTGCGCTGACCTGACTGCATCCATAACCCATATCTACGCCTACATAAAAGACAGCTACTCCTTCAATGACGGGAAGCCGGGATCGAGCAGTCAGTATTTGGGACACTGGAATAAAAGCGGCATGGTGATCACGAATGGTGGGAGAATTCGGGAGCTTCTGTACCGGAGCGGCGTGAACTCGAACCTCGGAAATTCGCCCGACGTCGAGTCCAAGATCAAATGGAAGTATCTGATTGATGACTTTCTAGATAAACCGATCGATACCCGTAAAGGCATCGTCAAAAAATTTAGAGCGTGCGACGTGCACTATCCTGTTTTCAACCGAACGTACAACGATTGGAGAAACAAGCATAATCGCGGAGAGGATTTCGTGATATATTCAAATCTGCAATATCTCAAGCTGACCAATCCCATTAAGATCAATCTCGGCGAAATATGCAGATCACCAGAAAACATGTAATCGCGATCGCGCTTGTCTTGGTACTAGCGATTCCGTCTCTTGCGTTACGGAAGTCATACGAAGGTTGCGAGAGCTATACGCAGGATCTTAACGGGGGAACGAAAGAGTTCGGTGGCAAGAAGTACAAGATCGAGCTATGTGGGGCGCCCCGCTCTTTTGCCGATGGTGACGAAATTCGACTCCGGGTGATGGGTTCGGCAGGAGACGTGCTGGCGGAGCGTTATTTTGCGGTGCGCACGCTCAACGATGCAGCACCCACGGAACTGCGGTACAGCGACGACAACATTTTCTACTACGACCAGTCGAAGTCGTCTCCGTTGCGCTTCATTGCCATGCCGCCGTCCCGAACGGACTGGTGGACGGCACGCATACCGTTGCTGCAACGACTGCTCGCGTTCTTTTCATAAGATCGGGAGACGCACTCAGACGTCGCGTGTTAGCCGGGCATGGTACTTCGCCGCCTCGCGGCGCATCCGCGCCTCTTCCGGCGACACGTAGATCGACGTGGTGCCGAGCGACATCCGGTCGTGGCTCGGATGATCGGTCGGCCGTTCGACAGCCGCGTGTCGACGCGCAACGCCCGGGCCGCCTGCGCCGACGCGGGACGCTCGCATTCTGCGCATGAAGCGGCGCAAGCCTCGCGGCTTGCGCCGCTTCATGTAGCGCTTGCGGCGAACCTCCTCACCCCGCCGTCACCTGGATTCGCCGCGGCTTCGCTTCTTCGCGCCGCGGGATGCTCAGTTTCAGCACGCCGTCGCGCAGTTGCGCGTCGATGCGCGACACGTCGAAATCCGGGCTGAGCGTGAACGCGCGCGAGAAGTGCGGATGCTGCACTTCGCCGTGCTGCAGACGCAATCCCGCCGGCGTCGGGACGACGGCTTCCGCTTCGATGGCCAGGCTGCCGTCGTGCACGCGGACGTCGAGCTTGTCGCGCGGCACGCCCGGCAGGTCCGCGTACAGCGTGATGCCGTGCGCATCCTCGACGATGTCGACGGCGGGCGCAATCCGCGTGCGCGGCGTGTCGCGCCGAGCCGCTTCACGGTTCGTCACGGCCGTTCGCGTATCGGCCGGACGAGTCGTCAGTTCAGTGGTGTTCGTGTCACTCATGATGTCCTCCGTCATGCGTTCGTGACGTCGTGCTGTTTACTGGACGGCAATCGCCCGCGGCTTCGAGGCTTCCGACTTGCCGACGCTGATCGTCAGGCAGCCGTTCGCATAGCGCGCGTCGATCTTGTCGGGGTCCGCGTGCTGCGGCAGTTCGACCACGCGGCGGAACGCGCCCATGAACCGCTCGTTCGCGTAGACGCGTCGCTCGTCGTCGGTCGTGCCATCGTCCGGGGGCGTACGCTCGCCGCTGATCGTCAGCAGCCCGCGATCGACGGAGATGTCGATCTTGGCGGGGTCGAGACCCGGCGCGAACGCGACGATCTCGATCGTGTCGTCGGTGCTGCCGATATTGACCGGTGGAAATGCGCCGGGCCGCGGCGCGCGCAGACTGGCCGGAAAGCCCGTGAACACGCTGGCCATCTGCCGTTGCAGGCGGTCGAATTCCGCCAGCAGATCGGTGGGGAAGAAGATATCGCTCATGATTGGCTCCTGTTGGCCCCCTGCGAAGGGACGAACCGGACCACGCGCTCCAGTTCGTCCATCCGCGACAGGGTCGCTGACTAACAAATCGAAACACGCAGCGCGAAAACCGCGACTGCCTTGAGCGATACCTAAAATAGGATACGGCGCGTGAATTTCAAGGGGGGCGAGACGTCGAGATGGCCGGGTCCGACATGTCGGACGTTGCGCGGAGCGGGGCACGGCGATAGAGGGCGGAATTTGCAACGACACGCTGGAAAAGACGCGGCGGCGCGCGTGCGCCGTCGCGTCGCATCCTTCCGTTCAGCGCGACGGCCCGGACGGCGGCTTCTCTTCGGACAGGTCGTCCTCGCGAACCTCGGCCTGACGCACCGTGGTGCCGTCCTCGCCGGTTTCCGAAATATCGGTTTCGAAGGTCTGCTGCCCATCGTCGCGTTTCTCCGCGGGCTTCTCGTTACCTGTCTGCTTGTCTGCCTGTGGCTGTTGACGTGTCATCTTGCTCTCCTGGTCGCAACCTGGGATGTTGCGCACGTTGCAGGCGAGCAAGGCGCGGGCCGCGCAAAGCTTTCAAATAGAAAGGTTTGATGCCATCGGCAACCACGGCTTGGCGACTGATCTCGACCCTCGGCGCGGCGTGACATCGACGTGCCGAGCGCCACCGCCTCTATACATACCAATCCAGCGTCTTCACGATCCCCGTTTCGAAGCTCTCCGCCGGCCGCCATTGCAATTCGCGGGCGAGCTTCCCCGCATCGATCGCATAGCGCCGGTCGTGACCGGCGCGATCGGTGACGAACCGGACGAGGCGCGCATGCGGTGCGTGTTCGGGCCGTCGCGCGTCGAGCAGCGTACAGATCAGCGCGACGATGTCGACGTTGCGCCATTCGTTGCAGCCGCCGACGGTGTACGTCTCGCCGACCGTCCCGCGCCGGATGACCGCGTCGATCGCACGGCAATGGTCGTCGACGTACAGCCAGTCGCGCACGTTCGCGCCGTCGCCGTACACGGGGATGTCGGTGCCTTCGAGGCAATGACGGATCACGGTCGGAATGAACTTCTCGCCGTGCTGGCGCGGCCCGTAATTGTTCGAGCAGTTCGTCGTGGTGACGGGCAATCCGTACGTATGGAAATAGGCGCGGACGAGATGGTCCGAGCTTGCCTTGGTGGCGGAGTACGGGGAGTTCGGCGCATACGGTGTCGTTTCGGAAAAAGGCGGGTCGTCGGGACCCAGCGAGCCGTACACCTCGTCGGTGCCGATATGGTGAAAGCGGCGGCGCGCGAGGGCGTCGGCCCGGCCGAGCTTTTGCTCGTTCAACCAAAGCTGGCGGCACGCGTCGAGCAGCGTCCACGTGCCGAGCACGTTCGTGCGAACGAATTCGCCGGGGCCGTCGATCGAGCGGTCGACGTGGCTTTCGGCCGCGAAGTGGACGACGGTGTCGATCGCATGGTCGCGTAGCAGCGACTCGACGAGCGGTCGGTCGCAGATGTCGCCGAGGACGAAGCGATGACGATCGGCGCCCGGCAGGTCGTCGCCGAGATTGTCGAGGCTGCCCGCATAGGTCAGCAGATCCAGCGTGACGACGCTGACCTGCGGATCGCTTTCGAGCAGATGCCGGACAAAATTGGCGCCGATGAAACCGGCGCCGCCCGTCACGAGAACATGTTTCGGTCGATAGCTCATGAGGTTCGCTTCCAGGTGGCAAACACGTCGGTGAGACCCGCGATCCACGAAGGCGATTCGACCCCGAAGTGTTCTCGCAGGAGGCCGCAGTCGAGCGCGGAATTCGCCGGTCTCGGCGCAGGCAACGGATAGGCGTCGGTCCGGATCGGCCGGACCAGCGGTACGCGGTCGATGAGGCCGGCGCGCCGCGCCTCGGTGAAGATCGTTTCGGCGAAGCCGTGCCATGTCGTCACGGGCGTGCCGCACAGGTGATAGGTGCCCCAGCGCAGCGCTTCACCGGCCCGGTATCGCGCCGCGATCGTCAGCAGCGCGTCGGCGATCGCACCGGCATGCGTCGGGCCGCCGTACTGATCGGCGACGACGCCGACGACCTCGCGCTCGCGCGCCAGCCGCAGCATGGTGCGCACGAAATTGCCGCCGTGCGCGCCGAACACCCAGGCGACGCGCAGAATCAGGTGACGGTCGGGCAGTCGCTCGCGCACCGCTTCCTCGCCCGCGAGCTTGCTCCGGCCGTACACGCCGAGCGGCGCGACGGCGGCGGTTTCCGCGTACGGGCCGGGCATGCGGCCGTCGAACACGTAGTCGGTCGACAGATGAATCAACGGAATCCCGAGCGCGGCGCACGCGTTGGCCAGCACGGCCGGCCCGTCGCGGTTCGCCCGCCACGCGGCATCGGGCTCGGCCTCCGCGCGGTCGACGGCGGTCCATCCGGCGGCATTGATCACGAGCGCGGCCCGGTGTTCGTCGAACGCACGGCGCACCGAGCCTGCATCGGCGATGTCGAGCGCGGCGCGCGACAGCCCGACGAGCGGCTGCCCGCCCGCGCGCAACACCAGTTCGCGGCCGACCTGGCCGAGCGCGCCGGTCACGACGATCGTCATCGCGCACTCCCGTATGCGGGCAGCAGCGCCGGCGCGCCGGCTGCCAGTTCGGCGAGCGGAGGCTGCCGCCGATCCTTGTCCGACAACTGATACGGCGCGCCGGCGTCCGGCCAGTCGATGCCGATATCCGGATCGTCCCAACGCACGCCGGCGTCCGAATCGGGATCGTAGTACTGCGTGCACTTGTACGCGAAGTCGGCCTCGTCGGACAACACGCAAAAGCCGTGCGCGAAGCCGGGCGGAATCCACAGCATCCGGTGCGATACGTCGTCGAGCTGCGCCCCGAACCAGCAGCCGAAGCACGGCGAGCCGCGCCGGATGTCGACGGCGACGTCGTAGACCGCGCCGCGCGCCGCGTGCACCAATTTGCCTTGCGGATTCACGCGCTGGTAGTGCAGCCCGCGCAGCACGCCGCGCCGCGAGCGCGACTGGTTGTCCTGGACGAAGGTCGCGTCGACGCCGGCGTCGCGCAGCCAGCTTGCCCGGAAGCTTTCGACGAAAAAGCCGCGCGCATCGCCGAACACGCCGGGCTCGATCAACAGCACGCCGGGCAACGGCGTCTCGATCACCCGTGTCATGCCGCGACCTCCTTGCTCAGCAGATCGAGCAGATAGCGGCCGTAACCGCTTTTCGCGAGTTTGTGGGCCAGCGTTTCGAGCTGCTCCGCATCGATCCAGCCGAGCCGGTACGCAATTTCCTCGGGACACGCGATTTGCAGGCCCTGCCGCGCCTGCATCACCTGGATGAAATTGGCCGCGTCGAGCAGCGATTCGTGCGTGCCGGTGTCGAGCCATGCGTAGCCGCGTCCAAGTATCTCGACGTTCAGCGCGCCGCGCGCGAGATACGCGAGATTCAGGTCGGTGATCTCCAGTTCGCCGCGCGCCGACGGGCGCACGGCCTTCGCCAGTTCGACGACGTCGTTGTCGTAGAAATAGAGGCCGGTGACCGCGTAATTCGACTTCGGCTCGCGCGGTTTCTCCTCGAGGTCGATCGCGCGGTCGTCCGCGTCGAACGACACGACGCCGTAGCGCTCCGGATCGCGCACGTAGTAGCCGAACACGGTCGCGCCGGCGGTCCGTGCGGCGGCCTGCTGCAGCAGCGACGACAGCGCGGGCCCGTGATAGATGTTGTCGCCGAGCACGAGCGTCGCCGCGTCGCGACCGATGAACGGCGCGCCGATCACGAACGCCTGCGCAAGACCGTCGGGGCTTGGCTGCGTCGCATACGAAAAGCTCATGCCCCACTGGCTGCCGTCGCCGAGCAGTTGCTGGAACGCGTCGAGATCGCGCGGCGTCGAGATGATCAGCACGTCGCGGATGCCGGACAGCATGATCGTGCTGAGCGGGTAATAGATCATCGGCTTGTCGTACACCGGCATCAATTGCTTCGATACCGAATGCGTGAGCGGGTGGAGCCGGGTGCCCGAGCCGCCCGCCAGAATCAGTCCTTTACGGCCAATCGCTGTTTGCATGAGGTCCCTCGCTGCAAGAGGAAAAGTGCGTGCGTGATACGCGGAATACACCGAATGCGTCGACGAACGTCGATACCCGTGCGCGCCTCGCTACGGCTGCTCGGCACCGCCAACGTGAATCGCGCGAAATACGATCGCGAAGCCGAGCGCGTACAGCGCGGCGATCACCGCGAAGCCGACGGCCGTCGCGCGGTCCGGATCGTCGATCACGTGCAGGATCACCGATGCGATCGCGATGCCGACCAGCGAACCGATCTGCCGGCTCGCGTTCAGCGACGCGGCGGCGAGGTTCGCGTCCGCCGCATCGGCCGACTGCATCACGACGAGATTCATCGCCGGAATGGCCTGGCCGGCGCCGAAGTTGGCCAAGCCGATCGCGACGGCCAGCACCGGATACGGCATCGCCGCGACGCCGACGAGCGCCACGCTGCCGAGCGCGGCGAGCGCGAGCCCCGAGAGCAGCGTGCGGCGCGGGCCGAACCGGGCGCTGACTTTCGCGGACGCGAGATTGCCGATGCCGAACATCGCCATCAGCGGAAACAATTCGAACCCGGCCACGAGCGCGCTCGCGCCGCGGACGTTCTGCAAATAGAGGCTCAACAGAAAGATCTCGGCGAGAATGCCGAAGTTGATCGCGAGACCCAGCGTGCTGCCCGCGACGAAACGCCGATTCGCGAGCAGCGCCGGCGACAGGATGCGCGAGTGCGCGTAGCGCTCGCGTAACGCAAATGCCGCGGTGGCGGCCAACGTCGTGGCGACGCCGGCGAGGATCGACGGCGAGCGCCAGCCGGCGCCGGGCCCTTCGATCAGCGTGAAGCTCAGCGCGGCGAGCGCGAGCGCGCCGAACAGATGGCCGAGCGCATTCAACGGGCCGGGATGACGCGGCGCCCGCGCGATATGCCGGTACGTGAGCCACAGGCCGGCCGCACCGACCGGCAAATTCACCCAGAAGATGCCGCGCCAGCCGATCGCGTCGACCAGCACGCCGCCGACGCAGGGCCCGAGCGCCATCGCGGCCGACACCAGCGCGCCCCAGATGCCGATCATCCGCGTGCGCATCGGCCCTGGCGGGAACGCGAGCGTGAGCAGGCTCAGCGAACTCGGCATGAACAGCGCCGCGCCGACACCTTGTGCAAGGCGCGCCGCGACCAGTGCGCCGCTGGACTGCGCGGCCGCGCACAGCACCGACGCGCCGACGAACAGCGCGAGCCCGGCGACGTAGATGGCTTTCGACCCGTAGCGGTTCGCGAGCGCGCCGCCGAGCAGCAGCAGCGCGGCGAAGCTGAGCGTGTACGCATCGACGACCCACACCAGCACGGTCAGCGACATCGACAGACTGGTTTCCATCGCCTTCAGCGCGACGTTGACGATCGTCACGTCGAGCATGGCCATCACGAAACCGCACGCGAGCGCGACCATCACGAGCACGGGACGCGCGGCCGCGGCGGCGGCGGCGGACGCGCCGGCGACCGGCGTGGCGCGTCCGCCGTTCATGCGGCCCTCCCGCCGAGGTACAGGCGTCGCATCTCGTCGCTGTCGAGCAGCTCGGCCGCGGCGCCTTCGAGCGCGACGCGCCCCATCGTCAGCACGATGCCGCGATCCGCGATGCGCAGCGCCTCGATCGCATTCTGCTCGACCATCAGCACGCCGATATGCTCGGTGTCGCGCATCCGGACGATCGCGTCGAACACCTCGTCGACCATCTTCGGCGACAGGCCGGCCGACGGCTCGTCGAGCAGCAGCAACACCGGGCGCGGCATCAGTGCGCGTGCGAGCGACACGATTTGCCGCTCGCCGCCGGACAATGCGCCCGCCAGCGACCGGTAGCGACGCCGCAGCACCGGATACTGCTCGCACAGCTCGTCGATCCGCGCCTCGCGCGGAAACGCCGACATCGACTGGCCGCCGAGCATCAGGTTTTCGCGCACGGTCAGCGACGCGAACACGTTGTCGGTCTGCGGCACGAAGCCGATCCCGTACTCGCGGATCTTTCGGTGGACCGGCACGCGCGCCACGTCCGTGCCCTGGATCGTCACGCTGCCCGCACGAGGCAGCACGAAACCTGCGATCGACTTCAGCAGCGTCGATTTTCCGCAGCCGTTCGGGCCGAGGATCGTCACGATGTCGATGGCCCCGACCGTGAGCGACACGCCATGCAGGATGTCGACTTCGGGCGTGTAGCCGGCGACGAGTTCGCGCACGTCGATCATGACGCCTCCAGCGGACGAGGGGCGGCATGGGCGCGCCCGAGATACGCGTCGAGTACGCGACGGTTGCGCTCCAGCTCGGCCGGCCGGCAGTTCGCGATCGTCACGCCGCGGTCCAGCACGACGCAGCGGTCGCACAGCTCGCGGATGAAATGCATGTCGTGCTCGATGACGACCAGCGTGACGCCTTGCTTGCGAATCCGTCGCAGTTCGTCGATCAGCTCGCCGCGCAGGTTCGGGTGCACGCCGGCGGTCGGCTCGTCGAGCAGCAGCAGCTTGGGCGCGGTCATCATCGCGCACGCGATGCCCAGCAGCTTCTTCTGGCCGCCGGAAATCGACGCGGCGGACAGGTGCGCGACGCCGGACAGTTTCAGCTCGTCCAGCAGCGCGGCGGCGCGTGCACGCGTATCGGCATCGAGCGCGCGCGTCGCACGGCCGGGCCAGAGGGCGGCGGCGATGCCGTGGCGCGCGGACGAAGCCGCCATCGCGAGTTCGAGCACCGACATGCGTGCGGGCATCGACGGCAACTGGAACGTGCGGCGCACGCCCAGCCGCGCAATCTTGTGCGGCAACAGCGCGTCGATCCGCCGACCGTCGAAGCGGATCGCGCCCGCCGCGAGCGGCGCGAAGCCGGTGATCGCGTTGAGCGCGGTGCTCTTGCCGGAGCCGTTCGGGCCGAGCAGTCCGACGATTTCGCCGCCGTCGACCGACAGCGTGACCCCGGACAAGACGACGTTCTCGCCGTAGCGGATCGTCACGCCGTCGAGATCGAGCAGCGTGCTCATGGCCGCACCTCCAGGCGCTCGGGTACGAGCCCGTGCGGACGCCAGAGCACGCACGCGAGCAGCATCAGGCCGACCAGGCCCAGCCGCACCGCGCCGGTCAGGTCGCTGCCGACATCGAGCCAGTCCTTGAGAAACGGCGCCAGCGCGTAGACGGCCTGCACGATCAGCGTGCCGACCAGCACACCCAGGTGGCTGCCGAGGCCGCCGACCATCACGACGGTCCACAGCGCGAAGGTCTCGGACGCGATCATCGCGTCCGGCCCGACATAGCCGATGTACCACGCGGCGAGTGCCCCGGCGAGCGCGGCGGGCAGCGCGCCCGCGATGCATGCGCGCGTTTTCAGCGCGAGCGGATCGTAGCCGAAGCAGACCGCGAGCGCGGGTTCTTCGCGCATCACCTTCAGCGCCCGGCCGAAGCGGCTCGCGGTCAGGCGCCGGTACGTCGCGTAGGTGAGCGCGAGGCAGCCGGCCGTGACCGCGAGGAACGCGAGTTCGGCCCACGGCGCGCGCAGCCCGGGGAATAGCGGCGCGATGCCGCCGATGCCTTGCGCGCCACCGGTCAACCCGCTTTCGTTGAGCGCGATCGTGCGCAGGATCTCGGCGATCGCGAGCGTCGCGATCCCCCAGTAGTCGGCGGAGAGCTGCCGCCCGAGCCGCGCGACGACGATCGCCAGCGCACCCGCGGCGGCCAGCGCGAGCGCGAGCGCCGAAGGCAATGGCCAGCCGAGCCGAGACGCGATGCCGGCCGCGTACGCGCCGAGCCCGCTGAACGCAATGAAGCCGAAATTGACGAGTCCCGCATAGCCGGCCTGCAGGTTCAACCCGAGCGCCATCGTCGCGTACAGGCAGCCGACGGTCAGCAGATGGATGACGAAGCTAGACACGCCGTACCTCCCGATCGAAGATGCCGTAAGGCCGGAAGATCAGTGCGACGAGCAGGATCGCGAACGACACCGCGCCGACGTACTCGACCGGAAAGAATTGCATCGGCCGATCGACGAGCCCGCCGAAATCGACGTTCAGCGCGACGGTCTCGGCCACCGCGATCAGCAGCGCACCGGCCGCGGCGCCGAGCGGATTGCCGAGGCCGCCCAGGATCGCCGCGGAAAACACCGGGATCAGCAGTCCATAGCCGAGATTCACATGCACGCTCTCGGTGGCGCCGAGCATCGTGCCGCCGAGCGCCGCCAGCACGCCGCTCGCGAACGTGATCACGTTGGTCACGCGCGTCGCGTCGATGCCGGTCGCGAGCGCCAGCGCGCGATTCGACGCGAGCGCACGCATCGCCCGCCCGAGGCCGGTGCGGTACAGCAGCGCCGCGAATATCGCGAGCGCGCCGGCGCCGCATGCGATCGAGCCCAGTTGCGGCACGGACAGCGCGACGCCGGCGATCACCATCGGCGGATGCACGTCCTGCGCATACTGCTGCGGCCGCGAGCCGGCGACGCCGAGCACCAGCGCGACCGCGAGCATCGAGATCGCAAGCGAGCCGATCATCGCCACCGCGCTGCCGGAGCGCAGCAGTCTCGCGAACACGAACAGGTTCAGCAGCGTCGCGGCGGTGCCGACCAGCGCGCAGGACACGGCCGTCGCGAGCGCGAACGGCAGCCCCGCGCGTTCCAGCCAGAGCGTCGCGAATGCGCCGAGCATCGCGTACTGGACATGCGCGATGTTGGGAAAGCGGATCAGCGAATAGAGCGTCGACAGGCCGACCGACACCAGCAGCAGATCGGCGGTGCGGATCAATACGTCGACAATGAATGACAGCATGGCGAGATCCTCTGGTTCATCCGGGCGGGCGCTTACTGCTGCGCGACGACCGATTGGCGGTAGACCACCTTCTCGTACGGCTGGACTTCCCGCTGACCGTCGGCATCGAACGCGATCGCGCCGGTCACGCCGGTATACGACTTGCCCAATGCCGCGAGCGCGGTGCGAATCTTCGCCGGGTCGATGGATTGCGCGCGGCCGATCGCCGCGGCGGACAACAGCGTCGCGTCATACGCATAGCTGCCGAACGCCGAGCGCGGGGCCTCGTTGTACGCGGCCTGATAGGCGCTCGCATACGCTTTCGCGCCCGCGCCGAGCGCGGCGACTTCGAGGCCGATCTGGCCTTGCGCGATCTGCGCGGGCGTGTCGCTCGTGCACATCGTCAGGTAGATGCCGTACCACGGATGCTGGTTGAGCCGCATCTCGAATGCCTGCCGGTTCAGCGTCGCGGCTTCCTGGCCATAGGCGCTGTAGACATACGCGTCGGGCTGCGCGCGCGATGCCTGCTCCAGTTCGCGGCGATAGGTCGATTGTCCTTCCGTATAGAGCACCGTCGACACCACCGTGCCGCCGAGCGCCTCGAAACGCTTCCTGAATTCGCCGGCAATCCCCTGGCCGTAGCCGTTGTTCGGCGCGATCAGCGCGATGCGACGCAGCTTGCGGGCGTACACGTCCTGCGCGGCGAAGCGCGCGGACAGGTCGTCCAGCCCGATCACGCTGAACGAGCCCGCGCCGATCTTGCGCACCTGCTGGCTCGACGAGCCGATGTTGATGTGCACGTCGCCCTGGCGCACCAGGAACTGTCCGACCGGTATCGTGACCGACGACGAGAATTCGCCGAGCACGACCGGCACGTGTTCGACGGTCGCGAGCTTGCGCGCGGCGTCGAGCGCGGTATTGGCCGAGCCGCCCGAATCCTCGATGCGCACGGCGAGCTTCTGGCCCAGCACGCCGCCTTTCGCATTGATCTGCGCGACGGCCAGCTCGATGCCGCGGCGCTGGTCTTCGCCGATCGACGCACTCGCGCCGGTCAGCGGCAGCACCGCGCCCACGCTGACGTCGGCGTGCGCAGCGCCCGACGCAAGCGCCCCGAGCGCGATCCAGACACCGACACTCCACTGACTTGCCTTCATCTTCGTTCTCCCGTCGCATGGTCGGCCGCACGGTTGGCGGCATGGTTTGATATACAGAAGTGTCGACAGAATCACAGAACAAAAATCGTTTGCAAATAAATTTTCGAGCCGCTGAGACGAATAGCGAAAGTCTTGTTTGAGATAGAAAATTTTCCCTTTTTTCATGCATTTATGCACGCGGATAAAGCGCGTGGATAGCCATGGTGCATGGGCGCGCCAATCCGGCGCAGTCGAGAATATTTCTGAAAAAAGTGTATACAGAGGTGAATTGCAGTGCTTAAATCTGCCCAACTCGACACGACCTCGGAGGGCAGTCAGATGGTGGAGATCAAGCGATACGGCGTAAGTGAACGGATGAGCCAACTGGTGGTCGCGGGCGGGCTGGCCTTCGTCGCGGGGCAGGTGGCGGACGACACGTCGCTCGACGTGGCGGGGCAGACCCGGCAGATTCTCGACAAGATCGACCGGCTGCTCGAAGACGCGGGGCTCGACAAGCGCCGGATCGTGTCCGCGAGCATCTGGCTGGCCGACTATCGCAGCTTCGCCGAGATGAACAGCGTATGGGACGCGTGGGTGCCGCAGGGCGAGTCACCGGCACGCGCGTGCGTCGAATCGAAGCTCGCGTTTCCGCAGTACACGGTCGAGATCGCGGCGATCGCCGCGAGCTAGCGCAGGGAGAACCAGACGATGAAGACGATCGTGCTCGGCGGCGGCATCGTCGGCGTGACCACTGCGTATTTTCTCGCGAAGGCCGGCGACGAGGTGACGGTGATCGAACGTCGCGACGGCGTCGCGCTCGAAACGAGCTTCGCGAATGCGGGGTTGATCGCGCCCGGCCATTCGTATACCTGGGCATCGCCGCGCGCGCCGAAGATTCTGTTCAAGTCGCTGTTTGCCGACGGCCAGGCGCTGCGGCTCAAATGGACGCCCGACTGGCGGATGTGGGCCTGGTGTGCGCTGTTCCTGCAGAACTGCACGGCCGAGCGCTCGCGCCGCAACACGTCGATCAAGGTGAGGCTGTGTCGTTACGCGCAGCAGCGGCTTCAGCAGGCGACGAATGATGAACTGCTCGAGTACGACCGGACGAGCGGAGGATTGTTGTACCTGTATCGCGACCCTGCATCGTTCGAGCGCGGCGTCGCGAACATGCGGATTCTGACCGACAACGGCCTGCCGCTCGACATCCTCGATGCGCGGGCCACCGTCGAACGCGAGCCGGCGCTGCGCCACGCGGTGGCCGGGATCGCGGGCGCGATCCATTGCCCGAGCGACGAGAGCGGCGACGCGCATCTGTTCACGCGCGCGCTGGCCGAGCGCTGCCGCGCGCTCGGCGTCGAATTCCGCTTCGGCACGTCGATCGACGGCGTGCGCGCGAGCGCCGATGCGATCGACTACGTCGAGACGTCGCAGGGCCGCGTGACCGGCGATCGATACGTGCTCGCACTCGGCGCGTACTCGCCGTTCGTCGCTCGATCGCTCGGCTACCGGCTGCCGATCTATCCGGTCAAGGGGTACTCGGTCACGCTGCCGATCGACGACACGCACGAGCCGCCCGCGCTCGGCGGCGTCGAGGAGAACCAGCTCGTCGCATGGGCGCGCTTCGGCAACCGGCTGCGGCTGACCGCGACCGCCGAGTTCAGCGGCTACGACACCACGCATTCGCCGGGCGATTTCGCGCACATGCTCGCGACCGCGCAGGCGCTGTTCCCGAACGGCGCCGACTACGCGAAGCCGTCGTACTGGGCCGGGCTGCGGCCGATGACGCCGGAGGGCACGCCGATCATCGGCGCATCCCGGCACCGCAACCTGTTTTTCAACACCGGCCACGGCCATATGGGCTGGACCATGTCGTGCGGCACCGCGAAGATCGTCGCGGATCTGATCCACGGCAAGCGGCCCGACATCGACATCACCGGGATGACCCTGCAATGAGCGAACTTCTTTCCACCTCCGAGGCGTCCGATCCGGTTGTCGGCGCCGGCCCGGCGCGCGACGCGTACGCGCGCTTCGATTTCTCGCTCGACGCCGGCATCGCGCGGCGCGCGGCGATCGGCCTCGTCGTGCTGGCGACCGATCATACGATCGAATACGAGTGGCGACGTCTGCTCGCGATCGATGGCGTCGCGTTCTACGAAAGCCGGATCGCGAATTCCGCCGAGATCACCGCCGAGACGCTCGCGCGAATGGACGGCGGGATCTGCGCCGCGGTCGAATTGATCCGGCCGGGCGAGCGCCTCGACGTCGTCGCGTTCGGCTGCACGTCGGCGTCGATGGTGCTCGGCGAGGAGCGCGTGTTCGAGCGCATCCGCGAGGCGCGGCCCGGCGTCGCATGCACCACGCCGATTACCGCGGCGCGCGTCGCGCTGACGGCGCTCGGCGCGCGCGGGGTCGCGCTGCTGACGCCGTACGAGCGCACGATCAACGATGCGATGGCCGCGTACCTGCGCGCGCGCGGCGTCGATATCGTGCGGGTCGGCTCGTTCGAGCACCGCGACGACAACGAGGTCGCCCGCATCGAGCGCGCGTCGATCGAGCACGCGGTGCTGACGCTCGCCGCCGATCCGGCCGTCGATGCCGTATTCGTGTCGTGCACGAGCCTGCGCATCGTCGATGCGCTGGCCGATATCGAAGCGCGCGCGGGCAAACCCGTACTGTCGAGCAATCACGCGCTCGCCTGGCACGCGCTGCGGCTCGCGGGCATCGACGATCCCGTGCCGGGCTTCGGCAGCTTGCTGATGCGCTGACGCATGGCTCGTGCATGTAAAAAGAACGCGCGCGGGCAGATTGCCGATGGATAATGACGCGCGGTGACAACAGGTGGAACCAGGAGACGAGATGTCGACTTCCGTTATGGCTGGCCGGGAGACCGCGGCGCCGACGCGCACGGGCCTCACGGTCAACGAGATTTACGAGCAGTTGAAACAGATGGCCGTGCTGTACGAGATCCGGCCGGGCGAACGGTTCAACGAGCTGGAGCTTGCCGAGCGCTTCAACGTGAGTCGCACGCCGATTCGCGAGGCGCTGAATCGGCTCGTTGCCGAAAACCTGCTGGTGTTCGTGCCGAACCGCGGTTTCTTCATTCGGGAACTGGAGGGGAAGGATGTGTTCGATCTGTTCGAATTGCGTCGCTCGATCGAAACGACCGCGGTGATGCTCGCATGCGAGCGCGGGTCGGACAACGACATCAAGGCGTTGCGTCGCTTCTGGAAGCAGGTGATGAAGAATGCGGCGCGGATGTCGTCGGCCGAGCTGGTCGTCAAGGACGAGCAGTTTCACCTGGAGCTGGCCGCGTTGTCGGGCAATGCCGAGATCGGCCGGGTGCTGCAAGGGATCAACGCGCGTATTCACTACGTGCGCTGGGTCGACGTCGATCAGCGACGCAACGAGGCGTTTACCGAGCATCTCGAGATTCTCGACGCGCTTGCCGAACGCGATGCGGAACGTTGCGCGACGCTGACCGACACGCATATCCGCTGGCGGATGGAAGAGATCACGCGCGTCGTCCAGGCGAGCGTCGTCAAGCTGTACGCAAGATAAAGCAAGACCGGCCGCGGCGCCTGCGACGATCGCGTACAGCACGCGAACGGGCAGGGCAGGCTGGTCGACGAGACAAGCAGTCGTGCAAAGGAGGACGGGCCGCCCGGATCGACCGGCGCGGTGCATCGCTACTTGATCGTCACGAGGTGCCGTCATGACACACGGTACGTTGGTCACGCTGTATAAACCCTCCGCGGCGCAGATCGAGCATTTGCTGACCTTGCCCGCGAAAAGCCCCGTCGTCGTCGCGGTCGACAATTCGCCCGTCGCCGATCGTGCGCTGTACGCACGGCTCGCCGCAGGCGGCGTCGACGTGATCGCGAATCACAATCGCGGCGGCATCGCCGGTGCGTTCAACGCCGGCGTCGAATTCCTGATCGGCCGCGGCTGCGACGTCTTCTTCATCTTCGATCAGGATTCGCACGTTCCGGACGACTATTTCGATCGCATGCTGGCCGGCTGCGCGCGGGTGGGCGACAGCCGCTTCCTGGTCGGCCCGCGGATCTTCAACCGCAATTTCCAGCGCGACCTGCCGTTGTTCACGGTGCGCCGCTGGTCCGCGCAGATCACGCCGATCCACGGCGGCGCGCAGGGCCTGCTGTCGTGCTCGGTCATCATCTCGTCGGGCACCGCAATCTCGCTCGACGCGTATCGCGCGCTCGGCCGCTTCCGCGAGGACTTCTTCATCGACCACGTCGACGCGGAATACTGCATGCGCGCGCAGGCGCACGGCGTGCCGGTGCGCGTCAACGCCGACGTGTCGCTGCCCCATGAACTCGGCAGCCCGTCCGCGCAGCAGCACTGGCCGCGCGTCGAGATATTCGATCAGAGCGCGCTGCGCCACTACTATGCGGCGCGCAACTGTATCCTCGTCGCGCGCGACTACTGGCGGCGCTATCCGGCGATGCTGCTGATCAATCTCATCACGCTCAAGCACGTCGCGTTCGTGCTGCTGCATGCGCGCAACAAGCGCCTGAAGCTGAAGGCGATCTATTGCGGCGTGACGGACGGGTTGCGAGGGCGGTACGGGCGTGTATGACGCGTGATTTATCGCGGTATGGGCGCACGACAAACGCGCCATACAATTCGGATCACTGATTATAAGAGAGGGTTTCAGATGAGCTTGTCTACGCCGATTCACCGCCGCTATACGGGCGCGTTTTCCGTCGCGCCGACGATCTTCACCGAGTCGGGCGAGATCGATATGCCGGGCCAGAAGCGCTGTGTCGACTTCATCATCGACGCGGGAGCGGACGGCCTGTGCATCCTCGCGAACTACTCGGAACAGTTTTCGTTGACCGACGACGAGCGCGAGCGGCTCATCGCGGCGATCCTCGAACACGTGGCGGGACGCGTGCCGGTGATCGTGACGACCACGCATTTCAATCCGACGATCTGCGCGGCGCGCAGCCGCGCCGCGCAGGCGGCCGGTGCGGCGATGGTGATGGTGATGCCGCCGTACCACGGCGCGACGATTCGTTGCGGCGAGGCCGCGATCGAGCAGTTCTATGCGGCGCTTTCCGACGCGATCGAGATCCCGATCATGTACCAGGACGCGCCGATGAGCGGCACGCAGGTATCGGCCGCGTTTCTGGCGCGCCTCGCGCACACGATTCCGAATCTGCGCTATTTCAAGATCGAGGTGCCGCAGTCGGCCGCGAAGCTGCGCGAACTGATCGCGCTTGGCGGCGACGCGATCGAAGGGCCGTTCGACGGCGAGGAGGCGATCACGCTGCTTGCCGATCTCGATGCGGGCGCGACCGGCAGCATCCTCGGCGGCGGCTATCCGGACGGGCTGCGGCCGATTCTCGCCGCGTATCTCGCCGGGCAGCGCGACGAGGCGGTCGCCCAGTACGAGCAATGGCTACCGTTGATCAATTACGAGAACCGTCAGGCCGGCCTGCTGGCGGCGAAGGCGCTGATGAAGGAGGGCGGCGTGATCGCATCGGACGCGCCGCGCCGTCCGCTGGCGCCGCTGCATCCGGCGACGCGCGCGGGCCTGATCGAAATTGCGCGACGGCTCGACGCGCTGGTGCTGCGCTGGGCACGCTGACGCGACCGCCTGGCAGCACGACGTTGCGAATTCCGCCGCCATCCGTGCGCCCGACGCGTACGGGCGGCTTCCGCACTCGATGACCCAACCAAGGAACCCGAAGAATGAGCATGCCGACGATACGCGCGGTCCGCGCGCTGACGGTGCGTGGTGGCGGTGCCGATTACCACGATCAGGATGCCGGTCACTGGATCGACGACCACATTGCGACGCCGATGTCGCGCTACCCCGAATACCGGCAGAGCCGCCAGTCGTTCGGCATCAACGTGCTCGGCACGCTCGTGATCGAAGTCGAGGCCAGCGATGGAACGGTCGGCTTTGCGGTGACGACCGGCGGCGAGATCGGCGCGTTCATCGTCGAGCGGCATCTCGCGCGTTTCATCGAAGGGCAGCGCGTGACCGACATCGAGAAGATGTGGGATCAGATGTTCCATGCAACGCTGTACTACGGGCGCAAGGGTGTCGTGCTCAATGCGATTTCCGGCGTCGATCTCGCGCTGTGGGACCTGCTCGCGAAGGTCAGGCGGGAGCCCGTGCACCAGTTGCTCGGCGGCAAGGTGCGCGACGAGCTGGAGTTCTACGCGACCGGTGCGCGACCCGATCTCGCGAAGGAGATGGGTTTCATCGGCGGCAAGCTGCCGTTGCATCACGGCCCGGCCGAGGGCGAGGTCGGCCTGCGTCGCAATCTCGATGCGCTCGCCGAGATGCGTTCGCGCGTCGGCGCCGATTTCTGGCTGATGCTCGACTGCTGGATGAGTCTCGACGTGCCGTATGCGACGCGGCTCGCGCACGAAGCGCATGCGCTCGGCCTGAAATGGATCGAGGAATGCCTGCCGCCCGACGACTATTGGGGCTATGCGAAGCTGCGCCGCGACGTGCCGCGCGGCATGCTCGTCACGACCGGCGAGCACGAGGCGACCCGCTGGGGCTTTCGCATGCTGCTGGAGATGGAGTGCTGCGACATCATTCAGCCGGACGTAGGCTGGTGCGGCGGGCTCACCGAGTTGACGCGGATCTCGGCGCTCGCCGATGCGCGTGGCGTGCTGGTGATTCCGCACGGCTCGTCGGTCTACAGCTATCACTTCGTCGCGACGCGGCACAACAGCCCGTTCGCCGAATTCCTGATGATGGCGCCGCAGGCCGATCGTGTCGTGCCGATGTTCGATCCGCTGCTGCTCGACGAGCCGGTGCCGGTCGGCGGGCGGATGAAGGTGCCCGACACGCCCGGTTTCGGCGTGCGCCTGAATCCGGACGTGCGCATGCAGCGCCCGTATGAACACTGAGCGTACGGAGGGGCGCAATGACGAAATTGCTTGAAGACAGGATCGTCGTCGTGACGGGCGGATCGCGCGGGATCGGCCGCGCGATCGCGCTGGCGTGTGCGCGGCATGGCGCCGACGTCGTCGTCAACTACTGGACGAACCCGCTGCTGCCCACGCAGGCCGATCACGAGATCGACGCGCTCGTCGACGCGATCCGCGCGACGGGGCGCGACGCGCTGGCCGTGCCGGGCGACGTCGCGCAGCCGGACACGGCCCGCGCGCTCGTCGCGGCCGCGGTCGAACGATTCGGCCGGATCGACGTACTGGCGAGCAATGCCGGAATTTGCCCGTTCCACGGCTTCCTGGACTTGCCGCCCGAGCTGCTGCAACGGACGATGGAAGTGAACCTGCACGGTGCGTTCTACATGACCCAGGCCGTCGCCCGGCAAATGGCCGCGCAAGGGCACGGCGGCGCGATCGTCGCGACCAGCTCGATCAGCGCGCTGGTCGGCGGCGGCATGCAGACGCACTACACGCCGACCAAGGCCGGCGTCCATGCGCTGATGCAGTCGTGCGCGGTCGCGCTCGCGCCGCATCGGATTCGCTGCAATTCGGTGCTGCCGGGCACGATCCGCACCGAAATCAACGACGACGATCTCGCCGCGCCCGGCAAGACCGAGTACTTCGAGCGCCGGATTCCGCTCGGCCGCCTCGGCGAGCCGGACGACGTCGCCGACTGCGTCGTGTTTCTCGCGTCCGACATGGCGCGCTACGTGAACGGCGCCGCGCTGCTCGTCGACGGCGGCATGTACGTGAACCTGCAATGAAACCGCGAGGCATGACCATGGAAACGATCGCCTTCAGGATGCGCCTGCACCCCGGCAAGCGGGACGAATACCGGCGCCGGCACGATGCGATCTGGCCGGAACTCGCCGACGCGCTTCGTGCAGCGGGCATCTCGGACTACTGGATCTTTCTCGACGACGACACCCATCACCTGTTCGCCGTGCTCAAACGGCCGGCCGATCACCGGATCGCGCAACTCGCCGAAACGGACGTGATGCGTCGCTGGTGGGCGTACATGGCCGACCTGATGGCGACCGGGCCGGACGGACGTCCGGTCGAGAAATCGCTGGAGCCGATGTTTCATCTGGAATGACGCCGGCCCGTTCAACGGATCGGCAGCGCTCGACGTGTGCCGAACCATTGCAGCGGATCATCGTGTCGCATGAACTCACGGAGCCCACATGCAGGTTGTCGATCCCCATGTCCATTTCTGGGACGCCGACGCGTTGAGCTACAGCTGGCTCGATCGCGCTCAGCCGGCGTTCTCGGGCGCGGTGGCGGACTTGCCGCGCCGCTACCTGCCCGCGGACCTGCGCGCGGACGCCGGCGCGGATATCGACGTGCTGAAGGTCGTGCATGTCGAGGCGATCCACGATGCGTGGACGACGCCGAGCGAAGTCGACTGGCTGCAGGCGCTGGCCGATGCGCCGGCGAGCGGCGGGATGCCGGACGGCATCGTCGCGGGCGTCGACCTGTTCGCGCCGGACGCACGCATCCGGCTCGCCGGCGCGGCGGCGCATCCGAACGTGCGCGGTATCCGGCAGGTGTTGAACCGGCATCCGGACCCCTGGTACAACTACGTCGACGTGGAGTATCTGGCCGAACCGCGCTGGCGAGAGAACTTCGGGATGCTGAGCGAGTTCGGTTTGTCGTTCGACCTGCAGTTGTACCCGGCCCAGGTCGGCGCCGCGCTCGCCGTCCTCGATGCGCATCCCGACACGTCCGTGATCGTCAATCACACGGGCATGTTCGTCGACCGGACCAGCGTGCACGGCTGGCGCGAGTGGCGCGACGGATTGCGCGGGCTCGCGCGGCGGGCGAACGTGACGATGAAGCTGTCCGGGCTCGCGATGTTCGACCATCGCTGGACGGTCGAAAGTTTCCGCCCGTACGTGCTGGAGGCGATCGACGCGTTCGGCGCGGCGCGCTGCATGTTCGCGTCGAACTTCCCGGTCGATCGGCTCCATGCCGGCTATCAGGCGCTCTGGCACGCTTATGCGGCGATCGTCGCGGGCGCCCGCGACGATGAGCGCGAGGCGCTGTTCGTCCACAATGCGCTGCGAACTTACCGACTGTGAGCCACGTGCCCGCCATCGGGTGGCGAGCGTTGTCACCGAAGCACGTGCCGGGCGCGCGCCCCGGCAGCATCAGCCGAACCCGCACGCTGCAGCGGCGCTGGCTGATGCTTCATCGGGACTTGTTCGCCCTAATCGCGCAACGCGGTCGCGACGACGCTCGCCAACGGCGTCGTGGGCCGACCGATCAGTCGCGCGAGGACGCCGCCGTCGTCGAACAGCGCACCGCGCGACGCGGCCACGTCGGCATCCGCGAGGACGCTGGCAAACTCGGGCGGCAACCCGGCGCTCGTCAGCACGTCGGCATAAGCGTCCTCGGCGAGATCGTTGTAGACGACGGTCTTGCCGGACTGCCGCGAGACCTCCGCGGCTAGCTGCGCCAGCGTGTACGCATCGTCTGCCGCCAGTTCATAGGTTTTTCCTGCGTGGCCGTCCGTCGTCAATACCGCGGCCGCGGCCGCCGCATAGTCCTTCCGCGCGGCGGCAGAGAAGCGCCCGTCTTTCGCGGCCCCGATGAACGCGCCATGCTCGAGCGCAGCGGGAAGGGTCATCAAATGGTTCTCGGTGTACCAGCCATTGCGCAGGATGACGGTGGGGAGGCCGGAGGCCGCGATGACTTGTTCCGTCTGCCGGTGCTCGATCGCGAGTCGGACGGGCGACGTGTCGGCGTGCAGCATGCTCGTATAGGCGAGCAACGAGACTTCAGCGCGCCGGGCCGCGTCGATCACCGCGCGGTGCAATGGCAGGCGGCCGGCGACTTCGGTCGACGAGATCAGCAGGAGTTTGTCGACACCGAGGAACGCGGTGGCGAGCGTTTCAGGCCGCTTGTAGTCGGCCTCGCGCACCACCACGCCGCGCGCTTCAAGGTCGCGCGCCTTCGCCGGATTCCTGACCGCCGCGATAATCCGGTTGGCCGGCACGGTTTCAAGCAATGCGTCGATCACAAGGCGCCCGAGCTGCCCGGATGCTCCCGTTATTGCATACATGTTCATGCTCTCCGTGTATCGATAGGTGAGGCTCCAAGTGTAGGGATGAAGGTTTCCATTGGAAACCACCTATCCATCGGTTACCATCATTTTCAAGTAACCAAATGGAAACCATTCACGGTGCGACGATGGGTTTGAGAATGCGAAAGAAGGTGGAGCCGCTTCCCGGCTGCCCGATGTCGAAATGCATGGCGTTGATCGGCGGTCTGTGGACGCCCGAACTGATCTGGTGCCTGAGCAATGGCCCGCGTCGGTTTTCGGAGTTGCGGCGCGACAACCCGACCATCACCGCGAAGGTGCTGACCGGCAGGCTGCGTGATCTGGAGGAGCGGGGCGTGATCCGGCGCAGCGTGTTGCCGACGTCGCCGCCGTCCGTGGAGTACGAGCTGACGTCGCTCGGTCAGGAACTGCTGCCGGCGATTACGTCGATCGTGGAGGTCGGGTCGCGCCTGCTGCTGCGTGACCGGCCGCGCTAGCGATTAGCGACCGCGCGGGCTATCGCGCTGCCGTCGAACGCCGGCGCTTCGTATTCGGCAACGGCTGGTGATGCATCGGCCCTGTGATGAGGTCGCTCGTCGCGTCGCGGATCCAGCGGTGGGCCGGCTCGTGATGAAAGCGCGAATGCCGAAACAGATCACCGGGTACGACACCCCGCCGGCGCAACGCTTTACGCGTCTTTCAGCCAGGGCATTTCCACGGGCGACACGACCAGTTGGCGGAATTCGCGCTTCAGATCGAAGATGAACCCGACCAGGATCATCGAGTCGGCGTAAGGAATCGGAAAGACCTGCGGATTTTCCGGGGTACGCAGCGGGCGCTCCTGCGTGTCCGCCGTCGCCGCGGCGTTTTCGCGAACGCTTTCCAGGTCGTCTGCCATGGCCGGGCCGCCGGCTTTCAGCACACGGCTACGCAGCTCGCTGAAAGGTTCGATGCGCGCGGCGTCTTCGTGGTATTCGGGCACTTCATAAACGAACCAGGACATTGTCGTCTCCCATGAGAAGGGGCGCTATTCTAACGCTACGCGCGAATCCACCGAAAATCGAGGCCGCCCACTTCTCAAAGCACATCCACGAGTCCTGCAAGGTCATCGCATCCGAGGCGGATTGCAGCAATGTCACACTTCGGATAACACCTGATGCGCCGCGCGAACCACCGCATCTACCGTGATGCCAAACTTGTCGTACACGTCCTTGATTTTCCCGGACTCGCCGAAGCTGTGCATGCCGACGAACCGGCCTTCCGGTCCGATGTACCGTTCCCATCCCAGTTCGACCGCCGCCTCGACCGCGACCCTCGCGGGAGAAACGCCCAGCACGGCCCGCCGGTAATCGCGCGGCTGCTCCTCGAAGAGCAGGCGGCACGGCATCGATACGACGGCCGTCGGCACGCCTTCCTGTTGCAGGATGTCGCGTGCCTGGACGGCGAGGTCGACCTCCGAGCCTGTCGCGATCAGCGTGAGTTGGCGCGGCCCGCCATCGGCCTCCCGCAAAATATAGGCGCCCCGCGCCGACTTGTTTTCGTTTCCAGGCTCGTTGCGCAGGAGCGGGACCGGCTGGCGTGACAATGCGAGGAGTGCGGCCCTGCGCGGCTGTTCGAGAATCAGTTCCCAGCACTCCGCCGTTTCGACTGGATCGGCCGGCCGATAGACGGCGAGTTGCGGAATGGCGCGAAGAGCGGCGAGGTGCTCGACGGGTTGATGAGTCGGCCCGCCGCCGCGTTCGGCTCGAAGCCCTTGTCGCACGGTTAAGACTGAGGTCGCCATGAACGCTCTACTGCAGGGTGCAATCCAGTTGCTCGAGGCGCATCCTGCGGTCGAGTCGGTAAAGGTCAAAGAAACTTCTGGCCATGGTGCAAACGTCTATGCGACGTATCTCTGACCTTGCCCCTGTTTCACGAATCCCATAACCGAGGCAATCAGGCCGCTTGCCCTTGCTGAGCGGCGGCCCAGTTCTTCTCGAACGTCA